>NZ_BAAAWO010000001.1:1960082-2613442 GCF_039535115.1 Paeniglutamicibacter sulfureus
CCCTCATCGAGGTCGAAGGTCCAGGAGCGCACATCGTGCACCGGTCCGGGGGTGCCCAGCGAGATCGCGTCCTCCAGGCCCAACAGGCGACGGACGATGATGGCGCGGTTGGCCCAGGGGCAGGCACGTGCCGCCACCAGCCGGTAGCGCCCGGCCTCCACGGGCCACAGGTCAGCGCCTTCGGCCACACCGGCGTGTACATTGCCAATACTGCCCGCGGTCGGCCCTCCGGAGGCGCGCACCCCGTCGGGATCGGCGACGATCCGGTCCTGGATGTAGTTGGTGTCGCGCGTGAATTCCGCGCCCGTCACATATGCACCGGCGGTGCTGTGCTTGTCTTCGCTCATAACCCAACCCTAGTTTCGTGTGCATGGATGCACCATCTCGGAAAAAGAAGTCGGCCTGCCCGGGAGGGAAAGATCCCGGGCAGGCCGTGTTGCCGTCGGACCGCGCACACGTGCTTGTCAGCACCTGCGGCAAGGATGGGTCCGGACGGAGGATCGAAGGCCGGGTCCCGCCCCCCATGGTGCGCGGGACCCGCCATTCGAGGCTTAGGTATTCAGGCCTTAGGCGGAGACCATGGCGGAGTCGCGGACCGACTTCAACGCAACGGTCCACGGCACCAGCTGGTCCAGGACCGGAGCCAGCGAGGCGGCCTGCTGCTCGGTCGGCTTGAACACCGAGAAGTTCTCGAAGTCGGTGAAGAGCGAGAACATGCCGGTCTTCTGCACGTGGGCAACCTGAAGCTCGGACAGGATGCCGCGCAGGTGCTCAACGGCGCGCACGCCGAAGGCGGAGCCGTAGGAGACGATGCCGGCTGCCTTGTTGGCGAACTCGGCGTTCAGGTAGGACAGCGCGTTGGCCAGGGCAGGGGCAACCGAGTGGTTGTATTCGGGAGTGACGAAGACGTAGCCGTCGAATTCGGCGATCTTTGCGGCCCAGGCCTTGGTGGCATCGTTCTGGTAGTTCTGGTACGCAGCCGGGTAGGCTTCATCCAGGAGCGCCAGGTTGAAATCCGCGATGTCGACGAGCTCGTAGTCGGCGTCGCCTCGCAGTTGGGCCTGTTCCAGTACCCACTGTGCAACGCCGGCGTTGTTGCGGCCGGGACGGGTTGAACCGGTGACGATGGCAATCTTGGTCATGCTTGATCTCCTTGGACTGGGCGAGACGCGTCGACTATTTGCTGACACATCAACTAAAACTTGATATTTCCATCCTGCCGCGAGACGATTGACGTGTCAACTAATTTTTCCGAAGTGTGAGGCACACCATGCCCGAGCCCCGTTGGCTCAACGAAGACGAACAACAGCTATGGCTGGAGTTCCGCGAGTTCCTCTGGGGCTACCCCCGGGCCATGGATCGCCAGCTGGCCCGCGATTCAGCCATGTCCAGCGGCGAGTACTCAGTTCTTGCCGCCGTATCGCAGGCAGCTCCCGAGGCCTTGCGTCCCGGCGATCTGGCAGCGGCCCTGGAATGGGATCGCTCACGGGTGTCGCACCTGCTGCGCCGCATGGAGGCCAAGGGCCTGATCGAGCGGTGCGCTTCGAGCAGCGATGGCCGCGGCCAGGACATCAAAATGACCGACGCCGGCTGGGACACCATCCGCAGCGCCGCTCCGGGGCACGTGTCATTCGTGCGGGAAACGCTCTTCGACTCGCTATCGGCAGACGAGCAGGATCAATTCAGCGCGATGCTCTCAAAGATCCGCTCGGCGGCGGTTGAGCGCGAACTCTGGTGACCTCGAGGAGCGCCGCCGCGCCGCCTGCGGGGACCGAGGTAACAGACTTATTCGCCGTGTTCGGCCGTTGAGGGCCACTGGCCCTGCGCGGTAAAGGACGTGGCCCAGTAGTACGGATTCAGTTCACGCAACGAGCGCATTTCCCACTCGGCGCCACCTGCCGATCCCGGAACGGCGGCCAGGACCTCGGGTCCCCACACGGCAAGTCGCTCCTGGCAGATGCCGCACGGCGCCAGCACCTGGAAAGTTCCGTCCTCGGTTCCGCCGGTGACGCAGGCCGAAGCCACAACTTTCTTTCCCAGCGTGTAGGCCTGTGCCACCGCCCCGGTTTCGGCGCACAATGTTGCCGCAGCATTGAAGTTGTCGAAACTGACGCTGGTCAGGATTTGCCCGTCGTCCAGCACGATGGCCGCGGCTGCAACCGAATCCCGCGCCCCCGGCCACCTGGTCATTAGTTGTTCGATGGCCGCTTCAACGAGTTTTTGGTTCGGGTCCATGCGGCAATTCTGCCACGTCGGGCGAGTTGATGGCCTTCCAAGACGAAGGTAACCCCGGACAAACAGAAACTCAGGCAATTGCCCGGCGCCTGCCCACCAAGTGCCTTGGGCTGGTCCGCCGAGTTCCATCACGGCCACAGCATGCCCCGGTTATCCACATTTCCTGCGCCTCTCTTGCCGCGCACCTACCCGTGGGCTCCACACTGGGAGGCATGGAAACGCAGCAGCTCATCGAGGCACTCACCGGGGACGGTGGCGATCCGGGACACCCAGTGTCACCGGCCGGGAAGCTGCGCCTGCTCAACGCCCTGGCCCAATGCACCGACGAAGTCGCCGCCGAACTCACCGCGGAGATCACCTCCCCCACGCAGGCCGCATTGTTCGCCCACACGATCGAGCGCACCCATCGGCAGGTCGAACTCGCCCAGATCCGGGCCGCACACACCGCCCAACGCACCCTCGTCCAGGACCTGCCTGCACCGAACCTCGATCAGGCCCGCGAGATTGCGCGGGACCCTGCGGCATTCATCCGCGGTGAGAGGGAACTTCCCGCGGACCCTGCTACAGTCCCGACCGGGCTGATGCCCTTCAAGGACACTGCCGCGTTCCTGCAGGGAGACCTGGGCCTGAGTCACTTCGCCGCCCGCGACCGGCTCCACGCCGCCAATGCACTTCTTCCCCACGTCGACATCCACGGCAACACCCGCGGTCCCCGCTACCCCAAGCTCGCCGAGCAGGTCCACGCCGGAAAAGCCCGGCTGGGCGCCGCCACGGCTGCGGCACGCAAGCTGGACAAACTCGCCCCCTCCATTGCATCTCACACCCAGAGCCCGGACCTTGCCGCGCGTCTCGAGGAACAAGTCGCCGAATCCGTCGCTGCCGGCATTCCGCTCGCCACCAATAGGCTGTTCACTTCCCTGGCCGACGAACTCGACAACACTTCCACCCCCGAACCGTCCCCGGAGGACATCCGGGCGAAAACCGGCATCTTCATCACCAAACGCACCCGCCACTACACCTGGATGTCCGTGTGCATGCTGAACACCGACGCCGAGGTCTTCCTCTCCCATTTCGCTGCCTCAGACAACCCCCGCACGCTTGCCGGGAACCGCGAGGCGATGGCCGCGGCCGCCACCGGCATGAACCCCAGCACCAACATCAACGATGCCAACGGGGACGGCAACGGGACCAACGGATCCGGTGCAAACGACACCACGGACGGCCCGGACTGGTTCACTCACCCCGAAGCCACCGGGACCGACACCTTGGACAATCCAGCACCCGGACTCATCGACTCGTTCAACGCCACCGTCGACGGCACCGACGGGCTGACCCCTCCCCAACGCCACCTGCAGACCCTGCTCAACCTCATGCGCGCCCCCAGCAAACCGCCGGGCAAGGGAGCCACCGGGCTGCCCACCGCCCAACTGATCATCCACTGCCGCCTCGACACCCTCCTCGGCCTTGCCACGGGCAACGGCTGGAGCGCCCACGGACTCGAAATCCCGATCAGCGAAGTCCGAAGACGCCTCGCCACCGACGGGACGATTCCACTGGTCCTGGGCGGCCAAGGAGAAATCCTCGACGTCGGCCAGGAAATGCGCTTCGCCCCGGACCACGTCAGACGGGCCGTGCTGGCCCGCGACGGCGGATGCTTCTACCCCGGCTGCACCGTCCCGCCCGAACACCTGGAAATGTGCCACATCGACGGTTTTGCCCAAGGCGGGCACACCAGCGTCCACAAATTCACCCCCGGCTGCACAAGCCACCACCACATGGCCGACAACGGACTGCTCGAACTAGTCATCCACAACGGCATCCCGCACGTCGTATTGCCCAAGCACCTCGACCCCGAACAGCTACCGCGTCGCAACACCTACTGGCCGCAGAACCAGGCCGCTCTCTTCTAGGAATCCGGGACCTGCCAGCGCACAGGACCCCCCGACTCCACAAAACAATAGGGTGCAGGGGTTCTACCGCACCATCTGCGGAAGAACCCCTGCACCCTACTTCACGCCTCGACCAGTTCACGGACCGAAAGCCCGGTGTTAGCCGGCTTGGACGTCCTTTACCAGTAATTCCACCGCTCCGAAGAGCGGGTGGTCGGCTCCAAGGCCGGTGATCTTCGCGGTGGCCTCTTCACTGGAATTCGCTGCGAGGATGCCGGCCATTTCGGCGGCCTCGGTGTCTTCCGGGTCGTTGAACCGCAGCGCAGCACCCATCGCCTCGAGCAACGCCACCGGCTTGATGCCGTTTTCAGCCAGCTCGGCGGCCGGGCCGATGAACCGCTCGTGCCGGCTGAGCTTGCGCAGCGGCGCCCGGCCCACGCGCACCACGGTGTCCGGCAGGTACTCGTTGGAGAACCTGGCCAGGATCTTCTGCACGTAGGCCTCTTGGTCGGCCTCGGCAAAGCCGTGCTTGGACACCAACAGCGACTTGGTTTCGGCCAGCACCGCGGCAACCTTGGCAAAGACCCGCGGGTCGGCCATGGCCTCGGAGATCTTCTCCAACCCCGCGGCATGCCCCAGGTATGCCGTCGAAGCGTGACCCGTGTTGACCGTGAACAGCTTGCGTTCGATGTACGGGCCCAGGTCCTCCACAAACGTCGCCCCGGCGATCTGCGGAACAGCGTCCCCGAACGGGGTCTTGTCGATGACCCACTCGAAGAAGGTTTCCACCGTGACGTCCAGGCCCTGGCCTGGTGCCTGGTTCGGGACGATGCGATCCACCGCGGTGTTCGCGAAGATGGCCTTGGCTCCCACGGCCGGCGCGTCGGAGGCGCCGTCAGCCAGCACCGCGGCTTCAAGGATGTCGGTGGCGTTGATGGCGTTCTCGCATGCCATCACCTGCAGTGGAGCCAGTGCGCCGTCGCGCTTGGCGATTCCGGCGGAAACCAGCGGTGCCACGAACTTCAGGATGTGCGGCCCCACGGCGGTGGTGACCATGTCCGCCGTCGCTATCTCCGCGATGACCCGACCGGTTTGGGTGGAGGAGTTCAGCGCGCGGAAGTTGTCGACCCGGCGCACCTGCGGTTCCTGCCCCACCTCGTGCACGTCATAGCTCTCGGCCGCATCCAGCGCGGTGATCAGCGCGTCTGCCACATCGGCAAACACGATCTCGTAGCCTGCCTGGTGCAGCAGCAGTCCGACGAATCCGCGGCCGATGTTCCCGGCCCCAAAATGTACTACCTTCACGATGCGTTGACCTTTCCGAAGATATCGAGGATTTCCTCACGCGTGGTGGCAGCTTCCAGCCGCGCCACCTGTGCCTTGTCGGTGAAGACCCGGGCGATCGAGGCCAGGATCGCCAGGTGCTCGTTGTTCACCCCGGCGATGCCGACCACGAACTTGACCTCCTTGCCGTTCCAGTCGATGCCCTCCGGGTAGCGGATGATGGACACCGCGGAGCTGGCGATGTTTCCCTTGGCCTCGTTCGTGCCGTGCGGGATGGCCAGGAAGTTGCCCATGTAGGTGGACACGGTGGCCTCGCGGGTGTGCATCGAAGCCACATATTCCTGGTTCACCGCCCCGCGGGCCAGCAAAAGCGCGCCGGCCTCGTCGATGGCCGTGTCGCGCGTTGCGGCGCTGCCGGACAAGATGATGCTTTCACTCGCCAGGACCTCGGGACGTGCCGGGGCCGGGGCGTCCTGCTCGGTAGCAGCCGGTTTCGCCGTGTGCCGGGCGGTGGCCGCCGGTGCCTCGCCGGCTTGCGCACCCTCGGTTGCCGCCGGCGCACCCACGCTCACGGCGTCCTGGGGCTCCGCGTTGCGGGACTTGACGAGTTCGAGGATCTCCTCGTAGCGAGGGCTGTTCATGAAGTTGTCCACCGAGACGTGCACGGCGCTGGCCGTCACGGGTGCTGCACGGGCGGCCAGGTCCTGATGGGTCACCACGATGTCGTAGGTGTCGGAAAGGTTTGAGATGGCGGAGTTGGTGACCTTTACCTCGGCCAGCCCCTCCTTCTTGAACATGTTGCGCAGCACCGAGGCGCCCATGGCGCTCGATCCCATGCCGGCGTCGCAGGCGAAGACAACGCTGCGGACCGGACCGTTGCCCGTCTCGCCGGCAAACGCGAAACCAACCGAGCTCTTCTTGCCCTTCATGGCTTCCATCTTGGCTGCGGCCTCGCCGAGTCCGTCGCCCTCGGGGGCCTTGGAGATCTTCAGCAGGAAGGAACCGATCAGGAACGAGACGACGGTGGCGGCCACCACCGCGAGGGTGACGCCCAGGTAGCTGTCGGACGCCGTCATCGCGAAGACGGCAAAGATGCTGCCCGGGGCCGCCGGGGCACGCAGTCCGCCGCCGGTGAGCACCAGCATGAAGATCCCGCTCATGCCGCCGCCGATCGCGGCGAGGATCATGATGGGCTTCATGAGGATGTACGGGAAGTAGATCTCGTGGATGCCGCCGACAAACTGGATCAGTGCGGCGCCGGGGGCCGAGGCCTTGGCCAGCCCCTTGCCGAAGATCGAGTACGCCAACAGGATGCCGAAGCCCGGGCCGGGGTTGGCCTCGAGCAGGAAGAGCAGGGACTTGCCCTGCTCGAGGGCCTGCTCGGTCCCCAGCGGGGTGAGGATGCCGTGGTTGATGGCGTTGTTCAGGAACAGGACCTTGGCCGGTTCGATGAAGATGCTGGTCAGCGGCAGCAGGCCGTTGTTGACCAGGAACTGCACGACGGCGCCGGCGCCGTTGGAGAAGGCAATGACCAGCGGATTGATCAGCAGCATGCCGAAGATCGCCATGATCGCCCCGACGATGCCGGAGGAGAAGTTGTCGATGAGCATCTCGAAGCCGGGCTTGACCCGTCCCTCCCACACGCCGTCGAGCTTCTTCATGACGAGTGCGGAGAGCGGACCCATGATCATCGCGCCGATGAACATCGGGATGTCGGCGCCGACGATGACGCCCATGGTCGCGATCGCGCCGATGACGCCGCCGCGCACCCCGTGGATCATCTTGCCGCCGGTGTAGCCGATCAGCAGCGGCAAGAGGTAGGTGATCATCGGGCCCACCAGCGAGCCAAGTTGCTCGTTGGGGAAGAACCCGTCGGGAATGAACAGCGCGGTGATCAAACCCCAGGCGATGAACGCCCCGATGTTGGGCATGATCATCCCCGAAAGGAAGGTGCCGAACTTCTGCACCCTGACCCGCAGGCCGGCCCGGGGGGCGGCCTCAGTTGGTGTTGCCATGATTTTTCCTAATCGTTTGTCCTGCGGCGTCGCAGGTAATAGGCGGACAATTCTGGACGGTTACGACGTCTTGGAAATGCGGTGCAGCCACTCGAGGAACATCTTCATTTCGGTGTTGGACAGTTGCTGTGGGTTGGAGGACTCCAGGGCAGCGTTCAACGCAATGGCCGCCACGACGACCGAGGAGGTCTCCACCGGGGAAGCGGAGTCGGTGATGCCGGCCTCCGAGGACACCGCAGTGATCACTGCATCGCGGGTCATGTCGGAGAGCTCGAAGTTCCGCTCGGCGGCCGGCTCGGCGATGAGCATCAAGGTGACCCCGATGTTCGCCGCCAGGATGCTGCGCACCGCGTCCGCTGGGGCCACATTAAGGTGGCCCGCCTCCGCTGCCCGATCCAGCTTGTCCCGCAGCAAGGCCTCGGCCTCGGCCAGCCGGTTGGACCGGTTTCCGGGGCGCACGTTGCCGAACATCACCAGGTACATATGCGGCTGCTCCATGCCGAAGCGCACGTGCTGGTCCCACATGCGCCGCACGTCGTCGAGGGGTTTTCCGGTGGCGACAAGGCCCGTTTCACTGGCGACGTATTGGTCGAAACCCACGGCAACAACCGCGTCGAACAGTCCTTCCTTGTCCCCGAAGTGGTGGTACAGCGTCGGCGCCGTGACCCCCGCCAGCTCGGTGATTTTCCGGGTCGAGACAGGAGCCCCGTCCGAATTCGCCAAAAGTTCGACGGCGGCCTGAAGCAGCCTTTCCCTTGGCGGAAGCTGGAAGTCTAAACTCATGACTGCTACCCTAGCACCTATAACATTGCTATATGAAGAGGATCACACACCGGGATTATGCTCGAGTCCAGGCGTGATTCCCGGCTACATCTCGCAATCGCCACCCCAAGCAACCAAGAGCATCCCAGCGGATCGAGGAACATAAGTGCTGAACTTCTCAGGAGTGGGCGTCACGCCCGGACGCGTCATCGGAGCCATCAGGCATATGCCCCCGGCGCTGACCGAACCGCCTGCAGGGGAAAAGCTGAACGGCTCGATGTCCGCGGAACAGGCAGTCGCAGCGCTCAAGGAAGCCGCCGTCCGCGTCCAGGCTGAATTGCGCGCCCGCGCAACCGGCGCCAGCCCCGAGGCCAAGGCCGTGCTCGAGGCCACCGCCTTGATGGCCACCGACTCGATGCTGCTCAAGGGTGCCAACAAGATGATCAACGGCGGGCTTTCCGCCGAACGCAGCATCTGGGAATCCGGCGAAACCGTCGCCCAGATGCTCATCACCCTCGGCGGCTACATGGCCGAACGCGCCACCGACGTGCTGGACGTGCGCGCCCGCATCGTCGCCGAATTGCGCGGGGTGCCCGCCCCGGGCATCCCGGACTCCGCAACCCCCTTCATCCTCGTCGCCGAGGACCTGGCCCCCGCCGACACCGCCACCCTGGACCCGGCGAAGGTCATCGCCCTGCTGACCACCGGCGGAGGACCGCAGTCGCACACCGCCATCATCGCCCGGGACTTGGGCCTGACCGCGGTGGTTGCAGCCCCGGGACTCGATGCCCTGGAAACGGGAACCGAGGTCTTCGTCGACGGTGCCGCCGGAACGATTTCCACCGAACCCGGCGATACCGAACGCCAGGCGGTCGCCACATGGCTGAAGAACGCTGCGCTGCTCTCGGTCTTCGACGGCAACGGCGTGATGGCCGATGGGCACCTGGTCCCGTTGCTGGCGAATGTCGGCGGTGGCAAGGACGCCGTGAAGGCAGCTGCTGCCGGCGCCCAGGGCGTGGGCCTGCTGCGCACCGAATTCTGCTTCCTGGGCCGCGACACCGAGCCCTCCATCGAGGAACAGGTCGCCGAGTACAAGGCCGTCTTCGACGCGTTCGTGGGCAAGAAGGTCGTGGTGCGCACGCTGGACGCCGGGGCCGACAAGCCGCTGCCGTTCCTCACCGACGCTTCGGAGCCCAACCCCGCACTGGGTGTTCGCGGCTACCGCACCGACACCACGTCCCCGGGCGTGCTGGCCCGCCAGCTCTCCGCCGTCGCCACCGCGGCTGCCGCTTCCGGCGCCGAGGTGTGGGTCATGGCACCGATGGTTTCCACGCCTTCCGAGGCAGCCGACTTCGCCGCCATGTGCGCCGACGCGGGGCTGGCAACCCCCGGGGTGATGGTCGAGGTTCCCTCGGCCGCGCTCAGCGCCGAGGCCATTCTTTCCAAGGTCTCCTTCGCCTCCCTGGGCACCAACGACCTGACGCAATACACCATGGCAGCGGACCGGCAGCTGGGCCCGCTCGCCGCACTGAACAACCCGTGGCAGCCGGCGGTGCTTCGGCTAATCGATGTGACCGTCGCCGGCTCCCGGGCCGAGGGCAACAACAAGCCCGTCGGCGTCTGCGGCGAGGCAGCGGCGGACCCGGCGCTGGCAGTGGTGCTCATCGGCCTGGGCGTCTCGACCCTGTCAATGTCCCCCAGGTCGCTGGCCTCGGTTGCCGCGGTGCTCAAGACCGTCACCCTTCAGCGCGCCGGCGAATTGGCGCAGCTGGCCCTGGCCGCCCCGAGCGCCGAGGCCGCACGCGCCGCGGTGCGCGAACAATTGCCGGAGCTCACCGAGCTGGGCCTGTAACCCGCTCCCCTGCCGCACCGTAGGATTATTCCTGCCCCGCCCGCTTCACACCCCCCTCGAAAAACAGGAGAACCCCCAACATGTCCGAACGTCTTGCCACCATCGCCAGCGCCTCCGGCCTGCATGCCCGCCCCGCAGCCCTCTTCGCCGAGGCCGCCGGAGCCCTCGACATCGAGGTCACCATCGCGGCCAAGGACGCTCCGGAGGACGAGGCCATGGACGCCTCGAGCATCCTCTCGCTGATGACCCTGGGCGCGGCCAAGGGCGACGAAGTGGTGCTGCGCGCCACCGGCGACGGCGCCGACGAGGCATTGGATTCCCTGGTGGCACTGCTGGAAACGGACCTGGACGCCGTCTAGCCGCCCCCCTCGCCCAAGCACCAACGCCGATGGCGTGGAACGCGCATTGATTGCCGCGCTCCACGCCATCGGCGCTTAATCCTGTCGCCTGCCCGCGCTTCCTAGACGCTCGCGCCGGCCACCCTTGTCTCGGCCTCAGCCGACGTGGCCGAGGCGGCCGACGCGGCCAGCAGCCGGGCAAAGGCGCCGCCCGATGCCCGCAATTCCGCCGGACGTCCGCGCTCGGTGATCTCCCCGGCATCGAGCACCGCCAGCTGGTCGGCGTTCTCCACGGTCGAGAGGCGGTGGGCGATCATCAGCGTGGTGCGCCCGGCGGCCAGCCGGTCAAGGGCCTCCTGCACCAGCGCCTCGGTGTTGTTGTCCAGCGCGCTGGTGGCCTCGTCGAGCACCAATACCCGCGGATTGCGCAGGATGGTGCGGGCGATGGCCAGGCGCTGCTGCTCGCCACCGGAGAAGCGGTGGCCGCGCGCGCCGACCAGCGTGCCAAGGCCCTCCGGCAACCCGGCAACGAGGTCGGCGATCTGCGCGCCGGCCAGCGCCTTCCACAGTGTCGCGTCGTCGGCGTCCGGGTCGGCCAACAACAGGTTCTCGCGGATCGAGGCATGGATGAGGTAGGTCTCCTGGGAGACCACGCCCACGATGCGCGCCAGCGTCTCCGGGGCCATCTCGCGCACGTCGACGCCGTCGATGGTGATCCTCCCGCTGCCGGGGTCATGCAGCCGTGGCAGCAGGGCACCGAGCGTGGATTTGCCCGAACCGGTGGGTCCGACGATCGCGGTGGCGGTGCCGGGGGCCAATTCCAGATCGATCCCGCGCAGTACCGCGGGTCCGTCCCCGTAGGCAAAGCCGACGCCCTCGAAGCGCACCCGCCCTGCCGCCTGGTCCGGATCGACCCGCGCGGGGTTTTTCGGCGCCTTGAGCTCCGGGTCCATGTCCAGGTATTCGAAGATGCGGCTGAACAGCGCCATCGCGGTGACCCACTGGACCCCGACGTTCAGCAGCCCCATGATGGGCCTGAAAATCGCGCCCTGAAGCGCCGTGAACGCGACCAGCGTGCCGATGGTCATCCCTCCACTGGTCGCAGGGAATCCGGCCGCAAGGTAGATGAGCGCGGGAATCGCCGCGAAGACGATGCCCATGGTGGCCATGCGCCAGCGACCGGCAAGCTGGCTGCGCAGCTCCAAGTCGACCAGGCGGTGCGAGGAAGCGGAGAAGCGGGCCACGTCGCGCCCAGTGGTGCCCAGGGTCTTGGCCAGCCGGATGCCGGAGACCGAGAGCCCCTCCTCGATCTGCGTGTACATGCCCGCCAGTTCCTGCTGGCGCGCGGTGGTGATGTCCCGTCGCATCAGCGCCACCTTGCGCGAAAGCCAGATGGCCGGGGGCAGCACGATGAGCGAGAGCAGGCTCATCCGCCAGGAGAGAGCCGCCATCGCGATGGCGGTGGCCACCGCCGTGGTCAGGTTGGAGGCCACCGAGGTGGCAGTGGAGGTGACGACCGACTGCATTCCGGCAATGTCGTTGGCCAGCCGCGACTGCACCTCCCCGCCGCGGGTGCGGGTGAAGAATCCCAGCGACTGGGCCTGCAGGTGCGTGAAGAGCCTGGTCCTCAGGGTGTGCATGACCTTCTGGCCCATCTTGGTGGCCATCCAGGTCTGCACCACGCCGATGGCCGCGGTCGCCGCGGCGACGGCCACCAGCCCGCCGGCAAGCCAGGCGAGCAGCACGGTGTTTTGCTGCGGCAGCGCGTCGTCGATGATGGCGCGGATCAGGAACGGCTGGGCCAGCCCAATGACCGAGGCCGCCGAGATCAGCAGCACCACGATGGCGATGGCGAGCTTGTGCGGGGCGAACAGGGCGGCGATCCGGGAGGGCTTCACCGGATGGAGCCTGACCTGCTTGAGGTCGGCCGGGTTCAGGCGGGCGACGGGGCCGCCGGGTCCTCCCCCGCGGCCGGGGTCGGACGAGCCATGCTGCTTGTTGGCGGAGGGGCCCGAACGGGCCGCGCCGGAAGAGGGTCTCGATTCCGACATGTGCACCACCTTTCGTGGTGGTCGTGGGGGTGCGTGATTGGCACCCCGTCATCGTTGAGGTTACCTCACTATGTGGTTACAGGTCAAATTTGTTGTAGTCTGGGGGCATGCCATTCAGCAGCAATTCCGCACCTCCCGGGGACCTGTCCGAGCTTTTCCACCGCGCCTGGCGCTCACTGCGCCAGACCTGGTCGGCCAGGCTGGCCCCGTTCGAGCTGACCCCGCACCAGTCCCGCGCCATGCGGTCCCTGGCCCAGCACGGCAATTCCTCCGACCCTGCCTCCGGGGCGGGCATGCGGCTGAAGGAGATCGCCGAGCGCCTGCGCATCGCCCCGCGTTCGGCCACCGAGGTCATCGACCAGTTGGAGGCCAAGCAGCTGGTGATCCGGCGCCCGGACCCGCTGGACCGCCGTGCCACGCTGGTGAGCCTGACCGAGGAAGGGATGGGACTGAGCGAGCGCGTGCGGGCAGCAAGGCGCCTGCACACCGAGGAGTATTTCGGTCGCCTCGATGCCCAGGAACGCGCGGAGCTCGCCCGGATCCTGGAGAAGCTCTCCGGCACCCCAGGGCGTTAGGAACCGGGACCCGACGCCGCGGCTAGCCCTCGGACTTGCCGCGGCGCCAGTAGCCCATGAAGGCCACCTGCTTGCGGTCCATGCCGGCATCGCGCACCAGGTAGCGGCGCATCTCCTTGATCACGCCCGCCTCCCCGGCCAGCCAGGCATAGAACGGCTGGGTGGAAACCGTGGCGGTCTCCCACAGGATCTGCTCGTCCACGTCGACGTCCTCGGGGTCGGCCCCGGTCATCACGGCACCCGCGGCGGGAATCGCCACGATGTCGCGCACCGCGGCGGCCAGCAGCTCGCCGTGCGGGTGGGATCCGCGCGGCAGCCACTGCACGGACACGCCCGAACGGGTCGAGGATCCCTGGATGTCGCCGGTATCGGGGACCTCGATCAGCGCATGTCCGGTGACGCCGGCCGGCAGCGCCTCGAGGATGGAGCAGATGGCCGGGGCCGCGGTCTCGTCCCCTGCCAGCAGAATGCGCTTGGCTGCCCCGCGGCGGAATTCTATGCCGCCGTAGTTTTCGTCGCACAACCCCGCGTTGGGGCCCAGCAGGAGCATGCCGTCGCCGACCTGAGCCTGGGCGGCCCACACGGTGGCGGGTCCGCCGACCAGCTTGCCGCCCTCGGTGCGCAGGTGCAGCACGAAGTCGATGTCGATTTCCGCATGCTCCCCGCGGTTGTCCCGATGCCCCGCGGCGCGAAGCGCCCGCACGGTGTAGGTGCGCATGTCGCCCCGCGTTTCGGCCGGCAGCGCCAGCCAGCGGCGGTACCAGCCGCCGGCGTCCTCGGCGTTGAGCCAGGCACCCGGGCGCAGGGAATCGAAGTGGCCGGCCGTTTCCGGGGCCGCGGCACCCGGCTGGGGCGTCGGCGGGATCATGAGCTTGATGCGCAGATCCAGCGGGACGTCCCCGGCACCGAAGTGCGCAAGGTCGGCGCCGGAGAGGGTGATCCGGCGGTAGTTGTCGCTGAGCTCGTGGGTGGCCAGGACCCGGGTGGAGAAGGCCAGCATTTCGCTGATTTCCTCGGCGCGCTGCAGCCCGTCGGCGCGTGCCGCCTGAGATGCCTCGGTCCCCGACCCTGCCGGATCGTCGATGCCGGTTGCCGGTGACGGGTCAAGTGCGGGAACGGAGGCCACGGAACCCGCCTCGAGCCCGGCATCGGGATTCTGCGTGCGGTAGATGCCCTTGGAGGCCAGCACCGACTCGGCGCGCAGCACCCGGTGCCGGCCGATCGGCAGCACCAGCGGGGTTCCGGCCACCGGGTCCGGGATGACCCGGCACGGCATGCCGAAGACGTTCTTGACCATGTCCTCGGTGACCACCGCCGCCGGGTGCCCGGCAGCGACGATCTTGCCGTGCTTCAGCGCCACCAGGTGGTCGGCGTAGCGGGCGGCCAGGTTCAGGTCGTGCAGCACGATCACCACGGTGGTGCCGCGGGAACGGTTGAGCTCGGAGATGACATCGAGCACCTCCAGCTGGTGCGCCACGTCCAGGTAGGTGGTCGGCTCGTCAAGCAGCAGCAGCTCGGTTTCCTGGGCCAGGGCCATGGCGATCCAGACGCGCTGGCGCTGCCCGCCGGAGAGCTCGTCGATGGGGCGTTCGGCCAGGTCCGTGGTGCCGGTGAGGTTCATGGCGCGGTCCACCGCCGCCTCGTCCTGGGCGGAGAAGCGCTTGAACCAGCCCTGGTGCGGGTAGCGGCCGCGGCCGATCAGCTCGCGCACCGTGATCCCGTCGGGTGCCGTGGGGGTTTGGGGCAGCAGCCCCAGCATCTTGGCAACCTCGCGGGCCGGGCGGGAGTGGATGTCCTCCCCGTCCAGCAGCACCTGTCCCCCGGCGGGCTTCAGCAGCCGGGAGAGCCCGCGCAGCAGCGTGGATTTTCCGCAGCCGTTGGCGCCCACGATGATCGTCACCTCGCCCTTGGGCAGCTCCAACGAGAGCTCGTCGACGATGCTCACCGAATCGTAGGCGAGTGTGAGGTCCTGTGCTTCGAGAAGTGCCATGCGTGCTCTCAGCTTCCTTCCTTGTTGGCGCGCACCAAGACCCAGATCAGGAATGGTGCTCCCAGTGCGCCGGTGACGACGCCGACTGGCAATTGTATGTCGTGCAGGATATTGGTGGCGATGAACGTGGCGGCCGTGACCAGCAGCGCTCCCACGAGCGCGGCGGACCCCAGGTGGCTGCGACCTTTGCACAGGCGCAGGGCCAGCGGCCCGGCCAGGAAGGAGACGAAGGCCAGCGGGCCGGTCACGGCGGTGGCCACCGCCGTGAGTCCGACCCCGAGCAGGATCAGCCCCAGCCGGGTGCCCCGCACGTGAAGTCCCAGCCCGGCGGCGGTGTCGTCGCCCAATTCAAGGATCCGCAGCTTCGCGGCGGCGGGCACCAGCAGCGGCAACAGGATCGCCAGCGCGGCGGCCAGCATTCCCGCCCGCTCCCAGGTGCTGGCCGACAGCGAGCCGGTCAGCCAGCGCAGTGCGTCGCCCGCCGTGCGCACGTCGGTGCGGGTGAGCAGGTACTGGATGATTCCCTGCAGCATCGCGGCCACCGCGATCCCTGCCAGGATCAGCCGCGCCCCGGTGTGCTTGCCGGAGTCGGCGATGGCGTAGATCAGCAGGGCGACGGCCAAGGCGCCGGCACAGGCAATGAGCGAAAGCCCGATTCCCTGGGCGCCGAAGAACAACATCCCCGCCACCGCGGCGGCGGACGCCCCGTAGCCGACACCGATGACATCGGGACTGGCCAGCGGGTTCCGCAACATGCGCTGGAAGATGGCTCCGGAGGCGCCAAACGCGGCCCCGGCCAGGATCCCGACGGCTGCCTGTGGCAACCGGTCCTCCCAGAGCATGAACGAGACCCCGGGGACCCGTTCCCCGGACAGTGCGGACAACAGCTCGGCCACGGCGAAGGGGTGGCGCCCTGCCACCAGGTTCAGCACGACGGCCACCAAGATGCCGGCCGAGGCCAGCAGGTTCACGCGTGCCATCGGTCCCGGGCGGCGCTTGCCGCGCGGCCGGCGCACACCACCGGTTTCCGGCGGGAAGCGGGGCCCTCGCCGGGGCTTCGGGATCGCTCCGGAGACGGGCGCGGGAGCGGGAACGGCAGCTGCGGGCGCAACCTCGTCGGGTTCCACCGCGGGGTCCGGCGCAGGCGCGGGGCCGGCGGTGCGGCCGGTTCCGGCGATCATCTGGCGACTCACAGCGTGACCTTCTTTCCGCGGCGCAGCAACCAGAGGAAGAGCGGCGCACCCAGCACCGCTGTCATGACCCCGACCTGGATTTCCGCCGGCGGGGCGATGACCCGGCCCACCACGTCGGCAAGCAGCAACAGCACCGGGCCGGCAATCATGGACAGCGGCAGCAGCCAGCGGTAGTCCCCGCCGGCCAGCACGCGGACGGCATGGGGCACGATCAGCCCGACGAAGCCTATGGGCCCGGCCAGTGCGGTGGCGGCGCCGCACAGCAGCACCACCCCCGCGGCGGAAAGGGCGCGGCCGCGGCCCACGCGGAACCCGAGCCCCACCGCGGAGTCGTCGCCCAGGGCCAGCGCATTGAACAGCCTGGCACCGGTCAGCACCGCGACGGCGCCGAGCGCCAGGAACGGCGCGACCGACAGCATCTCGGGCACTTCCCTGGCACCGAGCGTGCCGACCTGCCAGAACCTGAAGCGGTCCAGGGCCTCCTGGCCGACCATCAGCACGGCGTTGGTCAAGGATCCGAGGCCGGCCGCCATGGCCGCACCGGCCAGGGCGAGCTTCAGCCCCGTGGCGCCGTCGCGACCCAGCGAGGCCACCAGGTACACCAACAGCGAGGCACCCGCGGCACCGACGAACGCGAAAAGAATGTAGCCGTGCAATGTGGACACGGCGAAGAAGTGGATGCCCAGCACCACTGCCAGCGCGGCACCGGCGTTGACGCCCAGGATGCCGGGGTCGGCCAGCGGGTTGCGGGTGATGCCCTGCATCCCGGCCCCGGCCAGCCCCAGTGCGGCGCCGATCAGCAGCCCGGCGACGGTGCGCGGGATGCGCGAGGCGATGACCGCGTGGTCCCCGTTGGCGGGATCCAGGTTGGCCAGGGCATCGAAGACGGTGGAGGGGGCGAGGGGGCGTGCGCCGATGAGCAGGGAGAGGAAGACAGCCAGCACCAGGACCGCCAGCAACCCCAGGCCGATCGCCGGGGCGCGCAGGGGCGATTCCCCGCGCCCGGTCCGGGTGGAAGCTGCCGAGGGGTTCGCGGTGTCAACGGATGCACTCATCGCTTTGCCGCCAGAGCTCGGACGGGGCGAAGCGCGGTGGCCCTAGACTGGGGGCCATGAGCATGCAGCAACCCACCGTGGCCTCCGGCCAGGCAGCCTTCCGCCTGGCGCCGAATCCCGGCCCCATGTCGCTGGAAGGCACCAATTCCTATGTGTTGCGCGCGGAGGGATCCGAACACGCGGTGATCGTGGACCCGGGTCCCGACGACGCCGGGCACCTGGCGGCGCTGGCCGCCGAATCCGTCGAACTGATCCTCATCACGCACCGGCACCCTGACCACACCGAGGGCATCGACACGCTGCACCGGCTCACCGGCGCTCCCGTGCGCGCCGCCCTGCCCGAGCATTGCCGCGGGGGCGAGGTGCTTTTGGACGGGGAGGAAATCCATGCGGCCGGCCTGCGGCTGCGGGTCCTGGAAACCCCGGGACACACCTCCGACTCTCTGTGCTTCCTGTTGCCCGACGACGGGGCCAACGGCTCGATGCTCACCGGCGACACCATCCTGGGCCGCGGCACCACCGTCCTCGATGCTCCCGACGGCACGCTGGGCGACTACCTGTCCTCGCTGGACAAGCTGGAGGCGGGACCCGATGCGTTGGTGCTGCCCGCGCACGGCCCGGTGCTGGAGTCGCTGCACGGGATCGTGCGCGAGTACCGCGCGCACCGGCACGAACGACTGGCCCAGATCCGCGCCGCGCTGGCGCAGATCCGGAGCCGTTCCGGCCAGGAGCCCACCATCGCCCAGGTCACCGAGGCGGTCTACGCGGACGTGGATCCCCTGGTGCGCCGGGCGGCCGAGATCTCGGTGGCAGCGCAATTGCACTACCTCAAGGAGTCCGAAGCTTCCTGACATTGAGTGTGGGTTCCCGCCTGTTCGGTGCCGGTGCGTGGGTGGGGGGTGTGCAGGCTACTTGCCTGCGGCTGCCTGGGCGCCCGCGGCGAACACCGGGACGACCTTGTCGATGGCGTATGGCACCGACAGCGGGGATGCTGCCGAGATGGCGAGCACCTCCATGTCGTTGGCCGCGGCCACCAGTCCGCCCTTGTCCACGGCGGGGATCTGGGAGAAGAGCTTGTTCTTGACGATGGCGTCGGTGCCCGTGGCCTCGTCGGCCCAGGTGAAGAACAGATCGGCCTCGAGCTCGTTGGCGCGCTCGGCGGCCCACGGCAGGAAGAACTCGCCGTCCTTGACGTTCTCGTCGACGATCTCGGCCTGGGTCATGCCCAGTGCGGTCAGGAATCGCGGGCGGGAATCCCCCGTGGCGTAGAGGCTGATGGTGTTGTCGGAAGGTTCCAGGTTTCCGGCGATGAACGTGGTGTCCTTGAAGACCGGGTTCGCCTCGGCGGCCGCGGTGATCTTGCCCTCGACGCCGGTGATGACGTCCTTGGCCTCGGCGTCCTTGCCCAGGGCCTGGCCAACTGCGGTGGTCACGTCCTGCCAGCCGGCGGTGTAGTTCGGTGCAACCGGACCGATGACCGGCGCGATCTTCGAAAGCTTCTCGTACTCGTCCTTCGTCAGACCCGAGTAGCCGGCCACAATCAGGTCGGGCTGCGCCTCGGCCAGGGCCGTGAAGTTCACGCCGTCGGCCTCCGAGTACTGCACAGGCGCCTTCTCGCTTCCGATGGAGGCGCCGAGCTCGGCGAGCTTGGCATCCTTCCAGTCGGTCGAGCCCTGCTTGTTGTTGCCCCAGGTGTCCTCGGCCATTGCCACCGGAACAACACCCAATGCCAGCACCGCATCGGCATTGACCCAGGAAACCGTGGCCACGCGTTCGGGCTTCTCGGTGATTTCGGTGGTGCCGTAGATGTGCTTGATGCTGACCGGGAATGCGTCGCTTGCAGCAGCGGTGCTGCTCGCCGGGGCGCTGTCGGCGGACCCGCCGCAGGCACTGAGGGTCAAGGCAAGGGCGGTTGTGGCTGCGGCGATGAGGCCGGCGCGTCGAGTGAACTTCATGTGAGTGTGGAATCCTTTGCGATTCAGCGGTGAAAACGAGGGAGTCAGAGCTTGATTGGCAGGTCCGGTGATGAGCCAATTCACAATGGCCCGCCGAGTAAGGCTAACCTCACTAAAACCTAATACGCAACACGACTCGGCCCTAATTGGTCATAACGGGTCACGACGCAGGGGGACAATTTCCCGTCATTTCGCACGTCAACCCAACCTTTGGTGACTAGGCTCACTTTATGAATGAAATATCGCCGCCGGAACCCAGGAATCCTCATCGCAGCCGGGGCACGGCCTTGGTCACCGGGGCTACGGCGGGACTCGGTGCCGAGTTCTGCACGCAGCTCGCCGCGCAAGGCCACGACCTGGTCATCGTGGCGCGCGACAAAGCCCGTCTGGATGAGGTGGCAGCACGACTGCACGCACAGTTTGCCGTTCACGTGGAAGTACTGGCCGCGGACCTGGTGACGGACGAGGGGACTGCGGCGGTTGCCGCCCGCCTCGCATTGGAATCAAGCCCCGTGTCACTACTGGTCAACAACGCAGGGTTCGGATTGCGCGGGAACTTTGCCGACAACGACCTCGGCGAAGAACTAGCTCACCTGCGCATCCACACCCAGACGCCGCTGGTCCTGATGCATGCGGCGATCGACGCCATGGGCACCCGCGGCGGCGGCCGGATCATCAATGTTGCCTCGGTTGCTGCCTTCACTCCGCGCGGGAGCTACTCGGCAGCGAAGGCCATGATGGTGAACTTCAGCAGGTGGGCCAACGTCTTCTATGCCGAGCGCGGCATCTCCGTCACCGCCTCGTGCCCCGGCTTCGTGCGCACTGAATTCCACGACCGCATGGGTGTCGACAAGTCCAGGATTCCGGCATGGGGCTGGCTGAACGCACCGGACGTGGTGCGCCGGGCCCTGGGCGACAGCGAAGCAGGAAAATCGATATCGATCCCCTCAAAGCGCTACAAGATCGCCGCCGGCTTGGCACGGATCGCGCCCGACGCCTTGGTGGAGCGCATGGCCCGGCGCGGACGCTGACGAGGACTGTCATTCGGGCCCGCCGGCCACACATCCCGCGAATCGGAGCAATACGACTTCCGGCGCGCCATTGCGCCCGGCACTCGGTCCATGCCCACGTCACTTTCGAGACGCATAACGCAATATGACGGAGATTACTTTCGGTACCGAAAAGTGCGCATTTTTCCCGTCTTCGCGGTGGACATTAGGCAACCCTTGCCTTCCGGACGGCCCGCGACAACAACCCATGGCGGTTGTCCGGTTTGCTCATAGGCATGCCTTATCTATAGCGTTTCAACCAAGTTCATTTACGCAACGAGGTAGTTCGCTAATTGCCGGGCGCCTCGATCAGCAGCCCCACCATCGGAGTTAAACATCGTGAAGACCCCTGTTCGCGTCGTTCTCGGCGCGCTCGCCGCCGGCGCATCCCTGCTTGCACTGACCGCTTGCGGCGGATCCACCGAGGCCGATGCCGCGGCCGCCGACGGCAAGACCGTCAGCATCACCCATGCACAGGGCACCACGGAAGTTCCGGTCAACCCGGAAACCGTTTACACCTTCGACCTGGGCGTACTTGACTCCATGACGGCGCTCGGCCTCGAGGCCGACGGTGTCCCGGAAACCAAGTACCCGGAATCGCTGGCCAAGTACAACGACGCCGCCGTCACCAAGATCGGTTCCATGAAGGAACCCGACTTCGAGGCCATCTCCAACGGCAACCCGGACCTGATCATCATCACCGGCCGCACCGCCGCCTCCTACGAGGAACTTTCCAAGATTGCCCCCACCGTCGACCTGACCGTGGACGCCACCAAGCCGCTGGATTCCTTCAAGGAGCAGGCCGGAAAGATCGGGACGATCTTCGACGTCGAAACCAAGGTCGATGAGAAGCTCGCGGCGCTCGACACCAAGATCGCCGACACCAAGGCCAAGAGCGCCAACGCGGGCAAGGGCCTGATCATCATGACTTCCGGCGGCGAACTGACCGCCTACGGAGCCGGCTCGCGCTTCGGCCTGATCCACGACGTCCTGGGCGTGTCCACGGTTGCCGACATCAAGTCGGAGGGCTCACACGGCGAGTCGATCTCCTTCGAGTTCCTGAAGACCAACAACCCCGACACCCTTTACGTGATTGACCGCGATTCGGCCATGGGAACCTCGGGCGAGGCCGCCAAGGCCGTGCTGGACAACGAGCTGGTCGCCTCGACCAACGCCGCCAAGAACGACAAGATCGTGGGCCTGGACTCCAACGCCTGGTACATGATTGGCTACGGCCTGGACAACACCGCGAAGATGATCGACGAGGTCGCTTCGGCCCTGTAGGCACCGCCTCGACGACGCCTTCCACATCATGAGCGCACCAGTATTGAGCCGAACGGCCGCCGCGGAGCAAGTTCCCGCGGTGGCCGTTCGGCGTTCCAAAAAACCCTCTGAAACAGCGTGGCTGGTTCTGGGCACCGTCGCTGTCCTGCTGCTGGCGGTCGTGAGCTTGTTCGTCGGGGTCTCCGAAGTCTCCCTGCCGCAGCTGCTGGCCGGGAACGCGGAAGCCTGGGACCTGTTGTGGATCTCCCGCGTGCCGCGCACCCTGGCCGTTGTGCTGGCCGGAACCGCGGTGGCGGTGGCTGGCCTGATTATGCAGCTGATGGTGCGCAACCGGTTCGTCGAGCCCTCCACGGTGGGCACCGTGGAATCGGCGACCTTGGGCATCCTGGTGGTTACCGTCGTGCTGCCCGCCGCCCCCATCATGTTGAAGATGGGCGTGGCAGGCGTGTTTGCCCTCGGCGGCACCGCGCTCTTCCTGGCGGTGCTGGGCCGGCTGCCGGCCCGCAACACCCTGCTGGTGCCCATCGTCGGCATCATGCTCGGCGGGGTCATCGGCTCCGTGACAACTTTCTTCGCCTACAAGTACGACCTGCTCCAGACGTTGAGCAACTGGATGATCGGGGACTTCTCCGGGGTGCTGCGCGGCCGCTACGAGCTCTTGTGGCTCGTAGCGGCGCTCACCCTTGCCGGCTACCTGGCCGCGGACAGGTTTACCGTCGCTGGCCTGGGCGCCGACTTCACCACCAACCTGGGGATGAACTACAAAGCGGTCATGCGCCTGGGGATGGTGCTGGTCTCGCTGATCTCCGCCGTGGTGGTCACCACCGTGGGCGCCGTCCCGTTCCTCGGGCTGATCGTGCCGAACATCGTCTCACTGCTCTTCGGCGACAACCTGCGCCGGGCAGTGCCCTGGACCGCGCTTTTCGGCGCGGGCTTCGTGCTGGTGTGCGACATCATCGGCCGCACCATCCGCTTCCCCTACGAGGTCCCCGTGGGCATGGTGATGAGCGTGCTCGGCGCCACCATCTTCCTGACCCTGCTGCTGAGAACCAGGAAACGCAATGCCTAAGACCCTTTCCGCCGCACCGGCTCCCGCCTCCGGGGGCCCGAATCCATCCCCGCGCCGCGGCCGCACCGGCTTCACGCTCGGTGCGCTGTCCCCCAGAGGCATGTCCCCGCGAACGCTGGTCATCGTGCTGGCTGTCATCACCCTGGGCTGCATCGCCGCGTTCATGACCATCGACCTGCGCGGGAACCTCTCCTACGCGTTGACCCGCCGGGGCATCCGCGTCGGGGCCATGCTGGTGGTCGCGGTCGCGGTGGGCCTGTCAACGCTGATGTTCCAGACCGTGACGGCCAACCGCATCCTGACCCCCTCGATCATGGGCTTCGACGCGCTGTACATCCTGATCCAGACCGGGCTGGTCTTCGCCTTGGGCTCCTCCACGCTGCTCACCGCCGCCCCGTCGCTGAAGTTCGGGGTCGAGGTGGCGCTGATGGTTGTCTTCTCCGCGCTGCTCTACCGTTGGCTCTTCACCGGCGGCACCGGCTCGCTGCACCTGATGCTGCTGGTGGGCATCGTCATCGGCACGCTCTTCCGCGGATTCTCCTCGCTGCTGCAGCGGTTGATGGAACCGAGCGAATACATCGTGCTGCAGGACCTGTTCTTCGCCTCCTTCAACCAGGTCGAGCCGCTGCTGCTGGGAATCTCCGCCGTCGTCGTGGTGCTGGTCGCCGCGGTGGTGTGGAAGCTTCGCAAGACCTTCGACGTGCTGGCGCTGGGACGCGACACGGCCGTCAACCTGGGCGTGGACCACCGGCGCATCGTCACCCTGGTGCTGGTGCTCTGTTCGATCCTGGTCGCGGTCTCCACCGCGCTGGTGGGTCCGGTGACCTTCTTCGGGCTGCTGGTGGTCTCCCTCGCCTACCAGGTGGTGCGCAAGTTTTCCCACGCCGCCCTGATTCCCATCGTCTGTCTGCTCGGTGGCATCACGCTAATCGGCGGCCAGCTGGTGCTGGAGCGCGTCTTCGGCTTCGCCACGGCCCTGAGCGTGATCATCGAGTTCGCCGGCGGCCTGCTGTTCCTCTACCTGCTCCTGAAGGGTTCCCTGAAGTGATTTGCATTGATTCGGTGACCAAGTCCTATTCCGGGACCACCGTGGTGGACGCGGTGAGCACCACCATCCCCGCCGGCGGGGTCACCTCCATCATCGGGCCCAACGGAGCGGGAAAATCCACGCTGCTCTCGCTGATTTCGCGGCTGATCCCGATGGACAACGGATCGGTGTCCATCGCCGGCCTGGACATCGGGCGCACGCCCAGCAAGCAATTGGCCAAGTCGATGGCGATCCTGCGCCAGGAAAACCACATCACCATGCGCCTGCGCGTGCGGGACCTGGTGGGCTTCGGCCGTTTCCCGCACTCCGGGGGCCACCCCACCGCGCAGGACGAAAAGCACATCCTCGAGGCCATGGAGCAGTTGGACCTGACTCCGCTGGCCGACAGGTTCCTGGACGAGCTCTCCGGCGGGCAGCGCCAGCGCGCCTACATCGCCATGGTGCTGGCCCAGGACACCGACTACCTGCTGCTCGACGAGCCGCTGAACAACCTGGACATGAAGCACTCGGTGGAGATGATGCGCATGATCCGCCGGCTGGCCGACGAGCTGGGCAAGACGGTGGTCATCGTCATCCACGACATCAACTTCGCCTCCTGCTACTCGGACACCATTCTGGCGATGCGCGAGGGCGTGCTGGTGCACCAGGGGACCCCGGCGGAGATCATGACCGGGGACGTGTTGCGCGACGTGTACGACATCGACATCCGCATCGAGGAGATCGACGGAAACCGGATCGGCGTGTACTTCGCCTGATCACCTGCGCCGCTATGCGGCGGGGTAACTCGTCAGGGGTGGATGAATGGTTTTGCGCGAGGCTTGGGGAACCGCGGATGCCTCAATGGCGCCCCCTGGGCTGGTGCATTTACAGGATTTGGGTGGAATTCGGGTAAGTTTGCCCACAATGCGAGACGCCACCCGACACTAATAACTATTCATTGACCTGCATATTGCGCGGTTTTTGCGCGGTCGGCCGCCCCTTGCCGCAAAATCCGCAGCTTTGGAAAAATGCAAAAATTGCCTACATGACCACGCACAACATCGCACCGGGCACGACGCGTCCGACGCTTCGCCAGCAACTGGGAGCCCGCAAGCCCATCGAGTCCTTCATCGCCGAGGCAGGCAACGGAACCGGCGACGGACCCAAGCTGCGCCGCACGCTCGGGCTGCTGCACCTGACCATGATCAGCGTCGGCGCCACCCTGGGCACCGGCATCTTCGTGGTGCTCTCCTCCTCGGTGCCGATGGCCGGGCCTGCGGTGTGGATCTCCTTCGCCATCGCCGGGCTCGCCGCACTCTTCGCGGCGCTCTCCTACGCGGAAATGGCCGGCGCGGTCCCCGTTTCCGGGTCGAGCTACACCTACACCTACGCGACCATGGGCGAAGGCCTGGCCTGGATCTGCGGGTGGTGCCTGGTGCTCGAGTACGCTGTCTCCGTCGCGGCGATTGCGGTGGGAGCCGGCGAATACCTGAATGAGATGGCCCGTTCGCTGGGCGTGGGCCTGCCCGCGGCACTGACCAATCCCCCGGGGTCCGATGGCGGCGTGTTCAACATCCCGGCCCTGCTGATCGTTCTGTTCGCCACGGTGCTGCTGGTGCGCGGCACCAAGGAATCCGCAATGGTCAACACCGTGCTGGTGTTCATCAAGATCGCGGTGCTGCTCTTCTTCATCGTCATCGCCTTCAGCGCCTTCACCTCCGGGAACTTCGACCCGCTGCTGCCGATGGGCACCGCCGGGGTCTCAGCGGCCGCAGCCCGCCTGTTCTTCTCCTACATCGGCTTCGATGCCGCCTCCACGGCCGGCGAGGAAGCAAAAAACCCGCAACGCGACCTGCCGCGGGCCATCGTGCTGTCCATGGTCATCATCACCTCCCTGTACATCCTGGTGGCCATCGCCGCGATCGGCGCCCGCCAGTGGACCTGGTTCGAAGGCAAGGAAGCGGCGCTGGTGCAGCTGCTCGAGGAAGTCACCGGCCAGGGCTGGGTGGCGCTGCTCTTTGCCGCCGGCGCCGTGCTGGCCATCGTCTCCATCGTGATCACGGTGCTCTACGGGCAGACCCGCATCCTGGTGGCGATGAGCCGCGACGGCATGGTCCCGAAGGTCTTCGGCCGCATCTCCCCGCGCAACGGGGCCCCGGTGGCGGGGACCTGGATCACCGGCGGCGTGGTGGCCCTGGTGGCCGGATTGGTGCCGCTGGGCCAGCTGGCCGATGCCACGTCCATCGGCACACTCTTCGCGTTCTCGTTGGTCTCCCTTGCGGTGATCTTCCTGCGCCGGACGCAGCCTCAGCTGCCGCGCACCTTCAAGGTTCCGCTCTACCCCCTGACCCCGATCCTCGCGATCCTCTTCTGCGGTTACCTGATGCTCAACCTCGGGGTGGGCACCTGGGTGGTCTTCGCGGTGTGGATGGTCATCGGCGCCGCGATCTACCTCGGCTACGGGCGCCGCAACTCGAAGCTTGCCGCCAACTGGGACATGCTCCGGAAAAACTAGGTGACTCACCCCGCCACACCGCTGCCTGGGCAGCGGTGTGGCGGACTTGTGCAGGTCGCGCCAGGAGCTTTCCAGAACCACGCAACCGGGCATCGGAGCCGATGGTGACGGGTTCAACGCCCATCTCCTGCCAGGGCCGGAGATCCGTGGCGGGGGCTTAGGGCATCGGCTGGACCGGACCGCCCGGGACCGGACGGCCACGGCGCAACGGTATGGAGCAGGCAGCGGCCAAGGCCGCCATGCAGGCGCCGTAGATGAGGGTGTTCACGGCGAACCCCACGCGGTCGCGCCCGGTGGGCGGGGACGTCATGAAAAACTTCGGACCCATCGCGGCCAGCAGCGGAATGTGCCCCGCAACGATCGTGCCCGCCGCTATACGCCCCCAGAGCGGGCCGCGGCCGGCCAGCACCATTCCTCCGGCCATGCCAAACAGGGGTGTGGCGATGGCGTTGGATCCCTCGCCCGTTTCAAGAAGTTTGCGCATGAGCCCGGGAAGCGGCAGCGTGCAAGCTGCGAAGACCAGCGGGCTGGCCGAGAACCGGTCCAGATTTCGTTCGGGGTCCCCCGCCCGCAGGTCGGCGCTGTGCGCCAGCATCGCGCCCGTGATGGCCCCGGGAAGCATGATCCCGACGATGGTGTTCCGGGGATTGACGCGCGAGGCGTCCCCGACGAGGTTCCCCATGTACATGCGCATCGTCGCCGACCACCTCAGTCCGGCTGCTGCTCCCAGGATTATGCTTCGCATCGGTCCTCGCCCTGTTCCATTGATGGTGGCCACGATGATCCTCCGTGGCGACCTCGGGCACAATGACCGGGCCGCCCCATGGGCATGGACGGGAATCGAACTCGCCCGGCGTGGGTTGTACCCAGGTGATGGAACTCGTTCTTTACACCTCCGCCTTCTGCGCACCCTGCGTGCGTGCCCGTTCCGTCCTCGGGAACGCCGAAAAACTGCTGCCTCAGGCCCGCTTCCGGGAAGTCGACGTGCCCTCGAACCTCGGGGAGTCCGAGTCCTCCGGCATCGTCTCGACTCCCACGCTGGTGGTGCTTCGCGAGGGCACCGAGGTGTTCCGGGCCTCCGGGGTGCCCAGCGTGCAGCAGGTGCTGGCCGCCGCCGCGCTGGCCCTGGACTAGCACCGGCTCCGCGCCGGGGCCCGGGTCGGCTCCTCCCGCACCCGGAGGCGGTCGAAGGGCGCTAGCGCAGCCCGCCAAGCTGAAGGTTGCGCAGGTATCCGAGGGAGTCCGAGGCTAGCGCATCCTGGCTGCTGGCCAGCGGGCGCCAGGTGTGCGCGCTGCCCGGCGCGAAGGACTCCACGCACAGCGGCCCGGTGTAGACGGCCAGGTCCAGGGCGTGGATGAAGGCGTTGAAGTCGAAGTGGTCGGCCCCGACGGCTCCCCGGTTGTTGCCGCTGACCTGCACATGGGCGATGTGGCCCATGGCGCGGGCCACCGAGGCGGCGATGTTCCCTTCCTCGATGTTCAGGTGGTAGGTGTCAAGGAGCATGCCGAGGCCCGGTCCCAGCAGCGGTTCGAGGGCGTCGAAGGCCTGGTCGACGGTGTTGATGAAACTGGTTTCGTAGCGGTTCAGCGGCTCGATGGCCAGGGTGACTCCGCGCGCCACCGCACGGTCGACCAACGGGGCGAGGTTGGTGCGCAGCTGGAGGTAGGCGTGCTCGCGCTCGGCCCCGGTCATCGTCCAGGTGCGCCCGGTGGAGGCGTGGAGCGGCCCGGCCACGGTGTCGGCGCCGAGCTCCGCGGCCACGTCGATGCACTGCGCCAGGTAATGCCCGGTGGCGGCGATTTCCGCTGCCGGGGCGGAGACCAGGTTGCGCAACGGGGTCATCACCCC
This sequence comes from Paeniglutamicibacter sulfureus, assembly GCF_039535115.1. Taxonomy (NCBI): domain Bacteria; kingdom Bacillati; phylum Actinomycetota; class Actinomycetes; order Micrococcales; family Micrococcaceae; genus Paeniglutamicibacter; species Paeniglutamicibacter sulfureus. The sequence goes on from NZ_BAAAWO010000001.1 coordinate 1,988,070, forward strand.
GATCACCACCGGGGCCAGCCCGTGGCCGGCGAGGACCTCCCGGGCGGCGGCCGGGTCCCAGTCGCCGGGGTTTTCCAGCGGCAACTCGATGGCGCCGAACCCCAGGGCCGCTGCGTGGGCGGCCAGTTCCGCGAGGGAGGCGTCGTCCAGCCGCCGGGTCCACAACCGGGTACTCACGCCCAACGTGCGTTCCATGGTTCCTGCTCCCCTGCCGTTGGCCTGCGTATCGATTGCCCCGGGCGCGCGGAACGTGCGCCGAAGCCCTTGGTGCCCATGCTACGTCCGGCCGGTTGCCCCTGCCAGTGCGGGGCGGTGCACATCGCCCGGGACCCCGCCCGCCGATACGCGGCGCGCCGCCGGTTCGCGGTGCGGGGTTTTATTGTGAAGAATGGGTCGGTGATCCCCTCGCCTGTTGAACCCGCCCCCGCCGCCTGCCTGCAACGGATCGTCGCCGATTCCTCGGACCGGATCGCATGGCTGCGGGCCCGTTCGCAGGGCATCACCGCCACCGACGTGGCCAAGCTTTCCACCCCGAAGTCCATCCAGTCGGCGGCCTGGGACAAGCTGCACGGCTCGGGCTTCGGCGGGAACCCCTACACCGACCACGGTCGGTCCCGCGAACCAGTGATCGCCGCGTGGGTGCAGGAGAACTTCGGGATCCTTCCCTCCAGCCAGCTCTTCCACGCGGCGGAGAACCACATCCACCTCGCCACGCCCGACGGGTTGGGCATCCGCGAGACAGGCCGGGTGGAGCTTGCGGAAATCAAGACCACCAACAAGCCGTTCAAGACGATTCCGCGCAACTACCTGCGCCAGGTGTTCTGGCAGCAATACGTGCTCGGCGCCGAACGCACGCTTTTTGTCTGGGAGCCGCACAAGGACTTCGTCCCGACGCATGCCGAACCGCTGACCCGCTGGGTTGACCGGGACGACGCGGCGATCAGGGACCTGATTGCCAAGGCCGACGAGATGGTGGCGGTCCTGCGCGAACGCACGGCCGCGGCCCGCGCGCGCGCCGACTATGGGCCCGCCGCGCTGTACCTCTGAGCATTGTTCCCCGGCCCCTGATGATGGGGCTGCGGGTCAGGCCGGGGCGGCACCGGGCATCACTGGCTTGGGCAGTGCGTCGGGGTAGTCCTTGCCGAGCTCGGCAATCAGGTGCTCGCGGACGTAGTTGCGCAGGTCGTACAGGTCCCCGGGGTTCCTTGCGCTGACACCAATCGTGACTTTAAGGATTCCTCCGATGGCATCTGTCACGTTCAGGTCCCCGATGCGTCCGTCCCATAAATCCGTCGAGGCAAGCAATTGCTGGGTGCGGGTGCGCAGGTGCTCGATGGGTGCGTTCCAGTTCAAATCCAGTAGAACGAAGCCGCTGATCTCGGTACTGCGGCGCGACCAGTTCTCAAACGGGGTCGTGGTGAAGTGGGTCGAGGGGATGATCATCCGTCGCCCGTCCAGCAGCAGCACCACCACGTAGGTCAGCGTGATTTCCTCGATGGTTCCGCGCTGGGTCTCCACCACCACGGTGTCGTTGACCCGAATCGCGTCCGTGAAGGCGATCTGCAGCCCCGCAAAGACGTTGGCCAGGGAGGACTGCACGGCGAGCGCCGCGACCACGGAAATCAGGCCGGCGGAGGCCAGCAGGCCGGCTCCCAGCGCCCTGACCTCGGGAATCGTGAGCAGGGCCCCTGCCAGCGCCAGGGTGATGATCAACGCGGTGACCACCCTGCGCAGCAATCCGACTTGCGTCTGGATCTTGGCCAGACGCCGGGGATTCCCGTCGTCCCCGCGGTACCTGGCCAGGACGATGTCCTCGAAGACGCCTATCACGACGATCAGCAACCACGCGATGGAGCTGATCAGCCCCAGCAAGAGCAGGAACTGCCAGATGGTGACCCATTGGCTCGGGGCAAAGCCCACTCCCACCGCGACCTTGGTGAAGGCAAAGGCCAGGGTGAACAGCAACGGCGCGCGTCGCAGGGTGCGTTCGGGAGGAAGTCCCTGGATCCGGCGCAGCAGCCGCTTGAGAATGAAGGACAGGACCACGGTGATAACGATCGCGGACAGTAACCCGATCGCAACCACAACCCAGGGCCGAATGGCATCGGGTAATGCGTTCGTGTTCTGCACGGCCTCGTTCAGGGCGTCGTCCAATTTTCCGGTGGCAAAGATCTGCATCTCACAAGGTTGTCACACGCCCTTGGGTGCCGGCTGGATATCGCCCCACCACGTCGGTCATATCTCCTCTGGGTTGCAATGGCATGGATTGTGCGTAAACCCCCTTGCGAGGCGGTTTCCCGGCGCGCAAGCTGATCTCACCACCCCCTCCACCCGCATTTTCCGCCCTTAGCGAGGCACACCATGAAATCCAGGATCACCGCCGGCATCGCCGGTGCACTACTCATCGCGGGACTCGGCATCTCCCCCGTTTCCCCTGCGGCGACCGCCACGGCGGCCACCGCCCCCTATTGCGGCATCACCTGGGGCTCACTCGCCGACTCCGTCGCCGCATACTCGTCCGCCACCATCACCAACGTCCGCACCGGCCGCCACACCTGCTATGACCGGATGGTCATCGACCTCAAGGGCAAGGTCAAGGGCTACGACGTGCGCTACGTCAACGCCGTCTTCACCGAGGGCCAGGGCAAGCATGTCCCGCTTGCAGGCGCCGCCGACCTGCGCATCATCGTGAAGGCACCCGCCTACACGAGCTCCGGCACCCCCACCTACAACCCGGCCAACCGGACCAACGCCAAGAACGTTTCCGGCTACACCACCTTCCGCCAAGTCGCCTACCTGGGCAGTTTGGAGGGGCAGACCTCCTTCGGCCTGGGCGTCCGCGCCCGGCTTCCGTTCCGCACCTTCGTCCTCACCGCCGCCGACGGGAGAACCAGCCGCCTGGTGATCGACGTGGCCCATCGCTGGTAGCGGAGCGCGGGAACACCTGCGGGCACCGGTTCGGCACCACGGCTTCGTGGCGCGGGACCGGTGCCCTTTCCCTGCCCGCGTTGCCACGGCCCGGAGCCGGACCGGCACCCCAACAAGGGACGCAAGGCCCACGCGAGAGCGGTGTTGGATGACAAAACAACGTCATCCGGGACGCCGCACCGGCGGATATGACACGATTCATGCATGAGTATTGCCCGCCCATACAAGCAAGTAGATGTCTTCGCATCCTCCCCCTACACCGGCAACGGCCTGGCCGTGGTGCTTGACGGCGAGGGACTCAGCGATGCCCAGATGCTGGGCTTCGCCAATTGGACCAACCTCGCCGAGACGGTGTTCCTGCTGCCGGCCACGCATCCGGATGCCGACTACCGGGCGCGGATCTTCACGACCACCACGGAACTGCCCTTTGCCGGGCACCCCACCCTGGGTGCGGCGCACGCCTGGCTGGAGGCCGGAGGGGAGCCCAAGAACCCCGCCGGGCTGGTCCAGGAATGCGGGGCCGGGCTCATCGAGGTCCGCCGCGTCCCCGGCGAGCACCCCGAGGACCCCGAGTCCCTGGCGTTCAAGGCCCCGCCCATGGTCCGCACCGGCGAGCTCGAGGACGACGTGCTGGAATGGGCGCTGGGCGGACTCGGCCTGGCACGCGAGGACGTGCTGGCGCACCAGTGGGTGGCCAACGGGCCCAACTGGGCGGGATTGCTGCTGCGCGATGCGGACCTGGTGCTTTCGCTGGAGCCCGACTACACGGCCCTGGCCGGGCTGGAGATCGGGGTCATCGCCCCGCACACCGTCGGCGGCGTTCCCGCCCGTTCCTACGACCCGAATGTACCCGAGGCCCGGCCGGCCGGGGCGCGGGAGGAATTGAGCCCGGTATCGGCGGCCGACGAGCGCCGCGGCGCCCAGCGCTTCCGCAACGTGGTCACCGGCGCGCCGGCCGACTACGAGGTGCGGGCCTTCTGCCCCGGCGAGGGCCTTCAGGAAGACCCTGCGACCGGTTCCCTGAATGCCGGCTTCGGCGTGTGGCTCACCGGGTCCGGGCTGGCCCCGGCCTCCTACACCGTGCGCCAGGGAACCCGCCTGGGCCGCTCGGCGATCCTGCACGTGGAATCCGACGCTGCAGGCGTATGGATTGCCGGGCACTCGGTGACTTGCATCGACGGCGTCGTCAACCTCCCCTAGACGCAAAAAACAGTGCAGTGTGAGGTGGGGCTCAATACCCTGTATTACCTTGGCGACCCGGAGTAGGCTCGGGCGGTGAATGTGAACCAACGCGTGACGGAAACCCAGCAGGACAAACTTGCCTGGGGTGCCCTGTGGGCGCTGGTCATCGGCTTCTTCATGATCCTGCTTGACTCGACCATCGTCTCCACCGCGATGCCTGCCATCATGAAGGGGCTGGACACCGACATCAACGGGGTCATCTGGGTCAACAGCGCCTACCTGCTGGCGTTCGCGGTGCCGCTGCTGATCACCGGGCGCCTCGGGGACAGGTTCGGCCCGCGCACCATCTACCTCATCGGCCTCATCGTCTTCACCGCGGCCTCGCTGTGGTGCGGGCTGGCTCCCGACATCACCACGCTGATCGTTGCACGCGTGGTCCAGGGCCTGGGCGCCTCGATGATGAGCCCGCAGACGATGACGTTCATTACCCGCATGTTCCCCTACGCCCGCCGCGGCGCCGCCATGGGCGTGTGGGGCGCGGTGGCAGGCCTTGCCACGCTGGTCGGCCCGATCGCCGGCGGCGTGTTCGTCGACACGCTGGGCTGGGAATGGATCTTCTTCGTGAACGTGCCGGTGGGCATCATCGCCATCTGGCGCGTGTTGGCCAAGGTGCCCGAACTTCCGCGCCACTCCCACTCCTTCGACTGGCTGGGCGTGGGATTGAGCGCCGTGGCGATGTTCGCGCTGGTCTTCGGAATCCAGGAAGGCAACACGCACGATTGGGGACCGTTCATCGGGCCCATCGGCTCGTGGCAACTGATCATCGGCGGGGCCGTGCTGCTGGGGCTGTTCATCTGGTGGCAGGGCGCCAACCGGGCCGAGCCGCTGGTACCACTGGTCCTGTTCAGGGACAGGAACTTCTCGCTGGCCAACATCGCCATCGCCTTCATGGGGCTGTCCATCACCGCCATGAGCTTCCCGATGATCCTCTACCTGCAGTCGGTGCGCGGACTCACCCCGACGCTTTCCGCGCTCATGCTCGCGCCCATGGCCGTGGTGGCAGGCGCGCTGGCCCCGGTGGTCGGCAAGAACGTCGGCAAAATCGAGGCCAAGTACTTCGCGATCCCCGGCTTCTTCCTCTTTGGCGCCTCGATCACGGTCTACGGGCTGATGCTGCGGGCCGACACCCCGTTCTGGCTGCTGTTGCTTCCACCGGTGTTCATGGGGCTGGGCTCGGCCATGATCTGGCCCGCGGTTTCGCTGACCGCCACCCGCGACCTGGGCCAGGCTGACGCCGGGGCCGGATCCGGGGTGTACAACACCACCCGGCAGGTCGGCGCGGTGCTGGGTTCGGCATTGATCGCGCTGATGATGGAATCGCGCATTGCCGTGGAGTCGGAAAAGGCCGTTGCCGCACTGGCTGCCGACGGACCTGCCTCCGTGGTGAGCGGTTCCCTGGCCGAGCCGGGAACCGGGGCAGCGGTGCCCGAATTCCTGCATCAGGCCTTCTCGCTGGCGCTGGGCCAGGCGCTGTTGCTGCCGGGCATCGTGGCCATGGCAGCTGCCCTGCTGGCGGCGTTGTTCCGCAAGGGCGCGCGCAGCAACTGATCCGCGCGCCCTTGCGGGCGTGGCGCTACTTCTTTTTCGCGGTGACTTCCTTGATCTTGGTCTTCGCCTTGCCGCGGCCGAAGACCAGGGCCGCGGCGATGCCGGCCAGCCAGAGGTCCTTGGCCATCGGGACGCCGTTGGGCGTGGGGCGGATGCCGTCGGACTCGGTCAGTCCCGGGGTCTTCAGGTAAGTGGCGACCAGTCCGGCCGCGAAGGCACCCAGTCCAAGGCCGGCCAGTCGCGAGGGGATGAACGGGGTCAGCAGGGCTGAGCCCACGGCGATCTCCCCGAAGGCCAGCGCCTTGCCGAAGACGGCTGGTTCGACCTTTTCGACCTGCGGGATGGCATTGGAGGCCATGGACTGCAGGCCCTCGGCGGATTCGGCGTCCATGCGCAGCTTGCCGATGCCGCTGTTGAGGATGTAGGCGCCCGAGACGAGTCGTAGTGCGGTGTTGGCAATGCTGAAGCCCATGGTTTTTCTCCTGGTCGTGGGTCGCTGTGGTGGTATTCGTTAACCCACCCTATGGTTTGGCGCTCCGCCACGGCTATAGCTTCCCCGGTGTGGCGCGGGACAAGGTCCGGGGACCGCATGCTCTATGGGCTGTGACACATTCGCGCAATGCGGAGTCCAATCGGGGGCGGGAGAAACCGGCGGCATGCTAGATTCGCGTGCATGATCACCTCCTCCGCGGTTCCCGATGCCGCGCTGCGCCTGCTCGTGGAAAAGGGCTTCGACGCCACCAGCGTCGACTCGCTGGCACAGGCTGCGGGCATCTCTCGTTCCACCTTCTTCCGGCGCTTCGGCTCGAAGGAGGAAATGGTCTTCGCGGACATGGAAACCATCATCCACCACCTTGAAACGGTGCTTGCCACCTCCTCGGCCGGCCCCGTGGCCTCGCTGGTGCACGCGGGGTTGACCGTCTTCGACCAGCACACCGCCAGGCCCGAGGCCGCTGGCTTGCGCCACCGGCTGTTGCTTGACGTGCCCTCCCTGCGCGACCGCGAGCTGGTCTCGATCCACCGCTACGAGCGGGTGTTCCGCAACCACCTGCGTGACCGCGGGTTGTACTCGCTGCCCAACGGGCGGGCCATGTCCATCGCGTTTGCCTCCGGGGTGGTCTCGGTCCACAACGACCACCTGCGCCGCTGGCTGCGCCACCCGGAAGACACCCGCCGTCCCGACCTGGAGCGCGAGCTGCTGGCCCTGGGATCGGTGTTCACCCCGGTGCTCGAGCCGCAGGAATCGACACCCGCACCCGAGCCGACGACGGTGGTCATCACCATTGCCGGCGGCACCCCGGACACCGAGTCGGTGCTGTCCCAGGTCCGCGATGCCCTGAACCGCGCGAACGGCTAGGCCGGACGCGAGGCACCCTGCGGTGGAACCCCCACACTCGAGGCTACATTCCCTCCCCGGCTGGCCGCGGGCGACCGAACGGCTCGTGCTGCGCCCCGCCGCCGCATCGGATGCCGAGGCCACTTGGGCCTACCGCCGGCTTCCGGAGTCCTCCCGCTGGGTCACCTCTGCCTGGAACGACCTTCCGGACTACCGCCGCTCCTTTACCGACCCGGCGCACCTGCGAGACAGACTCGTCATGGAATCCGGCGGCACCGTCGTCGGGGAAGCGGTGGTTCGCCTCGGGGACGCGTGGTCCCAGCGAGAGGTCGCGCACCTGGCAGCGGGGACCGAGGCGGAGCTCGGGTGGTCCTTGGACCCGGCGGCCGGCGGGCGCGGGCTTGCCACCGAGGCGGTGTCCTTCCTGTTGCGCCTTTGCTTCGCCGACCTGGGCCTGCGCCGGGTCCATGCCCGCTGCTTTGCCGCCAACGAGCCCTCGTGGCGGCTCATGGAACGCGTAGGGATGCGCCGCGAAAGCCACCTGGTAGCCGGCGCCCTGCACCGCGACGGCACCTGGAAGGACGGATACGCCTACGCGCTGCTTGCGGACCAGTGGCGCGCCACACAAAATGCCTGAACCGGAGTTTCTTGACCTGAAACTGAGTTCCAGTATGCTGGTGCCTTAGCGACATTCCCGCCGCCGACGAAAGGGCACCACTCCGCCATGAGCATTGAAGCCAGCCTGAACACCGATTTTCCTTCCGGTGTCGTTGAACCGGAGTACGAGCTCTGGGGCGAGGTGGATGTCGATCCGGCAGGCCTCTTCGAGGATGTCAATGCGGAGGATCGCGTTTACTGGGACAGGGCACGGAAGTTCGGCCTGGACGAGGTGCGCCCCGTCATCGACGGGTACTGGGACAAGTCCGACTACCCGCTGGATCTGGCCAAGCGCCTGGGCGAGCTGGACCTGCTGCGCGATGGGCTGGAGCTTGAGGGCTACCCGCAAATGAGCGTGCTGGCGGCCGGCCTGGTGAACATGGAGCTCTCCCGCGCCGATGGATCGGTGGGCACCATTGCCGCGGTGCAGGCCGGGCTGGCCCTGCGCTCGATCACCGAGTGCGGCTCCCCCGGGCAGATCGCCCACTGGGGCCCGAAGCTTGCCAATGCCGAAGTGCTCGGTGCCTTCGCGCTCACCGAACCCACCCACGGCTCGGACTCGGTGTCGTTGGAGACCCGCGCCGTGCGCGTTGCGGGCGGCTACCGGATCAGCGGCGAAAAGAAGTGGATCGGCAACGGCTCCACCGGCGGAATCACCATCGTCTGGGCGCGCGACGAAGAGAACAAGGTCCGCGGCTTCATCGTGCAGCAGGAGTGGGAGGGCTACACAGGCACCACCATCGAGGGCAAGCTGTCCCTGCGCGCCATCTGGCAGGCGCACATCCGCATGGAGAACGTCTTTGTCCCGGACTCGCATGTGCTGCCCGGGGCCAACAGCTTTAAGGACACCTCCAAGGTCCTCTTCGCCACGCGCCTGGGCGTCGCCTGGTCCGCCGTGGGCCACGCCACCGCCTGCTACGAGACGGCCGTGCAGTACGCGGCCCAGCGCATCCAATTCGGCCGGCCGCTTGCGGCCAGCCAGATCGTGCAGGAACGCCTGGCCCGCATGCATTCCGAGCTTGCCACCATGCAGCTCACCGTCATGCAGGCCACCCGACGCGAGGAGGCGGGAACCCTGACCCCGGTGCAGGCATCGCTGGCGAAGTTCACCTGCACGCGGCTGGCCCGCGGCATCGCGTCCAACGCCCGCGACCTGCTCGGCGGCAACGGCATCCTGCTCAAGAACCGGGTGGCGCGGCACATTGCCGACATCGAGGCCATCCACACCTATGAGGGCACCGAGACCGTCCAGGCGTTGATCATCGGGCGCTCGATCACCGGGATCTCGGCCTTCGCCTAGGCCGCGGCGCAGGTCTCTCCCCTGTTTCCTAGCCGTTGCCTCCGTGCGGGGTGCCGCGAGGCATCGCCCCGGCGGCGGGTGCGGTGCTGGTATCAACGCCCACGTCCAGCACTGCCTTGTAGCCGGCGACGGTCTCCCCCGTGACAGTCGCCAATTGGCTGGCTCCGCCGTCGTCACCGAAGACGTTGTCGCTTTCCAGCGACAACCGTGCCAAGGTCCGCACCGAATTCGCGTAGCCGTCAGTCGCGTACACGGCGTCCGAAACGTCCTGGGGCAACGCCACCTGGGAGATGGCGATCGCCTGGGCGGAGTCGGTGATCGATGCGGCATCCGGGTAGACCTCGAAGTGGATGTGGGGCCAGCGTCCGGGGTAGCAGGCAGGGAAGACGCTGGTGAAGCGCACTGTGCCCTCCGCATCGGCTACCTGCACCCCGCGCAGGTAGTTTTCCTGCTCGGCTGCCGGGGTGTACATCGAGTAGTTCCCGTCCCTGTCGCATTGCCAGACGTAGACGGCAACGCCGGCAAATGCCGCGCCGCCGTTGGCCAGGTCCTTGATGTTCAGTTCCAGGTCCAGGGCAACGCCTTCCGCGGTTCCGTTGGCGTCCCCGAAACTCGAGCGGATGTCGCGGCGCACGATGCCACTTTGTTCCAGCACGTCCGGCCCGTTTGATCCGTCCCCCGGGTAGGGCCCGGCCGTCTCGTCGGGGATCTCTCCCGCAGAGGTGCCGGTGGATGCGTCGTTGGTGATGGCGGTGCACGCGGCCAGGCCCAGTGCCAGGGCGCCAACGCCGAAGGCCTTGAGCGCACCGCGGCGCCCGATGAGCGTCTGCACATCGAACCCGAGTCCCTGGTCCTCGAGATCCTGGTGGGGCCGCGGAAGACTCCGGCTCTTGTAGGCCGGGTGGCCGGCGCCCGGCCTCTGGTGCTGCTGGTGCTGTTCCATGGCGTCGTTCCTCGCTCGCTCGTGAATCCTGGTTGGTGCCTTGGATTCCTACAGTAGGCCTCCGCCCCATGGCGCTGCTGTGGCGAAGCCATCGCCGGCCCATGTGCGGCCACGCCGGGAAGACCATTGCGCCTCCACCGGGAGCCTCGTAGCCGCCCGCCCCACGTTGCGCATCACATGTATTGCGTGTTGAGGTCGATCTGCGCCGACCCGGCCCGCGTAGGCTTCACGGAGGAGTTGTCCCGCTACCTGTTTCGAAAGGCACCCGCATGCGTCGTCAAACGATCGTCATCACCGGCGCAAGCGACGGGATCGGTGCCGAAGCCGCACGCGCGCTCAGCCGTCTGGGACACGAAATGGTCGTGGTGGGCCGGAACCGGGAAAGGACCGCAGCCATTGCCCGGGAAATCCAGGCCGATCACTTCCTCGTCGACTTCTCCGATCTCGATGAAGTCCGGGGTCTCGCGGTGCAACTGCTTCAGAAGTACCCGCGGATTGACGTACTGGCGAACAACGCCGGCGGCATCTTTACCCCGGCCCGCCAGTCGACCGGCGACGGGTTCGAAATGACCTTCCAGGTCAACTACCTTGCCCCATTTCTACTGACCCGGCTGCTTCTTGACCGGCTCATTGCCTCGCGGGCAGCAGTCATCAACACCTCCAGCGTGGCGAATAGGTTGTACGGCAGGGTTGACCTCTCCGACCTGAACGCCGAGCGATACTACGATCCCAAGAGAGCCTACGGGAACGCCAAACTCGAACAGATCATGTTCACCCGCGAACTGCATCGCCGTTTCGGTTCCAAGGGCCTGGCCTCCGCGTCGTTCCACCCCGGGATTGTCAGCACCGGATTCTCCCGTTCCCCCGGCACGTCCATGGAGGGCATCTACGGCAACAGGCTGATCTCCAAGTTACTCGCAACGCCCAGGAAGGGTGCCGACACGCTCATCTGGCTGGCCGACGAGGGCAGCGGCGGGACGTGGCCTTCGGGCGAATACTTCTCCCGTCGCAAGGTGGCCCGGACCAATCCCCAGGCCAAGGACGATGCGCTTTCCGAGACGCTGTGGAACCAGTCCGGGAAACTACTGGGGATCGCGTGACACCGCAGGCATCCGCGCCGATCGCGGTTTTTCGGGAACGTCCCGACGGGCAACCTATCGCCGGCGGCCCCCACGCCGGAACCGCTTGTCCTAAGCGCCGGCCATCCGCTTTTTGACGTGCTTGGTGGCAGGTGCGGTCCAGGGGTCCTCGGGCCACGGGTGTTTGGGGTAGCGGCCCCGGTTTTCCGCGCGCACCTGGGCGTAGGGGCCTGACCAGAACGATGCCAGGTCGTCGGTGACCGCCAGCGGTCGACCAGCCGGGGAGAGCAGGTGGAAGAGCACCGGGACCCGGCCGCGCACCAGCGCCGGGGAGGTGGCAAGTCCGAAGCATTCCTGCAACTTCACCGCCACCACCGGAGGGGCTTCCGGCTCGTCGATTCCCGGGTAGTCAATGCGGATCCTGGATCCGCTGGGCACCGTGAGGCGTTCGGGGACCAACTCATCCATGGCGGTGGCCTCGGGCCAAGGCAGCAGGCGACGCAGCGGATCCACCAGGTCCAGGGAACCCGGGGACTTCCCTCCGGCGAGCGCCTCGAGTTCCGGGGCCAGCCAGTTCTCGGCGGCCGCCAGCAGGGAGTCCTCGTCCATGGCCGGCCAGGGGTCCCCGAGTTCACGGTGCAACATTCCCAGCCGACTGCGCAGCAGTTGCGCCGCGGGGGAGAATTTCAGCATGCCGAGCCCGCGCTCGCGCAAGGCGTCCAGCACCGCGGCGCGGCCCTGGGCACGAGTGGGGGTCATGGGGGTGCTGGAAAGGACGATGGCCCCGAGTCGGTGCTCCTTGCGGGCGGAGAGCTTGCCGCTGGCAAAGACCGTGTTGACGGTCTCGGTTTCCAGGTGGGCCGCAGCGAGCAGTGCGGTGCCCTCGTCGAGTGGCGCTGCGGCGCGGATCAACGCGCCGGTGCCTGCCGCGTCGCGGCCGGCGGCCCGTGCCACCTCGGCGACCGCCAGCCACTGGTGGTGTGACAAAGGGCTTCCGGCGGGCAGGCCCGCGCGGGTGCCGGAGGCCAGCAGGTAGGTGGTGCCGGTGGCGTTGTCCACGCGACGGGCAACCTGTCCCGGATAGGCAAGGGCTGTTACCAGGCCAAGCTCGGTGCCGGAGGAAGGCATCGTCGCTGTGCCTGGCGGCCGCTGCGCCTGGGCTTCCCGGCCGGCGATCCGTTCCAGGCGCGAGCATTCGCGCTTCCAGGTGGCGGACTGCGGGTGTCTGCCGTTGCGCAGGGCCGCCAGCAGCGCGCCGAGGTCGGCGGCCTGGGCGCGGTAGTCCCCGGCCAGCAAGGCAACGATGTGTGCGACGTTTCCGGCCCCGAGCCGCGGGGCGCCGTCGAGCAAGGCACGGCCCAGCCGGGGGTCGGCCGGAATCAGGGCCAGGCGGCGGCCCAGTGCGGTGGCGTGCCCGGCCTCGTCGATCGCGCCGAGCTGGGACAGCACCGTGGTTGCGGCCTCAAGGCTTGATGCAGGCGGGGGCTCGGGCAGGTGCATCCCGGCACCGCCCGGCGCGCCCCAGCAGGCCAGCACCAGGGCCGCGGAGGTGAGGTCGGCAACGGTGATCTCGGCCCGCGGATGTGCAGGGGCCGCCGCAAAGCTCTTTTCGGCAAAGCAGCGCACCACGGTGCCCGGCCCCTGGCGTGCGGCGCGGCCGGCCCGCTGGATGCCGGCGGCCCGCGAGGCGGAGACCGTGACAAGTCCGCTCATCCCCCGGGCCGCATCCCGGCGCGGCTCCCGGGCCAGGCCCGAGTCGATGACCAGCCGGACCCCGGGAACCGTGAGCGAGGACTCGGCCAGCGAGGTGGAGACGATGATGCGGGGCCCTCCCCCGGGTTCGCGCCCCGAGACGGCACGGTCCTGCAGGGCGGGAACGACCTGCCCATGCAACTCCAGCACCTCGGTGCCCGGCGCGCGGGTGCGGAGCTGCGCGGCGACATCGGCCACTTCCCAGGCACCGGGAACAAACACCAGCGCGTCGAGGGACTTGTCCCGCGTCAGCGCCTCGGCATGGGCGGCAGCGGCGGTTGTTGCCACGTGGGTGAGGAAGGTGCGCGAGACCCCGCGGTCGGTCAGCCGGGGAGCGGCGGCCGGCACCCACCGGGTTTCCAGCTCGTGCAGCGCCGCAGGGCAGTCGATGACCGGGGCACTGCCCGCACCCGAGGCATCACCCAGCAATTGGGCAAAGCGCGGGGCATCGAGGGTCGCGGACATGGCCACGAGCACCAGGTCCCCGCGCAGTTCGTGGACCTCGCGCAACATGCCCAGCAGCAAGTCGGTTTCCAGCCCGCGCTCGTGCACCTCGTCGATGACGACCGCGTCAATGGATTCCAGCCCCGGGTCGGCCAGCAGCCGGCGCAGCAGGATTCCCGGGGTCACGAACTCGATCAGGGTGTCCGGGCCGGCGTGGTTTTCCCCGCGCACCGTGAATCCCACGCGGCCGCCCAGTGAGCTGCCGTCGAGGGATGCCAAGCGGCGGGCGGCGGAGCGGGCAGCGACCCGACGCGGCTGGGTGACCAGGATGCGTGCTTCTCCCCCGTTGCGGGCCCGAACCAGGTTGGCCACCAGGGGCGGGACCAGCGTGGTCTTGCCGGTGCCGGGCGGGGCCTGGATGACGGCGGTTCCGGATGCCCCGCCGGCCTCGAGCGCACTGGCGAGCTCCGGCAGGGATTGGGCAAAGACCAGCCCCCGCCCGATGGCAGCCAGGTCGAAGTCATTGTCCTGCCGGGGCTTGTCCCGGCCGTTCCGCTGCGTACTCACCCGCCTCATTATCCAGTGTTGCAGTCCCCCTTGCCGCTCTCAGGCGGTGCGGCGGCGCAGCGTCATCGACCCCACCACGATGGCGGCCAGGATCCACGCGGCAACGAACCCGATCCGCAGCCAGATGTAGCCGGCGTCCTGGTCGTCCCTGGCCACCGCGTTCAGCGCATCGATGGCGTGGCTCAGCGGCAGCCAGTCCCCGATGCCCTCCAGGACCTCGGGCAGTTCGCCACGCGGCAGGAAGATCCCGCCCAGCAGGACCTGCGGGAAGACGAAGGCGGGCATGAACTGCACGACCTGGAATTCGCTGCGGGCAAAGGCGCTGGCAAGAAGCCCCAGCGAGGTCCCCAGCAACGCGTCGGCGATGGCCACGGCGAAGAGCAGCCCCAGGCTGCCGGCAACCTCCAGACCGCAGACCCACACGGCAAAGCCCACGGCGATCCCCGTCTGCACGATAGCCAGCAGCCCGAAGGCCAGCGCGTAGCCCAGGATGAAGTCGGCCTTGCCCAGCGGCAGGGACAGCAGGCGTTCCAGGGTGCCACTGCGCCGCTCCCGGAGCGTGGCGATGGAGGTGACCAGGAACATCACGATGAAGGGGAAGAGCGCGATCATCGCCGGGCCGATCCTCCCGAAGACCGGGGTGTCGGTGAAGATCCAGGCGACCAGGCCGACCAACAGTGCGGGGACCAACAGCAAAAGTGCCAGGGTGCGGTGGTCGTGGCGCACCTGGTTCAGCACGCGAGCGGTGGTGGCCAGGATGCGCGGGATGCTCATGGGGTCCCTCCCGTGGCGCGGTGCTTGGGAGCATGGGGTTCGGAGCCTGGTGCCCCTGATTCCCGTGTGTCGCGGATCAGCGCCAGGAAGGCGTCCTCGGCGTTGGTGGTTCCGGTGCGCGCCAGCAGGCCAGCGGGCGTTTCCTGGGCGATGATCCCGCCCTCGCGCATCAGGATCAGGCGGTCACACCGGGTGGCTTCGTCCATCACGTGGCTGGAGACCAACAGCGTGACACCCTCGGCCGCAAGTTCTGCAAACAGTTCCCACAATGCCACGCGAAGCACCGGGTCCAGCCCGACGGTGGGCTCGTCCAGGACCAGCAATTCGGGCGTTCCCAAAAGGGCGATGGCCAGGGAGAGGCGGCTGCGTTGTCCGCCGGAGAGGTCGGCCGCCATGGACTTGACCACCGATCCCAGGTCGGTGCGCTCGATGACTTCGGCAACCTGGGCGGGCGGGGCACCGACGATCTTGGCGAAGTAGGACAGGTTCGCGCCCACCGGCAGGTCGTCGTAGATGCTGGATTCCTGCGTCATGTAGCCGACGCGATGGCGCAGCTTTTCGGACCCGGCGGTGTCCCCGAGCACCCTCACCACTCCGCCGGAAATGATCTGGGTGCCCACGATCGAGCGCATTAAGGTGGACTTCCCGCAGCCGCTGGGACCTAGCAGCCCGACCACCTCGCCGCGCGGGACCAGCAGGTCAAGGCCGGGCAAGACAAGGTTCTTCCCGCGCATGACTTTCAATCCGGTGATCGAGATAGCCGCCGCCTGTTCCTCCATATTCCCGAGTCTTGCCGCTGTGTCATTTTCGGTCAAGGGGCCGGGGCCAGATGCCGGTGGCGGCACCAGCCCCCTATCGAAAGGTGAAGCGCCCCGGGCATACTTGAAGCAAGACAGGCACCCGACCCGATCCCAGCTAGGACCCACAGGAGTGCACCATGCGCGATCCAGAGGGGTCCCGTCCCCTTCGTCCTGACTCGCCGGTGCTCGTGGGCGTGTTCCCGGGGCAGCATCCCGAGGTCTTGGAAACCGCGGCCCGCCTCGCTTCGGTCCTCCGTCAGGATCTGGTGTGTGCCTATGCACTCACCGGCCTGGACATGACCGAATGGAACGTCAAGGCGAGCATCGACTTTGATGCCCTGCACCGGGATGAGCGAGAGGAACTCGGGGCGGAAGTTATCGAGGACCTGCAACAACGGCTCGGCGAGACCCTGGCCTCCTACCCCATGCCTTGGACCCTGCGCATCCTGGTGGGCGAGGCGGCCGGCGCACTTGGCGACTTCGCCGTGGAGCTGGGTTCGTCATATCTGGTGGTCGGCTCGCCCCGTGGAAAGCGCCGCGCGTTCTCCGGTTCGAGGTTCAGTGCCTCAACGCTTGCCCGGGTCCTGTCGCGTCGGCAGCTTCCGGTGTTGGTGGTTCCGCCATCGATCGTGCCGGACCCGCCGGCCACCCCTTATCTACCGTGATCGGGCATCCGGCCACCGGGAGCGGCAGGTTCCGGGTTGTCAGCCCGGGGAATCACACCTTCAGGAATGTGAGCGCAGGAACGGCAGCAACTGCTCCAGGATCTGCTGTGGCGGATAGAGTGTTCCGCCGTGGCTGCGTCCCTCCAGCGCCACCAGCCGGGCATGGGGCATGACCGAGGCCATGACCCGGGAATGATCGATGCGTGGCACATCCCGCGTTCCGGTCATCAGCAGGGTCGGCGTCGCCAGCTGGTGGAGCAGGGTTTCGCTGACCGCGCTGCCGGACTCGGTGGCCTCGAAATACGCGGCCAGTGCCAGTGCGTCATTCGAGGCAAAGGCATGGCGGGTCGCGGGGTCCAGTTTCCCGCCGCCGGCTTCCATGCCGTCAATGAAGGCGTCCATGTCGCCTGTTTTCAGTGCCTCGAGGTAGCCGTCGAAGAAGAGCGTGCTGATGTGCTGTGCCTCAATGGCGTGGGTGCCGCCGAGCATGGTCAGGGAGCGGACCATGGATGGATGCTTGATGGCCAGCGACAGGCCAACGCGCGATCCGAATGAATATCCCACGAGGTGGATTGACTCGTGTCCGGTCGCAGCCAGCACCGCCTTCACGTCCTCCAGCACCAGGTCCATGGCGTAGGCGGCCGGGTCGTGGGGTTTTCCCGATCGTCCGTGGCCGCGCAGGTCCATGCGGATGGTGTCGAACTCGGGTTCCAGCGCCTTCACGTATCCCAGGCCGCGCCAGATGGAGCGGGAAAGTGCGGAGCCGTGCAGCAGCAGGACCGGTGGGGCCCCTGTGTCGCTGGCGTCAAAGTAGATAGTCTGGGCATCAACCGGGTTCACTGCATGGGGCATGATACTGAGCTTATGGCACCGGACCGGTCTTTTCCCAAGCAAAGGAAACACCATGAATGACGACCTGACTCCCGTGATTGTCGGGGGTGCACGTACGCCCTTTGGAAAGTTCCGCGGGGCCGTCTCCGCGTTGTCAGCCACCGAGCTAGGCGCCCACGCAATCTCCTCGGCACTGGAGCGCAGCGGGGTGCAGGCCGCCCAGGTCAACCACGTCATCATGGGCCAGGTCATCCTGGCGGGCACCGGCCAGGGCCCGGCCCGCCAGGCCGCCCTGAAGGCAGGCATCGGCTGGGAGGTCCCCACGGTGACGATCAACAAACTCTGCCTGTCGGGGCTGACCGCCGTCATCGACGCAGCCCGCATGATCCGGGCAGGCGAGGCCGACTTCATCGTCGCCGCCGGACAGGAGTCGATGTCCAATGCCCCGCACCTGGTCCGCGGCATGCGCACACCGTTGGCCATCGGCGACCGGCCGTTGGAGGATTCCCTGAACCACGACGCGTTGGCCGATCCGTTCAGCGGCGAGCTGATGGGCTCGGCCACCGAGAGCGGCACTGCCAAGCTGGGGATTTCGCGCGCCGCCCAAGACGCCTTTGCCGCCAGGTCGCACCAGCGCGCTGCGGCTGCGCGCGCGCACCTCGATGCCGAGATCGCGCCAGTGGCCATCCCGCAGCGGCGCGGGGGCGAGATCATCGTTTCCACCGACGAGGGCGTTCGCGCTGACACCACGGAAGAACAGCTTGCCGCACTGCGTCCGGCTTTCTCCACCGACCCCGCCGCCACCATTACGGCGGGTTCTTCCTCGCCGCTTTCGGACGGTGCCGCAGCCGTGGTGGTTGCCTCCAAGGGCGCCGCCCGTCGGGCAGGCCTGACATGGCACTGCGAGATCGGCGCCCACGGACAGACGGCCGGCCCGGACGGACAATTGCATTCCCAGCCCAGCACATCGATTCTCGCCGCCCTGGCCAAGGAGGGAATGGGAGTCGCGGAGCTGGACCTGATTGAAATCAATGAGGCCTTCGCGTCGGTTGTCCTGCAATCGGCGAAAGACCTCGGCGTGGATCCCGCCAAGATCAACCTGGAAGGCGGGGCCATTGCGCTGGGGCATCCCGTGGGTGCTTCCGGCGCGCGACTGGTCCTGCACCAGGCCATGGAACTGGCGCGGCGCGGTTCCGGCACGGGGGTGGTATCCCTGTGTGGAGGCGGCGGCCAGGGTGATGCCCTGATCCTGCGACGCTGATTTCACATGTTGTTACCCGGCGGTATACAGCTGGTGCAAAGGTTGCTTCCCTAGAGTCTTAATCACCTCATGGAGGTGCGAGTGATGAGAGCACCGGTCGGGCACAAGGCAAATTCCCCCTAGCCTTCCGATCGGTGCTCAACCATTTAATGCAGGATGTCCGCAACCACGACCCCTGGAAGCCACCGCCCTCGACAACTCCGGCACTTCGGACCAAACTGAAGGTACCGGGCGCCGCAAGTTCGGGGAGACACGTTCTACGGATCAAGGAGTACGCGAGATGACTGAACAACCAACCGGCGACGAAGAGGTAGAAGAAGAAACTGCCGCAGAACCAGAGCATGTGGCCAGCGCGCACGACGAAGCGCTGGTCGAGGAATGGGAAGACGAATCGTTTCCGGCCTCGGATCCACCCTCCAACTACTGACTCACGGCCGACTATCGACAAATCACCAGCAATCACCCAGTTACTCCAAATACGCTGAAGCTACCTTCTCAAGGTGCGAGTGATCAGAAGAACCGGTCGCGGCGGAGTTTCACCTCCTTAGCCGTCACGGCCGGTTCTTCGCTTTTAACTGCCGGGCACACGGGAACGCATTGCACTGCCAGATTCCCCCCGAACCGCGCCGCGCCCAGCTCCCGATGCCGTGGACGTTTGCGGCACCTTGCGACAAGAATGGATAAGAGGGAGCCGATGCAGCTTCCGCGAGATTTCATCCCCAATTTCCAGGAGAACATCACCACCATGGCCGAAGAGCTCCGGTACGCCCCCGTCCCTGAAACGCACGCACCCTACGTTGCCGCCCCGGACCGCTACGAATCGACCGGCTACCGCCGGGTGGGGAACTCGGGGTTGGTTCTCCCCCCGATTTCCCTGGGCCTGTGGTGGAACTTTGGCGACAACCGCCCCTACGACACCCAGCGCGAAGTGCTTCGCCATGCCCTTGACCGAGGAATCACGCACTTCGACCTGGCCAACAACTACGGTCCGCCCTACGGCTCGGCAGAGGAGAACTTCGGCCGCATGTTGCGCACCGACTTCAAGGCCTATCGCAACGAGCTGATCATTTCCTCGAAGGCCGGCTGGGACATGTGGCCGGGTCCGTACGGCACCCTGGGCTCGCGCAAGTACATCATGGCCTCGGCCGACGAGTCGCTCAAGCGCATGGGCCTGGACTATGTGGACATCTTCTACTCGCACCGCCCTGACCCCGACACCCCCATCGAGGAAACCATCGGCGCGCTTGACACCTTGGTGCGCCAGGGGAAGGCGCTATACGTCGGGATCTCCTCTTACTCCCCCGAACGCACCGCGGAGGCGGCGCGCGTCGCCAAGGAGATGGGCACACCGCTGGTGATCCACCAGCCGTCCTATTCGATGCTCAATCGCTGGGTCGAGGACGGCCTGCTCGAGACCTTGGCCGAACACGGCATGGGGTCCATCGCCTTCACCCCGCTGGCCCAGGGCCTGCTGACCGGCAAGTACCTCAAGAATGATTCGGCGATTCCGTCCGGTGGACGGACAACGCTGGACGGGCACCTGACCGAGGAAAATCTCGGGAAGGCCCGCGATCTGGCCCGGGTCGCCGAGTCCCGCGGCCAGTCCCTGGCCCAGCTGGCCATCGCCTGGTTGTTGCGCGACGGCGGAGTGAGCTCAGTGCTGCTCGGCGCCTCCTCGACTGCGCAGCTTGATGAAAACCTCGGCGCCCTGGGCAACACCACCTTCAGCACCGGGGAACTGGACCTGATCGACAAGATCGCCGCTGGCGATGCCGACATAGACCGCTGGCGCACGGCGGCCACCAGCTAAGCCAGCCGGAGCACACGGAGCAAAACCCTGCGATATTCGAATTTCGCAGGGTTTTGCTCCGTTAACGACGAATACCGAAGTCAGCTAGTTCACTCACGGCGGATATGGTCGCCAACCATGCGTGACGGGCTTCACAAATCGTCGTTTTCGGGACATGATGGACAGGTACGTGGCGCGATGAAGATCCCCGCCGCCCAGTGACTACCAGAAGGAGCATGGCTGTGACCGCCAACGCCCAGACGTCGACCTCCACCGGCTACCGAGTCCTCAACCCCGCCACCGGCGAGGTGGTCGAGGAATTCCCCACGGCCACCGACGCCGAGATCCAGGACGCCATCGCGGCGGCCGAATCCGGTTACCAGCAATGGAAGAACGTCGACATCAATGAACGCGCCAAGATCGTGGCACGCGTGGGCGAGCTCTTCGCCGAACGCGCCGACGAGCTCGCTGCGATCATCACGCAGGAAATGGGCAAGCCCCTCTCCGAGTCCAAGGGCGAGGCCGAGTTCTGCAAGGACATCTTCGAGTACTTCGCCACCGAGGGGCCCACGCTCGCCGCGGATACCGAAATCAAGAACATCGGCGGCGGCAAGGCCGTCATCCAGCGCCTCCCGGTCGGCCCCCTGCTGGGCATCATGCCGTGGAACTACCCGTACTACCAGGTCGCCCGCTTTGCCGCTCCCAACCTGATGCTGGGGAACACCATCGTGCTCAAGCACGCCGAGACCTGCCCGCGTTCGGCACTGGCCATCGCGCAGATCATGGATGACGCAGGCGTTCCTGCAGGCGTGTACAACAACGTCTTCGCCTCCCACGGGCAGATCTCCACGATCATCGAGGACCCGCGCATCCAGGGCGTTTCGCTGACCGGTTCCGAGCGTGCCGGTGCCATCATCGGTGAGCAGGCCGGACGCAACCTGAAGAAGGCAGTGCTGGAACTTGGCGGCTCGGACCCGTACGTCATCCTCGATTCGAACGATGTCGCGGGCGACGCCGCCACTGCCTGGGCCACCCGCATGGAGAACACCGGCCAGGCCTGCAACTCCAACAAGCGCATGATTGTCATGGACGATATCTTCGATGACTTCGTGGGTGAGCTGACCAAGCTGGCCGACGGCCTGGCCCCGGGCGATCCGGCGGCCGAGCTCGAGGGCACCTTTGGTCCCCTTTCCACCAGGGGTGCCGCCGAGGCCCTGGCCGAGCAGGTGAAGGACGCCATCGACAAGGGCGCAACCCTGCATGCCGGCGGCACGCTGCACGAGGGCCCAGGCGCCTACCTGGCCCCGACCGTGCTCTCGGGAATCACCAAGGAGATGCGTGCCTACTACGAGGAGCTGTTCGGCCCGGTGGCCGTTGTCTACAAGGTCTCCTCCGACGAGGAAGCACTTGCCATGGCCAATGACACCCAGTACGGTCTGGGCGGCGCGGTGTTCTCCACCGATCCGGCTCGCGCGGCCAAGGTAGCCGCCGGTCTGAACTCGGGAATGGCCAACGTGAATGCGCCGAGCGCCGAGGGAGCCGAGATGCCCTTTGGCGGAGTGAAGCGTTCGGGCTTCGGCCGGGAACTGGGACCGCTGGGCATGGAAGAGTTCGTCAACAAGCGCCTGTTCTACGTGGCCGACTGACTTCCACGCTCGCTTAAACGCCAAGGCCGCAGTCCGCATTCATCGTGACGATGGATGCGGACTGCGGCCTTCTCAATTAACCCGGGGTCGGCCCCGTGGAGCACTCCCCCGTGGTGGTCAGCGCCCCACGTAGTCGAAGTGCCAGGCCTCGGCGTAGGGCGATCCCTCCTCCAGGATCTTTCGGTGCACCCAGTTGTACTTCTTGGAGTTCGCCTTCAGCCATTTGTAGTACTTGCCTCGGAAGGAATAGTCATAGGTTTCGGGCACATCGATGGCCGTCCCCCAACCGTGGTTGGAGGTTCCCGGACGTGCCGCGACGTACGGACCCAACTCCACCCAGTACGCGTCCTGCGTGGCACGAGTCCGGTATGCCAGGTCGACATCGAGATTGCGTCCGAACTTTTTCTTGAACGCTGCGTTGAGTCGGTTCAGGTCCTTGAGGGCCGGCGCGGCAATGAGCGTCTTTTCCTTGTCCCACGGGATCGCCACGAGCATCTTCTCGGGGACCCTGCCGTTCTTCTGCGCCAGGACTTGCCTAGCCGAATACTTCTTTGGTTTCGTAGAGGCGGTAGAGGTGCGGGCAAGCTGGCTGGTTTTCATCCATCCGCTCATCCCCTGCGTCCGCACGAAGATCCAGCCCTTGACCGATCCGGCGGTTTTTTCCATCTTCATGTCCCGGTACACCACGGAATTCCGGGGGATGTCACCGATGCGCTTTTTCCCGTTCACGCTTTCATAGAGGTCGCCACCGGAGACCTTTGTCCAATACCTGTCGGTGAGACCCGCACGGTTGGACGTGTACTTCTGGTCGATGTAGATTTCCCGACCGGGTTTTTTGGCGACGATCTTGAGGTGTTTTCCTTGGATCCACCCTGATTTTCCCCGGCTGGTGATCTGGGCATGTCCGCCGGAGACCTTCTTGACGGCGTAGATGCCGCCCTTGGGCACAGTGGCCAGCGCTTTGGATGCGGTGCTTGCCTTTTGCCGCAACGTCAGCCGGGCAGTGGTCTTGCCGAGGTCGCCTTGTTTCACGGCCTTGGGAATGGAGCGTAGGTAGGTGCTGGAAACCCAACCTGTCTGTCCGGCATGGCGTACCTGGCTCCATCCGGATCTGGTTGCCGTCACCGTCAACCGCGTGCCCTTGGGCACGACCTTCAGCTTCTTGCCCGATGTGGAAGGCGCTGCGCGCAGGTTCAGGTTCGCGGTGGTTTGCAATACCCTCGCGACTCCTGCGCGAAACATGCTTTCGGGTTGCGCGATGTATGCGGATGGACCGGTCTGCGCCGCCGCGACATGCGGCACCGCCTGCGGGGCCGCCTGTGCCTGCACCGGGTTCAGGGCGGCGAGAGCAAGGGCAATCGCCGTGCCCAGCAGCAGTGCCGTCCCTGCGCGATTGACGGGCATTGCACCGTCTGTAGTGGTCGTGTGCTTCATTGATCCCCCGGGGAATTAATTTCTTGCGAGTTGAATGAGTGGCACTCCAAGCCCACTAGTACATTGTTAGACTAACCTTTTTGCTAAGAGGTTATTTCGGGTATCCGCCCTGCGCCATTGCATAGAGTGGACCTGTTGCCAATTGCGAGGAGTCACTGGATGTCAGCGAAGTTAGGTTTCAAGAAAAAGTCGCGACAGGATCCACCCGCGACTTCAAAAGCCGAGGTATCCAGCGCCAGGCCCCCGATGCACACCGTGTCTGGAATGTGGATCGATCCGCTCGGCCGTATTGCCACGCGCTCGGTCCAATTACTGGTGGTGGTGATCCTGGCCGGGGCAGTCGTCTACACCCTCCTCAGGTTGAGCGTTATCGCTCTGCCGATCCTGATTGCCCTAATTCTTTCCTGCGCACTGTGGCCGTTGGTGCGCCTATTGCGCAAGTTCATGTCCCCACTACTGGCAGCGTGGACCGTGTTCCTCGGTTCACTGCTCGTGATCGGCGGCATCGGTACGGCCCTGGTATATTCCGTGCTTGCCGAGTGGCAAACCTTGGTTGACAGGGGCGTCGAAGGATTCAACAAGCTCCAGGGCATGTTGAATCGGTTGCCGTGGAACATCTCGGAGGACCAGATTGACCAAGCCGTCAGCCAAGTCACGGGCTTCCTGACGAGTTCCCAATTTGGCGCTGGTGCCCTGAGCGGCCTTTCTGCAGCCGGGAATTTCTTCACCGGTCTGGCGCTCTTGCTGGTGATCTTGTTCTTCTTCCTGAAAGACGGAGACAGGATCTGGGCGTTCTTCCTCTCTTGGATGCCAGACCACCAGATGCACCGTTGGCTGTCCACCGGTGGGCGCACCGTAGAGACGCTGGGCGGCTACATGCGCGGAACCGCCACCGTTGCAGCCGTGGATGCCATCGCCATCACCGTTGTCTTGCTCATCCTGCGGGTTCCGTTGGCCATTCCCCTGGGCGTAGTAGTGTTCATGAGCTCCTTCATTCCATTGATAGGTGCCACCTTCGCCGGAATCCTGGCCACCTTGATTGCCTTGGTGACAAACGGCCCCGTGATTGCCCTGATTGTTCTGGGAGCGGTGATCGTCGTGAACCAGCTGGAGGGTAACTTCCTGCAGCCTGTGGTCATGGCCCACGCGCTGAACCTGCACGCGTTGGTGATCTTGCTGTCATTGGCCGCAGGCACGGTGTTGGGCGGATTGGTGGGCGCAGTGCTGGCCGTACCCCTGACCGCTGTTGCCTGGGGCATCGTAAAAATCTGGGCCGACCGGGATTTGCCGGAGCTTGACCCCGGGGCCGACCCGGAGAAGGAAGCAGCCGCAGGGGAACCCACGGCAGCTCAGGTCTTGGCGCATGCAGAATCAAACGTATCGGCATCGGCGCACGAAGCGGATGCCATGCACGCAGCAGGTTCCCAGTCCCCCCCTGAAAAATCCGAAAAATAGCGACAACCGTAGCTGAAACGGCAATGGTCCGTGCAACCGTCCTGACTGGTTGCACGGACCATTCTTCTTCCGGATTCGACGCGTCGCGCCTGGCTTAGCGAAGGTACCTGGAGCTAACCCAGCCCGTTTTCCCTGAATAGCTGGTCTGTGTCCAGCTTCCTCGTGTCGCCTTGACCGTGATCTTCTTGCCCTTCGGAATCACCAACAGCGATCGTGTTGATGTGTTTGTTCCGGTTCGCAGGTTCAGCCGGACGGTGGTTGTCCTGCTCTTGGCCGGTGCCTTGTAGGCGGACAATTGGTTCGCCGGGACCCACCCGGTCTTGCCCGCATACTTCACGCGCAGCCACGAACCGCTCTTAGCATCCACCGTCACGTTCTTCTTGGCAGGAATGCTCACGACCGCCGCGGCCTTCGCACTCGCGCTCTTGCGCGCAACGACCTTCACCTTGGACGTGTAGGTCGTCTTCTTCACCGACTGGACCACCGGCGGCTTCGGCTTGGCCGGTGCCTTGTAGGCGGACACTTGGTTCGCCGGAACCCACCCGGTCTTGCCCGCATACTTCACACGCAGCCACGAACCGCTCTTCGCATCCACCGTCACGTTCTTCTTGGCAGGAATGCTCACGACCGCCGCGGCCTTCGCACTCGCGCTCTTGCGCGCAACGACCTTCGCCTTGGACGTGTAGGTCGCCTTCTTCACCGACTGGACCACCGGCGGCTTCGGCTTGGCCGGTGCCTTGTAGGCGGACAATTGGTTCGCCGGAACCCACCCGGTCTTGCCCGCATACTTCACACGCAGCCACGAACCGCTCCTAGCATCCACCGTCACGTTCGTCTTGGCAGGAATGCTCACGACCGCCGCGGCCTTCGCACTCGCGCTCTTGCGCGCAACGACCTTCGCCTTGGACGTGTAGGTCGCCTTCTTCACCGACTGGACCACCGGCGGCTTCGTTGCGGCAGGCTTGATGACGCGCAGGTACTTGTTGCTGACCCATCCGGCGGCGTTCCCGGCCTTGATATTGCTCCAGGTGCCTTGGCGACGGAGTTCGATGACGTCGGTTCCGCTGCGCAGGACCTTGACGATCTTGGTGTTGGTGCCGGCCCCCGCGCGCATGTTCAGATTCGCGGTGGTCTCATGCGTTGCCTTGGTTGGCGTGGGCTTGGCTACCGGTGGCTTTGCCGTCTGGGGCGTCGCTGATCCGATTTTCTTCATGTCCGCCGAGCTGACCCATCCGGAGTGCTTCCCGGATTGAATCTGGGACCAGCCGCCCCGTACCTGGCGCACCGCAACTTTTGCGCCTCGCTTGAGAGGATGGGTTTCCTGATACGTGGTCCCGGCCCCGGAACGCAGCTTGAGGTCACGAAGGACTTCGTGGGTTGCGGGTAGTTTAGTCTGGTCGATGGACGCGGTCTTGCGCGCCAAGCTTGCCGATACCCAGCCTTCGGTTCCCTTGTACTTCACGCGCAACCAGCCAGCGGAGCTTTCATAGGCTTCGAAAGTGGTGCCGGCGGGAATCATCAGGAGCTTCGAGTACCAGGTGGCCGCGCCGGAGCGCATGTTCAAGCCATAGGGGTTGCTGTATTTGGCAAAGGGCACCCGGACACCGTTGGTGACGGTTCCCGTGGATGTCATCGACCCCTCGGGTGCTGCCCCCAATTCATAGGGCGTGACGGCAAATCGGTTCATCCAACCGGTAACCGAGCCGTACTTGACCTTGACAAAGGACCCGTTACGAAGTCCGTTGATGGCACCGGGTTTGCTGCTGACAGGGGCGTTGCGGTTCGGCCTGGCCAGGACCTTCGAGTCGGCGGAAGCCGAGGCAAAGAGCTCGGCCTTGCCTCGCGCATAATAGGTGCAAGTCTTCAGCGACTCTGCGTAAGTGGCGGTGGCATGGGAGTTCAGGTCCAGCCCGCGGTCCTTGAGGAAGGCACGGGGGTTGCGAACGTTCGAATCGCTGGAGTAGAAGCGATCCTTCCAGATTTCCAGGTGCAGGTGTGGGCCGGTGGATGGCCCCGAGGAGCCCACCAGGGCAATCTTTTGTCCTGCCGCGACCTTTTGGCCCGTTTTGACCAAGACGTCGTTGGGCCACATGTGCATGTAGGCCGACTCGTAGGTTCCCCCGTCGATGCGGTGGGTAACCACCACTTGTCCTGAGGTCGATCCGGTGCCGTTGACGACTTTGCGCACGGTGCCTGCGGCCACCGCATAGATGGGGGCGTTGTCCCTTGTGCCCATGTCCTGACCCAGGTGGTGGGTCGACCCTCCCACCACCGGCATGCAACGCGGCCCCATCGGGGAGGTCATTCGGTACGTGTCGGGGTCAAGCGGCAAAGCGAAATTGCCGACGCGGACCTTGCTGCCGGAATCGGCGTTGACACGGACCTGGGAGGTTGCCGGCAGCGCGGTGAAAACCATTCCTGCCGCCAACACCCCCGCGAAAAGGGCACGAATGTATTTCGGTGTGGCCATCGTCAAGGCGCGTCCTTTGAACGGTTGTGGCCCCGCAAGGAATCCACAATAGTTGCGTGTGCGGGGACATTACCAAGTTCTTCTACCCCCAGAGCCTTACTTTAGGCAATAAGGACACCAAGTGGCAGGAAGCTGCCGCGGCAAATTGGCCGTGTCATCCCAAGTGGGAACTGTGGACCCAGCCTTCAAGCCGCCCAGCGCGGACTTTGGTCCATTGTCCGCGGCTGGCAATGACTTCCAGTTGCTCGCCGACAGCCAGCTGCGCGATGGCGCGGTAGTTTGCCGAGGCACCCCGGTAGAGCGTGGTCTCGGTGATGGTGACGGGGGTCTTCGAGACCACGTAGCGCAACTGGAGCTGGCTCGCCGGGACCCAGCCGGTTTCCTGATCCAGCATGATCCTTCGCCATGGTCCTAGTTTCCCGTTGACCTTCACCAAGGTTCCGGCCTGCATGATGCGCAGGATCGGGAAGCGGTCGCCGGCGTCCTTGCGGACGTTCAAGCGCACGGTGGTCGTGAACTCGGTTGGTGCCATGGCCTGTATGCCGGTGGCGGGGCGGCTCACGTTGATGCGAGCCAGGTAGGCGCTGGGAACCCAGCCGACGTCCTTGCCGGTGGAGATCTTGGCCCAGGTGCCAAGTTCGTCAACCTTCCGGACCTGGATGTTTGCCGCCAGCACGCGCAGCACCGGATAGTTGGTGCCAGAGCCCTTGCGCAGGTTCAGGTCGGCAGTGCTGCGGTGGGTGGGTATGAAGTCTTCGTCCGGCACTTCCGGCGCGCTGGGGGCTCCGCCCACCGATGCGGGATTTTCCGGCAGCTGGCTGGCGACCGGACGTACGGGAACCTGCGGGGGCTGCCGGGGCGCTTCGAGTCGTTCGAGACATTGGGCCGGGAGCCAGCCAAAGGTCTGTCCGTGCTGCACGCTGGCCCATAGCCCGCTGACTCGAAGCAGGTAGACCGGGGTGCTCTGGGGAATCAGGTACTGGACCGCGTAATGCCGGCCAGCCCCTTTGCGCAGCTTGAGTTCCGCGGAGGTCCGGTGCGTGGGTCCCGAGGCTTCCACCGGGGCGGAAATCGGCTCGGTGCGTGCGAAGTCGAGTTTCTTCATGCGGACAGTCTCCACCCGAAAGCGCCCGATCCGGGGTTGGTCAATGCCATACGTGCACGGACGTGAAACACGGTTATGACCTCACTGAACAAGTGGTTGACCTGGGAATGGAATGCATGGAGCAACGTCTTGCACGGCGTCACGGTTCGCCAGGATCGTTCACGAATAACCACGTATCGAGGCGCGGCACCTGGACATGCCTTACCCCATGTTATTGCACACACGGTCAAGGCCCCCAGTCGCGGACCGGGGGCCTTGATCACATCTTCGCCACGGGCAACCCCGCGACGATGGTTTCTAGCGTGCAGCCAGTTCGCTGTCCAGGCGAAGCAGGCCGTTGCCATCGTTGTTGATCATCTTCACGCGGTCCAGGATTTCACCGACGGTGGCTTCCTCTTCGACCTGTTCCTCGATGAACCAGGTCAGCATCGGCACCGAGTCGATGTCGCCCTCGTTGTGGGCCAGGCGGTAGAGGTCCCGGATGGATTCGGAGACCTTCTTCTCGTGGTCAAGGGAGGCCTGGAAAGCACCGTCAACCGTTACCACGTTCAGCCCGGGGGCACCGATGGCGCCGATCGCCGGGTGTGCTCCACGGTTGGTCATGTGGGCGATGAACTTCTCCGCGTGTACCAGTTCCTCGGCGGACTGTGCACGGAACCATGCGGCGATGCCGGGCAGGCTCAGGACATCCATTTCGATGGCCAACTGGCGGTACACCGTTGAGGCCTGGATTTCCAGGGTGATCTGGTCGTTGAATGCGTCGGCAAGCTTTCCTGTAAGTTCCATGGCACACACGCTACGCGCTCCGCGGGGGCTTGTCACCGAAGTATGGCCGTACTTACCTCGGGCTAAATATGTCATGCATTGCGTACCGGCGAAGGGCTACCAAGGTGATGCTCACCTTGGTTCGCATGCCTTGGTCTCGACGGGTTTAAGAGGAAACGATGCGCTGCCCGGCATGGATCTTGGCAGCCGCCCGGTGGCCGTCGCGCACCCCAAGAAACAGGCCGACCAGCATGACGGCCAGCCCCGCCATCAGGGCTGCGGGATGGACAAAGCCAGGTAGCGTCACCAATGTTGAGAGGAGGCCTCCGGCTGCCATGATCACTGCGGCCAGCCAACAGCCTATGGTGCTCTTGTTCGCCGCCGCGTGATGGCCCAGCAGCCAGCACTTGTCGCAGTGGGTCAGGGCTGCGGTGCGGATTCCGATCCAGGCATTACGCCTGATTTGTCCGGTGGCCGCGGCTTTGATCATGTAGGCCATGGCAACCATGAGCAGCACCATGAATACCGTCATGATCAATTCGCTCAGCGTTTCGTCATCCATTGTGGGCTTCTCTCAGTGTGTTTCGCGGCCGGAACGCCCCTCCGGAGCGTGGGGCATCGCAGACAACGGTACGCCACCTTTCGCGTGGCCCGATATCCGTGGCAACGCGCCGGGTTTCCGGTGGCGGACCATTCGGGGCCGCCACCGGATGCCGTGGCGCGGTGGGCCGGTGCTAGCTGCTCAGGCCGGCGCGGCGCAGGGCCTCGGCCATGGCGGTGTTTGCGTTAGACCCGGCGGCGCTGGCCGGCCGATTCTGTTGCGGTTTGCCGCCGCGCTGCTTTCCCTCGCCGCCGCGTGCCGGGCGTTGGCCCCGCTGTTCGTTGCGCTGCCCGGTGCCTCGCGGTGCCCGGTCCGTCCGCTCGGCTTTGGCCCCGGGCTCGTCATCCAGACGCAGGGTGAGCGAGATGCGCTTGCGTTCCGGGTCGACCTCCAGCACCTTGACCTTGACGACCTGGCCCGATGTGACGACTTCGCGTGGATCGGAAATAAACTTGCTGCTCATCGCCGAGACATGGACCAGTCCGTCTTGGTGTACTCCCACGTCAACGAATGCACCGAAGGCTGCCACATTGGAAACGGTGCCTTCCAGGATCATGCCGACTTGCAGGTCGCCGATCTTTTCCACGCCTTCCTTGAGGTTCGCGGTCTTGAAGTCCGGGCGCGGGTCACGGGCAGGCCGCACCAGTTCGGCGATGACGTCCTTGACCGTGGGCAGGCCGAATTGCTCGGTGACAAAGTCTGCGGCATTCAGGGTGGCCACCGACTGGTTGCCGGCGTCGGCGGCTGCCAGCAGGGTTTCGGCCAGCCCGTACGCCTCGGGGTGCACGGCGGAGGCATCCAGCGGCTGCTTGCCGCCGGTGATGCGCAGGAATCCGGCACATTGCTCAAAGGCCTTGGCTCCCAGGCGCGGAACCTTCAACAGGGACCGGCGGGTGGTGAAAGGGCCGTTCGCATTGCGGTGTTCGACGATGTTGCGGCTCAGCAGCGAACCGACTCCGGCCACCCGGGCCAGCAGCGCCGGGGATGCGGTGTTCACATCCACGCCGACGGCGTTGACGCAGTCCTCGACCACGGCATCCAGGGAGCGGTCAAGCTTGGCCGGGGTCAAATCGTGCTGATACTGGCCCACGCCGATGGACTTGGGTTCGATCTTCACCAGTTCGGCCAGCGGATCCTGCAGTCGGCGGGCAATGGACACCGCACCGCGGATGGAGACATCCAGGTCCGGCAACTCGGCGCTTGCCAGCGCCGACGCCGAATACACCGATGCCCCGGCCTCGGAGACGATGACCTTGGCAGGCTTGTTGGTCAGCTTGGCGATGACCTCGCCGGCCAGTTTGTCGGTCTCGCGGCTTGCGGTCCCGTTGCCCACGGCAATCAGTTCGGTGCCGTGCTTGGTTGCCAGTGCCACCAGGGTCGCCACGGAGGCATCCCATTTGTTGGCCGGGGCGTGCGGGTAGATGGTGGCAATGTCGACCACTTTGCCGGTGGCGTCGACGACGGCAACCTTCACCCCGGTGCGCAACCCGGGGTCCAGCCCCAGCACCGCCCGGTTTCCGGCAGGGGCGGCCAACAGCACGTCGCGCAGGTTGGCGGCGAAGACCTTGACACTGGCTTCCTCCGCGGCCTCGAAGAGCCGCGTGCGCAGGTCCGCCTCCAACCGTGCCAACAGGCGTCCGCGCCAGGCCAGGCGAACGGTTTGTGCCAGCCACTTGCCGGCCGGCGCATCGGCAGCGGCCTTGATGCCCAGCGAACGGGCGACGGCGGCCTCATATCCGGCCCGCGCCTCGGTGAGCGCCGCCTCGTCGCGCGGGTCGGCCTCGGCCAGCTCCAGGTTCAGCGCACCCTCGCGTTCTCCGCGCAGCAGCGCGAGGATGCGGTGCGAGGGCTGGGTGGCAACGGGCTGCACGAAGTCTTCGTAGTCGGAGAACTTCGAGGCATCCGCGGCAGGGGCGCCGGATGCGATCTTGGACGAGATCTTCCCTCGTGTCCACAGCCGTTCGCGCAATTCGGAGACCAGCACCGCGTCCTGCGAGGCACGTTCGGTGAGAATGGCCCGGGCACCGGCCAGGGCATCGGATGCCGCATTGACCTCGTGCTCGGGGTTTAGGAAGGTGGCTGCCAACGCTTCGGGATCCTGGGCGGGATCGCGGATCAGCGAGTCGGCCAGCGGCTCGAGTCCGGCCTCGCGGGCGATCTGGGCGCGGGTGCGGCGCTTGGACTTGTATGGCAGATACAGGTCCTCCAATTCGGCCTTGGTACCGGCAGCCATGATGGCGGCCCGCAGCTCGTCGGTGAGTTTCCCCTGCTCCTCGATGGCCTTCAGGATCGCTTCCCGGCGGTCCTCCAATTCACGCAGGTAGCGCAGCCGCTCCTCAAGCAGGCGCAGCTGGGTGTCGTCCAGGGTTCCGGTGGCTTCCTTGCGGTATCGGGCAATGAAGGGGACGGTCGATCCGGCATCGAGCAATTCGACGGCGGCCTTCACCTGCCAGTCGGCAACCGAAGCACCCCCGGAAGTTAACTCGGCGGCAATGGTGTGGATTATTCGCATCTGGCTCACCCACACTAGTTTGCCGCATCCGTGGCACTGCCCGCGGACACCGACCGGCGAGGCCTCGTGTGTGTCGCCTCCGTCCTTGCCCTTGATTCGGGGATTGCCCCGTACCGGTGCTACGTTGGCCACAGGACTCGACACGGGGTGCCGCCTGGCGGCTGAGAGATAGACCCGTTGAACCTGATCTCGATAATCCGAGCGAAGGGATGCCGGTCCGGCTTGAACTGCCCTCGTACCCAAATTCCTGGACGACCGTCGGCTGGTTCCATGGCATCCCTTCGCCCAGCAGAAGGGTGCAAGAAAATGCTTATCAAGGACCAAATCGTGTTGATCACCGGGGCAGGACGCGGACTCGGGGCAGACCTGGCCCGGGCCTTTGCGCGCGAGGGCGCACGGCTTGTATTGAACTACCGCTCCAGCGAAACCGCCGCCCGGGAACTGGCAGCCGAGTTCGGGGCCGATCGCGCGATAGCGGTCCAAGCCGATGTCGCGAACGCGGATCAAGTCTCCCAATTGGTGGCCGGGGCGCACGAACATTTTGGTGCTCCCATCACCACTGTCGTCAACAACGCCCTGCCCGATTTTTCGTTCAATGGCGACGCCCGTGCCAAGGCCGATGGAATCGGCTACATGGCTTTCGGGGAGCAGTTCACCGGCATCGTTGGCGGTGCGCTGAACACGATCCAGGCAACCCTGCCCGGCATGAGAACCGCGGGCTTTGGCAACATCGTCAACATCGGGACAAACCTCTTCCAGAACCCCGTGGTCCCCTACCACGACTACACCGCGGCCAAGGCTGCCCTGCTGGCCATGACCCGCACGTTCGCGGCCGACCTCGGCCCGGAAAACATCCGCGTGAACATGATCTCCGGCGGCCTGCTTCGCACCACCGATGCCTCCGCCGCCACCCCGGAAGCGGTCTTCGACCTGATCGCCGGCTCCACGCCACTGCGCAGGGTCACTTCCCCGGCGGAGTTCGCCGACGCCGCACTGCTGTTCGCTTCACCGTGGTCCCGGGCGGTGACCGGGCAGAACCTGGTTGTCGACGGCGGCCTGGTGATGAACTAGGGGTCGGGTAAAGCATCGTGGACGCCACACGCCAATTGCACCTGAACGCCTTCATCTACGGGGCGGGCCACCACACCATGGGATGGCGCCACCCCGAATCCAGCGCCGACCGCCTCGGCGACATTTCCTACTACGAGGAACTTGCCCGGATTGCCGAGCGCGGTTGCCTGGATGCTGTCTTTTTTGCCGACGGGCAGAGCGTGAACCATGAATACGCGGCAGGGATCCCCTGGTTCCTGGAACCGGTGACTGCTCTCAGTGCCATGGCTCGTGCCACCAGCCGCATCGGGTTGGTCACCACGATCTCGGCCAGCTTCTACACGCCCTTCCACGCCGCCAGGCTGTTGGCCTCGCTGGACCACATCAGCGGCGGGCGGGCGGGCATCAACGTGGTGACCTCCATGTTTGACGCCGAGGCCCGCAATCATTCCATGGATTCCCTGCCGGCTCATGCCCAGCGCTACGAGCGCGCCGAAGAGTTTGTTGTCGCGTTGCAGGGGTTGTGGGATTCCTGGTCAGATTCTGCACTGCTGGTTGACCGGGAAGCCGGACGTTACCTTGATCCGGCGCAGGTCCGGCCGATCAACCACCGCGGCAACCATTTCTCGGTTGCCGGCCCGCTGACAGTCCCCCGGTGCCCGCAGGGGCGGCCGGTGCTGTTCCAGGCGGGATCCTCGGAAGCCGGCCGCTCCTTTGCGGCCCGCCATGCCGAAGCCATCTACTCCGTTTCCTGGGACAGGGAATCGGCAGTCGAGTATGCCGCCGACATCCGGCGACTACTGGGTCTTGCCGGACGCTCCAATGATCCGGTTCCCGTGCTTCCCGGGCTGGTCACGTACATCGGTGCCACGCGGGAAGAGGCATGGGAAAAGAAGCGCGTGCTGGATTCCTTCATTGACACCGGGTCGGCCATCGCCCAGCTCAACATGTTCACCGGCCAGGACTACAACACCCATCCGCTGGACGACAGGGTGGATCCGCTGCCCCCGGCCGAGGACTTCACCGGCCCACAAGGCCGCTACCTGACCGTTCAGCGCATCATCGAAACCCAGCGCCCCACGCTTCGCGAACTGCTGGGGTTCCTGGCAGCGGGCGGGGGCCATGCAACCATGATCGGCACCCCCGCCGAGATCGCGGACGAGATTGAGGAATGGTTCATGTCGGGCGCCTGTGAGGGCTTCAACCTCATGTGCCCAAGTTATCCGGCGGGATTGGATGATTTTGTGGGATTGGTCGTACCGATCCTCCAAGAGCGCGGCCTGTTCCGCTCCGCCTACCCGGGAACCACGCTGCGCGAAACACTGGGCCTGGCCAGGCCTGCGCGCTTGGAAACCGTTTCGGCACGCGGATAGCAGTTCATCTCCGGGGTGGGAGCACTCATGGGTTACCCAGAGTTCTCCCACCGGGGAACAACTAAGATGGAACCCATGACATTTTCACGCTCCAAAAGTGCACTGCTGATTTCCGGCGCAGTCCTCCTGCTCTCGGCGACCGGTTGCTCAACCATTGCCGACACGGCCTCTTCCGCAGCTTCCTCCGCCGCCACGCAACTGGCCGACGGCGCCAAGAAGGAACTCATCAAACAAGCTTGTGCCCCCATCCAGGACGGCACCATCAACGCAGCCGACCTCAAGGTCGTTGCCTCCATGGTCGACGCCGTCCGCGAGGGCGGGCTGCCCCCGGAGATCGTCAGCGCACTTGACGATATGGCTGCCTCCGGCGACCAGGTCCCGGCCGATGTACAGGCCCGGCTCGTTACCGCCTGCGACAACGCCCTGGTCTAGGAAAATGAGCGACAGCCATGAGTAGGTCCCGTCGTCGAGGCAGTGCCGTCCCGGTGCTTGTCTTGTGCGTAGCGGTGGTCGCCGGAACGTGGTTGTTGCTTCCCAAGGTCAACGGCGGTTACGGGGACCGAACGGGTGACCCGGACGCACGCGCAACGGTTCAGCATGTGGTCGACGGTGACACCCTCTACCTCATGCTGGACGGCGAACGAACCAGGGTCCGGCTGCTAAACGTCGACGCACCGGAGATTTCCCGCCCGGACCAACCCGGGGAATGCTTCGGCCGGCAGGCGGCCGAATTCCTGGCCAAGAAACTGCCCAAGGGTGCGGAGGTCGAGCTGCAATTCGATGCCGAACG
The DNA here is from genome assembly GCF_039535115.1 of Paeniglutamicibacter sulfureus. Classification (NCBI taxonomy): domain Bacteria; kingdom Bacillati; phylum Actinomycetota; class Actinomycetes; order Micrococcales; family Micrococcaceae; genus Paeniglutamicibacter; species Paeniglutamicibacter sulfureus. The sequence continues at coordinate 2,023,187 of NZ_BAAAWO010000001.1, forward strand.
CCTGGACCAATATGGGCGGACCCTCGCCGCACTGAGCCACGGGGGAGAATTCATCAACGGAGCCCTCGTGGCATCCGGACACGCGACGGCAATGAAGGTCGAGCCCAACGTGAGATTCTACGGGCAACTGCGCGATGCACAACGGCAGGCCCAACAGATCGAGGCGGGGATGTTTGATCCTGCCAACGGTTGCGGCTGAACGAGCTCTCGCCCTCGTTGGCAGTCGAAGCAACCCGGCATGGCCGGGAACAGCTCCAGTCGGCTCGCTCTCTGCTCAATAACCGTGCCCGATGTCCTGCGATGGATAGACTGACGGGGTGAAGCAGGAATCCAAGGCCGTCAGAATCGATGCCTGGTTATGGTCGATTCGAATCTATAAGACCCGCTCGGCGGCAACGACAGCCTGCCGCGCCGGCCACGTGCGCCTAAACGACAAACCCGCCAAGGCCGCACAGATTGTCGTTCCGGGAGACACCATCCGGGTCAGGCAATCCGGATTCGACAGAATCCTCGAAGTGACCGCCGTAATATCCAAGAGGGTGGGTGCCGACATCGCCGCCCGCTGCTATCTCGACCACACCCCGGTCCGGCCCAAGGAAGTCATCCCGCAGGTTCCCGTCAGGGACAGGGGCGCCGGCCGGCCGACGAAAAAGGACCGACGCGAGATGGAACGGCTTCGAGACCACTTCCATTAGCGCCAGGGATACGATGGCAGATGGTAGCCGGTTGCACCAGACGCATCCGCAATGACTCACGAGGAGAAGCATGGCCCGGAACACAAGCTGGAACGAACTATCAGTCGTGGCACGATGGCGAATCGCCGTTATGGGAATTGCCCAGCTGGCTCTCCAATTCGTGGCCCTGCGCGACCTGGTCAAACGCCCTGCGTTGGAAGTCAACGGTCCAAAGAGCGCCTGGGCCGCAGCGACGTTCATTAACTTCCTTGGGCCCCTTGCATATCTTGCCTTCGGACGCGCAAAGAAAAAGTAGCCCCGCTCATTCTTTATTTGAGAATGCTGTAGGTCGACACCATCGGATGGCTGGGCGCGGGCGCGTCGGCCAAGATTTTGCTGGCCGATGGTGGGCGACGCTTCCCACCTTTTGGGGCGAAGCGTCTACTGCCAGTGCATCTTCCAGGCGATGGAAAGTGTTCAGAGGAACATCCCGTTCGCGCCTCCACGCTTGACGCCATGTAAGGGGCCGGGTCCTAGACTGGGCCGCACGAGTCATAATCCATTCACCGTATGGTTATCACGAACAGGCACGTCGCCCGGGGATCCAGCGTCCTGAAACTCACATCGATGGGTCATCCAAGTCGGACACTCGGCCATAATTCACTCTGTTTTCCGTAACTTGTACTCTTTTGTGCGCTTCATTCGCCAACCGGCTATTCAACATGACTAATATGGGAATGAAATACAGCGAAAAATATAGTTTTTGGGCACTGGTCGTTGGTTCTGCGTTTGATTTATTGTGCGCTAGTGCTATATTTTCAGATTCCTTTAGGAGCCCTCCAATGCAGCCTCGCATACGAGTCCATTTAGCAGACGGTGATTACTTTCTTCGGCTTGGACTCGAAAGCCTCTTGGCATCAAGCCCCGATGTTGAGCTCGAGGCAGTCACCGGAACTGGCGACGAAGCCATCGAAGCCGCCCTGGACAAGCGACCCGATCTAGTTCTCATGGAAACCACCATTAGAGATGTCTCCAGCCCGGAGGCCACCAAGCGGATATTGGCGGGTGCCCCGGCGACCAGGCTTGTCATGCTTTCGGCGGCTCACGACATAGAAACCATGACCCGAGCGCATTCAGCGGGTGCCTGCAGCTATCTGGCCAAGAATGCCGTTTCGACTGATCTCGGAGTAGCGCTTCGGATGATCCACTCGGGAAACATGATCTTTTCCAAGCCAGCCGATGCAGATCAGTTCCCACCTCATTCCACAAGCAAGTACGACTTCAAGTCGCAGCTCCTGCGTCAAGCGAGCCCGCGGGATCGACGCTTGCTGCATTCCCTGACGCAAGGCTACACAAATGCCCAGATAGCCTCACTTCTTCACGTCAGTGAAGGGACCGTGAAGGCCCAACTTGCGAAAATCATGGAACCGCTCGACATCAGCAACCGTGTTCAACTCGCGGTGCTTGTCGTCCAGGCCGGACTTCTCGATGACGTCCGGCCGACCGCACCCCTCAGTGCCGGCCCCTTGCGCTATGCAACACCCAGAGCTTGATTCCCGGGTCCGCTGTCAGTAGCCCAGGAAGGGATCATAGGAATTGATCAGCTTCCCACCGCTCAGATAAAGGCGCAGATTTTTGGTGAAGAGTTCCATCAGGCGTGCGTTCTCGGCGTCCACATTTGCGGCCGTATGTGGCGAAAGTATGAGATTCGGCGCATCCCACAAGGGATGGCCTGCCGGCAGGGGTTCAGGATCCGTCACGTCAAGTACGGCTCCACCAAGACGACCTGCGTTCAAGGACTCGACTACAGATTCCTGGTCGAGTACCGGACCTCGTGCCAGGTTCACGAGCAGGGCACCCACCTTCATGGAGGAAATTCGCTGCCGGTTGAAGAGGCCTCTGGTTTCCTCGGTCAGCGGGCACGCCAAGACCACGATGTCGTACTCCCCCAGGTCGCAATCCTGAAAGGCGACGGACCTTTCGAAAGGCTGGCCAAGGACTCTGGTGCCGCGAATCGTTCCATCGCACCTGACTCCCATGAAGCTCAGGGTCCTTGCCACTTCGCTACCGATGCTGCCCGCGCCAACGATCAAGGCTTTTTGGCCATAGAGTGTGTTCGACGCCCCGGTCGCCCACCGTTGCTGATCTTTTTGGGATCCCAAGCGCGGTAGTTCTCGAACGAAGTACAGCAACCCGGCCAGTGCGAATTCAGCCAGTGGCTTGGCGTGGACACCCGCTGCAGTGGTAATCCGAACCTGGTTCTCGGTGTGCCCCAGTGCCTCGGCCCGCACTCCAACACCTGCCTGCGTGGCCTGGATCCACTCGAGGTTCGGGCTGTGCTCCCGCCAGGCCTTTGGCTGCCACCAGTCAAAGTCAAACATGATGGTGGCGTCCGCCAAGTGAGTTCGCCATTCGGCGATTTGGCTCTCGCGCAGATCGCGTTGCCTTCCCCGGTGGTCGGCGCCGAACTGTGGGACCGGCAGCAGTTCGGCTCGGTAGACGACGTCGATCTCGGGCAGATCGGCGATCAGTTTGTCGACCAATTCCTTCTGGAGATACGAGCAGATCAATACCTGTGGACGCATGAAATTCCTAGACCTCTTTCAACGGGTGACAACCGGGATTCGAACTCCATTAGTAGGCGTTACCGTAACTGGCGTCACCAAAACGACACGCCCGTGACTCCCTGCCCATTCGAACAGGCTATCGGTGCCCATTGGATAAAGTGAGCGCATGACTACACACGTGGGCGATCAAAAGGGGGCCGGCGAGGCCCCTGTTCCTCGGCACCACCAATTAATCGTCTCGCTCTTCGGCCTGTATGCGCGCCAACACGGCGGCGCCCTGGCCGTGGCCACCATCATTTCCCTGATGCAAGACATCGGCGTCGAATCCACGGGGACCAGGTCGTCGATATCCCGTCTGAAGAAGCGCGGCGTCATTGACAGTATTCAGGTCAACGGCCGCAACGGATATGCATTGGCGCCGTCGGTCATCGAAACGTTTGTTGAGGGCGATGAACGAATTTTCCACCCGCGTCGGGCCAAGGCAGATGACCAATGGCTTCTGGCTACGTTCACGGTGCCCGAATCCCAACGCAACATCCGGCACAAGATCCGTTCATCCCTGGTGCGGATGGGCTTTGGTTCGGTCACTCCAGGTCTATGGATTGCCCCGGGGCATCTACGCGACTCGGTGCTCGCCTACTTTGATACCCGTGGATTGAACGAATACCTCGAATTCTTCATGGCTGATCATATTGGCGACGCCGACCTGCGTAAGAACATCGGGACGTGGTGGGACTTGCCGGCGCTTGACGCCCTGTATTCCGATTTTCTGGATCGCAATCGTGGGCTATTGAGCGCCTGGGCCCGGCGAAGCAAGTCGGGCAGCAATCCGGAATCCGACGCCCTCGCCTTTGCGGACTACCTCGTGCTGATCACCCAATGGCGGCGTCTGCCCTACCTCGATCCCGGGCTGCCCATCAAATTCCTGCCGGAGAACTGGAATGCGCTGGAGGCCGAGCATCTCTTCCAGGAACTCCACGCACTTTTGTCGCCCTGCGCCCAGCGCCATGCCGACCGCGCCATTGACAACAACGCGGCGGCCCGCTGACGGACGATCCCGGCCCAAGAAAAAGCCGTGCCGCGCAACCTTCCCCTTTCCCAGGGATTCGGTTGCACGGCACGGCATCCTTATTTAATTCAGATGGTAGTCACGTCCTGGGGGAAACTAGGCGCGATCCTGGATCACTGCCACGCCCTGGATTTCAATGAGGGCTTCCTTCTGCCAAAGGCGGCTGACGCCAATGCCGGCCATGGCCGGATATTTGCTGCCCGCCATTTCGCGCCAAAGCCGGCCGATCTCCCTGCCATTGGCCATGTAGTCATCTACGTCGGTGAGGTAAATGGTCACGGAGACCAAGTCCTCGGGATGGCCGCCGGCCTCGGCCAGGGTCGCCAGGACATTCGAGAACGCTTGCTTGAACTGATCGACGATGTTGCCCGGAACGATCTTCATGTCCTTGTCCAGGGCGGTCTGCCCGCCCAGATAAACGGTCGTGCCCGCGAGCACGCCATGCGCGAATCCAGAAGGCTTGCCTAGGGAATCCGGATTGATGGTGAGGTTCTGGAAGAGGGTGGTTTCGGTCATCGTGCTCTCCTAAGTATTCTCTTGGCGATTGCGGCTGTTCCGCTCTGGCGCCGGACTGGTGACGCGTGTTACATTGAGGATACGTGACGGCGGTCAAAAAGTCGACACACATGGATTTGATGATTAGCAAGGGACCGAGGAATGAAACTCGCAACAATTCGACACGCTGGAAGCACCACCGCTGCCTTGGTGGTGGGCGACGCTTTTCAGCCACTGCCCGCAGGCAATCTCAGCGATCTCTTGGGCATGCCCGCGTGGAAGCAAATTGTCAGTGAGGCCGCTTCGGAACATCCCGGTCTCGCCGCCGTCCCGGCATCCGACGTCGAGATCCTCAACCCCGTGCCAACACCCGCCAAGGTCATCTGCTGCGGCTTGAATTACTCGGATCACATCCTTGAGATGGGTCGCGACCTTCCGGCATATCCCACGCTCTTCGCAAAATTTGCTGATACGCTCACCGATCCCGACGCACAGATCGTTGCCGACGAATCCGTGGACCTCGATTGGGAAGCCGAGCTTGCGGTAGTGGTTGGAACCACCCTGCAAAACGCGCGCGAGGACGAGGCGGCCGCAGCCATCGCCGGCTACACCGTGGCCAACGACATCTCCATGCGTGATTGGCAGCGCCGGACCCTCCAGTGGCTCCAGGGCAAGGCCTTCGACCGCACCACTCCGCTGGGTCCGGTCATGGTCACAGCCGATGAGATCAATCCAGAGGCCGGGCTCGAGGTCATTTGCACGCTCAACGGCACCGAAGTCCAACGCGGCAATACCAAGACGCTGGTTTTCTCCGCTGCCAAGCTCCTGTCCTACATCTCCACCTTCACCATCCTGCGGCCCGGAGATGTCGTCCTCACCGGTACCCCCGGCGGTGTCGGCATGGGCATGAACCCGCCGCTCTTCCTGAAGGACGGGGATGAACTGATCACCGAGATCCCCGGCATCGGGACCCTGAGGAACATCGTCCGGACCCGCGTCACTGCCGACCTCTAGACAGCGCGCACCAACAATCCCACCATCCAGGAAAGCCAAGGAGAACAGCTCATGAGCAACACCACCCCCACGATCTACCGCACCGAAGGCGACAACGCCATCTACGCCAACGCCGATGGCGTCGTGGTCCCCGTGGTCACCCGCAAGGGCGAGGAAGACACCAACACGGCGCAATCCGGCGACTGCATCCGCGTTTCCGGGGTCAGCATCCAGCACACACCGGCCACCAAGATCTGGTTCGGCCAGGTCTCCAACACACCCGGCTACCGCTCCCTGCCCCACCACCACGGCGAGGCCGAGACCGGTGGATACGTGCTCAGGGGTCATGGGCGGATCTACTTTGGCGAGAACTACGAGCAGTTCCTGGACATGACCGCCGGGGACTGGGTCTTTGTCCCGCCGTTCATGCCTCACGTCGAAGCGAACATGTCGATCACCGAGGACCTGGTCTGGCTGACCGCGCGCACCCCGGAAAACATCGTCGTGAACCTCGAGGATGTCGCCGACGAAACCCTGGAAGGATACCGCCGGGCATGAGCTCACAAATCTTCCTCGATGCCATCGACATGACCTCCTGCGAGGCCGAGTTCTTTGACCAGGCCTACACCGCCATCCCCCAATATGTTCCGTGGCCCAAGGCCTACGGCGGGGACATGGTGGCCCAAGCGGCCACGGCCATGATGCGGTCGGTGGGCCAGGACAGGGAACTGCATTCAATGCACTCCTACTTCCTGCGTCCCGTGGACATGCACGTGCCCGTCCGCTACGAAGTCGAGCTCATGCGTGACGGCCGCGGCTACTCCACCCGACAGGTGCGTGGATTCCAGAACGGCAAGGCGGTCTACACCGCACTCGGCTCCTTCCACGTCCCGGAGACCGGACCCGAGCAGTCTTCCACGGCCCCCGCGGAATACCTTGACCTGGATCCCGAAACCCTGGCCAGCGCCGCGACGGTGCTCGCCGAGGCCGAGGGCCCGGTCGCGGAATACTGGTCGGCCGGCCGGTCCTTCGACATGCGCCATGTCCCGGGAGCCCTGTACCTCGAGGTGGACGGGGCATCGGCCGCCCACCAGGCTGTCTGGGTAAAGGCCTTCACCGAGCTCCCCGACGATGCCATCACCCAGCGTGCGGCACTGGCCTATGTTTGCGACTACACCATCCTGGAGCCGCTGCTGCGGACCCAAAACCTGTCCTGGAGCACCGAGGGACTGGTAACCGCGAGCCTTGACCACTCCATGTGGTTCCACCGCCCCGGGCGCGTGGACGACTGGGTGCTTTACGTCCAGGAAGCCATCTCCAGCCAAAACAACCGCGGCCTGGCGCTGGGCCGCTTTTACACCCGTGACGGCCAGCTTCTGGCCACCGTTGCCCAGGAGGGCATGATCCGCGGACCCCGCGGCTAAGGCACCACCGCACCAACGCCCCACCCTTGAAAATCGACTCCTGGAAAGAGACGGCAAGTTCATGGAATTATCGCTTTCGGCCCACCACGACACGTTCACGCGTGACCACCTGCCGCCGCAGGAATTGTGGCCCACCCTGGAATTCACATTGCCAGAGCTGCAATACCCCGATCGGCTCAACGCAGCCACGGTCCTGATCGATGACGCCGTCGCGGCCTTCGGGCCCGACCGTCCGGCGCTGCTGGCACCGGACGGGTCGCGGCAGAGCTACGGCGAGCTGCTGACCCGGGCCAACCAGGTCGCCCAGGTCCTCACCGAGGACTTCGGGATCATCCCGGGAAACCGGGTCATGCTTCGGGCACCGAACAACGCGTGGCTCGTGGCCTGCTGGCTCGGCGTGTTGAAGGCCGGCGCCGTGGTGGTCACCACCATGCCCGCCCTGCGCGCCCCGGAAATCGGCAAGCTCGCGACCCTGACCAGGCCCTCGCTGATGCTCTGCGACCACCGATTCCTGGACGACGCCCGTGAGGCCGCCGGCTCGGCCTACCCGGTCGTCGCGGTCGGCTCCGCCGATGCCCTGGACCTGGTAGCCCGCACCGGTTCCAAGTCCGGTGAATTCACCAACGTCGAAACCGCTGCCGACGACGTGGCTCTGCTGGGCCCCACCTCCGGGACCACCGGCGTCCCGAAGATCACCATGCACTTCCACCGGGACATCCTGGCCAACGCGGACACCTTCGCCCGGCACATCCTGGCACCAACCCCGGACGACGTCTTCGCCGGATCCCCTCCGCTGGCCTTCACCTTCGGCCTGGGCGGATTGGTGGTGTTCCCGCTGCGCTTTGGCGCCAGCACCCTCCTCACCGAGCGCACCACCCCGGTGGAGTTGGCGCAGTATTCCCACGACGCCGGTGCCACGATCCTCTTCACCGCACCCACCGCCTACCGCGCCATCCTCAAGGAGGGCAAGGCGGACCTGCTGCGACCCCTGCGCCTGGCCATCTCCGCCGGTGAACACCTTCCGGCGGCAACCTGGCAGCAGGTCCACGATGCCACGGGCCTGTCGCTGATTGACGGAATAGGCTCCACCGAATTGCTGCACGTCTTCATCTCCGCAGCCGGCGACGACATCCGCCCGGGCGCCACGGGAATCCCGGTGCCCGGCTACCGCGCCACCATCCTTGATCCGGAAGGCAACGAACTGGGACCCGACGAGTCCGGACGGCTGGCAGTGATCGGCCCCACCGGCTGCCGGTACCTCGACGACGAGCGCCAGCACGCCTATGTCTCCAACGGCTGGAACGTCACGGGAGACACCTTCGTGAGGGACGCCGACGGCTACTTTACGTACCAGGCGCGCAGCGACAACATGATCATTTCCTCCGGCTACAACATCGGCGGCCCCGAGGTCGAGGAAGCCATCATGCAGCACGACGATGTGCTGGAAACGGCGGTGGTGGCCCGGCCCGACGAGCAACGCGGCTCGGTGGTGTGCGCCTTCGTGGTCCTCGTCGAGGGCGTCGCCGGTTCCGAGGCGAAGGCCAAGGAGATCCAGGACTTCGTCAAGTCAGTCATCTCCCCCTACAAGTACCCGCGCGACATCCGGTTTGTCGATGAGCTTCCGCGGAACCCCAGCGGCAAGCTCCAACATTTCAAGCTGCGCGAAGCCCTTTCCGAGTCCCACGCATCCTAGCTTTCCCCCCCTCCCACCCCACTTAGGCAGCAACGCTCGGCCCCCACCGGCCGCACCGTGTCACAGAAAAGGATCCACCATGAAAATCGCAGTTGTTGGCGGCGGCCCAGGCGGCCTGTACTTTGCGGCCCTGATGAAGCAGCTGGACCCCGCGCACGAGGTAACGCTCTGGGAGCGCAACGCAGCCTCGGACACCTTCGGCTTCGGCGTGGTGTTCTCGGATGAGACGCTCGGCGGCATTGGCAATGCGGACACCGTCATTGCCGACTACATGTCCCGCCGCTTCGCCCGCTGGTCCGACATCGACATCCACTTCCGCGGCGAGATGCACACCGTCGGCGGACAGGGCTTTGCGGCCATGAGCCGCAAGGAACTGCTCGAGCTGCTGCAGCGCCGCTGCATCGAACTCGGCGTCGACGTGCGCTTCTCCACGATGGCCCCGGACGTCGAAGAGCTTTCGGCAGACTACGACCTGGTGTTGGCGGCCGACGGCCTGAACTCGGCGATCCGCACCCGCTTCGCCGACTCCTTCAAGCCGTCACTGGATCCACGCACCTCCAAGTACATGTGGCTGGGCACCAACCAGGTCTTCGAGGCCTTCAAGTTCTTCGTCAAGGAAACCGACGCGGGAACCATGCAGATCCACGGTTACCCGTACTCGGACGAGGGCTCCACCTTCATCGTGGAAATGCACGAGGATGTCTGGCGGGCCGCCGGCTTCGACGAGACCCAGGACGAGGTCTTCGCCCCCGGCGTCAGCGACGATAAGGCAGTGGCCAAGGTCAAAGAGATCTTCGCCGAGGAACTGGCCGGCTACGACGTGCTGACCAACAACTCGAAGTGGATCAACTTCACCACGGTGCGCAACGAAAACTGGCGCCACGAGAACATCGTGCTGCTGGGCGATGCCGCCCACACCGCGCACTTCTCCATCGGCTCGGGCACCAAGCTGGCCATGGAGGATTCCCTGGCCCTGGCCGCCTGCCTGCACGAACATTCCTCCGTGGAGGATGCCCTCGCTGCCTACGAGACCGAGCGCCGCCCGGTGGTGGCTTCCACCCAGCGTGCCGCCCAGGCCTCGCTGGAGTGGTTCGAGAACATCGGGCAGTACAAGGACCAGGATCCGGTGCAGTTCTGCTTCAACCTGCTCACCCGCTCCCGCCGCATCACCTATGACAACCTGAAGCTGCGCGACACCGAGTTCGCCGCCCGCGTCGATGAGGACTTCGCCCGCCTGGCCGGTTCGAAGGAAGTCGCCCCGGCGATGTTCCAGCCCTACAAGATCGGCGAGCTGGAGCTGGTGAACCGCGTCGTGGTCTCCCCCATGGACATGTACTCGGCCACCGACGGCGTGCCGGGCGACTTCCACTTGGTGCACCTGGGTTCCAAGGCCATGGGCGGGGCCGGGCTGGTCATGACCGAAATGGTCTGCGTCTCGGACATCGGGCGCATCACTCCCGGTTGCACCGGGCTGTACAACGACGAACAGGGCGCCGCGTGGAAGCGCGTCACCGACTACGTGCACGGCAATTCCAACGCCAAGATCGGCGCCCAGATCGGCCACTCCGGCCGCAAGGGCTCCACCAGGCTCATGTGGGAAGGCATCGACGAGCCGCTGGAAACCGGCAACTGGGAGGTGCTGGCCCCCAGCGCCATCCCCTACGGCGAGGGCTGCCACGTCCCGGTGGAAATGGACCGGAGCATGATGGACGAGGTCCGCGAGCAGTTCGTGGCCGCTGCCCGCCGCGCGGATGAAGCAGGCTTCGACCTGCTGGAACTGCACGCAGCCCACGGCTACCTGCTCTCCTCCTTCCTGTCCCCGCTGTCCAACAAGCGCACCGACGAATACGGCGGATCGCTGGAAAACCGCCTGCGCTACCCGCTCGAGGTGCTCGACGCGGTGCGCGAGGCGTGGCCTACGCACAAACCGATCGGCGTGCGCATCTCCGCCACCGACTGGACCGAGGGCGGGAACACCGAGGACGACGCGTTGGCCATCGCCCAGGCGTTCATCGACCACGGGGTCAAGTCGATTGATGTGTCCTCCGGGCAGATCATCAAGGCGGAAAAGCCGGCCTTCGGGCGCAGCTACCAGACGCCGTTTGCCGACAAGATCCGCAACCAAGTGGCAGCCGCAGCCGGCGTTGCCGTCATCGCGGTCGGGGCGATCTCCTCCTACGACGACGTGAACTCGATCCTGCTGGCGGGACGCGCCGACCTGGTGGCACTGGGTCGCACGCACCTGTACAACCCGCAATGGACGCTGCAGGCCGCCGCCGAGCAGGAGTACGTTGGCGACGGTGCCACCTGGCCACTGCCGTTCAAGGCCGGGCGCCGCAAGCCGCCCAGTGCACGCACCGACGCTGTCCGTCCGCGCCTGTCGCTGCTGCGCGAGGACGTTCAGGATGAGGGCACGGTGCACCTGCGCTGGACCCCGGCCAGCAACAAGGCAACGGAGAACCTGGTGCCCAGCGCCTAGCTTCGGAATCAGAGCGGGAGTGGTTCGATTCGCGACAAGCGGGTCGGGCCGCTCCTACTCTGCGTTGTCCCCTTGGAGGGCATGCGGAGTTGTCGTCCGTGCACCGCGGGATCCGGTGTGGAGCTTGGGTCGTCGTGGATGGACCCGGGCGGGGCCGCTCGAAGGCAAGAAAGTCCCGGTGGGGAGCCTTATCCCCCGCCGGGACTTCTCAAGTGCCGTCCGAGGTCCCGGGGTCAGTGCCCCTTGAAGGCCTCGGCGAGCCACCAGGAACCTGAGTCCGAGGCGATCTTCGCATCGATGACCAGCGGCTTTGTCGGGTTCGAGGCCACCCACTGGCCCACTGCATCCAGGTCGGCGAGCGTCCGCACGGTGATCCCATCGGCCCCGAAACCACGCCCGATCGCCGCAAAGTCCGTGTCGGGGAATTGCACCGAGCTCATGTCGGCTTCCGGGTCCTCGAGCGCGAAGTGATGGACCTCGGCCCCGTAGGCGGCGTCGTTGTAGACGATGCACACCAACGGCATGTTCAGCCGCACCGCGGTGTCCAGCTCCGCGATGGCCATGTGGAAGCCGCCGTCCCCTGTTCCCAGCACCGGGATCCGTCCCGGCTGCGCCAGCCCGGCGCCGATGGCCGTGTACAGGCCCAGGCCGATGGACTGGAAGGCTTGGGTGAAGCAGAAGCCGAACTCGTCGGGCACCGAGAGGAACTGGCTGGGGTAGCCCATGAAATTCCCCGAATCGACGCTCACGATGCGTTCGGTCGGCAGTATCCCATCGAGTGCCGTGGTCAGGGTGCGCGGGTCGATGTATTGCCCGTCGGAGAGGTCCTCGAAGTCGACCTGTTGCCAGTGGATGGATTCGTCGATCCGCGCTTTCACGGACCCGCTCCGATAGCCCTCGCGCGCCTGGACGTTCCCGGCGACAAGTGCGTCGAGCACATCGGCTGCACACTGCGCCGAGTCCCCCACCACGCCCAAGCCGATGGGGCGGTTGGCGCCTAGGGCCTGTTCCTCAAGATCGACCTGGACGACCTTGGTTTCCGTGCCGATCAGGTGCCCGTGGCGCATCGTCCACATGTTCAAGGCGCAGCCGAACCCAATGATGAGATCGGCGCCGGTGATCAGTTCGGCTGCCAGCGGGGAAGAGAAGCCGCCGGAGATGCCGAGGTTGAAGTCGTCCTGGTTGAACAGGCCCTTGGCCACCGCGGAGGTGGCCACCAGCGCGCCCGTGTGCTTCGCCAGGGCCAGGATCTCGTCCCTGGCTCCGCGCCCGCCACGGCCCGCAACGAACACCGGGCGCTGCGCGCCGGCCAGCAGGCCGGCCAGTGCTTGAACCGAGGCACGTGAGGGCCTGATGGGTTCGGCCGGGACAACGGCTGGCGGTGCCGTGGCCTGCTCCCCGGCGACTTCCTGCGCCTGCACGTTCAGCGGCAGGTTCAGTACCACGGTGCGGCGGTCGTTGACCGCGCGTCGGTAGGCGCGGACGGTGTCGGCCACGGCGCTGGCTGCCGAATGCACGCGCTCGGCCACCGCATGGACGGAGGCGGCAAAGCCGTCCTGGTCCATGGCGAAGTTCGAGTAGACGGCGGAGGGTGCGGCCTCGGCGGCCAGCACGATCATCGGGGTGCGGGACTTGGCCGCCTCGCCGATGCCGGTGGCGGCGTTGGTCAGCCCGCAGCCCTGGTGGACCGAGAGCAGGGAGACCTTGCCGCTGGTGCGCGAATAGGCATCGGCCATGGTGGCGGCCCCGCCCTCGTGCCGGGCGGCGGTGAACGGCACGCCGTGCTCCATGAGGGCGTTGGTGATGGTGAAGTTTCCCGAGCCCACCACGCCGAAGCAGTGGCCAACGCCCAGCTCCGCCAGGGTCTTGCCTACGAGTTGTGCAACGTTCATGCCGGGTTACCTCCCACCATGGCCAGCACGCGCGCCGGTGATCCGGTGCCTCCGACGATAGGCAGCGGGGCCACCACGACCATCGCGCCGAGGGTGGGCAGCTTGGCCAGGTTTTTCAGCGAGGTGATCCCGTATTTGTCTGCGCCCAGCAGGAAATGGTGCATCGGGAACGGAGGGGTGAGTGCCCCGGCGTTGCCGGCGTCGATGCCCACGGTTTCCACCCCGACTCCGGAGATCTCCGGTTGCCCGGCGATCCATTTGGCGCACTCGGCGGTGAAGCCCGGGGTGTGCGATCCATTGTCATCAAGGTTTAGGAACGCCTGTTTGTCATCTCCGTACTGGTCCCATCCTGTGCGGAAAAGCAGCCACGAGTTCGCGGGGAAGGCGCCGTGTTCCTCCTGCCAGGCAACCAAGTGCTCCACGTCGACCAGAAAGTCGGGGTCGGCCGCGGCCTCGGCGCTGAAGTCGAGCACGACTGCCGGGCCGATGAGGCGGGCGGGGTCCAGTTGGGAAACATCCTTGCCGTCCTTTCCGGTGACCCAGTGGATCGGCGCGTCGATGTGCGTGCCGATGTGTTCGCCGGTGTGGATGTTGTGGTGCTTCCAGAACGGACCCGGCTCGTTGTATGCGGAGACCTGCTCGATGCTGAAATCAATCAGGTTCGAGAATGGTTCCGGCAACACAAGGGTAGGCGTTTCGGCCGACAGCGGCGCGGTCAGGTCGTGGATTTCAATGGCACCGGCGGCCAAGGACGCCAGGACTGCATGAACAGGACTCATCGGAACTCCAGTGCTTAGGGGTGGACGGCGAATTGACGCCCGTAAGGATCGCCATATAGCTTGTATGACGATCGTCACACATAGATCTTGGCCAACATATCAGTCAAACCGGTCCCGGAAAAACCCCTTCTCACATTGCGGATCACCCGCGGGCCAAACTCTGGGTGGCGCAGCCAGGCACCGCTTTACCGCACCGTCGATGGCGCTGGGACTTCTCTAAACCCCCGGCGGGAGAGGGAGGCGGCGATGGCGCCAACGCACCGATTCGAAGGAAAAAGGCAGGAAGCCGTGGCTTCCTCGCCCATGAACCGTTCGGCAAAATCCGGCGGGTGGTCAAAACCGTTGGCGAAGCGCTTGGACATCGCCGCATACTCCCGGGCGGCTCCAAGCAGCCGTCACATGGACTCCCGGCGCTACCTGTGAAGCGCCAGGCGTATCGACTCGGGCCAGGGCGCTGACTTCTCGGAGCCTTCGGGCACGCAGACCGTGACAAAGCGGCCCTCCGCGGCCAGCACGGCTTCACGCATCTCGTGCGGATGTCCCCAGACCTTGAAGGCAAAGCCCATGGATGTGGTGCCAACGTGTTCGATAACGATGGCCGTGCTCACCGCCTGCCCGAAGTAGAGTTTTGCGCGGTAGTCGATTTCATGGCGGACCCGGGGTGCGATGGCAAAGTACGAGGCGGCTCCCAGTTCCCGGAACAACTTGGCTTCCGCGGCCTCGACCATCCGCATGATCACGGAGTTGTGCTGGTGCCCGGCCGCGTCGGTGTCGACCCATTCAATGGTTCGCTGCAGCGAGGTTCCGGCCACGGCTCCGGCGAGGAACCCGCCCAGCAGTGTGTCGACCGAGGCATCGCCGGACGGTTGCATCTGGATCGAATTCTTGACCATCGACAACCAATCTCCATCCAACTATTGTAATGTGCGTCACTTTAACGACATAATACTAGGGATCCCCGCACCACCCCAATCGCCTTCCCATCACCCAAGGAGAACAACGTGGCGTCTTCACCCACGGTTTCGGACTGGAACATTCCCAAACGGACCACCGGCATTGTGCTTTTCGCCTGCTGGCTGGCCATCCTGGCCGAAGGCTACGACGTCGGTGTGCTCGGAGCGGTGTTGCCGGCGCTTGCCGAATACAAGGCATGGTCGCTCTCCCCGATGGAGCTCGGCGGCCTGGGCGCCTACGCGCTTGCCGGCATGCTCTTCGGCGCCTTGTTCATCGGGACGCTGAGCGACATCATTGGACGTCGCAAGATGCTGATGCTCGCCATGGTCATCTTCACCATCACCCAGGCCGGAGCCGCAATGGCCCCGACCCCGGAGATCTTCGGCCTCTTCCGATTCCTCGGCGGCCTGGGCATGGGCGGCATCATCCCCGTCGCCGCGGCGCTGACCATTGAATACTCGGCTCCCAAGAAGCGCTCGCTGAACTACGGAATCATGTACTCCGGCTACTCGCTGGGCATCGTTGCCGCCGCACTGGTGGCAATGAACCTGCTTCCCGTGCTGGGCTGGCGCTGGGTCGTCGCAGTCGGCGCTCTGCCTATCCTCCTCCTGCCGCTGATCGCCTGGATGCTCCCGGAATCCCTCGAATACCTGGTCTCCAAGGGCAAGATCTCCGAGGCCAAGGCGTTGGCCGCCAAGCTCAACGTGCGCGACTACAAGCCTGTGGCCCCGGCCAGGCCAGGAGCCAAGGTTCCGTGGCGCGAGGTCATGGGCGCAATGTTCTCCGGCAAGTACCTGCGCTCCACGGTCTTCTTCTGGATCTCGTTGTTCTGCGGCATGGTGCTGGTCTACGGACTGAACACGTGGCTTCCGCAAATCATGCGCAAGGCCGGCTATGACCTGGGCACCTCGCTGACGTTCCTGCTGGTATTCTCCCTGGCCTCCGCCGCCGGCGGCCTGGCCCTTGGCGCCATGGCCGACAAGTTCGGCCAGAAGCCCATCCTGGTGATCTTCTTCCTGCTCGGCGCCGGCGGCATCCTGCTGCTGATGTTCCCGAACACCATGTTCATCAACCTGTGCTTCGTTGCCTTCGCAGGCATCGGCTCGATCTCCACCTCCCTGGTGCTCACCGGCTACATCGCCGACTACTACCCCGCGGCCCAGCGCGGCACGGCTACCGGCTGGGCGTTGTCCTTCGCCCGGCTCGGCGCCATCTCCGGGCCGATCATCGGCGGCTGGATCGCCTCCACCGGCATGAACTTCCAGTTCAACTTCGTCTTCTTCGCCATCGTCGGCGTGGTTGCGGCACTGTCCGTGGCAATGATCCCGCCGCGCATCACCGACACGTCCGCCCCGGCGCGCAGTGCCGAACGCGAGGCGGTTCTCGACTAGACATCGCTGCCAGAGCAGAGGCGCGGTCCCACCAAGGGGACCGCGCCTCTTTTTGCGTGGCGCACCCGCGCGTGGTTAGCGGCGCCCGGAGACCTTGTCCGCCAGCAGCGCCAGCGGCGAAGTGGTCGCCCGGCCGCCGGCTTCCTGCCGGTCCGCTCGGTGGTACATCGCGTACATCGCCTGGACCCCGATCCAGCGAAGCGGTTCCGGTTCCCAGCGCCGCACCGTGCGGTTGACCCACGGCATGGAAGTGGCCTTGGTGTCCCGGCCCAGGACCAGGTCGGCGAGAGTGCTTCCGGCGAGATTGGTCGCGGTCACGCCGGTGCCCACATATCCCCCGGCAAAGCCGAGTCCCGTGGCCGGATCGTAGTTGACCGCGGCTTTCCAGTCGCGCGGCACCCCCAGCACCCCGGACCAGGCATGCTCGATCCGAGCGCCGTCGGCAGCGGGAAACATCGAATGCAGGATGCCCGTCAACGTCTTGATGGTCTTGGGTTGCGTGGCCCCGTCCATGTCGGTGCGCGAGCCAAAACGGTAGGGCACCCCGCGACCGCCAATGGCGATGCGGCCGTCGTGCGTGCGCTGCAGGTACACATAGGCGTGGGCGAAATCCTCGAGGGTCTCGCAGCCTTCCCAGCCGATCCCTGACCACGTTGCCGCATCCAGCGGCTCGGTGACGATCAGGGAGGAGTTCATTGGCAGCCAGTCGCGATGCGCCGAGGCTAGATTCGCGGTGAAACCCTCGGTGGCCCGCAGCACGTGGGCGGCACGCACGGTCCCGCGTTCAGTCACGGCGGTTGCCGGTTTCCCCCGCCCTCCGGCCCGGATCTCGGTCACCAGCGTGTTTTCATGGATCACCACGCCGAGGCGTTGAACCGCCTGCGCCAGCCCCTGCACCAACCTGGCCGGGTGGATGCGTGCGCAATGCGGGATGTGGATGCCGCCCAGCGCCCCGGCGACGCGGACCCGCGCGTTGGTTTCATCGGCCGACAGCCGCACCGCGTCGTCCTCCGGCCACGTGGCCTGTTCGGCAGCCAGGGCCTCGAGCCGGGTCAGCTGGGCGGTGTTGCGGGCCACCAGCAGCTCGCCGCCCTTGACGATGTGCGCCTCGATGCCTTCGGCCGCCGCCACGGACATGACCTCGTCGACGGTGTCGTTGAGCATCCGTTGGAAGTCGCCCACCAGGGCCCGGCCGTGGCTCCTGACGTACCCGGCACGGCCGCCGGTGATCGTGTTGGCCAGCCACCCGCCGTTGCGCCCGGAGGCACCGAACCCGGCAAAGCGCGCCTCCAGCACGGCAATGCGCAGGGAGGGATCGGCCTTGGCCAGGTAGTAGGCGGTCCACAGCCCCGTGTACCCGGCACCGACGATCGCCACATCGACGTCCAGGTCCCCGGCGAGCGCCGGGCGCGGGGAGGGCAGCCCGTCGGCGGCATACCAAAACGACACGTTTCCGTTGGTGGTCATCTGCTCTCCTGGTTCCTTCCGGCGCACCGGGGCACCGGCGGCGGTGATTGGCGTGGGCTAGCTCAGTTCGAGCACCGGGACATCTGCCTCGAAGCCGAAGACCGCGGCATAGAAGCCCAGCGAGGTTTCCAGCGCCGTGGCGATGTTTTCTGCCCGGCGGAAGCCGTGCTGCTCGCCTTTGAACAGCACGTAGGCGTGCGGGATGCCGTTGGCCGCCAGCGCGTCGGCCACCACCTGCGACTGGGCCGGCGGCACCACCTTGTCCTGGTCGCCCTGCAGCAACAGCACCGGGCAGCTGATTTCGTCCACGTGGTTGATCGGCGCGCGTTGGGCATAGAGCTCGGCCGCTTCCGGGTACGGCCCGACCAACGAGTCCATGTAGCGCGACTCGAAGTCGTGGGTGTCCTGCACCAGGCCCACCAGGTCCGAGACCCCGTACCGGGAGATCCCGGCGGAGAAGGTCTTGGTGGTGGTCAGCGCGCTGAGTACTGTCCAGCCGCCGGCGGACCCGCCCTCGATGGCCAGGCGCTTGGGATCGGCCATGCCCGCCGCCACCAGGCCCTCGAGCACCGCGACGGTGTCCTGCACGTCGACCACTCCCCAGGCCCCGCGCAGGCGCTCGCGGTAGGCCCGCCCGAATCCGGTGGAGCCGCCGTAGTTCACGTCAACCACCCCGATGCCGCGGGAGGTGTAGTAGGCGATGGACAGCGAGAGCTGGGCAAAGGCCTGGGCGGTTGGCCCTCCGTGGACGAAGGCCACATAGGGCGGCAGCTCCCCCTCGGGTCCGGCGAGGTTGCCCAGCTTCGGTTCATACACATGGGCGTAGACGCGCGAGCCGTCGGCCGTGCGGAACTCCATGGCCTCGGCGCCCGGGAGCACCTCGGGATCGGGCAGCGCCTTCAGGGCCAGAGAGATGTTTTCGGTGGCCAGGGTGTCGAGGTCTATGAGCCGCAGCCCGTCCCCTTCCACCAGCGAGGTGGCGGTGGCCAGCAACCGTTGTCCGCTCAGCGCCGAGGGCGAGATGCGGGTGAAGGGAAGCACCAGCTGGCTAAGCTCCCCGCTTGACACATCCAGCGTGGCCAAGGAGGTGCCGTGGGTCCCGTGGGTAACCAGCAGCGTGTGCGCGTCGATGACCTTGTACCAGGTCTGTCCCACGGCCCACAGGGGTCCGGCGAATTCCTCGGGGCGCTCGCACAGGGCCCGCTGGGTTCCGGTGGCCAGGTCGTGCAGGTAGGGGTTCCACCAGCCGCTGCGGTCCGAGACGAAGACCAGCTTGTCCTCGCCGAGCCATTCGGGCTGCAGCACCGATTCCGTGGTGGACCCCGCCAGCACGGTGTCGTTGACCGCGGCCAGGGATTCCAGGTCGGCCACGTGCAGCTCGGTGCCGTCCCACGGCATCTGCGGGTGTTCCCAGGAGATCCAGGTGATCCGGGTTGCCGAGGGGTTCAGCCGTGGAGCGGCCACGAAGCGCGAGGAGGGGGTGACTTCCCCCAGCGCGCCGGGATCCTCCGCAGCCGATCCGTCCAGCGGGATCGAGGCAATGTAGCGGCGAAGTTCGGTGCGGTGGTCCTCGCAGATGGCCAGCACCTGCCCCGGGGTCGGGCCGGGAATGATCTCGGCGAAGCGCAATTGCGGATCCCCGTCCTCCCCGGCGCTGGCGGGGGTCAATGGCACCGGCGTTCCGCCGCCGGCGTCCACCGCGTACAGGCGCTGGTCGGCGAAGTTCACGAACACCAGTCGGTGTCCCGCTCCCGCCTCGATGGCGGCCCAGGCCGCTCCGCCGTACTCGTTGACGCGGCTGCGGACGCTGAAGGGGGCGGCGAGTAGTTCGCGCGTCGCCCCGGCGGAATCGGAGTGGCGGGCCAGCACCGTCAGCCGTCCGTCCTCGGCCGGGCGGGCCTCGAGCCACCAAAGCTCCTGGCCCACAAATGCCCCGCCGCCGACCGGAGTGGTCCCGGCGGCGACATGTTCGGCGGTGATGGGCGAGGGCCAGGAGCCATAGGGCAAATGCGTATCCATGAGGCGATCCTAGCCGTCCGGAACTTCCGGATGAACACCCGCCGCCCCGGCCCGCCAACGCGTACATGCTGCAGCCCGGAGCGGGGAATGCCAATACGGCACACCGGGTGGTTCCCTAAGAAAGTGTTAGGACTGGGCAAATAAGTACGGATGTGCGAACGATCACCTATACCTTGGTGTGTGACAAGACACTCGCACGGGACTTGGCCCACATGGTCCGGCAAGGATGCACCCCCCATACACGGGGCCACTCCCCGTGCCACCGGCGGGCACCTTCCGCCGCAAGGAGTCTTGCGGGTAGTGTGCCGGCCCGCAAGGACACGAAGGATCGTGCCGGATGTGCCGCCTCGCTGGCTGCGCTGCAGGCACAGACGGCAACCACAAGGATTAGGAATCACGGGCTCATGCCAACAGAAGAAAACCTGCCCCTTATCAAGGGGGCGCACGCCGACCGCATCGACGATGACGGCGGCAAGCCGGCCAAATGGAAGATCGTCGGGCCCGGCCTGGTCGTTGCCGCCACCGGTGTCGGTGCAGCCGACATGGTTGCCACCCTGGTCGCCGGTTCCCGATATGGCTACGCGCTGCTCTGGGCGGTGATCGTCGGCGTCATCCTGAAGATCATCCTGGTCGAGGGCGCCGGGCGCTTCACCCTGGCCACCGGCAAGACCATTTTCGAGGGCTGGAAGTCCCTGGGCAAGTGGACCACCTGGTACTTCGGCCCGTACATCATCATCTGGGGCTTCGTCTACGGCGCCACTGCGATGAGCTCCGCGGCCATGCCGCTGGCAGCGCTCTTCCCCGCCATCGACCTGAAGATCTGGGCGGTCCTGATGGGCCTGGCCGGTTTCGCCATGGTCTGGTTCGGCCGCTACGAGATCTTCGAAAAGATCACCGCGGTGCTGGTGGGCATCATGTTCGTCACCGTCGTCGGCCTGGCGATCATCGCCGTGCCGAACATCCCCGAGATGTTCTCCGGCCTGATCCCCATGATCCCCGAAGGCGGCCTGGTCTACACCCTGGCGCTCGCCGGCGGCGTCGGCGGCACCATCACCCTGGCGGCCTACGGCTACTGGCTGCGTGAAAAGGGCTGGTACACGCCCAAGTGGATGAAGGTCATGCGCATCGACAACTCCATGGCGTACGTGATCACCGGCATCTTCGTCATTGCCATGCTGATCGTCGGCGCCGAGGTCGTGCGCGCTGCAGGTGTTTCGCTGTCCGCCGGCGACGCCGGCCTGCTGGACCTGACCACCGTGCTGAACGAGAAATACGGAAACGTGGTGGGCACCGGGTTCCTCGTGGGCTTCTGGGCAGCATCCTTCTCCTCGATCATCGGTGTGTGGAACGGCGTTTCGCTGATGTTCGCCGACTTCTGGGGAAACATGCGCGGCAAGGAATCCGGGCACGCGGACACCCGCGTGGGCGGCAAGTACTTCAAGTTCTACGTCCTGTGGCTCACCTTCCCGCCGATGGTCTTGTTCCTGCTGGACCAGCCGATCGGCCTGATCCTGGCCTACGGCGTGCTTGGCTCGCTGTTCATGCCGTTCCTGGCCGTGACGCTGCTCGGCCTGCTCAACGGCAAGCGGATCCCCAAGGCCTGGGCCAACAAGCTGCACACCAACATCATGCTGGGCATTACCGCCCTGCTCTTCATTTCCCTGGGTGTCCAGCAGCTCTTCAAGGCAATCTCGCCGCTGATGGGCGGCTAGCACAGCAACGCACCAATCCCCACGGGGCCCTATCCGTTTTTTTGCGGGTAGGGCCCCGCTGTGCGCAGGGGATCGAATGGACACCGCCGGTGCGTACGGAGCAGACTTGGCCACATGGATTTCTATGCGATCTTCCTGCGCGGGGTGAACGTCGGCGGCGTGAAGGTCCTGATGAAGGACCTCGTCGCATTGCTGCAGGATGCCGGGTATACGCAGGTCCGCACGTTGCTGGCCAGCGGCAACGTTGTGCTGGCCAGCGAGGAGACCGATCCGGCGCGCATCAAGGCAGCCGTTGAACAAGCCCTGCGGGAGCGCTATGGCCGGGACATCCCGGTGATCGTCCAGGACGTGGAACAGCTTGAGCGGATCGTGACCGGGTTTCCCTTTGAATCGCCCGACGACGGGATCCAGCGCCACGAATACCTGGTGCTCACGGGAAGCCAAAAGGATGCTGCCGCGATTCTGGCCGGCGCCCCGGAAACCTCGTCCGCCGAGCGTGTCGCGAGGCTGGGCCACGCCATCTGCTGGGAAGTGCCGCGTGGCGAAAGCCTGAAGACACCGCTGGCAAAGCACTTCGCCAAGGTCGCCTCCGGGACAGTGGTGACGACCCGGAACATGAACACCATCCGGAAGATCCACCTGGCGATGAAGTCACCGAAACCGTGATCCGTTCCCGCTCCGTGTTGTAATGAATCCTGAGCGCCCGGCCGCAACCGAGCCCCGAAGACAGAGGATGGGAACCGGTGACAATGCCCTTGATGTTCGATCTTTTGGGTGTCTTTTTCTTTGGCGTCTCCGGATCCTTGTTGGCTGCCCGGCGCGGCTTCGACATCGTCGGGTCGTTGCTGCTGGCGGGCCTGACGGGAATCGGCGGCGGCATCGTTCGCGACGTGATCCTGGGCGAGGTCCCGACCGCGTTCGCCAATCCCTATTACTTCGTCCCGCCGACACTTGCCGCCTTGCTGGTCTATTTCGTGGCCCCCGGCGTGCAGCGGCTGAAGCGGCCGCTGCTGGTCTTTGACGCCGCGGGCCTGGCACTGTTCTGCACTTCAGGCACGGTCAAGGCACTCGAGCTCGGGATGAACCCCTTTGCCGCCGCCCTGCTGGGAGTCACGACCGCAGTGGGCGGCGGCCTGCTGCGTGACGTGGTGGCCAACCAGACCCCGGCGATCTTCGACCCTCGCGATATGTATGCGGTTCCGGCCATGATGGGTGCCGGCCTCATCGCAGCTCTCTGGGTGGCGGGCTTCTCGGGGTGGGTGTGGGAGCTTGCCGTGGCGGCAATCGTCTTTACGCTCCGCGTGCTCTCGCTGAAGTTGCGCTGGCACGTCCCCAAGGCAGTCGGTCCCTGGCACCGCGAGGCCGAACTCAACTAGGACAAAAGGGGCGGGGCTAGTTGACCTGCTCGAGTTCGCCGAGCCTCTTGGCTTCTCCCTGGCCGTCCTCGATCTTGCGCGGCCCATTGATCATCCCCGCGCCGGTGAGCATCACGACCAGACAGATCCCCAGCATGGCAAAGGAGGCGCTCCAGCCTCCCGTGGCGTCCTTGACAATGCCAAAGAGCAAGGGCGCAACCGCCGCCCCGGCATATCCCAGGCCCTGGCTGAAGCCGGCCAGGACTCCGGATCCGTAGGTGCTGCGCGAACGCAGGTTCATCATCAGCAAGGCAATGGCGAAGGTGCCCTGGCCCAGGCCGGCAAACACCACCCACAGGGCGGTGTGCTCGGTCGGCGAAAGGTACATGCCCAGGTGGCCGGCGATCCAGAAGGCGGTGAAGACCAGCACGGCCACGATCGGGTGGCGCAAACGCGGAACCCACAGCGGGACCAACAGGCTCACCGGCAGGCCGAGAATGGCGAAGAGCGCCAGCATCGATCCGGCGGTTTGGGTATCCAATCCCTGTTCGGAGAGGTACGGCGGCAGCCAGGTGAAGTAAACATAGGTTTGCGCCGAGTTTCCGGCCAGGAAGATGGCCAGGCCCCAGGCGACGGGGGATTTCCACGGGTTGATCCGGACCGGTGGCGCGGGCACCAGGCCGTTGACCAGCGGGGTGTCGGGGCGCGGGCGCCTGCGGTCCCTGACCAGCTGGATGCCCCAGGGCACCAGGACCACGGCCGAGAGCAGCGCCCAGGCGGCGATGGATGCGCGCCAGTTCTCGGTCAGGTTGGCCAGCGGTACGGAGAATTGCGGGGCCATCCAGGTGCCCACCGCCAACATCGTGACGTAGCCCGAGGTCACGACCGCCAGGCGGTCGGGGAAGTATTTCTTCACCAGCGGCGGCAACACCACATTTCCCATGCCGTATCCGGCCAGGGTAATGGCCGAGAGCAGCAGGAAACTGGTCACGTCCCCCACGACGGCGCGCAGCAGCTGGCCGGCCACGGCCAGCAGGACCGCGGCGACCAGCACCTTTTCCAGCCCCCACCACCGGATCAGGCGCGGGGTGAGCAGCCCGAACCCGGCGAAGACGACAGGGGCGAGCATGGCCAGCAGGCCGGTGGAAAAAGAATCAAAGCCCAGTTCCGGTCCGATGCTTCCCAGCAGCGGCGGCACGGAGACAACCGCGGCGCGCAGGGACAGGGCCATCAGGATGATGCCCAGCAGTGCACCGATCCGGCCGGCCATCTTTTGTCGCGGTGGCGTCAGTGACATGGCGGGGTTTTCAACTGCCGTTCTTGAGTCGTTCGACCTGGTCAAGCAGGTGCTCGAGGTCCTTGGCGAAGGTTCCCTGGGACCAGGGGCCGGGCATGGAGGTCTGGTAATAGAGGCCTTCACCGATCAACATGATGGTTTCGGCCACGTACTTGTCCTGCACCTCGGCGCGGATCAGGTCGAGCCACCCGGAGTGCACCGCGTCCAAGGCCTCGATGGAGGTTTCGTGGCCGGCCTGGGCCAGGCGAAGCACGGCCAGGAAGAAACGGTCCAGGTCGCTGCCGATGACGGTGGAGGTGCGCACGAAGTACCGCGATGCGCCTTCCGCGGCCGAACCCATGCGTTCCAGGTCCTGGGCCTGGGCCTGCATCAGCCCCTCGATGACACCCTGGGCCAGGGCCTCCTTGGAGGCAAAGTGGTACAGCAGGCCGCCCTTGGAAACCCCTGCGCGTGCGGCGGTGGCCTCAATGGTCGCCGCACGCTCGCCCTCGTCGCACAGCAACGCGGCGTAGGCGTCGACGATCTTTTCCTTGGCTAATGGCGGTCGAGACATGTAGTGAACCCTATCCCGTTCACGTAGGCATCGTCACATTGTAACTATACCGTCCGGACGGTACAGTTATGGTTGTCAACCGTCCAGTCGCTTCCCAGGAAAACGATCCCCATGAGCATCCACCGCGCCACAGGCACTCCCCGGAATCCGGCCCCCGGCACGCTCCACCGTCGGCGCTGGGCCGCCCTCGTGGTCCTCATGTTCCCGGTGCTGTTAATTTCCGTGGACAACACGGTGCTCAGCTTCGCCGTCCCGGCGCTGTCGGCGGCACTGTCCCCCAGCGGGAACCAGCTGCTGTGGATCATTGACATCTATCCGCTGGTGCTAGCCGGGCTGCTGGTGCCCATGGGTTCCCTCGGCGACAGGTTCGGCCGCCGCCGGCTGTTGTTGATCGGTTCCACCGGATTCGCCGTGGTCTCGGCCGCCGCGGCATTTGCCGCCAACGCCGAGCATCTCATTGCCGCCCGTGCCCTGCTGGGCGTCTTCGGCGCCATGCTGATGCCGGCAACGCTCTCGCTGATCCGCAACATCTTCACCGACCCGCTCGAGCGCCGCAAGGCCATCGCCATTTGGGCCGCCGGCTTCTCCGGCGGCGCCGCGCTGGGCCCGATCGTCGGCGGCTTCCTGCTCGAGCACTTTTGGTGGGGTTCGGTCTTCCTGATCGCCGTGCCCATGCTGGTGCCGTTGCTGGTACTGGCCCCCGCCCTGGTTCCCGAGTCCAAGGACCCCCGGCCCGGGGCCATCGACCCGCTGTCCATTCTCCTGGCCATCACGACCCTGCTGCCGATCGTCTACGGCATCAAGGAGCTGGCCAACGGCGGCTCGCCGCTGGTGCCTGTCGCGGCGATCGCCGTGGGACTGGCCGCCGGGGCGGCCTTCACCCGCCGCCAACTGCGGCGCGCCAACCCCATGCTGGACGTGCGACTCTTCGCCAACCCCAGCTTTTCCGCCGCCCTGGCGGTGAACCTGCTGAGCATCTTCGCCCTGGTCGGCTTCATCTACTTCATCTCCCAGCACCTGCAGCTGGTCGCCGGGTACAGCCCCATGATGGCAGGGGTGCTGATGCTGCCGGGCCTGGCCCTGACGGTTGGATTCGGCCTGCTGGCCGTGCGGCTGACCCGGCGCTTCGAGGTCAAGCACGTGATGGTGTGGGGGCTGGGGCTCAACGCCCTGGCCTACGGCATCGTGATGCTCACCGGCCAGTCGGGCTCGGTCCCGATGCTCATGGTGGCCTTCAGCGTGCTGGGGGCCGGCGTGGGCCTGAGCGAAACGCTGTCCAACGACATGGCGCTCTCCGCCGTTCCGCCGGCGCAGGCAGGTGCCGCCTCGGCGATCTCCGAAACCGCCTACGAGGTCGGTTCGGTGCTGGGCACCGCGGTGCTGGGCTCGATCCTCAATGCCGCGTACAGCCGCAACGTCTCGATCCCCGCCCTCCTGGGAGCCGACGACGCCGAGACCGCCCGCCAGACCCTGGGCGGCGCCCACGAGGTTGCCCAGGGCCTGGGCGCCCCGGCCGCCGAACGGTTGCTGGAATCGGCCGCCGAGGCCTTCGACAAGGGCGTGCTGTACACCTCCGCGATCGCCATGGTGCTGGCCCTGGCCTCCGCCGCGATCCTGGCGTTTGCGCTGCGCCGGGTGCCGGCCGAAACGCGGTCCTAGGCGTTGAGCCGGTAGCCGCGCTTCACCACGGTGGAAACCAGCCGGGCATCGGGCAGCGCGCCGCGCAGGCGGCTCACCGCCATGTCCAGCGCGTGGTCCGAGGACCCGTCAGGCAGCAGCGCCGCCAGGGTGCCGCGGGAGACGACGTTTCCGCCGGCCTCCAGCAGCGCCTTGAAGATCCGCAGCTGGCCGGGCCCCAGTTCCCGGCCCCTCCCACCCAGGTGGACGGTGTCCCCGCGCAATTGGCAGGGGCCCAGCACGGTGGCGCATTCCAGTGCCCCGCGCCGGCCCAGGTGCTCGACCAGGGTGTGGATCATCGCGCCCATCCGGTGCCGTGCCGGGACCAGCGGCGAGATGCCGGCCTCGAGCAGCGGAGCTGCGGTCACTGGCCCCACTGCCACCGTGCAGATGGTGGACTGAAGGGCTTCCAGCAGCTGTGCGTGGCAGCCGTTGTGCCGTGCCGCCTCCAGCAACGCCACCACCGCGGGGGCACTGGTGAAGGTCAGCGCGTCAAGGGACCCCGAACACAGCGCCCGCAGCAGCACCTCCAGCTTTCCGGCGTCTTCCGGCGGCACCCAGCGGTAGGGACTGATCCGCAGCAGTTCGCGGGTGCCCGCCTCCAGCAGCGTGGCGGCGGCCTCGTCGTCCCCGATCCCGTGGTGCTGCAGCACCACGGCCTTGCCTTCCAACAGCGGGGCCAGCCCGGCCACCATGGTGGAGGTCAGCTCCTCCCCCGCCCTGGCCTCCGCCTCGAAGCCCAGGGCGCGCACCGCCCCCAGCGCCTTGGGCCCTCGCACATGGATCCGTGCCGCGCGCAGCACCTCGGCCAGCTCGTCGCCAAGCCCCACGGCCTCGGCCGTCTCAAACCAGCGGCGGAAGCCATAGGCGGTGCTCACCAGCACATATTCGGGACGCAGCCGAAGCATCCGGCGGGTGCCGGCCAGCAGCTCGGCGTCCTCTGCCAGCGGGGCCAGGCGCAGCGTCGGGGCATGCAATACCTGGGCCCCGCGGCGCTCGAGCGCCTCGATGAGCTCGGCCGAGCGCCGCTGGGAGGTCACCGCGATGCGGAATCCGGCCAGCGCCCCGCCGATCCGCGTCCCGGTGCCGGCCGTTGCCGTGGCGCTCATCGCACGGCCGCCGAGCCCAGGGCGGCCAGTTCGTCGGCGCCCGCGCCCAGGGCGGCGACGCCGCCAATGACGATGACCGCGGGGTTGGAGCAGCCCGCGGCCCGCGCCGCCTCGGCGAGAGTGCCCAGTGTGGCCCGGGTGCTGCGCTGGGTGTCGCAGAATCCGCGTTCGATGATGGCGGCGGGGGTGTCGGCGGCCAGCCCGTGGCGCAGCAGCCCGGCGGTGTTTTGCTGCAGGGTGGCCACGCCCATGAGCACCACCAGCGTTCCGCCGATGCCTGCAAGGTGCGCCAGCTCGGTGTCGCTGAAGGGGTCGTGGCCCGAGACCACGGTGAAGGCCTTGGACACCCCGCGGGCGGTCACCGGGATCCCCGCGGCCCCGGGCACCGAGATCGCGCTGCTGATCCCCGGCACCACCTGGACCTTGATCCCGGCGGCCAGCGCTGCGTCGCGTTCCTCGGAGCCGCGGCCGAAGACGAAGGGGTCCCCGCCCTTGAGCCGCACCACGGCCCGCCCCGCCCGCGCCTCGGCAATGAGCAGCTCATTGATGCGGTCCTGGGGCACCTTGTGGTTCCCCGGGGCCTTGCCCACGTCGATGAGTTGCGCCCCGGGGGCCAGCACCGCCAGGTCGTGGCCCGGTCCCAGCCTGTCGTGGAAGACCACGTCGGCGTTGGCCAGCGCCGCGGCACCGCGAACCGTGAGCAGGTCGCTGCTGCCAGGTCCCCCGCCCAGCAGGGTGATGCCCCCATCGCGGGAGGCCGCCGGTTCGCGGCAGAGCAGGATCGATTCGCCGGCGGCGATCTCCTCCAGCACGTCCCAGCCCGCGGCGCCGTCCTCGACGGCGACCACCAGCCGCAGCGACCCCAGCATGTCGCGGTGGCCCTCCAGCTCGTGCGGGTGGTGTGCGCGCAGGACCAGCGCACCGGCGGAAACATAGCGTGCCACCACGTGCCGGGCGGCCCAGCGGGCGCCGGCGACCAGCACGAATTGGCCGTGCAATTGCAGTCCGTTGGCGATCATGATTGCTCCTGGGTCGAGGTCGGGGCTCCGATGGAAATGGTCGCGCCCAGGCGCACCGGCTCGGCCGGGCGGTGCTGTCCGCGTTCGGGCAGGTAGTGCAGGTCGGGATCGGCCTGTTCCGGGGCGTTGACGAAGGAGCGGAAGCGGCGCAGCTTCTGGGGGTCCGCGAGCGTGGCCGCCCATTCGTCCTGGTAGTTGCCCACGTGGGTTTCCATGGCCGCCTCAAGTTCGGCACCCAGGCCCAGCGAGTCCTCGACGACCACCCGCTGGACCGCCTCGATGCCGCCGTCCAGGTCCTCCATCCAGCGCGCGGTGCGCTGGAGCTTGTCGGCGGTGCGGATGTAGTACATCAGGTACCTGTCGATGTAGCGGATCAGCGTCTTATCGTCGATGCCCCCTGCCAGCAACTGGCCGTGGGCCGGGTTCGCCCCGCCGTTGCCGCCGACGTAGAGGTTCCAGCCCTCGGCGGTGGCGATGACGCCGACGTCCTTGGCGCGGGCCTCGGCGCATTCGCGCGCGCAGCCAGAGACGCCCATCTTGAACTTGTGCGGGGCGCGCAGCCCGCGGTAGCGCAGCTCCAGCTCGATGCCCATGGCCACCGAGTCCAGCATGCCGTAGCGGCACCAGGAGGAACCGACACAGGTCTTCACGTTGCGCAGCGACTTGCCGTAGGCCTGCCCGGACTCGAATCCGGCATCGACCAATTCCTTCCAGATCTCCGGCAGCTGCTCCAGCCGGGCGCCGAACATGTCGATGCGCAGCCCGCCGGTGAGCTTGGTGTAGAGGTTGTACTTCTGCGCGACCGCGGCGATCACGCCGAGCTTTTGAGGGGTGATCTCCCCGCCGGGGATGCGCGGGACCACCGAGTAGGTGCCGTCCTTCTGCATGTTGGCCATGACGCGGTCGTTGGTGTCCTGGGCTCCGGCCAGGCCGGCCTCCATCGGGTGGCCCGAGGTCTGGGACGCCAGCACCGAGGCGATGACCGGCTTGCAGATGTCGCAGCCGGACCCGGTGCCGAAGCGTTCCATGATCTGCGGGTAGCTGTGCAGCCCGGCCACGCGCACCGCCTCGAAAAGTTCGGAGCGGGAGAACTCGAAGTGCTCGCACATGGCGGTGGAGACGACGACGCCGTTCTTGGCCATCTGGGATTCCATGAGCTTCTTGAGCATCGGCACGCAGGAACCGCACTGGGTTCCGGCGCGAGTGCAGGTCTTCAAGGACGCCAGGTCGTTGACCGGTTCGCTGCCCTCACAGGACCCGCAGCCGCCGACCGCGTCCTTGATGGATCCGACGCTCACGCCGTTGCAGGAACAGAGCACCGCGTCGTCGGGCAACTCGCCGTCGGGCACCTCGCCGCCCAGTGCGCTGAGGTAGGCGCCGGCCTCCGCGGGAAGCGCGCGGCCCAGCAGCGGGCGCAGCGACTGGTACGGGCTCGCGTCGCCCACGAAGATCCCGCCGAGCAGGACCTTGGCATCGGAGGAGACGACGATCTTTTGGTACAGGCCGCGGGCCGCGTCGGCGTAGACGACCTCCAGCGAGCCCTCGGTGCGGGCGAACCCGTCGCCGAAGCTTGCCACGTCAACCCCGGAAAGCTTGAGCTTGGTGGCGGTGTCGAAGCCGGTGAAGGCCGCTTCACCGCCCTGCAGGTGAGCCGCGAGCACCTCGGCCATGGAATTGGCCGGGGCCACCAGGCCAACGCACATGCCCTCGAAGTTCGCGACCTCTCCGATGGCCCACACGTGGGGCACCGCAGTGGCACAGTGCCCATCGATCTCGACGCCGCCGCGGGGTCCGATGCCGAAGACCGGCCCCGCCAGCCCAGCGGCCTCGAGCGCGGCGTTGTGGTTGCGGGCCAGCTCGTCGCGCGGGCGCACACCGATGGAAACGATGACCATGTCGGCGGCAATGTGGTTGCCGTCGGCCATCAGCACCCCGGTGACCCTCTTGGTGCCCTCGACCTCCTCGAGGGTGACTTCCTGGGGGAAGACCCCGCCGTGGACGGTGAATCCAGTCTGGGCGATCAGCCTGCCCATGGCCTGGCCGGCGCCTTCGTCGAGCTGGGTGCCCA
Organism: Paeniglutamicibacter sulfureus; assembly: GCF_039535115.1. Taxonomy (NCBI): domain Bacteria; kingdom Bacillati; phylum Actinomycetota; class Actinomycetes; order Micrococcales; family Micrococcaceae; genus Paeniglutamicibacter; species Paeniglutamicibacter sulfureus. The sequence goes on from NZ_BAAAWO010000001.1 coordinate 2,053,873, forward strand.
TGAGCCACTTGCCGCCGTCGATGACCACTGCCTGCGCGCCAAGGGACTGGGCTCCCGCCGCTGCCTCGAGCCCCAGCAGCCCGCCACCGATGGTCGCCACGACCGGCTGGCGGCCCAGCCCGGCGGCCAGCACCTCGATGCCGGCGGCAATGGCCCGGACATCCTCGAGGGTGCGGTAGACGTGGGTGTGTTCATTCCCCGGGATCGGCAGCGTTGCTGCGTTCGAGCCGGTGGCCAGCACCAGCTCGTCGTATCCGAAGCTGCGTCCGTCGGCGGTGTGGACCAGGTGTTTGTCCGCGTCCAGCCGGTTCACGGCAGCGGAGGTCTCCAGGACCACGTTGTCGCGCTCCCAAAGCGCGGCGTCTCCCAGCGTGAGGTCGACAGAGGAGTCAGTGAGGGCCTTGGTGAGGGCAACCCGGTCATAGGGAAGGTGTGCTTCCTCGGTGAGTACCGTGATCTTGAGGTTGCTCGGTTCGCGGGCCGCCATCGCCTCGGTGAAACGGTGGGCGGCCGGGCCGCCGCCAATCACGACAATGCGGCGGGATCCATTGGCTGTACTCATGATTTGTTACTCGACTTTCACTCTTGCACGCTGGCTCGTCGGTGGTCACTTTCCACCCTAGGAGACCGGTTTTGCCCCGCAATTTCCTCCATGTTTCGGGCAGGACAACTCTGCGTCCCAGATAAAACGCAAACCGTGAGGTATTTGAAACACGCCCGTAACGACAGCAGCGGGTTCTCCTTGCCAACATCCGCAAAACGGAGGGACCGTAGCTTCGCGTCCGGACGACCATGCGCGGCATCACCGGCCGGGCGCGGTCCCGTGAGCCGGGGTTTACCGGCACGCAACGTTCCATCGCACCTTGCGTAACAAGGTCCTTCTAGGCTCGGTGCATCCAAGAAGAAAGTACTGAGAGGACCGAAGCGATGAGTGCAACGCTCGAAGAAAGCATGCTCGAGACCGTTCATGGGATGGTTGCCGTATGCCGGATGGCGGACCTCGAGCCCGGCTGGGGCGAGGCCGCGTGGCTTGAAGGCACCCAGGTGGCCGTGTACCGCACGGAAGGCGGAGAGTTCTTCGCCGCCTCGCACCACTGCCCGGGCACCGGTGCCAAGGTCATGGCCAGGGGCATCCTGGGCGACAAGGCCATTGCCGGCACCCGTGTTCCCACGATTGCCTGCCCGTTGCACAAGGAGGTTTACCGTCTGGACACCGGCGACTGCCTCAGCGGGGCGGCACCGGCGTTGCCGATCCACCCGGTGCACCTGCACCAGGGCATGCTGTGGCTGGAGAAGACCCCATGAGTACCACGACCTTGACGCGCACCGTCCACCGGAGCGCCGGAACCGTTGAACACTCGGCCTGGATGGGCTGGATGGAAACCATTCCTTCCCCCGATCTGGTGGCGGTCTCCCACGGCACCGATGATCCCGCCGGACGGACGGCCGTCCGGGCGCTGGTGGATGTGGTGGATCTCGCACTGGCCGAAACGGCCGTGCACGGAGCGTTCGTCGATGTGCAGGATCCGCGGGTTGATCCGTACCTGCACTCAGGTGCCCTTGCCCCGGGCCAGAAGGCGGCGCTCGTCCCGTTGCTGCTATCGGCCGGAACCCACGCCTCGGGCGATCTTGCCGCCGCCGCGGGCGGACGCCCGGGAACCAAGGTGGCTGCCCCTCTTGGCCCCGATGCGTCCCTGGCCGCAGTGCTGCATCGCCGGCTGGTGGAGGCCGGCTGGATCCCTGGCGAGGCAGTGGTCCTTGCCTGCGCAGGGTCCACGGATCCGCGGGGGATTGCCGATTGCCAGACCATGGCACAGCTGCTGGCCGGCCGGTTGCAGGTGCCCGTGACCCCCGCCTTCATCTCGGCAGCCGAGCCGCGCCTGCCCGATGTCCTGGACGCTGCCCGCACTCTCAACCCCGGCCGACGCACGGTGGTTTCCAGCTATCTGCTGGCACCCGGATACTTCGCTGATTTGGTGGCACGCTGCCGCCCGGATGTGCTTGGTGCCCCGTTGCTGGACCCCAGCCAGACGCCGCCGCGGGAACTCGTTGACACCGTCATCGAGCGTTACCGGCGGTGCGTGGACAGGTAAACGATAGGGGTCATTTGGGAAAACAATCACCCAAACAGACCCCCGTGCTAGCAACTGGCCGCCAAGTAGCGTACCGTAGAGCTTGTAGTTCTAGTTTTTCTCGCAGTAATTTCAGTGCAAACACCCCGTTGCCGGGGCGAGTACCTTTCTGAACCGCGTTGAATCACGTAGCTGCAAGTGGATTCCACAGTGGAATTGACTCCCCTACGTCCCATTTCAGGACAGTCTCGAAAGGACACACCCATCATGGCAACAGGTACCGTTAAGTGGTTCAACGCCGAAAAGGGCTTCGGCTTCATCGCTCCGGACGACAACTCGGATGATGTTTTCGCACACTACTCCGCCATCCAGTCGAACGGCTTCCGTTCGCTCGAAGAGGGCCAGCGCGTTGAGTTTGAAGTTACTCAGGGCCAGAAGGGCCTTCAGGCCACCGATATCCGCGCTGTCTAAGCTTCGGATCATCAACTTCGGCATTTAGCTGATTAGTGGTGGGCGGCACTCCCCTTGGGGGGTGCCGCCCACTACTGTTTTAACTTCCGAGGCCCTTTCCTTGACTGATGGTTCCGGGTCACCAGCTGAAAAAGCCGTGCGCCGCTTCCTTGGTTTCCAGGTGGAACACCAGGTTTTGGGGCCCTTGCGGCACCACGATGACCATCCACTCCTCCATGCCGCTGGGCTGGATCGACCGATTGTCCAGCTTGCGCACGATGAGGTCCAGGAAGGTTCCGCTGTCCGATTGCGAGGATTGCTGCACGAGTGCCAGTTCCCGCCTGGCATTCGTGGCACTTCCCTGGCCATGCGCGGCCTGCAGGTTCGCCAGGTTCTCCTCCACCATTTCCGCCTGAAAGCCGCCCAACGTCTCATCCCCGTTCCCGGTCAGGAGTGCCGAACCGTGGATCCGCCCGAGCGCCTCGGCCAGGTCCCCGAGGCAGTGCCCGGGCAACCCGGGATCCGCCCACTCCGGCTCGTTGGTGATCATGGCTGTTCCGGCATTCACCCAGTCACCCGCGGCAGCCAAGAGGTCCGCGGCGATCTGTGCTTCGGTCCCCGGGGATATCCCCACTGGCTCCGCCACGCCGCCGGACCGCGGGCAATCGGGCGGTAGCTCGGCCAGCAGATCGGGAGTCGGCAGGGTGGACGGCGCAGGTTCGGGCGGATCCGGAACCAGCACGGTGCATGCACCCAGGGTGCTTGCCAGCAGGCCGCCGGCCAACAGCCACGCAATCCGCTTCATGCCTCAAAATCCTACGCCCGGGTGGACAGGATGCGTGTGTGTCCGGACACCGCGGGAATGAAACCGGACGGGCCCTAGTTGCCGCTAATGTGAGCATTCCTTTGTCGATCCTTGATCTTGCCCCCATCCGCCGTGGCGGTTCCGCCGCCGAGACCTTCGCCCAGAGCGTCGAATTGGCCCAAACCGCCGAGGCGACCGGCTACAAGCGCGTCTGGTACGCCGAACACCACAACATGAACTCGATCGCTTCGTCAGCGACCTCGGTGCTCATCGGCCACGTCGCCCACCACACCAGCACCATTCGTTTGGGCTCCGGCGGCGTCATGCTGCCCAACCACTCGCCGCTGGTGATTGCCGAGCAATTCGGCACCCTCGAGACACTTTTCCCGGGCCGCATCGACCTGGGCCTCGGGCGTGCGCCGGGCACCGACCAGGCCACGTTCCGGGCCATGCGCCGCGATCCCGCGGCCTCCGATGCGTTCCCGCACGATGTGCTCGAGCTGCAGGCGTTTCTCGGGGACACCTCGCGCATCGAGGGAATCCATGCCTACCCCGGGCGCGGAACCAACGTTCCGCTCTACATCCTGGGTTCAAGCCTCTTTGGCGCCCGGCTGGCTGCCCAACTGGGCCTGCCGTACTCCTTCGCCTCGCATTTTGCCCCCGATGCCCTGGTGCAGGCGACGACCGCGTACCGCAACGAGTTCCGCCCCTCCGAGTTCCTGGCCGAGCCATACGTCATTGCCGGTGTCGGCGTGGTTGCCGCCGGGACCAACGCCGAGGCGCAAGCCATCATGGAACAGGTTCGCCGCGATCGAATCCGGATGATGCTGGGACGCAACCGCGAAACCGAGTTCACCGATGCCGAGGTGGAAATGCTGTTGGATTCACCGCACGGGGATTCGATCATGAAGATGCTCCAGTACACCGCGGTGGGCGACGGATCGGCAGTGGCCGAATACCTGCACGAGTTCGCGCGCACGGCAGGGGCCGATGAACTGATCACGGTACACAACTCCAGCAACTCCGCCCAGCGCCTGGAGTCGGTGAAGATCACCGCCAAGGCCATGTCCATGGCACCGGCGAACTAGCCACACCATAATCGGCATATGCAAGATGGCCACCGGGATTTCCCGGTGGCCGTCTTGCATATGCTTTCGGCGGACCCTACCGGCCCGGCAGCACCCAGCGGCGCACGCCCATGACCAGCACCGTGACAAGCAGGACCAAAAGCAGGCCGTCCGCGGCGATGTAGAAGTAGTGCCAGCTTGAACCGCCGGCCTCGGCCCCGGCCAGCACCGCCTCGGTGCGCTTGGCCAGGAACGGCCTGATCAGCGCGATCTTGGCCAGCAACACGGCACCCAACCCGGCGACCACCCACAGGTATGCCCGATCCATGCCTCGCTTGATGCAGGAAGCGGCAAGCACAATGAAGAAGACCACTTCCACGATGTTCATCGCGGCGAAAACCAGCTGACCGATTCCCAGGCCCAGCGCCAGGGTCATCCCCGGGGCCATGAACTTCAGCGGCGTCTCGATGAACGAAATCCCGATCAGCAAACCCAGCCACAATGCAGGTGCCAGGATCCTTCCGGCGGCGGCAAGCAATGCCGGGCGGTTGATGGCCGGTGTGAAGAATCGGGGGGAAATGTCGCTGTCCATATATCGACCTTACTCCGCCTGAGGGCCTGCTTCGGTGCGCGAAAAAGTGCCCATTCCCATACGGTCGGATGCAACATAGGCTGTAATCAATCGGGGATCAGTCGCAGTTCCCGGCCTATGGAGAAAAGAGGGGCACGATGAGCAATAGCTTTGATGACACCGTCTTCGATGAGCCGATCGACGACGACATGTACGAACCCGGCGACGGACGGGACGGCCAGCCCTACGAAGGTTCGTCCGACAGTCCCGAGTCCATGACCGCCCTCGATCCACTGCGCAAGCACCTTTATCTCCTCGATGACGACCTGACCGCCGAGGACGATGCCGACGACGAGGAAACCGTCGAGGAAGAGTGGACCGAGGACGAAGTCCTCGAGGAAGAAAGCCACTAGCTTCGTCGCCCGTCTAGGATGGGACGGGCGCGGTCCATCAGTGGTCCGCGCTCTCACCCCGCCCGAGGCACAGGAGTTTCAGTGGTCAACCCGGTTCATTTGCGCACGCTGCTGGAAGTGGTGACGCAGAAGTCCTTCGCCGCCTCCGCCCTGCGCCTGGGCTACACGCCCTCGGCGGTCTCGCAGCAAATGTCGGCGCTGGAACGCGACACCGGGACCACCCTTTTCACCCGCGGTGCCAAGAGCATCGAGCCCACGCCCGCGGCCCTGACCATGGTGCGCCATGCCAAGCGCGTGCTCACGGACATCGACGCGCTCATGGCAGCGACCTCCACCCCGGACCTTGACCCGAGCGGCAAGCCGTTGCAGGAACTGCGCATCGGCATTTTTCCCTCCCTGGCCACCTATGCCCTGCCCAAGCTGCTGGGATCCCGGGACTGGGACCAGCTCGGCATCGCCCTGCGCGTGAACGTGGGAGAACCCCACCAGACCATTACAGGCCTGCGCCAGGACGGGGAGCTGGACCTCGCGCTGATCTTCCAAGTGGGCCAGGGAGGTCTCGCATGGCCGGCGCAGATGGAACGCCAGTGGCTGGGCGATGACCCGTTCCGCGTAGTGGTTCCGGCATCCTGGAAACTCGACGGCACCTCCGTCTTCAGCGCCGCCCAGCTGGCGGACATGCCCTGGATCATGCACCATCCGGGCACCAGCGATGCCACGGTGATCTCCCGGCTCTTTGCCGCATTCAACATCCATCCCCGGGTGGTCGCCCATTCGGACGACTTCAATGCCTCGCTGCACATGGCCGCCGCCGGGTTGGGCGCCGCGCTGGTTCCGGAGCTTGCCATGCTGCGGGCACCTGCAGGCATCCAGGTAATCGACGCGCCCGAGATCCGTCTGGCCCGCAGCATCTTCGCGCTGCGTCCGGAAGGTCGGGACAACCCCAAGGTCGGGGTGTTCATGGACCGGCTCACCAACGTCCTGGCAGAGCTGAGCATCGGGCCCAAGCGGCGCTAACCAAGGAGCGGGGGCGCATCAGGGCGGTCACACCCTATGGGTCCTGGCACCTTGCTGGACAGGATCCCGGACGGGAAGCATCGTTGCAACGCGCCTCGCACCTTCGGTGCGTTGAACTCAGTCCACGAAGGTTGGCTTCAACCACAACGAGGTAATACCGGAGCTATCGGCTCCGATGACCGTGTCCGCGGCGATGCGAGTCAAGCTCTCATCGGGTCCTCCGCTCGTGATGCGGCACCACCCCCGTATCCGCATCGAATTGGGTCCACCACACCTCCGCGGGATCACTGCCGTCGCGGCGAATGCTGACACTTGCTTGTGAATCCAATTCCGGCTCATCAACCATGACAACCCCGTCAACGGCACCTGAGGGCATTCCCGGGACGGCAAGCCAGGACGACTGGGGTGAGTATCCCCAAACGTAGAGAAGAATGCCGTTGGGCATCCCGACGTCCACAAGAACCGAATCCACGGCCAACGAGGCAGGTGAACCCCTGCGTGCCGCCACTTCGCCTGGATCATTCGGGGTGAAATCGAATGCCTGATCGGCCACGCGGTAGACCACACGGCCGGAAATTGGCGAGGTGAGCGGAATGACGTTCACCTAGAAATCCACTACCACCAGGATGCCGACAACGCCGAGGCTAAGCACCGCGATGCTCATCGCGAGGATCGCCACGACGTCGGCCCGCAGCCGCTCGGATTTGATCCCGTGGGAAGCCACGGTATACCGGTGGCGCTGCGTGGCATAGATGCTTCCGGCCGCCAGCAGTGCCAGCACGATCATTGCCAGGATCCCCACCCCGTAATGCGGCAGCCAGCGCAGGAAGACCAGCGCGGCTACGCAGAGCGAGAGCGTGGTCCGTCCCCAGGACATGACGGTGCGTTCGGGCTGCAGCCCGGGGTCCAGGTGCAGAGGCGGCCGCGGCGCGGTGCTCATTGGTCCAGGGAGATCAGTACCGCGACCACAGCTGCGGCCAGGGCGCTGCCCAGGCCCAGGATCGGGATGATCAGCGGAAGCGGCAGCGGCTTCGCTTGGCGCATGGACATCTCGATGCTGCGCCAGCGCAAGGCGGAACCGGCGCTGATGAGCATGCCGATGACAATGAGCAGCACCGAGATGCCGGTGCGCAGCGGGCCGGGGAAGGCGGCTGCGGCGAATGCCTCCAGGGCGATGCCGCCAGCCAGGAAGGCGAGGGCGGTGCGGATCCAGGCCAGGAAGGTGCGTTCGTTGGCGAGGGTGAAGCGCGGATCCGGTTCTTGTCCCCCGGGCAGGACGAGTTTGGCAAGTCTCCCGCGTTCGTCGTTCTGGTCGGTCGATGCCATCAGCCGGCGTGCTCCCTTGTTTTTGTGTCTCCACGACCCGGCAGTGTCCCCCGCCGGAAATCCTTTTCAGGATACCGGGCAGTCGATGATGCGGGCCAACCACCCGTTCCATCGAGCCGGGTGTTGGATTATTTGCCGCCGACCAAGGTCTGCCGCGGCTTGAGCACCACACTGCTTGGCTTTGGGGTTCCGGGCTGCAGGCAAATCACCTCGCCGTCGCTGGCAGCTGACACTGCCCGGGCAATGCCCGCACCGGCCTTCACCGTGGTGGTGCAAAAGTTCCCCGGCTTGATGGTGGTTTCCACCGGAGGCCCCACGCTTGGCTCGATACCCGTGATCCAGGCCGAACGCGCACCGACGCCGGAATCCTTTCCACGGAACTCCTTCCCAGGCAGGGTCTTGGATCGTCCGGACATGGATGTGGCCGTGGCGGAGACGATGCTCAGGTCCTTGCCACGCTCGAACTCCACGCTCATCACATTCTCGAGCCCAAAGACCTCGGCCATCTCTTCCTGGCTGGTGCCTTGTTCCCAGGCGTCGTAGGGGTTCTTGGCGCTGGCCTCCAGCGACCAGGGATCGGGACGCGAACGCAGATAGGGTCGCGCGGCACCGCCCCAGACGTCCTCGCTGTCGCGGGTGGCACCTCCGGTCGAGGAGGAATACAGGGTTTCGGCCAGCCTCCCGTCGTACACCACGACCTTGCCGCTGCGCGGAACGCCCGCGTCATTGCGCTTTATCGTCGCCTCCACTGCGGCCTTCCACCTGGCCCCGTAACCGGATTTCTCGTTCTCCTTCTTCCAGCCGGTGAATTTCTGGTCCTGCACCTCGTCCGTGACGTTGCAGTCGCAGGAATCCCTGACCGTGTTCAGCTTGCGCATGGCGTACGTCCGGCCGGCAATCGCCTGGGCCTGCAGCACGGCGCGAGGCCACGACGAGGGGACCTCGGCCAGGCCGTAGAGGTATTCGTCGTTGAGCCGCAGCGCCGCCACCAGGTTCACCCGGTCATCCAGCAGCCCCGCTTCCAGGTAGCCGTGCCTGTAGACCCCGGGCGCCGAGGATTCTTCGTTGGCGCCGGGCACCGAGATCGTCGCACGGTTTTTCGCTGGCCAGTCGCGTGTGCCTTCCCACAGAATGATCAGCTTGCCGGTGACCTTGTTGGCTTCGGGCGCCGGATCCACGTCGGGAACGCCGTCTTCGTTGTTGTCCCGCGGAACCACGTCGAATCCATCCGGCGTCCTCAACTCGTAGGCCAACTGCGAACCCGCGCGTCCAAGGACGAGTTTTGAGCCCGCCGGTGCCGTGTAGGCCTGATTCGCCGTTGGGTCGATGACCTGCATTTTTCCGCCTGAAACCACCACTTCGCTGGTCTTCGATGTCAGCACCTGTACCCGGATGTCGCTGGCAGCGGCGGTGCTGCTGTCGGTGACCTCGGCGGGGTTGTAGTAGTACTCCAGGATGTCAGTGGCGCTGCTTCCCCCGGCCGCCATGGCCCGGGCCCCGTACTGGCTCATGCCCACGCCGTGTCCCCAGCCGGCACCGCTCACCGTGAAGTCGGGAAGTTCGGTGGTCGCGGGCAGCCAGTAGGAGGTCCCGTCGGGGCGCACCCCGAGAATGCCGCCGGTGAAGGGCTGTCGGGTATCGCTGCCGGCACTGTAGTGCCCACCGCTCGGATAGCCGAAGGGGCCGTTTTCCCAACCGGTGTCGGCCCAGGCCCGGACCAGGTCATGGGGCACAAGCACCGCCGGGGACGTGGCGGCATACACCTCGATCCCTTCCGGGTGCGAGCGCCACAACATCCCGTCCTTGAACTCGCCAGCCTTCGCGTCGGCTTCCTCGGGCCTCTGCGATTCCTGGTCCGGGTGGGCCTCGGTGGCGATCGGTGTCAGGTTCACGCCCTCGGCCACGTGCACGGGAGACGCGGCAGTGGCCGGGTCCCCCGGAACCAACAGGACGGCTAAGAGCAGGACAGCGGCGGACATGGCGGTTTTTCTCACGGTGTTTCCCCAAACAACATTGCGAGCGGAAGTCCGGGTGGTGCCGGCTGCCTTTGGGGACGATCCTACGTCAAGCCGACGCGGTAGGCACCCCCTTCCCGGGGACGACTTCGGGGCCATGGCCCGGCTGCCTGGGTCAACGAAACCACATCCCCGGATTGCTGTGGGCGGGCATGGCGTTGTTGCCGCACCCGGGTTTCGCATCGGAGCCGGTTCGGCGATATCTTGGCATCAACCACATATCGGCACGGCAAGGAACCAGGACCATCACGATCACCAGCCATATCCGCTCCACCCGCAGCGGGCCCCTGGGCCTCATCGAGCTGCGGAGGCCCATAAGCATCAATGCACTCACTGGCCCGATGCTCCGGGAATTGACCGATGTGTTGGAAAACTGGAGGACCGACCCGGCCGTGTCAATGTTGGTGCTGCGCGGAGAGGGCGTGCGCGGCTTCTGTGCCGGCGGGGACATCAAGGACTTCCACGAAGCGGTGACCAACGGCGGACACTCCGGGTTCCTTGACCTTCTTTCCCTGGAATTCAGGCTCGATCAGATGATCGCGAGCTACCCCAAACCGGTACTCACCCTGGTGCACGGGCTGTGCATGGGCGGCGGGATCGGCCTGGCCTCGCATGCCGCCATCCGCATCGCCACCCCCGAAGCGCATTACGCCATGCCGGAGGCGCGCATTGGCTACAGCCCGGACGTGGGTGCCACGCACCTGATGGCAAGGGCACCGGGACACCTCGGCGAATACCTGGTGTTGACCGGCGACACCTTCACCGGTGCGGATGCGGTGGAACTCGGCTTTGCCGACATGCTGGTCGATGGGGATCGTTTCGAGGAGGTCATCGAGGCCCTGCCCGACTTCGAGGCAATGTCGGCACCCGACATCGCCGCCGGGCTGGAGGTGTTCTTCGGGTCCTTTGCCGTTTCCCCGCTGGCCAGTGCGCAACCGTGGATCGATGCGGCCTTCGGTGCGCCAACGCCCGAGCAGATCCTCGAGCGCCTCGATGCCATGGCCCATCCCGCGGCCCGGGCGGCGGCAGCCCGGATGCGCGCCAATTGCCCCACCTCACTGCAGTGCGCGCTGTTGGCGGTGCGCGCTGCCCGGGAGGCGGACCACCTGCCATCGGCCCTGGCACGGGAGCTGCGCGTGGCCGACTACCTGATGCACCGCGATGACCTTGCCGAGGGGATCCGCGCCCAGGTCATCGACAAGGACCGCAGCCCGGCATGGAACCCCGCCGAGTTGGCCCAGGTGGACCGCGAGGCCATTGCCGCGGTGATCGCCGACCCGCAATAGGCACGGCCCCGCCGGCACCGTCTCAATCGTCCATGGAACGCAGCGGGGCGATGGCACCCAGCGTCGCCGCGGCAGTGGTCACCCCCAGGGCGAGGAACACTCCCCCGGCCCCCAGGGCGGTGGCGAAGACTCCGACGCCCACCGGGATCACTGTCTGCCCCAGGCGGTTGCCCAGCAGGCGGATCGACATCCAGGTGCCGCGGGTGCCTTCGGTGGCGGTCATCGAGACCACGCTCATGCTCAGCGGCTGCCCGAGGCCCAGGGCGAGGCCCGCAAGCACCAGCAGCGCCGCCATGGCGGGGGTCGGCAGCGGCAGCACCAGCAGGCCGATCAGCACCGCGGAGATGCCGGTGGATCCAAGCAGCAGCCGCGACCTTCCCACGGCACGGACCAGCCGGTCCATCGCCAGCCTCGAGAGCACCGTGGCTGCTGCCCGCAACGCCAACAGCACCCCGACCGCCTGCGTGGAAATTCCCCGTTCCACGGCCAGCGCCGGCAGGTAGACCTGCAGCAGGTCGATGGTGCACAGCACCATCATGCTCAGCCCGATGGAGGCGACCAGTGTGTTGCGGGCAGCGGGCTGGACCCGCAGTGCGGTGCGCAGCTTCACCGGAGCCTTCGGGATGCCGGACTTGCTCCGTGTGCCGCCGTGCCGGGCCATGAGAACGCCGGTGGCCAGCACGCCGGCGGCTCCCACCAGGTAGGCCAGCAGCAGCACCGAGGTGTCCGGAGCGACCGCGGCCCCGCCCAGCACACCGAGCAACAGCGGCGCAACGGTCTGGGCCACCGCGGTGACCATGGTGTAGAAGCCGAAAACCCTATCCATGTTGCGGTTCGTGGCCGATGCCAAACGGCTTTGCTCACCCAGAATGCTCATCAGGTGCCCCACGCCCAGGAGCAGATTCCAACCCAGCAATGCCGGCAGGGAGGGCGCGGCGAAAAGCAGGCCGGCCCCGGAGATGATCAGCAGGGCAGCACCCACCAGCAGGATTTGACGCTCCTTGCCGCGGTCCGCGGCCCGGCCAATGAACACGGCCAGGAAGACCGGCAGGATCGAGAAGCTCGCCACCACCAGGCCCAGCAGCCCGGGGTCAACGCCGAGTTCCAACGCCTTGTAGGAGGTTGCCGGACGCACCAGGTACACCGCTGCCTGCAGGAAGAAGGCGTGGGCGAGCAGCGAGGGGAACCCGATGCCCGGCGCGGTATTCGAGGAGGTCATGGGGGACATTATTCCGAGTCGCGAATCGCCGCCCGGCATTGATGACGGGCCATCAACCCCGATGTGGCGCGGTCTTGGGTGCGGGTCTGCCCTCCGGCCGCTGGGGGTTCGGGTGCACCGGCTCCACGGTGCGGTGGGTGGAGTCCTTGGGTTCCACGCGCTTGGGCGCGACGGTCTTCTCCACCGGCGGCGCAGGTTCGCGCTGGGTCGGCCACGGCACCGGGGCGTGCTCGCCGAAGTTGTCGGCGTCGGCCTCCAGCCAGTCCGGTGCCCACCCGCGGGGCGGCTGGCGCAATAGCTCGCCGGGTTCCAGCCAATGGTGCAGTCCCGCGTAGCTGCGAGTGGTCAGGTGGTCGACGCGGCGGCGCAACATCCTGGTATTCAACTGCGCCGGGTTGGTGACGCCCATCGAGGCCATCAACTGTGCAGCTTCCTGCACCGTGAGCTTGTGGTAGTTGTAGACCCGATTGCCCTTGTCTTCCACGTCCAGCGCGCGGACGAGACGCGGGTCCTGGGTGGCAACCCCGACGGGGCATTCATTGGTGTGGCATTTCTGCGCCTGGATGCAGCCGGTGGCCATCATCATGGACCGGGCACTGAAGGTGAAGTCGGCGCCCTGGATCAGACGCTTGAGAACGTCGGAACCGGTGGCGACCTTGCCAGCGGCCCCGAGCCTGATCTTGCTGCGCAGCCCGCACCCGACCAGCGCGTTGTGCACCAGCATCAGTCCCTCGGTCAGCGGGGTGCCCACGTGGTCCTCGTATTCCAGCGGCGCTGCGCCGGTGCCTCCCTCGGATCCGTCGATGGTGATGAAATCGGGGGTGATTCCGGTTTCCAGCATGGCCTTGCACATGGCAAGCACGTCGGTGCGGGAACCGACGCAGAACTTGTAGCCGACCGGCTTGCCACCGGCCAGCTTGCGCAGCCGGGCCACGAATTGCATCAGCTCCCGTGGCGTGGAAAAGGTCGAGTGCGAGGCCGGGGAAATGCAGTCAACGCCCATGGGCACCCCGCGAGTGGCTGCGATCTCCGTGGTGATCTTGGCCGCCGGCAACACGCCGCCGAGCCCGGGCTTGGCCCCCTGGGACAGCTTGATCGTGATGCCCTTGACATGTTCGTTGGACGCCTTGGCTGCAAAGACCTCTGGATCGAAGTTTCCCTCGGCATCGCGGCAACCGAAGTAGCCGGATCCAATTTCCCAGAACAGGTCGGCGCCGTGTTCCAGGTGGTACGAGGCCAGCCCGCCCTCGCCGGTCTCGTGGACGAAGCCACCCATGGCAGCGCCCTTGTTCATGGCCAGAACAGCGTTCTTGGACAGCGATCCGAAGCTCATGGAGGAGATGTTCATCAGGGACATGTCGTAGGGCTGCGTGCAATCCGGTCCGCCAATGCGCACTCGGTGCTGGTCCTTCGCCACCTCGACCGGGGCGGTGGAATGCAGCAGGTATTCGTAGCCGACCTCGTTGACGTCGCGTTCGGTGCCGAAGGCCTTGTGACTGTCGGCGCCCTTGGCCCGCGCGTAGATCAGCGAACGGGTGTCTCGGTCGAAGGGCCTCCCGTCGGTGTTGCGCTCGATGAAGTACTGCTGGATCTCGGGGCGGATCGACTCGAGCAGGAATCGCATGCGTCCCAGCACCGGGAAGTTGCGCAGGATGGCGTGCCGGGTTTGCAGGACGTCGTGGATCCCCAGTGCCAACAAGAGGACCACCACCCCCGCAACGATCCACCAACCGGCGGGGCCAAGCGTTGCGGCGACGATGGCGATGAACCCAAGGACGGACAGAAGCGCCAAAATCAGAAATCTCACCATGTCTGCGAGCCTACAACTTCCCGGCGGGCTTTGGGCCTATGGCCGGGCGCTAAGTGCCTGCGGGACCAGCGGTTCGGGCCTCGCGCCCCCCTCAGCCTGGGCGCGCAGAAGACGTCACAACCTACCCACGGGTAAGTTATTTTCCCAAAACACTTGCAAAGCTACCCATCAGTAAGTTCAATGGTCCTAGCCCCTTGTAATACACATCACAGATAGACCCTGGGTTCGGCCGGATATCGGCCGCAGCACCCTCCTGCTCCACCGGGCCACGGATCGTGGCGTACCTTTCTGCGCCCGAAATCCCCGCGGCACCGTTTCCCCGCCAACCCCCACCGATCCCCCAGGAGTCCAGTTGAATGCACATATTGCGGCCAAGCGGCACACGCTGCTGCATGCAATCATCACGGTTTTGCTCGGCCTGTTCTTGATCGCCTTCGTGGCGTTCTACGCGATGTTCTCATCCCAGGTGGCCAGCGGCGCCTCGGACCTCAATAACGGCATGGGCAAGGCCAACGACGGAGTCGCCAAGCTGGCCGACGGGTCCTCCGGCGCCGCCGCCGGCGCCGCCGAACTGGCCGCCGGCACCGGTGCACTGTCCGAGGGCGCACAGAAACTTGCCAAGGGTGCGGAAAAGGCAGCGACCGGCGCAGTCAAGTTGACGGACGGTGCGGGCACCCTGCACGCAGGGACGACCAAGCTTTCGATCGGCGCCGGGGACGCCGAGGCCGGCGCGGCCAGGCTCGGCAACGGGGCAGCTGAACTGTCCGCCGGCGCGAAGAAGATCGCCGCCGGCACCGATGCGGTCGATGCCGCCGCGGGCAAACTCAACGCCGGTGCGGGCAAGTTGGCCGCGGGTGCGAAGGACGCGACAGTGGGTGCAGACGCACTCAGTGAAGGTTCATCCAAGCTGGCCACCGGTGCCGGTTCGCTCGCCGCGGGCACCGGCGCACTGGACACCGGGGCTCAGTCGCTCAGGGATGGTTCCCAGCAGCTCTCGGCCGGCATGTCCCAGCTCGGCATCGGCACGGTCAAGGTCAACACCGGAGCCCACGACCTCTCGGTGGGCGCGCAGCATCTCTCGGAGGGAGCCGGCGCGGCCAACGACGGTGCGCAGAAGCTTGCCGCCGGTACGCAGGCGGCAAATGCCGGTGCGCAGAAGCTTGCCGCGGGCACCACAAGTGCTGCCGCGGGGTCCGATGCCCTGGCGGCCGGCAGCAACAAGTTGCTCGGCGGTGTCGAGGAGCTGGCCAGCAAGGCCCCGGCCCTGGTTGAAGGCGTGGCGGCACTCAAGGACGGCTCCGGACAGCTGGCGGACGGCAGCACCAAGCTGGCCGCGGGCACCCGGAAGCTGGCCGACGCCGCACCCAAACTGCGCGGAGGCATCGTGGCCGCCCAGGAAGGTTCCGTGGGTGTCGAAACGGGCGCCAAGGGCCTGGCCGAGGGGCTGGCCACCGCCGACGGAAAAACGGGCGAACTGACGGACGGTTCCGGACGCCTGTCGAAGGGCCTGGGCGACCTTGCCGCGTTCGTGAAGGCGAATCCCGCGGTGCCGTCGGGCCTGTTGCTGGAGCAGATCAACGCACTCCATGACGGTTCCCAGGACCTGAATGCCGGCATGGAGAAGCTGCACGACGGTACCGCCAATCTTTCTGCCGGTGCCAAGAAGCTGGCCACCGGAAGCGGCCAACTGGCCGACGGCATGGATTCCCTGAAGCTGGGGACCAAGGACCTCGTTGGCCAAACGGACGCCCTGAACGACGGGGCACAGGCTGTCAAGACCGGAGCCGCCAGGCTGGACGGCGGGCTGGGCCAGCTCAGTGAGGGGTCCAAGGCCCTGGGTGCGGGCATCGGCGCACTGAAGACCGGAGCCACCGCGCTCAATGCCGGGGCGCAGGACCTGAACTCGGGGCTCGGACAGCTGGACGCCGGCTTCAACGACTCCTCCAAGGGCCTGTTGGCCGGACTCGGCGCCCTGGGCAACGGGGCCTCCCGGCTGGCCGAGGGCACCGACGCTCTGGCCGCCGGTAGCACCCAACTCAGCACCGGGGCCGGCACGCTGGCCCAGGGCACCGCCACCCTCCAGGACGGAGCCGGCAGGCTCACGACCGGGGCGGACGCCCTGGCTGCGGGCGGCAGCAAGCTCGCGGACGGCACCTCGGCCCTGGATGCCGGAGCCGGCAAGCTCAACGCTGGCGCCCATGAACTTGCGGCCGGCGGCAAGAAGCTTGCTGCCGGCACCGACAAGTTGGCAGCGGGCACCGGGTCGCTCAAGGCCGGAACCTCCGAGTTGGCGTCAAAGACCCCCGCGCTGGCACAGGGAGCCGACTCCGCGGCAGCCGGTGCCGACAAGCTCGAGGCCGGTGCCACGAAACTGGCTGCCGGCAACGCGAAGATCGCCCGCGGTGCCGAGGAGCTTGACGCCGGGGCGGCCAAGCTCGCCGGCGGCAGCGAAACCCTGGGCATGGGCCTGGAGGCGTTGCGCAACGGTTCCGGTGATTTGTCCACGGGTGCCACCAAGCTCGATGACGGTGCCAACCGGCTCGCCGACGGCAATTCGCAACTGGCCGCCGGACTGTCCACCCTCTCCGAGGGTTCGACCCAGCTGGCCGGCGGCACCTCGCGGTTGGAGGCCAGCACGCGGGCCGTTTCGGCATCCAAGATCGGCAGCGGCCCCAGCGCGCTGCTGCTCCTGATCCCGGTGGCCTTGCTGCTGATCCCGGCGCTCATCATGATGCGGAACCGCCGGCACCTGCGCGGTTAGTTTCCGCCCTTCGTGGTCCCCGGGCCGCGAATATCACGGGCGAGGCCGGTGCATCCCCCCCCGGGGCGGGCGCACCGGCCGCGCCCTGTCCCGTTTCAGGCCATATCGGCGGCACGAGGCCGCCGGGCGTCGCCGTCCTGGCCCGGACCGCAACCGTCTAGGTGTTCCGGCGTCGCAGGCACTACCGTGGAAGGAATATTAAAAACACTTTGACGTGAGGAAATTCGTGGGAGCAACAATCCGCCTTGGCATTGCCGGCTATGGAAACCTGGGACGAGGAGTGCAGGCGGCGGTCGCCAAGAACCCCGACATGGAGCTGGTGGGCGTCTACACCCGACGGGACCCCGCTGCCCTCTCTCTTCCCGATGGCGCCCCGGCCTTCCACATGGACCAACTGTCCGGGCACACCGAGGACATCGACGTGCTGGTCCTGTGCGGCGGTTCCAAGTCCGACCTGCCCGCGCAGGGTCCGGCATTGGCCGCCCTGTTCAACACGGTGGACAGCTTCGACACCCACGCGAAGATCCCCGAACACTTCGCCGCGGTGGATGCCCCGGCCACCGCGGCGGGCAAGACCGCACTGATCTCGGCCGGTTGGGATCCGGGAATGTTCTCCATCAACCGCGTCTACGGCGAGGCACTGCTTCCCGACGGGGAAACCTACACGTTCTGGGGCCGCGGCCTGAGCCAGGGACATTCCGATGCCATTCGCCGGGTTCCCGGCGTTGCCGCCGGCGTCCAGTACACGATTCCCAGCACCGAGGCCATCGCCAAGGTCCGCGCCGGCGAGCGCCCGGTCCTGGAAACCCGCGATAAGCACGTGCGCGAATGCTTCGTGGTGCTCGAAGACGGCGCCGACTCCGAGGCCGTCCGGACGGCCATCGTGACCATGGAGCACTACTTCGACGAGTACGACACCACGGTGAACTTCATCGATGCCGCCACACTGGCTTCCGAGCACACCTCGATGCCGCACGGCGGGTTCGTCTTCCGCAGCGGCAACACCAGCGACGAGCATGCCCAGGTCATTGAATACTCGTTGAGCCTGCAGTCGAACCCGGAATTCACTTCCAGCGTGCTGGTGGCCTACGCCCGCGCCGTGCACAGGATGAACCAGGCCGGCCAGACCGGTGCGAAGACAGTGTTCGACGTGGCGCCGGGCCTGCTGTCTCCGAAGTCGCCGGAGCAGTTGCGCGCCGAATTGCTGTAACCGCGCATCACCGAGGCCGGGGGCTCGTGGATGCTGTCCCATCCGGGTCGCACCCACGGGCCTCTGGCGTCTATTTACGAACTACTTCCGGGGACTGTCACGGCGAGGCTTGTGCAGCCAGGGCCTCAGCAACCGGGTCGTCACCGGCAAGAAGATATAGGTCATCAGCGGGGTCAGGATGCAGATGTTCAGCAACACCGCAAACATCAGCGGCCAATCCCGCAGCAACGGCATCAGCAGGAAGTTGGACAGCAGGCTCAGCGGGAAAAACGGCAGGAAGATGCTGACCGCCTGTTTCCACCGCGGGGGCACCACGATGTCGGGAATGGTGAGCTTGGTGTCCCCGGGCTGCTCGAACCACCCCTCGATCCCCGTGCGGTGCTCCACCTTGGTGATTTCCACCAGCTCCGCGGCACTGTCCATCCACCAGCGCCGCTCCGCGGACTCATCCCAGGCCGCCAGGGCCTTGGCGGAGGAGAATCGGTAGAGCACGTGCCATTCGTTGGATTCCGGCGCGGTGCGAATCCAACCGGACCCGAGGTAGCCGTCCCATTCGCGGGCCAGTTCCTGGCCCGCCTGGACCCAGGCGTTGAAGCGTCGGTGGTGTTCTGGCAGTACCGTCCGGGTGATGGAGACGGTGATGGGCGTCGCTTGTGGCATGCCCACAATCTAACGTCCCGCCGCCGTCTAGGCCCAACCCACCACCAGCCGCGCCGCCTGGACCGGTATCGTCGGGTCAACGCCGGTGAGCTCGGTAAAGCGCTTCAGCCGGTTCATCAGGGTGTTGCGGTGGCAATACAAGCGTTCCGCGGCCTGCGAGATGCTGCCGGTTTCCAGGTAGGCGGCCACTGCTTCTCCCAGCCGGCGGCGTTCGGTGGTCCCGCAATTTTCCAGGGCCCGCTCCACCTCGCCGAGTCCCGGCGCTCCCGCCCTGTCGAGCTCGCGCCTGGCCATGCGCGCCCAGCCCCGCGTCCAAGTCATGGCTCCCTGCTCCGCCGGCTCGAGCAGCTTGGCCAACGATGCGGCGACCGCCGCCGCATGTGGAACCCGTTCCAGGGTGCAGCCTTCCACAATCAACCCGCAGGTCAGCCGCTCAAGACTCGCAGACAGCCGCTGGGCCCGGGATCCGGCCCGTAGCCCCAGCGGGAAGAACACCACCAGCGCATCCGCCCTTGAATAGGTAAACACCTGGTTGCCGGCCCGCGCATTTGCCAGGGCAAGGCGCAGAGCCGGTATGTGGTCCCACGACGCAACCGCCACCACATATTCCGTCGCCAGGTCCTGGCCGAGGTCCTCTGCTATCCGTTCCAGTTCGGTCGGGGTCAGGTTCTTCTCGCTGAACAGCGTCGCGAGGTATCCCTGCCGCACGCTGTCTGCCTCCGCCTGGATCCTCGCGAGCTCTGCGACATAAGCCCGCTGGGTCTCCCCGGCGTAGCCGTCGACCACTTCCCAGACCCGGGTGGTGTGCCCGACCAGCAACAGTGCGTCCTCCGGCTCGGCAATGCCAGTGATGGCCTCCCAGATCACCGAGAAGTCCAGGCGGATCGCCGTCATCAGCGCCTCGATCGGGACGCCGGCCCGTGCCCGCGAGACTCCCACGTCCAGGGCGATGGCATCGCGTTCGCGAAGGTAGTCAGGATGATCATCCACCGTCTTCATCGCCAGGAGCAGTGCCTCGAAGGAAGCGCTTCCCGTACGCCTGATTTCACTGACGGGCAGCGGGGAAACGGCATAGCTGGGAACGGCACCGAGGCGTTCAATGAATTCCTCCGTCAGTTCCGCGACGTCCAGCCGCTCCAGCAGCGCTGTACAGCGCGCGGCATCATCCGATTGGTCGTTTGGCGTGATTCCTGCGAAATCCGGCGTTAACATTCCCCCATATTATGTGCATTTGCACCGTTTGTGGTGTGCAACTCGTTGTGAAACGTGCGCCACGTCACCGCCGATCCTTGGCAAGATTGGTGGGGTCCCCACCATCGGATGGCGAGCAGCGACGCAGCGGCCCTCCCCTTGAGATTCAGGCAGATAATCCCATGACCCACACTGGAACACTCGAAGCCGGTGCAACACGGCAGATCTCCGACAAGGAGGCCACCAAGGTTGCCATCGGCGCCCTCATTGGCACGGCCATGGAGTGGTACGACTTCTTCCTCTTCAGCGCCGCAGCGGCGCTGGTCTTCAACGTCCAGTTCTTCGCCAGCCAGAACGCCACCGCGGCCGCCATGGCAGCCTTCGCCACCTTCGGCGTCGGGCTCGTGGCCCGGCCCATCGGCGGCATGATTTTCGGCGTGATGGGAGACAAGATCGGGCGCCGCAAGACGCTCATGGTCACCATCGTCGGCATTGGCGTGATCACCGGCCTGATCGGCCTGCTGCCGACCTACGCCGCCATCGGCATCGCCGCCCCGATCCTCCTGGTGCTCCTGCGCATCATGCAGGGCCTGTTCGTCGGCGGCGAGTGGTCCGGCGCCATGACCATCGTGGTGGAAAACGCGCCGCTGCACCGACGTGCCCGCTATGCCGCATTGCCGCAGATCGGCTCCCCGATCGGCACCATCCTCTCCTCCGGCGGCTTCTTCCTGATGACTGTGTTCTTCTCGCAGGAAAGCTTTGACGCCTGGGGCTGGCGCGTGCCGTTCCTTGCAGCGATCCCGATGCTGCTGGTTGCCCTGTACATCCGCAGCCGCCTCGACGAGTCCCCGGTCTTCAAGGAACTCATGGAGAAGGGCGAGACCGAAAAGGCCCCGATCCGCACCACGCTGAGGGAATCCTGGAAGCAAATCATCATCGGCATGGCCGCCGGCATGCTCGGCATCGGCGGCTTCTACCTGGTCACCGCGTTCGTGGTCTGGTACGGCGTGAACGTGCTGGACTACAAGCCCTCGCTGATGCTGGCCGGCGGCATCATTGCCGCGGTCGTTGAAATCCCGGTGCTGATCATCGGCGGCCGCCTCGGCGAGCGCTTCGGCTCCTCCAAGGTCATCACCTACGGCGGCATCTTCTCTGCCATCATCGCATGGCCCGCTTTCCTGCTCATCGAATCGGGCAGCGACGTGCTGGTGATTGCCGGCATGACCCTCGCGGTCGCGGCCCTGTCGCTGCCGTACGCCGCCTCCGGCACGGTGCTCACCGGCCTGTTCCCGGCCAAGACCCGCTACACCGGCGTCGGCTTCGCGCAGAACACCGCCGGCATGATCTCCGGGTTCATCCCGCTGGCCGCCACCGCCTTGGTCGCAGCCGCGTCAAACCACTGGTGGCCGGCCGCAGCCATGCTCATCTTCCTCTCCCTGTTCACCGCAGTGGCCGGGGTCATCGCGCCCCGCCTCAGCGTCGACCTGCCCGGCTTCAAGCACTAGCACCCCCCCTTCCGTGGTCCCCGCACCTTGTGCGGGGACCACGGAAGCATCCTCCATCTTCACCACGCTCCACCACAAAGGACCACCACAGCCCATGAGCACCTCAGCCGGACACCTCATCGTCAAGACCCTCGAGGCACACGGTGTCTCCCGCGTCTATGCAGTACCGGGGGAAAGCTACCTCGATGTCCTCGACGGCCTGCACGACGCCGGGATCCACACCGTGGTCACCCGCCACGAGGGCGGTGCAGGATTCA
Organism: Paeniglutamicibacter sulfureus; assembly: GCF_039535115.1. Lineage (NCBI taxonomy): Bacteria > Bacillati > Actinomycetota > Actinomycetes > Micrococcales > Micrococcaceae > Paeniglutamicibacter > Paeniglutamicibacter sulfureus. The sequence goes on from NZ_BAAAWO010000001.1 coordinate 2,075,508, forward strand.
TGGCCCTGGCCGAAGGTCGCCTCGGGTCGGTGCCGGGCATTGCCATGGTCACCCGCGGCCCCGGGGCCGCCAACGCCATGATCGCCATCCACACCGCCTGGCAGGATGCCACTGCCATGGTGCTCTTCGTCGGGCTGATCCCGCTGGCCGACCGCGGCCGCGACTCTTTCCAGGAGTTCAGCCTGGAGGGCTGGTTCTCCACCACCGCCAAGGGAGTTTTTGTACTCGATGACGAGCACCAGGCCGGGGATCTTGTGGCCCGCGCGCTGCGCCTGGCCACCACCGGCCGCCCGGGACCCGTGGTGGTGGGACTGCCCGAGGACGTGCTGGTCCGCATGACAGACTCCCCCGTTCCCGCCGTCCACCCGCTGCCGGAGGCCGCCCCGGGCGCCGCCGGCCTGCGGACGCTGGCCACCCTGCTGTCTGCCGCGCAGCGCCCCGCCATCATCGTTGGCGGGGACGGCTGGGACGCCGACACCTCGGGCGCATTGGCCGACTTCGCCGTAGCCGCCCACGTCCCGGTGCTTGCCGACTGGCGCGCCTACGACGCCATCGACCACGACTCCCCCGCCTACGCCGGCTGGCTGGGCTACGGCCGGGCCGAGCGCACCGTCGCCGCGCTGAACGATGCCGACCTGCTGGTCTTCATCGGCTGCACCCGCTCCGATGTGCTCTCCGAGGGCTACAAGTCGGCTCTGGACACCCCGACCATCGTGGTCTCCAACGACGCGGAGCTCATCGGCCACGCCGGACGGATCGACGCCCACTTGGGAGTGTCCCCCGCCGAGTTCGTCGCCGCGCTGCCCGCGGGCGACTCCCTGAGCGGAACACGCGGAGCCCAGTGGATGGAGGGACTTCGGACCGAACAGCTGGCCTTCACCCGTCCCGGACCCGACGGCGGCACCGGCGTGGATCTCGGCATCGCGTTCGAGGCCCTGGAAGCGGCACTGGATGCCGACCGGATCATCACCTACGGCGCCGGCAACGCCACCCTGTGGGGCCACCGCTACCTCTCCCACCACGGACCGAGGTCCCTGGTGGGTCCGCGCAACGGCGCGATGGGGCTTTCGGTCCCGGCGGCCGTGGCGGCAAGCATCATGCACCCGGGGCGCCACGTCGTGGCAATCTGCGGGGACGGGGACTTCTTCATGAACGCCCAGGAACTGGCCGTTTCCTTTGCCCATGGCGGTACCCCGCTCATTATCGTGGTGGACAACGGCATCTTCGGCACCATCGTGGCCCACCAGCAGCAGCACTACCCGCAGCGTCCCTCGGGCACCGCGATGGAGAACCCGAACTTCGCCCAGTGGATTCAATCCTTCGGCGGGCACGGGGAGTTTGTGGAAAGCACCGCCGACTTCGCCCCGGCCCTCGAGCGGGCACTGGCCAGCGGCCTGCCGGCGGTGCTGCACCTCAAGACCGACCCCTCCACCATGGGCCCGGGCACCGTGGCGCACCGCGCGGAGGCCAACGCATGAGACTCGATCTGCTGGTGCGCGCCGGTACCATCCTGACCATGGACGAGGACCGCCCGACGGCACGCGAAATGGGGATCATCGGCGGGCGCATCGTGGGCTTCGACGAGGAACTGGCCGGATGCACCGCGGATCGCACCGAGGACTTTGGCGAAGCGACCATCACCCCCGGATTCATCGACGCGCACTGCCACACCACCTGGTGGGGGCTGGGGCTCGCGGCCCTTGACCTGTCGCCGGCACGCGGGCTGGAGGAACTCTATGCCCTGCTCGAATCCGAGGTGTACCGGCTTGCCGCCACCCCGGGCGTGTGGCTCAACGGCACCGGCTTCAACCACAAGAACCACGACGGGCAGTTCCCCGACATCAAACGGCTCGACGCGATCACCGGGGACCGGCCGCTGTACCTGCGCCACGTCTCCGGGCACGCCTCGATCACCAACACCGCCACACTGAAACTGGCCGGGGCGCTGGAGCCGGGCTTCGCCGATCCCGTGGGCGGCGCCGTGGTGCGCGATGCGCAAGGCTCCCCCACCGGGCTGGTCGAGGAATCGGCCCAGGGGATCATCCAGAAGATGCTGCTGCCCTACTCGGCGGACCAGATCGTCGGCGCACTGGACGCCGCGACCGCCCGCTACGCCGCCGAGGGCATCACTTCCTTCACCGAGGCAGGCATCGGCGGGGGCTGGATCGGCCACTCCCCCGTGGAAGTCACCGCCTACCAGCGGGCGCTGGCTGCCGGGAAGCTCCATGCCCGCGCCCAGCTGATGCCGACGCTCGACGCCCTGCGCGGGCAGGAATCGCACGCCGCCGACGCCCACGGCACCGGCACCGGGTTGGGGTTGGACCTGGGCATCACGGCGGGGTTCGGCAACGAGCACCTTTCGCTGGGCCCGGTCAAGGTGTTCATGGACGGATCGCTCCTGGGCGCCACCGCCGCGGTGACGGAGGACTATTGCGGGCACCAGCACAACACCGGCTACCTGCTCGATGACCCCCAGGCTTACCGGGAACGTGTGGCGGCTGCCTACCGTTCCGGCTGGCCCGTGGCGCTGCATGCCATCGGCGACGCGGCCATCGACCTGGCCATCGAGATCATCTCCGGGCTGCAGGAAAAGCACGGCCCCAACGCGCTGCCCAACCGCATCGAGCACTTCGGCATCGCCCGCCCGGACCAGGTGGAGGCGGTGGCCAGGCACGGCATCGCGGTGACCCCGCAGGCCTCCTTCATCGGCCCGCTGGGCGACCAGTTCGCCAAGCTCGTCGGTCTCGAGCGCCAGGGCTGGCTCTACCGGGGCCAGTCGCTGCTGGATGCCGGGGTCCTGGTGGCAGGCAGCTCGGACTTGCCGGTGGCCGACAACAACGTGCGCCGCGCCATGGCCTCCGCCGTGGACCGCTTGACCGAAAAGGGCCTGGTGCTCGGCGGTGCGGCGGAATGCCTGAGCCCGCTCGAGGCGCTGCGTCTGTACACCGTCAATGCCGCCAAGGCCACCGGTCTGTTCGCCGACCGCGGGTCCCTGGCCCGGGGCAAGCTCGCCGATTTCGTGGTGCTCTCCGAGTCCCCGTTGCTGGCCCGGAACATTGCTGACCTCCAGGTCATGGGCACCTTCGTCGGCGGCAGGCAAAGCCACGCGCGTGCCGATAACGACGCGCTGGCCACCGCCTGAACCACCATCACCTCCCTCCCCGAACAACCACATTGCAGGAGACACCATGACGTCGAACAACAGCGCATTCCTGGCCGATTTCACCTCGATGAGCACCCATGGTGCGACCGCCGGCGGCGGAGTTGACCGCCAAGCGGCCACCGTTGCCGACGGGCAGAACCGCAACTGGTTCCGCGGCTTGGTGGAGGGGCACGGCTTCACCGTGCGTTACGACGCGGTCGGCAACCAGTACTCGATGCTTGAGCTGGCTCCCGGCGCCCCCTGGATCGCCGTGGGCTCGCACCTTGATTCCCAGCCGCTGGGCGGCCGCTTCGACGGCGCCTACGGTGTGCTGGCCGGGGCGCATGCGGCCAAGCGTGTCCAGGAGTCCCTGGCCGGTGCCGGGGGCGAGGCGAAGTTCAACATCGTGGTGGTCAATTGGTTCAACGAAGAGGGTTGCCGGTTCAAGCCCTCGATGATGGGCAGCTCCGTCTACACCGGCAAGCTCGGCGCCGCCCAGGTGCTGGAGACCACCGACCCCGACGGAGTCACGGTTCGCGAGGCGCTTGAGGCCATCGGGACCATCGGGGACTTCGAGTTGCCGGTGGCCGCCTATGTGGAGATCCACATCGAGCAGGGACGCTCATTGGAAGACAGGGAACTGACCATCGGGCTGGTCGAATCGACCTGGGGCGCGAACAAGTACGAATTCGTGGTGCACGGCGACCAGGCGCACACCGGCGCCACTGTCATCGCCGACCGCCAGGACGCACTGCTGGGTGCCTCCGCGCTGGTGGTTGCCGCACGCGAGATCGCGCTGGAACACTCCACCGAGGAGCACATGGTGATCACCTCTTGCGGCGAGTTCAACGTCTTCCCGAACTCCCCGGTGGTGGTTGCCAGCCGCGTGAACTTGCTGGTGGATGTGCGCTCCACCGACCCCGACGTGCTGGCCGCCGCGGATGCGGACCTGCACGCCCGCGTGGCACGGATTGAGAAGATGGCCAACGTGCGGATCGAGCGTGGCGCCGAACATGTGTGGGGGGCCAAGGCCTACGACCGGGCCGGGTTGGAGCTTGCGGCCCAGGCGGCAGATTCGTTGGGCCTGCGCCACGGTGTGGTGCGCACCCTTGCCGGCCACGATTCGACGAACATGAAGGACATGGTCCCAACCATCATGCTTTTCATTCCCAGCGTCGAGGGCATCAGCCACAACGAACGCGAGCTGACGAAAGATGCGGACATGCTCGCCGGGGTGGACCTGCTGGCCGAGGTGCTCCTGCGCGTGGTGCGCGGTGAATTTGTTTCCGCTGCCGGAAACGTGCAGGATGCTGAAGCGGATTCGTCCCTCGTACCCTAACCATCTTGTTGCGGCCGTTGAGCACGTTGATTCACTCACCGGACGTACAAGCGCTCACTCGCGCCTGGGTGGCCGGTCCGCCGGGTTGATCGGTCGTACGTTGTATTGGCGGGTGCCGGGCAGTGGTGGTGCGGTTGAGGTGTAGGGGTGTCCGCTGGAGGTGGTGATGCGGATGGTGTGCCTGTCGCCGGGGACGGTGTGTTCTTCCCAGTCGGGGGCTTCCTTGGCGGCGTTGCAGCGGCGACATCGTCCGCCCGCATTTTCCGCGGTGCTTGGTCCGCCGCGGGACACCTGCACCACGTGGTCCAGGTGCTCGATTTTCCCGTTGCAGTACGGGGTGCGGCAGTACCGGTCCCGCAGGGTGATGAAGCGCTTGAGTCCGCCGCTGAACAGCCGTGCCTTGGAGTCCATGGCCACCAGGTCCCCGGTGCCCGGGGCGGTGTAGAGGCGCCGGACCCAGGAGTCCAGGGGGTTATCCGGGTTCCCGGCGAACAGTTCGCGGGCCCTGGCGGCACTGATGTATCCGTAGCCGGGGATCACGGCCGGTTCGGGGTGGCCCTGGTACAGGGTCCTGTCGGTCATCACCAGGCTCACCTCCACGGGGATGTTGGTGTGGTCGCCGATCCCGGTGAGGGATTCGAAAAAGAAGTCGGCGGCAATCTGCCCCTGGGTCCGGGGGTCCCCGGCAGCCTGGGCACGGCCGATTTCACGCGCCATGACCTGGCACAGGGCCGCCCCGTACTCCAAGGGGAACATCCCGGTGATCCTCACCCGGCACGGATCGACCTGGAACACCTCCACGTGCCGTTCCCTCATCGCACGCTCCTCCAGGTCCACCTCGGCTTCCGGCTCAAGGATCAGCGCCCATTGGCGGATCATCTCCCGCAGCTTGGCACCTCCCTGCCCGAAGCAGGTGTGGGTCTCGCAAAAAAGCATGCGGTCGATGTCCCGGCGGTTCACCGGCTTCAGGCGCCGCACCTCTCGCACGATGAGCTTGGCTTCCTCCGAGTTGATGGTCCCCTCCCGCAGCCCCTGACGGGTGCAGGGCAGGTCCTCGGTGAGGATGCGGGCGCGGTTCAGGAACCTCGTCCCCGAACGCTGGGACGCGTGCAGGGCCAGGCCCACCTCCGCGCCCACGCCCCACTGCGGGTTCTTGACCCGCACCCCTCGCCCGATCCGGTCGGCGGCGACAACGTCCCCCAGGGTGCACGCCAACTCAGATTGCTTGGCGCCGACCGCCGACTTCAGGTGCTCGTAGGCACCGAGGGTTTCCACCAATTCGAAGTCATCGTCCTGGGCCGTGGCCAGGTTCACCGCCCGCGCCATGGCCCTCACCCCGTCGGGCCCGGTACGCACGAGATATTCGGCCATCAGGACACCCATGTCCAACCCGCGACCCAAAAGCGCCCCGTAGGACAGCTCCTCATCGGCAACATCCAGGATGCTGCCGGAACCGCTGCTCGATGACGTCGCTGCCATACCCCAATCATAGAAGACACCACCGACAGTTTGAAGCCGTGGCTTCAAATACTAGGAAACAGATTCGATCACCGCAACGGACACGACATCATGGCAGCCACAACAAGCCCTCCCAGGCCAAGGCCGGGCAGCAAAGGAGACCGAGTACCGTTCGATTTACACTCACATTGGTGCACGCCAGCTGACAGAGACGCGCGGCTAGGAGCGCAGCAACTGAGTCAGCGACATCGGCGGCTGCCCGGTGATCCGCTCAATGTCACCGCTGACGTTTTCAAGTGCGCCGGCGGCGATCGCCTGGTAGGTGGAGACCCAGGCGTCGAGTTGCCACTGCGGAGCCCCGTAGGAAGCCCGCGAGGCATAGGCCTCCTGGACCGTCTCGTCCACGTAGGAGACCTGCCGCGGGCCAACGTTGCTCAGGATCTGCGCGACTTCAGCCAGTGACAGCGCCTCGGGGCCGGTTAGCTCGTAGGTCGCCCCAAGATGCCTGCCCGGTTCGCGCAAGATCGCCGCTGCCGTGCGCGCCACGTCGGCCCGGGCAACCACGGCTGCCTTGCCGTCGCCGCCCGGCCCGCGGATAACCCCGTCCGCCCCCACCAGGTCAGGCAGGAAATCAGCGTAGAAGTTGTCGCGCAGGAACGTGTACTGGAGTCCCGAGGCCCGAATGTATTCTTCGGTGGCGTAGTGGTCGCGGGCCAGGGTGAACACCGCGTCCTGGGCGGCGCCGACAAACGAAACGTAGATGAGGTGGTGCACCCCGGCTGCAACCGCCGCATCGACGAAGTCGCAATGTTGCTCCAAGCGGTCACGGCTTTCGGACGCGGAGACCATGAACACCGTCTCGGCCCCCGCCAGTGCCGTGCGCGTGCCTGACGTGTTTTCGTAGGCGGCCTGCAGCACGGTGGCACCGTCAAGCGGCGGCGCCTTGCGCGGCGTCCTGGCCAGCAGGCGCTGCTTGACCCCGGCGGCACTGAGCAGTGCGGCGACCCTGCCGCCGAGCTCCCCGGTGGACCCGGTCACGGCCAGCGGCGGTGGAATGAGGTTCATGGTTACATTCCACCACCGAACCCGTCTCCGCGCATAGGAAGCCCATCCGCCCGGGACCGCGGCATCCGCGGACCACCGCTCTCCGTGGCGGGTTTTGGTGCGCCGCCGGGCATGGATTTCCGGGCGCGTCGGGGAGATGCTGGGAGCATGAAAACGTTGAACCACAGCGCCGTGTATGTGGAAGCAACACGGTCAGACATCCACGATCTCGTCCGCACCCTCGTCGACGCCATCGGGGCACCCCGGGTGCAGGTGATCTCCGGAACCACCGACCGCACGGCTCCGCACCGCTGGGCACATCCAGAGGGCACCGAGCTGGATGCAGTGACGGAACAACGGCTGCGCCTGGGCTACCGCGTGTGGCTGACCTTGCAGAGCATGGAAGACCCGCAGGCCGCTGTCGCTTGGCTGCAAGCCGCCAACCCCTTGCTGGACGACGACCGGCCGCTGGACTTCATTGCGAAGATGCACGCGCAGCAGGTGGTGAACGCGGCCGAGGCGCTGGTGACCCATACCGCGAAGCGCTAAGGGCAACGAGCTGTTGCCGCCACCCCGTGCCTTAGACCCACAGGTGCGGGGCGGGCCTGCGCGCACCGGGCAAAGCGGTGTCTTCGCGCCAGCGTGCCACCCATTCGGGCAGCTCCAGGCCATCGGGCACCGTCAGGCCGGCCTTGGCGAGGATCTCCTCGTTGCCCACCGGGCCGTTCTTCGAAAGCAGTCGCGTGGCCATGACCGCCTGCACGTAGATTTCCCCGTTGGCGACCATGCGCTGCTCGAAGTAGATGCACTTGTCGTCCATGCCCAGGATGCGGGTTTCCTGCGTGAACTTCTGGTTGAAGACCACTGACTTGCGGAAGGTGATGGTCTCGGACTGGACCAGGGGACTCCACTTGTTCTTCTTCATGATGTCCCACACCCCGGCGCGGACCATCAGGTCGAAGCGGCCCAAATCGAAGAGGGAAAAGTACATCCCGTTGTTGATGTGCCCGGCAATGTCGATGTCGGTGAGCAGTGCGCGCATCGACATGGAAGAGGTATCGAACATCGAAATCTTTGGGCGTTTACGTGCCGTGGCCAGCACGATCAGGAGGCGAAAGAGTGCATGCATGAACCCCATACTACTCATCAGTAACTTGGCTGTCATCCACCTCACACGACCAGTGATTGACATTCATCAATGGCGGGCCGCAAAATTGGTCATGGGCACCACCGTGCTTTGACCCCGCATACCCATCTTCAGGACCCCCCACCATGGCCCCGCGCGCGCTACGACCCTTCGCCCATCGCGACTATCGCATCCTCCTGATCGCGATGGCCATCAGCGTCTTTGCCCATGGCATGTGGGCGGTGGCGATGGTCTACCAGGTCAAGCACCTGGGTGGAGGGCCTGCCCAGCTTTCAGTGGTGGCTACCGCAACGTCCCTGGGCCTGCTGGGCTTCGTGCTTGTTGGCGGCATTACCGCCGACCGGGTTAGCTGCCGAAAGATCATCATTCTCGTCGAGGCCGTCTCGCTATTCGTGATGGCCACCGTGGCCACGCTCGCCATCACCGGGGCCATGGAGCTCTGGCACCTTGCGGTGGCCGGTTTCATCCAGGGTGCCGGTGCAGCGTTCTTCTTCCCCGCATATTCGGCGCTCCTGCCCCGCATCCTGCCGGCAGAGGACCTGCTGGCCGCCAACGGCATGGAGGGAATGTTCCGTCCGGTCCTGCAGCAGGCAGCGGGTCCCGCCATTGCCGGCGTGCTGGTTGCCTCATTCAATCCGTCAATGGCGGTTGTCGGGATAGCAGCCTGCCACGTTGTCGCGTTCCTGGTCCTGAACATGCTGGGGCACCACAAAGCCTACGACGCGCACCTTGAACCCAACCAGAAGCGCCCAAGCGCCCTGGCCGACCTGCGCGAGGCAGTGGGTTACACCGTGGGCACCCCCTGGTTGCTCTGGACCCTGCTCTTTGCCGTCATCTCGGTGCTGAGCTTCATCGGACCCATCGAGGTACTGTTGCCCTTCGTCGTGGAGGACCAGCTGGGCGGGGACGCCAAGACCTTCGGGTTCATGCTCGCCGCCTACGGCATCGGCAGTGCCATCGGCTCGATGGTGACCTCCTCCTTCCCGCTCCCCCGGCGCTACCTCACCTTCATGATCATGTTCTGGGGATTCGGGACCCTGCCGCTGGCGCTGATCGGGCTGACCAGCACACCGCTTGCGCTGGCCATCATCATGGTCATCCCGGGCATCACCGGCGGACTCGGACAGGTTATCTGGGGCACGCTGCTGCAGCGCCGGGTCCCGCACCACATGCTCGGCAGGATTTCCTCGCTGGACTTCTTCGTCTCGCTGGCACTCATGCCGGTGTCGATGGCGCTGGCAGGACCGCTTGCCGAAGTCATTCCCCTGTGGATGATCTTCGTGGTGGCGGGCGTGGCATCTCCGGTGATCGGGATCATTGCCTGGTTCGCCGGACGAATGTACCGGGACGAGATCGAGCATCCCCTCGACCGGTTTGACGCTCCCCAACAGACGGACGCGTCACCCGCCATCGACCTGTGATTGTGTGTCGGCCGCCCCGCGGCCGGCACACACCGCCTACAGGTACGGGCAGGTGATGCACTCGATTCGGCGCATCCGCCCTTGTGGCCACGTGGCGGGCACCCGGGGGCCACCGCGGCTTAACCTTCCGGACACCCATCCTTTCTAAGGTCTAGTACACGACCTCGAGCCCTCGCGTTCGACAATCCCCTCTGGTCGTTACCCGTTTGAAAGGCACAGCATGAAAACCCCTTCGTCCGTCCCCCGCCGTGGCGTCCTTCTTGGCGGTACCGCCGCCGCTGTCTCGGGCATCCTTGCCGTCGGATCCCGTCCGGCCATGGCCGCCTCTCCCAAGAAGCAGGGCTCCCCGGCGAGCGCGAAAATGAAGTTCGGCCAGGACGGCAAGTTCAAGATCGTCCAGTTCAACGACACCCAGGACGGTCCGCGGACCGATCGTCGCACCCTTGAACTCATGGACGCCGTGCTGGACTCCGAGAAGCCGGGCTTCGTGGTCATCAACGGGGATGTCATCAACGGCTCCCCCGCCAACGCGACGGAGGTCAAGCAGGCCATCAACAACGTCGTGATGCCCATGGAATCACGGAAGATCCCGTGGGCGCTGACCTTCGGCAACCACGACGAGGATTCCCTGTCCAAGGGCACGAAGATGTCCGAGGCCAAGATCCTCGACTTCATCCGCGGCTACGACCACAACGTCAACACCAAGGAAGACAGCACCTTCGGTTCCTCGAACTCCCAGCTGCTGATCGCCTCCTCGCGCAGCAGCAAGCCGGCCTTCGGCGTTTGGCTGCTGGACTCGGGACGCTACGCCCCGGAGACCATCGGCGGGCAGGACTTCGAGGGACTGAAGTCCTACGACTGGATCCGCCCGGAACAGATCGACTGGTACCGAGAGACCTCCCGCGCCACCGAGGTGCGGCACGGCAAGGTCCAGTCGCTGATGTTCTTCCACATCCCCCTGTGGGAGCACCACCACATGTGGTACGGATCCCAGTTCTCCTCCAATGACGCGGACCACGCCAAGGCCGTGAAAAAGCACGGAATCGTGGGCGTGAAGAACGAGGACGTCTATGTCGGCGCATTCAACTCGGGCCTGTTCACCGCGTTGCAGGAACGCGGCGACGTGCGCGGCGCATACTGCGGGCACGACCACATCAACACCTTCATGGGCGACTACTACGGGATCGAGCTGGGCTACGGCCCGGGAACGGGCTTCGGCACTTATGGCCTGGGCGGTGCCGAGGAGCACAGCCTGCGCGGCGCGCGTGTCTTTGAACTCGACGAAAAGCAGGAGGGCGTCTACACCGGCACCCGGGTCCTCTTCGCCAAGGACTACGGCATCGACATGGATCCCCAGGATCAGCCGATCGCCGAACCGCTGCCGCTGCCCCAGCGCTAAAAGCGGAAGGCCGCGCCGCGATCCTACTTCGGGCCGCGGCGCGGCCTGGCCGGTCGGGCCCCGGCGGCCTCCTCGATGGCATCGGCCGCACGGATAAGGCCCAGGTGCGAGAGCGCCTGGGGGAAGTTTCCGGCCATATGGCCGGTGTCCGGATCGAATTCCTCGGCCACCAGACCCACCTCGTTGACGATCCCGGCGAGCTTCGCCAGAAGCCGCCGGGCGTCGTCGAGGCGCCCGGAATGGGCGTATTGCTCGATGAGCCAGCAGGTACAGACCATGAAGGTGTATTCCCCCGGCGGCAGGCCGTCGGTTCCGGCCTCGGTCCGGTAGCGCCGGACGAAGCCGTGCCGGCCCAGCAGTTCGCTTTCGATCCGGGCCACGGTGCCGAGCATCCGGGGGTCACCGTAGTCGACGAACCCGACCTGCGCGAGGACCAGCAAGGAGGCATCGACCTCGGTGGTGTCGTAGGTCTGCGTGAACGAATTCAGTTCCTCGTTGTATCCCTTCTCCAATATCTCGGCCCGCAGCGCATCGCGCGCGGCCTCCCACTTCTTCATGTCACCGGTCTGGCCGTGGTGCCTCACCGCCCGGACCCCGGCTTCCAGCGCAGCCCACATCATGACGCGCGAGTGCGTGAAGTACTGGGGCTCCCCGCGCATTTCCCACAGGCCGTGGTCCTTGCGCCCGAGGTTGGCGATCACCTCCGCGATCATCGCCTTTTGCAGCGGCCAGGAGAAGTGGTCCTCGCGCCCGCCCATGGTGCGCAATTCATCCAGGGCCACCATGACCTCGCCGACCACGTCGCCCTGGTATTGGTACACCGCCGCGTTGCCGGTGCGCACCGGCTTTGCCCCGCCGTAGCCGGGCAGGTGCTGCAGGATGCGCTCGGGCAGTTCGCGCTCGCCGCCGACCCCGTACATCACCTGCACGGTGTGGTGGTCACCGGCGATGGCCCGCAGCAGCCAGTCGCGCCATTGCAGGGCCTCCTGCTCGTACCCGTGGGTCATCATCACCTGAAGGGTCAGTGCGGCATCGCGCAGCCAGCAGAAGCGGTAGTCCCAGTTCCGTTCGCCTCCGAAGAACTCGGGCAGCGAGGTCGTCGGGGCCGCGACGATGCCGCCGGTGTCGCGGTGGGTCAGCCCCTTGAGCACCAGCAGCGAGCGGCGCACCAGCGCCTCGTGGTCTCCGTGCGGCGGGATGTCCGCCGCCCAGTCGCGCCACTGGCGCGCCGTCTGTGTCATGGCCATGCCGATGTCGTTCGGCGCGGGAATCTCCACGTGGCCCGCGTAGCAGGCGAATTCGAAATCGTAGGATTCTCCCGCGCGGACCTCGAATTCGTCGCGGTGGGTATGGTGCTTGGGCTTGGGGAGCCGGGTGCCGTAAAGCACCGCGGCGTGCGGGCCTGCGACGGCGACCAGCGACTCCGTGCCGCGCTCCGGGTCGAAGTTGCGCCGGACCCACGGCAGGACCTGGCCGTAGTCGTACCTGATGACCAGCTCGTGTTCAAACTTCATGGACCCCGAAAGCCCCTCCACGCGGCGCATGATGCTGGAACCGCCATCGCCCATGGGCATGAAGTCGGTGACCAGGACCTGCCCGGTCTTGCTGCCCCACAGGGTCCGCAGGACAAAGGAGGAGTCAAGGTAGTTGCGGCTGAGAACCTCGCCCTCGGTCGGGGCCAGCAGCCAGCGGCCGTTCTCCTTGGTGCCCAGCAAGGCGGCGAAGACCGATCCCGAGTCGAATCGGGGAAAACACAACCAGTCCACCGAACCGCGGAGTGAGACCAACGCCGCGGTGCGCTGGTCCGAGAGCAGGGCGTAGTCTTCGATCAATGTGGCCATGGCCCCACCCAATCGCATTTGTCTGCTCCAGACAAGGGATTTTGGCTGCCACGCCGCATCGGGAGCCCGCGCCTGAAGCGCCATGCGATAGGTTCATGGGTGGGATGATGACCGGCTATGTGCCCCGAGGACGAACCATGAAATTCCTGGCCTTGCGCCAACGCTTCCTGCCCGGCGACTTTCCGCCCGAGGAATTCGAACGCCCCCTGCCGTCCCGTGAACTGCTCCGGCGCGATGTCTGGGTCACGCTTCTGGTCATGGCCGCCGCGCTGCTCGGCATGGAAATGATGCTCAGCTTTGCCCCGGCCGAGGATGCCCCGGACCGGATTCCCAGCTATCTGGCCATGTGCGCGCTGACGGCACCCTTGGCGCTTCGCCGGCGCTTCCCGATTGGTTCCATGCTGGTGCTTTCGGCAATGTTCCTGGGGTTCGGGATCTGGATGCCGGCCGTCATGATGCAGCTCGCACCGCAGATCACCTACTTCGTCGGACTCTATTCGGCCGTCACCTGGGCGCGGGACAGGCGCGCCCTGCGCCTCGCGCTGACCGGGGTCATCCTGGCCATGTTTCTCTGGCTGGTCGTTGGGATCACCAACGCCAAGCTGGTGTTCGGCGAGGAGCTGGACCTGCCCATGGCCATCGAAACCTCGGGCTTCATTGACCCGGTGATTGCCTATGCCGGTTACTCGTTCCTGGTCAACCTGTTCTACTTCGGCGGGGCCACGTTCCTGGGACTCATGTCTTGGCGCAGCGCCTGGCAGCACGAGATCGTCGTGGAGCAGGCCGCGAAGCTCGAGGAGCAGGCAGTGGAGCTGGCGCGCCGCGCCGTCATCGACGAGCGCCTGCGCATTGCGCGCGAACTGCATGACGTGGTTGCCCACCACATCTCGGCGGTCGGCGTGCAGGCGGCGGCCGCCCGCATGGTCCAGCCCCGGGATCCGGGGCGTGCCGCGGAGCTGATGCACGGCATCGAGGATTCTGCCCGACAGGCGGTGGGCGAAACCCGCTCGCTGCTGCGGGTCCTGCGGCACGGGGAAACGGATCCCGGGGATTCCGCCCAGCGCTCCCCCGAGCCCTCGCTCGCGGAGCTTCCCGTCCTGGCCGAGCAGTCGGCCCGCGCCGGGGTGAAGGTCGAGCTGATCCAGGTCGAGCACCGCGAGGGGTTTTTCGAGCAGGCCGGCGCCGGGCTCGGACTGGCGCTCTACCGGATCGCCGCCGAATCACTGGCCAATGTGCGCGAGCATTCCACGGCCCGCACCGCTGTCCTGTCCCTGCGCAGCGGCAGCGACGCGAACGGCGAATGGGCGGAGGTCGAGGTCACCGACGACGGCAGCCCGCGGCCCGGGACGGCCGGCAGCGGCTTTGGCCTGCGCGGCATCAGGGAACGCGCCGAATTGCACCATGGGCAGGTGGACATCGGCCCGCGTTCCCCCACCGGCTGGCGGACCCGCGCACGGCTTCGGTCCCTGAACACCAATACCGTGGCCGAGGCCACCGAAGGAGCAACCCCATGAGCAGGATCCGCATCCTGGTGTGCGACGACCAGCCGCTGATCCGTTCCTCCCTGGAATTGATCCTCGGCACCGATGCGGACCTTGAGGTGGTCGGCACCGCGGCCGATGGACGGGCAGCGGTGGCCGCGGCGCTGGAGCTGCAGCCCGACGTGGTGCTCATGGACATCCAGATGCCGGAGCTCGACGGCGTCGGTGCCACCGCGCAGATCACTGCAGGCACCAACGCCAAGGTCGTCGTCCTGACCACCTTCGACCGCGACGACTACCTTTTTGCCGCGATCGACGCCGGTGCCAGCGGATTCCTGCTGAAAAACACCGAACCCGAAGTCATCATCAGTGCCGTGCACGCGGCGGCCGCTGGGAAAGCGTTGCTCTCCCCCGAGGTCACGATGCGCATCATCCGGCGGGGCACCGCGACGGCACAACCTCAGTCGAAGCGAACCCCGGTCCCTGCGGGAGCGGCGGAGCCCCACGACCAGCGGATCCTGGACGAGCTGACAGCGCGGGAACGCGAAGTGCTCGTCAAGTTGGCCGGCGGCCTGTCCAATGCGGAAATCGCAACCTCACTCTACGTCTCCGAGGCCACGGTCAAGACCCACCTGTCCAACATCCTGGCCAAGGCGGGACTGCGGGACCGGGTGCAGGCCGTGGTCTTCGCCTACCGTGCCGGGCTCATCCCTTCGACGGAGCCCTGAACCCGGTTCTGCCCCACGTCCGGAACCGAATTTCATTCCTTTGAAGGATCCTTGACGACCATGCCGCGGCATAGATTGGAGGACAGGATCGGGCCCGCCGCGGGCCGGCACCATGCATACCGAAGGAATGAAGAACCATGTTAGAGGTAGAAGGTCTCACCCGGCGTTTCGGGGACCGGACGGTGCTGGAGGACGTCTCGTTCTCCGTCCCGGCCAACGGCATGACGGGATTCGTCGGGGCCAACGGCGCCGGGAAGACCACCACCATGCGCATCATCATGGGCGTGCTGAAGTCCCACTCCGGGTCGGTGTACTTCAACGGCACGCAGATCGCCGATGCCGACCGGGCGCGCTTTGGCTACATGCCCGAGGAACGCGGCCTCTATCCCAAGCAGCAGGTGCTGGACCAGCTCCAATACCTGGGACAGCTGCACGGCATGAGTCGCGCCGATGCCCGCAGCGAGGCCTTGGACCTGCTGGACCGCTTCGGCATTGCCGACCGGACCAAGGACAAGCTCGAATCCCTCTCGCTGGGGAACCAGCAACGCGTCCAGGTCGCCGCATCGTTGATGCACCACCCCACCGCACTGATCCTGGACGAGCCGTTCTCCGGGCTGGACCCGCTGGCCGTGGATTCCATGACCTCGCTGCTGGCCGAGCGCGCGGCCACCGGGGTGCCGATCCTCTTCTCCAGCCACCAGCTGGACTTGATCGACCAGCTCTGCGACAACCTGGTGGTGTTGGCCGGCGGCAAGATCGTGGCCTCCGGAACCGCTGCGGACCTGCGGGCGCGCGCCAGCGCCAAACACGTGGTGGTGACACCGCCCGATGCCGGGTGGCTGCGCGAGCAGCCAGGAGTGAGCGTCCTGGATGTGGCCGGCCCGCGTGCCCTGGTCGAGTTCGCCGACGACGCCACTGCCCAGCGCGTCCTGCGCGCCGCCGTAGCACGCGGGGCGGTCACCGAGTTCGCCCCGCAACGTCCCTCGTTGGCAGAAATCTACCGGGAGGTCATCCGATGAGCAGCACAGACCTACGCACCAAGCCCTCCGAGGCCTCCGCCGCCGACTCCGTTGCCGAACAGCGGGGCGCGCCGTGGCTGATCGTGACCCTGCGCGAGGTCACGGTGAAGGTCCGCGACAAGTCGTTCATCATCACCACGCTGATCACCGTCGCGCTCATCGTAGGTTCCGTAGTGTTCGCCGGGATCATGGGAGACAAGAGCACCACATCGACGATTGCCTTCGCCGAAAACGGCAGGACCGCGGCTCTTGTGGCCTCGGCCAACGAGCTGGCCATCTCCAAGGACCAGAAGATCGAGTTGACCGCCCAGCCGGTGGCTTCCGGGGATGCGGCACTCGAGACGTTGCGCGCCAAGAACGCGGATCTGGTGCTCGCGCCCACCCCGGACGGCTACAGCCTCACCGGGCTCATCGACGTGCCGGGCAACATCAAGTCACTGCTCGCCGACGCTGCCGAAGCCCAGGCACTGGACTTCAATGCGGGCCAGCTGGGAGTCACCCTCGATGAGTTGACGGCTGGGTCCGCCGTGACCCAAGTACTGCTTGAGGGCGACCAGGAACGCAATTCGATGGCCATGGTCATGGGCTTCATCTTCTCGTTCCTCTTCTACATGTCCGCCATGATCTTCGGATTGCCGATCGCCAACTCGGTGGTCGAGGAGAAGCAGAACCGCGTCGTTGAAATCCTCGCCACGGCAATCCCCATCCGCCAACTGCTCGCAGGCAAGATCCTGGGCAACCTCATCCTGGCCATGGGTCAGTTATGCCTGTTCGTGGGCATCGGCCTGCTGGCACTGACCATGATGCCCACGGAAATCCCTTTCATCTCCGTCGTCATTGCCACCTCGGGATGGTTCCTGGCCTTCTTCTTGGCCGGCTTCCTGATCCTCGCCGCCGTCTGGGCGGCGCTGGGCGCGATGGCATCGCGGACCGAGGACCTGCAGCAGTCCACCGGCCCAGTCATCATGGTGCTGGTGGCAGTGCTCTTCACCGGCATGTACGCCAAGGGCTCCCTGCTGGTCGTCGCCTCATACATTCCCGTGGTTTCGTCGGTGGCCATGCCCATCCGCCTGCTGAGCAGCGATGTGCCGCTGTGGGAGCCGGTTGCCGCGCTGGCTATCGCCATTGCGGCGGCCTGGGCCATGGTGCTGCTCGGTGAACGCATCTACCGCCGGGCCATCATGCAGACCGGTTCGGCGCTGTCCTGGCGCAAGGCGCTGAAGCTGGAGGACTAGAGCGAAGGCTGTACTGGAGACACCCGAGGCGTGCGATCCCACGATGGGGTCGCACGCCTCAATCGTTGGCGACTCGTTTCAAAACCTGGTTCTCCAGTACCAGCAGCTCGCCAATCTCGCATTCCAGTGCCCGGCAGATGGCAACGAGTGTGCTGAATCTGATGGCCTTGGCCCGGTCATTCTTCAGCACCGAAAGATTCACGATGCTTACTCCGGCCAGCTCGCCCAGACGGGTCAACGTCATGGAGCGGTCACGCAACAGCTCGTCAAGCCGGCAGTGGACTCCGCTCGTCAAATCAATTTCGTCGTTCCTGCGGCCCATTAAACCAACCCGGCGGCGTCTAGTTGCATGCTGCGCCCGCGCCGCAAGACCAGCGACAGCAGGATCAAGACGACGCCGAGCGCCAGCAAAGAGTGGTTCGCATCCTGGAAACTGAACTCGGCCGAGGTCGCCAGCCAATAGCCGTCGCCGGAGGCGCCCGGGGTATCCGATCCGGAACCGGGGAATCCAAGCTCGGTGACAGCCAGGTGCGTCGAGAGCGTTTCGAGCCAGGGGGCAATCAATGCAGTGACGCCGGCCAGTGTCCCCAAAGCAAGCAGCATCCAATGGGCCATCGTCGTGAACGGTTCGTTCTTCCACAGGCGGCGACAGATCAGGATGACGGCCGCGCAGCCGGCAATGAACAGGAGGAAGTACAAGGCCTGGGCAGCAGCCAGCGCTAGCCGGGGCGCCAAGAGTCCTTCGTCGCTCTCAACGATTGCAGTGCCATACGTGGCCAAGGATGCCCCGGAGACGCCGCGTAGGTCCGGAACGTCGCTCGGTGGCGTCACCAGTGACGCTTCGAAAAAGAATGACCGCGTGAAGGTTTCCTCAGTGAACCAGGCCAAGTAAAAAACGGCCAGCAACCCGGCGACAGTCGCAACGCCCGAAACGGTCAGCAGGAATGTCCGTCCTCCGATGTGGCCAAGTCTTTGTAACGGAGGATCCAGGTCTCTGCTCACAATTCCCATCCTTAACGATTTGCGATAACAACGATAATCGTTAATGTATCGGCCGGGGACGACCGCCGTCAAGCATTGTCCGGCAGCACGCAGGAGGCCCGCGACTTCCCCCTTGAGGGGACTGCCACGGGCCTGCTGCGTTGGAGCTTTAGGTTACTAGATAACCGCGTCGCTCAAGTGGTTCGGGGTGCCGAAGCGGTGCGCGGTGATGGAGACCGCCTGCTCGTGCAGGAAGGTCAGCATTTCCACCCGCCCTGCGGAAACCACGTTGTTGCCGTAGATGGCGACATCGGGCTTGCCTCCGGTGGCCTCGGCCACGTCCAGGACCGAGCCGCCGATCAGGCGGATGCGGGCCGCGGAATCCGGGCCGGTTTTGGCGGCCAGGCGGGCGGCGCGGGCGCCGAAGGCCTGGGCATCCTCAACCACGACGGTGGCAGAGGATTCGGCGAGCACCGTGCGGATTGCCGAGGGAATCTCGACCGCGGAGGAAACCGTGACGCGGGATCCGGCGGCGATGCCCGCGGCAACGACGCGCAGCAGTTCCGCGATGCCGTGGCCCGAGGTCTCGTTCTCGAAGCGAATCGTCACCGGCAGGGCGCGGTAGCGGAACACGTTGCGCTCCGCGTGCAGGCCGGAGACGTCCTTGGCGGTGTTGAACTCAGTGGTCCAGACGGCGTTGTCCGACGCCAAGGCACCCTCGAGCCAGGAAAGATCTGCCTCGGCGATGTCGGTTCCGCGCGCGGCGTTCAGCAGTGCGGTCGAGGTGGCCGAAAGCTGGCCGGCCTGTGCCACCGGGGCGTCTTCCCAGGAGCCCATGCCCACCAGGTAGTTCGGTCCGCCCGCCTTGGTGCCGGCACCGATGGCCGACTTCTTCCAGCCGCCGAAGGGCTGTCGCTGCACGATGGCACCGGTGATGCCGCGGTTGATGTAGAGGTTGCCGGCCTGGATGTTCTCCAGCCAGTAGGCCATCTCGCCCGAATCCAGCGAGTGCAGGCCGCTGGTCAGCCCGTAGTCGATGTCGTTGACGATGGAGACGGCCTCTTCGAGGGTCTCTGCGGTCATCACGCCGAGGATCGGGCCGAAGTACTCGGTCAGGTGGTACTCGGAACCGCGCTTGACGCCGGAGCGCACACCCGGGCTCCACAGCTTGCCCGACTCGTCAAGCTTCTGGGGCTCGAGCACCCACTTCTCGCCCTCGCCCAGGGTGGTCAGGCCGCGCAGCAGCTTGCCCTGTGCCGGTTCGATGACCGGGCCCATCTGGGTCTGCGGGTCCTGCGGGTAGCCGACCTTCAGTGAGCGGATGTCATCGATCAGCTGGTTGTGGAAGCGCTTGGAGTCCGCTGCCGAACCCACCAGGATCACCAGTGAGGCGGCCGAGCACTTCTGGCCGGCGTGGCCGAAGGCCGAGGCGGCGACGTCCTTGGCCGCCAGGTCCAGGTCGGCGTTCGGGGTGACGATCACCGCGTTCTTGCCGCTGGTCTCGGCCAGCAGCGGCAGGTCCTTGCGGAAGGAACGGAAGAGCTGGGCGGTCTCGTAGCCGCCGGTGAGGATCAGGCGGTCGACGGCCGGGTGCGAGACGAGCTCGGTGCCCAGGTCGCGCTCGGAAAGCTGGACCAGCTGCAGGACATCGCGCGGCACGCCGGCTTCCCACAGGGCCTCGACCATGACCGCGCCGGAGCGTGCCGCCTGGCCGGCGGGCTTGATGATGACCGAGGAGCCGGCGGCCAGCGCCGACAGGGTCGAGCCAGCGGGGATGGCGACCGGGAAGTTCCACGGCGGGGTGACGACGGTCAGCTTCGAGGGCACGAAGGTGGCGCCGTCGATCGTGTACAGTTCCAGGCCGCGCTGGGCGTAGTAGTGGGCGAAGTCGATGGCCTCTGAGACCTCGGGGTCGCCCTGGTCAAGGGTCTTGCCGCATTCGGAGCCCATGACCTCGAGCAGGTCGGCGCGGCGGGCCTCGAGGGCGGCACCGGCGCGGTGCAGGATGGCGGCGCGGGCCTTGGCGCCCATGGCCTGCCAGGATTCGGAAGCCGAAACTGCGGTCTCGACGACAGTGTTCAGCTCGTCCTCGGTGTGGATCATGGCCTTGGCCACCGAATCAACACCGAGGGTCGAGCCGACCATCTTGTTGACGATCTCCCGGCCCCAGGCACGGTTGCCCGGCAGGTCCGGGTCGGTGTCGGGGGTGTTCTCGAAGTCGAGGGTGCCGTCGGCCAGCCCGGCAAGCTTGGCCTCCACGGCGGCGGCGTCGACCACGTTGCGGTCCTGGATGCGGTGCGGGGCCGGGATGCTGTCATCCAGGTCGGCCAGGGAGGCCAGGAAGCGGTTCTTCTCGCGCTCGAACAATGCCTCGTTCTTGTCCAGCTCGAAGACCGCGGACATGAAGTTCTCCTGGCTGGCGCCCTCTTCGAGGCGGCGGATCAGGTAGGCGATGGCAACGTCGAACTCGCCCGGGTGCACGACCGGCGTGTAGAGCAGCAGGCGTCCGACGTCCTTGCGCACGGCCTCGGCCTGGCCGGTGGCCATGCCCAGCAGCATCTCGAATTCGATGCCGGCGGTGACGGAACGGCCCTGGGCCAGCAGCCAGGCCAGGGCGACGTCGAAGAGGTTGTGGCCGGCGATGCCGATGCGCACGTTTTCCACGTGCCCGGGGCGCAGCGCGTAGTCCAGCACCGACTTGTAGGAGGTGTCCGAGTCCTGCTTGGTGTTCCAGGTGGCGACCGGCCAGCCGTGCAGGTTGGCTTCCACCTGCTCCATCGGCAGGTTGGCGCCCTTCACGACGCGGACCTTGATCGGGGCTCCGCCCAGACCCACGCGTTTCGCGGACCATTCCTGCAGGTGGATCATGGCCGAGAGGGCATCGGGCAGGTAGGCCTGCAGCACGATGCCGGCCTCGAGGTCGCGGAATTCTTCGCGGTCAAGGATCTTGGTGAAGACCGCAATGGTCAGGTCCAGGTCCTTGTACTCCTCCATGTCCAGGTTGATGAACTTCTTCTTGGGCGCGGAGGTGACGGCCAGGCGGTAGAGCGGGATGAGCTTCTCGATGATGTGCTCGACGGCCTCATCGAAGGCCCAGTGGTTGTGCGGGGCCACGGTGGAGGAAACCTTGATGGACACGTAGTCGACATCGTCGCGGGCCAGCAGCTTGTGGGTGCCTTCGAGGCGGCGGGCGGCTTCGCCCTCGCCGAGGATGGCCTCGCCCAGGAGGTTGACATTGAGGTCGATGCCTTCCTTCTTGATCTTGGAGATCGAGGCGCCGAGCTTGGCGTCGGTGGCGTCGATGATCAGGTGGCCGACCATCTCGCGCAGCACCTTGCGGGCGATCGGGACGACGATGCCCGGCATGATCGGGGCCATGGTGCCGCCGAGGGCGACCGCAGACTTCATATACCAGGGCAGGAAGGAGGGAACCTTCGGGGCCAGGGACTTGAGGTTGCGGGCCGCGACCTTCAGGTCCTCGGGGCGGATCACGCCGTCGACGAAGCCGACAGTGAAGTCCAGGCCGTTGGGGTCCTTCAATACGCCGGCAAGCTGTGCCGCTGAGGCATCCACCGGGACTTTCGAGCCCTCCGTGAGCCAGTGGCGCACCAGCTTGATGGTCTCGTCGGCCAGGTCTTGGGGGCGGACCAGGGGGGTGCCATCGGCGGCGAGGGCCGGTGGGACTACACGCACGTGCGAAGTCGATTGGGACACGGCTGCTTCTCCTAGGAAGAAAGGGGTGGCTGGGGAGCTACCACTACCCATCTTGCACACGAATGGTGTCGCATTGATAGGCGGGGTTCACCAGACAGTATGACCCTTTTCATCCCTTCAGCAAAAGTGAACAAAGCCGAATGTTTTCCTTCGGTTTTCCCAATGTATTCTGGGGTGTCATCAACCACCGTGATCCACAGGGATCACCCGGCCCACCCGGGAGCCGACCATGCTGGAAATCCGACGCCTGCGACTGCTGCGCGAACTGAGCATCCGCGGCACCATCGCCGAGGTCTCCGACGCGCTGAGCTACAGCCCCTCCTCGATCTCCCAGCAGCTTTCACTGCTCGAAAAGGAGACCGGCGTGAAACTGCTACGCAAGGTCGGGCGGCGCCTGCAACTGACCCCGCAGGCCGAGGTGCTGGTGGCACACACCGACGAATTGCTTGATTCCATGGAACGGGCCGAGGCAGACCTCGCCTCCACCCAGCAGGCCGTGGCCGGCACGGTGCGCCTGGCGGTCTTCCAAACCGCGGTACTTTCGCTGATCCCCTCGGTGCTGCGCGAGCTGCGCCAGGACTTCCCCCACCTGCGCGTGGAAATGGTGCAGCACGAACCGGAAACGGCGCTTCATGAGACGTGGGCGCGGGATTTCGACCTGGTCGTCGCGGAGCAGTACCCCGGCCATGCGGCGCCGCACTATGCCACCCTGGACCGCAAGATCCTGGCCCACGATGCCATCCGCCTGGCCCTGCCGGCGCGGGACGAGGCGATGCCTGCCGAGTTCCACCATGTCACTGCCATCGAGGCCGCCGCCGGCCTGCCCTGGGTCATGGAACCGCGTGGCGCGGCCTCGCGGCACTGGGCCGAACAGGCCTGCCGCATGGCCGGGTTCGAACCCGACGTGCGCTACGAGACCGCAGACCTGCAGGCCCACGTCAGGCTGGTCGAATCCGGCAACGCCGTGGCCCTTCTGCCGGACCTGGTCTGGGCCGCCCGCAAGCGCGAACTGCGCATCGTCGATCTGCCCGGGGCGCCGCAACGCACCATCTTCACCTCGGTGCGCCACTCCTCCACCCAACACCCGGGGCTGGTCGCGGTCCGCAACGCCCTGCATGCCCAGGCGGCCACTCTTCCGGCGCCCACGGGCGTCGACCCGGGGGCTGTAAGTTAGGTCACAAACAGGTAACGCCGGGGTGAGAGCGGCCACACGGCATCGAATTTTCCTGTCATACTCGAGGTCGGTTGCGAACGAACGGCACGTGCCACGGGGCAGTGCAACCATGCCCCCGGCAGCAAAACACGCCGAGGATCACCTTTCCCCGGCTCGCCCAACCTTCATGAGGTCCACAACATGTCCGACTCAACATTCCAGCTGATAGCCATTGCGGTGTATCTCGCAGCAATGCTGGCCATCGGCTACTTTGCGTTCAAG
Source organism: Paeniglutamicibacter sulfureus (assembly GCF_039535115.1). NCBI lineage: Bacteria > Bacillati > Actinomycetota > Actinomycetes > Micrococcales > Micrococcaceae > Paeniglutamicibacter > Paeniglutamicibacter sulfureus. The sequence goes on from NZ_BAAAWO010000001.1 coordinate 2,098,892, forward strand.
CGCACCAACGACATCGACGATTACATGCTCGCCGGCCGCGGGCTCAAGCCGGGAGTCGCGGCATTGTCCGCAGGTGCCTCGGACATGTCCGGATGGCTCCTGATGGGCCTGCCCGGCGCGATCTACCTCAACGGGCTCATCGAGGCCTGGATCGCCATCGGCCTGACCATCGGCGCCTGGTTGAACTGGAAGTTCGTCGCCCCGCGGCTGCGTTCCTACACCGCCGTGGCGCAGAACGCGATCACCATCCCGAGCTTCTTTGAGAAGCGGCTGAAGGACAACAGCCACTTCCTGCGCATCGCCGCATCGGTGATCATCCTGGCCTTCTTCACCTTTTACGTTTCCTCCGGCATGGTGGCAGCGGGCAAGTTCTTCGAGTCTTCCTTCGGCTGGAACTACTTCACCGGCCTCTTTGTGGTTGCCGGCGTCACGCTGCTCTACACGCTCTTCGGCGGATTCCTCGGTGCCACCCTCACCGACGTGGCCCAGGGCCTGCTCATGTTCGCCGCACTGATTGCCGTCCCGATTGTCGCCATCTTCCAGATGGGCAACATCGGGGACCTCGGCTCCAAGATCAAGGACGTGAACCCCGAGGCACTGAACCTGTTCTCCAGCTTCAACACCACCAACGGGTTCCTGGCGGCAGTGGCCATCTTCTCCACCGCGGCCTGGGGCCTGGGCTACTTCGGCCAGCCTCACATCATCGTGCGCTTCATGGCCCTGCGCTCCCCGTCCGAGGCCAAGACCGCCCGCCGCATCGGCATCTCTTGGATGGTGCTCACCGCCGTCGGCGCCATCGTCACCGCATTGGTCGGCATCGCCTACTTCGCCGACAGCCCGGAGAAGGAAATCACCGACCCGGAGACCGTCTTCCTGCTGCTGAGCCAGATCTTCTTCCACCCCTTCGTTGCCGGCCTGGTGCTCGCGGCGGTGCTGGCCGCCATCATGTCGACCATGTCCTCGCAGCTGATCGTGTGCTCCTCGGCCTTGGTCGAGGACCTGTACAACATTGCCGGCAAGAAGCTCAGCCCCCAGCGCGAGGTCATGCTCGGCCGCTCCGGCGTGCTCGTCGTGGCAATCGTCGCCGCGGCGCTGGCCCTGAACCGGGACTCCAGCATCCTGGATCTGGTGTCCTTCGCCTGGGCAGGATTCGGAGCCGCGTTCGGACCGATCGTGCTGCTGAGCCTCTACTGGCGCAAGCTCACCTCCACCGGTGCGCTTGCAGGCATGCTCACCGGTGCCGTCACGGTCTTCGTCTGGGGCAACATCGATGTGCTCTCCTCTGCGATGTACGAAATCGTTCCAGGCTTCGTGCTGAACCTCGTCGTCGCCGTGCTGGTCTCGCGTGCCACGTACAAGCACAATGCGACCATCGAGGAAGAGTTCACCGCAATGGAAAATGAAGTCGAGGAGAACGCTCCCTACGTGGTTTCCTGACATTCGCCTCAAGCCGCAACAAAGTCCCCTCTTCACCGGTTTCGGTGAAGAGGGGACTTTCTTTTGACTTGGTAAGATCCGCACCGCCCAGGACACCGGCGAACACGCTCGCCTGCCGGCGGCAATGCATCGACCGCTCCTTCTTATGGCGGCCACCGCAAATCGAGGGACCGTCGCAGGTAGGATCTTGGCATGCCTGATGTTTCCGCAACCTCCCCGACCGCGCCCGAAACCACGCCCAAGCCCGATGTCGTGGACGACTTTGTCACCCGGAGCCATCGCACGGCCTCCGGCCTGCGCTACACCAGCACCACCGGGCGCATGGTGCTGCGCAAGGAGGAGGACGCCGAGGGGAAGACCGACGGATTCAACGCCAAGGCGGAGATCTTCCTGGTGTCCTACACCGCGGACACCGAGGAGGCACCCGTTGCCGGGCAGGCGGCCAAGTCCCGCGCCAAGAAGCCGGCAGGCCCGCCCGCGGCCAACCGCCGGCCGGTGGTGTTCGCCTTCAACGGCGGCCCCGGTTCGGCCAGCCTGTGGCTGCACATGGGCCTGCTGGGTCCGCGCATCGTCGATTCCGGAGACGTGGGCAGCATGGCCGCCGCGCCCTACGGCGTCATCGACAACCCGGAGTCCTTGCTCGAGCACGCGGACGTGGTGATGATCGATCCGGTGAACACCGGTTTCTCGCGCGTGGTCTCCGGCGGCACGATTGACGAGTTCCACGCCTTCGAGTCCGACCGCGACCTGGTCGCCGAGGTCATCCGGCTCTGGATCACCCGCAACCAGCGCTGGCTCTCCCCCAAGTACCTGATCGGCGAGTCCTACGGCACGATGCGCGCCGTGGCGGTGGCCAGGCGCCTGCAGGAGGCCCACGGCCTGGCGGTGAACGGACTGGGATTGATCTCCACGGTGCTGAACCTCTCCACGCTGGACTTCGCCCCGGGCAACGACACCCCCTACGCCCTGCATCTGCCCACCTACGCGGCCATCGCGCACTACCACGGCCGGCACGGCAACCGCCCGCTGCAGGAGGTGGTGCGGGACGCCGAGGACTACGCCTCGGGCGACTACGTGGTGGCGCTGCATCTGGGCAACCGGCTCTCCAAGCGCAAGTACGACTCCGTGGTCAAGCACCTGGCCGAACTCACCACGCTCTCCGAGGCCTTCATCCGCCGCACCAACCTGCGCTGGGAGTACATGGAGTTCGCCACCGAGCTGCTGCGCGAGAACGGGCTGATGGTCGGGCGCATCGACGGCCGTTTCACCGGCGTCCCCCCGCGCCTGCAGGAATCGCACACCTGGGACGACCCGTCGCTGCGCGCCATCACCCCCGCCTATGCCGCGGCCATCAACCACTACGTGCGCGCGGAACTGGGCTACCAATCAGACCTGCCCTACGAGGTGCTCACCGGACGGGTGCACCCCTGGAGCTACGGCGGGTTCGAGGGCCGGCCCGTCGACGTCACCCGGGACCTGGAACGCCTGCTCATCGACATCCCGGATATGCGCGTGCACGTCGATTACGGCTACCACGACGGGGCCACCCCGCACTTCGCCGCCGAGTACGTGTGGGCGCACCTCGAGGTCCCGGCCGCGGTCCGGACCCGCTTCACGCACCACTATCACGCCGCCGGGCACATGATGTACCTGGATCCGGCCGTGCGTTCGGCCCAGCTCGCGGCCCTGGCCGAATTCGTCACCCAGGCGTAGACAAGCGAGGCCGGACCCCGCTTGGGGTCCGGCCTCGCTTACCTGCTTGCGTGCCTAGGACAGGACTGCCTGCTTCTGCACGATTTGCGGCACGTGCCGCACCGCGCCCTTGTCCGCGGACTGCGCGAAGGCGGCATAGGCGCGCAACGCCGGGGAGACCACGCGGTCGCGGTCCCGCGGCTGGTAGCCGATGGTCGATTCCAGCACCGCGCGGCGCCGGGCGAGCTCGTCCTCGCTGACTTCCAGCGTGATGGAGCGGGCCGGGATGTCGATGGAGATGGTGTCCCCGTTCTCCACCAGCGCGATCGCGCCGCCCGCAGCGGCCTCTGGCGAGATGTGGCCGATCGACAGTCCTGAGGTTCCCCCGGAGAAGCGCCCGTCGGTGATCAGCGCGCACTTCGCGCCCAAGCCCAGTCCCTTGAGGAACGAGGTGGGGTAGAGCATTTCCTGCATGCCCGGTCCGCCGCGCGGACCCTCGTAGCGAATCACCACGACGTCGCCGGCGACGATCGTCTTGCTCAGGATCGCGGTGACGGCATCGTCCTGGGATTCAAAGACGACTGCCGGCCCGGAGAACTTGAAGATTGATTCGTCAACGCCGGCGGTCTTCACCACGGCCCCGTCCAGGGAGATGTTTCCGCGCAGCACGGCCAGGCCGCCCTCGACTGAGTGGGCGTGTTCCATCGAGTGGATGCAGCCGTTCTTGGCGTCAAGGTCCAGGGTGTCCCAGCGCTCGGACTGGGAGAACGCCTCGGCGGAGCGCACGCAGCCGGGGGCGGCATGGAAGAGCTCGATGGCCGTCTCGGTGGCCTTGCCGCCGCGGATGTCCCAATCGTCCAGCCAGGAGCGCAGGTCCGGCCCGTGCACGGAGCGGACGTTGTGGTTGAGCATTCCGCCGCGGTCCAGTTCGCCCAGGATGGCGGGGATGCCGCCGGCGCGGTGGACGTCCTCGACCAGGTACTCGCCGTTGGGGGCGACCTTGGTCAGGCAGGGGGTGCGGCGCGAGATCGCATCGATGTCATCGAGGGTGAAGTCCAGCTCCGCCTCCTGCGCAGCGGCCAGCAGGTGCAGGATCGTGTTGGATGACCCTCCCATGGCGATGTCCATGGTCATGGCGTTCTCGAACGCGGGGCGGCCGGCGATGGCGCGCGGGAGCACGGACTCGTCGTCGTCGAAGTAGTAGGACTTCGTGATGTCCACGATGGCGCGGCCGGCGTCCTCGTACAACTCCTTGCGGGCGGTGTGCGTGGCCAGCGTGGTGCCGTTGCCCGGCAGGGACAGGCCGAGCGCCTCGGTGAGGCAGTTCATCGAGTTGGCGGTGAACATTCCTGAGCAGGATCCGCAGGTGGGGCAGGCGGCTTCCTCGATGCTCAGCAGGTCCTCGTCCGAGACGGAGTCGTTGACTGCGTCGGCGATGGCGGAAATCAGGTTCAGACGCTTGCGCACGGTGCCGTCCACCAGCACGGCGGTGCCGCCCTCCATCGGCCCGCCGCTGACAAACACGGTGGGGATGTTCAGCCGCATGGCGGCCATCATCATGCCGGGGGTGATCTTGTCGCAGTTGGAGATGCAGATCAGCGCGTCGGCGCAGTGCGCGTTGACCATGTACTCGACGGAGTCGGCGATCAGGTCGCGGCTGGGCAGCGAGTAGAGCATGCCGCCGTGGCCCATGGCGATCCCGTCGTCCACCGCGATGGTGTTGAACTCGCGCGGGATTCCGCCGGCCTCGATGATGGCATCGGAGACGATGCGGCCCACCGGCTGCAGGTGGGTGTGGCCGGGGACGAATTCGGTAAAGCTGTTCGCCACGGCGATGATCGGCTTTCCGAAATCGGAGCCCTTGACGCCGGCGGCGCGAAGCAGGGCGCGGGCGCCGACCATGTTGCGGCCGTGGGTGACTGTTCGTGAACGTAATTCAGGCATTGGACCAGTCAACCAGCAACGCGGTTGCGGTGGAAGACGCTGCTAATACTAGTAGTGGGAGTGATAGATTTAGGTTCCATGAGTGATGGAAGAAGACAGGAACTGGGGCAGTTCCTGCGGGATCGGCGCGGCAACCTCGTCCGTGCGGAGCTGGGCCTGCCGCCGATCGGGCGAAACCGCATGCTGGGACTGCGCCGGGAGGAGATTGCCGCCTTCGCCGCGGTAAGCGTCACCTGGTACACCTGGCTGGAACAAGGCAGGGAAATCAATGCCTCCCGCCAGGTGCTTGAATCCATCACCCGGGTGCTCGCCCTGACTGCCGCCGAAACTTCCTATGTGCTGGCCCTGGGCGGATACACGGCCGTTCCCCCAACCGAGGTCAGCACCGTCGAGCAGGCACCCGAGCACCTGCAGCGGCTGCTCGAAACCTTCGATTTTCCGGCATTCGTGGTGGCCCCGGACTGGGGCATCGCCGGCTGGAACCGTGCCTACGAAGGTCTCTACGCGCGCATTGCCGCCGTGGACCCGGCGGAGCGCAATCTGCTCTGGCTGATCTTCACCGACCCGCACTTGCGCAAGATGCTGCCCGACTGGGAAGAAACCTCGCGGCATTTTGTGGCCGAGTTCCGTGCCGAGGCCGGCGCCCGACTCGGCTCCGCTGCCCACACGACGCTCGTCAAGCGGCTCTCCGAAGCCAGCGGGCAGTTCGCCAAGCTCTGGGCCGACCGCGGCGTGGAGCGCTTTGCCTCCAGGCAGCGCGTGTTCCTGCATCCGGTCGCCGGCGAGCTGGTCTTTGAGCAGCACCGGCTGGTGCCCTCGGACGCGCCGGAACTGCACCTGGTGATGTACGCGCCGGTGCCCGGAACGCCGACCAGGGATCGGCTGCAGATGCTCCTCGCGCCGACATCCGTCGAACCCGGCTGAACATGCCGCCGTCCGTCGGCCGATAGCCTTCCCGACAGGCACCACCGCAGTAGTGGCCGCACCGCAAGGGTGGCTAAGCTGGGACCATGGCATGGCAGCGCACGCAAACCCATTTCCTCGCACTTTCACCCGCGGCCCTGTGGGAGGTGCTGCGCGACCCGGCCCGGGTTCCCGAATGGCACCGGGCCATCGCGGGCCTGCGGCCACACGAGGTGCCGGCAACTGCCGGGACCTTGTTGGACCTGGTCCCCGCGGGCAAGCTCATCGGCAAGGTCCATTCGGCCACCGCACCTCCCGCCGTGGTTACCAGCGTCGGGGAGGGCACCTCCATCACTTGGCGCCAGCCCCAGCCCGGCGGCCACCTGATGGTGAACTGGTCCCTGCGCAAGGTCAAGGGCGGCACCGAACTCACCCAGCGTGTGTCGGTCTCCGGGGCCGCGTCAGCGGTTTTCGAACGGACGGCCGCCCGGCCCATCGCCTCAAACTTCGCCGAAAACTGTGCCCGCCTCTACACCCTTGCCGGCGGGAGGGCAACGCAACAATTGCGCGTCGTGATTGCCGGGGGCCACGGGTTCCTGGGCGCCCGCGCCGCGGCCGACCTTTTCTGCCGCGGCCACGAGGTCGTCATCCTCACCCGCAGTGTTCGTCCCGACAACCCGTACACCCAGATCCGCTGGGACGGGAAAACCCAGGGCCCGTGGTCCACCAGCCTGTACCGCGCGGGGCGCAACACCGCGGTGTTGAACCTGGCCGGGGAATTGGTGGACATGCCGCCCACCAAATCCAACGTTGCCCTGCTGCGCAACTCCCGCGTCGATTCCACCCTCGCTCTGGTGGACGCCTCGCGTGCGGCACCCGCCCCGCTGGCGGCATTCCTGCAATCGAGCACCACCGCGATCTTCGCCGACGCCGGGGAGCAACGGCTCACCGAGGAATCGGCGCTGCCCGCCGGCGCACGGGCCCTGCCGCAGATGACCGGGGTGGCCCGGCCCTGGGAAGAGGCAGTAGTCGGGGCCAACGCCGAACGGCTGAACATCCTGCGCACCTCCCTGGTCTTCGAGCAGGAAAGCCCGCTGGTCGACCGGTTGTCCCTGCTGGCCGGCGTCGGCCTGGGCGGCCCGGTTGCCGGCGGGGAACAATGGGTCAGTTGGATCCACCTGGCCGACTGGCTGCGCGTCATTCGCGCGGCCCTGGGGTTGGAGGAGAACCTCTCGCTGCCCGGCGGCGTCATCCATCTGGCGGCACCACACCCGGTGCGCAACCGGGAGATGATGGAGGCACTGCGGGCCAAGGTCGCACCGGGGCCACTGCGCAGGTTTGCGCTGCCGACCCCGCGCCCGGTCCTGGCAGCGGGCGCCGTGGTGTTGAACACCGACCCGGCGCTGGGCACCACAGGACGACACGTAACCTCCACCGTGCTCGCCGAGGCCGGGTTCGAGTTCGAGCACCCCGACTTCGAGACAGCGCTGGGGCAGATCCTTGACTAGCGGACGCGTGCTGCGCCATGGCCTGATGGACTCCCCCATTGGAGGACTGCGGATCGTGGCCTCCCGCCACGGGATCACCGGCATCTACATGGAAAACCACGCCCACCCCCTGGACTCCGGGGTGTTGGGCGAGCGACTGGCCTCCGTGGCCGATGATCCGGGCATCGCCCTTTGCGCCGGCCAGTTGGCCGAATACTTTGCCGGGACCAGGACATCGTTCGAGGTGCCACTGGATGCGCAGGGAACCGAGTTCCAGCAGCGGGTCTGGGCGCGCCTTGCTCGGATCCCCTTCGGTGCCACCCGCAGCTATGGCCAGCTGGCCCTGGAACTGGGGGATGAAAAGCTGACACGCGCCGTGGGAACCGCCAATGGGCGCAACCCCATTGCGATCGTGGTCCCCTGCCACCGGGTCATCGGTGCCGATGGGTCAATGACCGGCTATGCCGGTGGGCTGGGCGCCAAGGAGTTCCTGCTGCGCCACGAAGGCATCCTGCCCGAGGCCGAGGCTACTCTTTTCTAGGGGCTCGTTCCCTCCCCTGCTTCAGGCCAGGCACCCGAAAATCTTCGCCGTGGTGCCTGGACCCGGGCACGGCCCCTGTGACCGAATACCTCGGCCGCCTCGCCGCGTTTAGGGTCTAGCAAGGCAGTGAGGCGGGCAGCCTCACCGGGGTCCGGGCAACCACACCGACGCCGTCGGACCCGTGGTAGGCGCGGCAGACCCCGACGCCGCGCTTGGCAAGATTTGCCTTGATTTGCCGTAGCGAATCAGGCGCGAATCCCTGCCACTGCATGTGCATCAGGACGGTGTCGCCGGGCCGGGCAGCAGAGGCGCGCGCCACAGTGATGGATTTGGATTTCACACTCCAGTCCAGGGTGTCGCGCGACCACGTCCAAATGGCCATGCCCACCCGATCGTAGGCGCACCTCACACTGGCATCAATGGCGCCAAATGGCGGGCGGCCAAAGTTGGTGCGCACCCCGGAGCCGCCGAGTTGGGCGGCAGCAGCCGCACAGCTCAGGCGTCGTAAGTCGGGGTGGCTCACCGAATGGTTGATGACCCATTGACCCTTGGCACGGGCCAAGGCAGCCAGATCCACCCCATAACGGGCCCTGAAGGATGAAAGGCAATTGCCGGTGGGGGCAATAACCAGACCCATGTTGTGGTCAGCGGCGTACTTGATGGTGGCCGTGAAGGAACCGAGCGTGCGCGGGCAGTCGTCGAAGGTCAAGACCACGCGAGAGGTGCGGTTCGGACCCGTGGATTGTGGAGCCCGGGGCGCCGAAGGCGACGAACCGGAACCCGTGCTGGTAGTTACATAGGTGTTGCTGACCCAGCCCGTGCGTCCCGCGTAGCCGACTTTGTACCATCCGTTGGAGGCACGCGCCGACACCTTCAGGGTGGTGCCCCGTGGAATGGTCACCAGAACCGCATAGGCCGTGCTTGGTCCGGTGCGTAGGTTGAGCCCTGCCGTGGTCCGCACCGTGGCAGGCAGTCGGCCAGGAGCTGGTGCTGCGGAGCGCACAATGCTCACGTATTTGTTACTGATCCAACCCGTCCGTCCCGCGTAGCCGACCTTGTACCAACCGTTGGCTGCCCGTGCTGTCACCTTGACGGTGGTGCCCTTGGGAATAGTCACAAGTCTCCTATGGGCGGTACTCGACCCCGTTCGCAGGTTGAGGTTGGCCGTGGTCTTGACCTTGGACGGCAAAGCCGTTGCCACCATGACCGAAGTCGAAGCTGCGCCCTCGACCTGAATCGTGCCTCGGACTGCGGGCGTTTGGCGCGCTTCGGCTGCCAACGTCGGTGCCGACGAAATGACCAGTCCCACGGCCACGAAGATTCCGCACGCACTTCGAACAAGATTGTTTTTTCCCCAATGCCACAGCATCCCAATGATCTCTCTGATTTTGCTTCCCCAAGAAGGCTCTTGGGGAAAGTATGGGGCTGCATGTTTGCCGCGGCAACTGTTGTGCCAACTCGTTCCCAAATCGTTCAGATAACCCTGAAAACATCCGCCAAAGGTAACGTCTTGGTCCTGTGCGCGAACCAGGTATCCCAGCCAATTTTCGGGATTCAGGAATAGCGTGAAGAAGAGGAATGATCTGCGGGTTTCCCGCCTGTGGAAGGCATTCGTCGCAGGAATGAGGGATTCCCATGGATCGCGTGGCAATCGTTTACTATCAACGTGATGCTCTGGCCAAGTTGCGTGCCGCTGAACTGGCCGAGAAGCTCCACTCCCGCGAAATACGAAGCGAAATCCTCAAGGTCGCCAGCTCCTCCGCACATGAGCTCATCTACTTTGACGGAGTGGTCCTGGTAGGTCCGCTGCATTTCTCACGCATGCATGGACTGGCGCTGGTCAACGCCGTGTTCGGATTCCGGCCCGTGGCGCTGCTGCTGACCGGAATGGGAGATACCGATCGCATTCTTCGCCTGTTGCCCAGGAATATGCGTGGTGAAGTACCGGTCTTTACCGTCGGGGATGACGACAACCCGCATACAGGGCTCGAACCGTTGGTAACTTGGCTGCGCGCGATGATGGGCTTTTCGGGGTACCGCGCGGTCGGCTGGGCCCCCTCATAGGCAGGCAACGCAAAAGGCCCCAAACGCAATGTTTGAGGCCTTTTGTCTTTCGTGGAGGTAAGGGGATTCGAACCCCTGACCTTCTGCATGCCATGCAGACGCGCTACCAACTGCGCCATACCCCCGAAAAGGATCAGTTCAAGGCTTTCTCGAAAGGCTGCCGAACCGAGATAACAATCTACAGCACGATGTGCCCCATGCGCCAATCGAGCGTGGAGCACCGGCGCCGTTCCCCCTGAAAACGTCGCCATCAGGCGCCCCATAGGCGCGAAAGCATGCGGAAAAACAACGACAGCCCATCCGAACATGACATCGATCACAGGCATCGATCACAGGCATCGAGAGCGATCTTGGCACAACATGTCGACCAGTCCTCACGCGGCGGGGAGCATCCACCGCCCCCGAGGGCCGATGAGAGGATTTGACCGCGTCGTTGCAGGTCAGGATAGGTACCCAATACCAGTGCATGACAGGTTAGTAAGAGATGGCCCAAAATCTCGCTACTCTATCAACATGGCAATTCGTGGTTCATACGCAAAGGGCATCGCTAAACGCGCCGAGATTCTAGATGTCGCGCTGGAGGTGTTCGCCGTCGAGGGCTACCGGGGAACATCGCTACGCAAGGTCGCAAGCCTTTGCGACCTGTCCCTGGCCGGTGTGATGCACTACTTCGACTCCAAGGAAGACTTGCTCGTCCAGATACTGCGCGAGCGCGACGCCCGCAATGAAATCAGCGGAACCATTGCCGAACAAGAGGGTCGCTTCGAGGATATCTTGGGGCAGGGTCCCAACGAGCCGGGGCTGATTGCCCTGTATGTCACCATGGCGGCAGCTGCCGCGGATCCCGCACATCCCGCAGCTGCGTATTTCCAGGAACGAAATGCCCGCCTGCTGAAGTTGTCCGAAGATTCTTACTATGCCGACAAGCCCAAGCCATCGGCCGAGGAACTCGAGTACTTCCACGCCATGACCCGGATGGTCTTGGCCACGGCCGATGGACTGCAACAACAGTGGCTGGTGGACCGCAGCGTCGACGTCGTAGGCACCATGAAGCTGTTGATGGAACAGTCCCACGAGGCAACGGAGCGCAAGCTTGCGACATTTCGTGCCGCAACCGGCGACGCATAGCGTGAGGCAATAACAGCGAACCTGCTAGCTTGCCGCCGACGAAAGTCGCTTGGCACGCCATCCCGTGGCCAAGGCCAGCAACAGGCCGATCAAGGCGAGGCCGGCACCCAGGAATGAAGGGGCGCGGTATCCCAATCCGGCGGCGATGACGGCGGCGCCCAGCGCCGCACCAAGCGCGTTGGCAACGTTCAGTGCCGAGTGGTTCAGTGAGGCGGCCAGTGATTGGGCGTGTGGTGCGGAGTCCATGAGCAATGCCTGGAGCGCAGGAATCAGCAACGATCCGGTTCCGCCCAGGATGAAGACGAGGATCAGTGCCGGCACCGCATGGGTGGATACCAGGCCGAACACGGTCATGAACACGACCATGGCGGTTGTTGCCACATAGATGGCTCCCAGTACGGACCAGTCGGCCAGTCGTCCGCCGATCAGCGAACCGACCACCATGCCGACCCCATAAAGGCCCAACACCAGCGGGACGGCCGTGATCGGCAGCCCCGTGACATCGGTGAGGATCGGGCTGATGTAGGAATACACAGCAAAGAATCCACCAAAGCCGACGATGCCGGTCAACATGGCCATCCAGACCTGCCCACTGCGCAGTGCCGAGAGTTCCCTGCGGATACTGGCGCCTTGGTGTGCCGGGGAAAACGGCACGAACATGCGAATGGCGACCCACGTCAAGGCACCGACGAGACCGACGACTGCGAACATCCAGCGCCAGCCCAGATTCTGCCCCAGGAAGGTCACCACCGGTACGCCGATCACGTTGGCGACCGCGAGACCCATCATCACCCACGCTATGGCGCGACCCCGCATCGATGCGGGCACCAACGTGCCGGCCAGGATGGCTGCGATGCCGAAGTAGGCCCCATGCGGGAGACCGGCAAGGAACCGGGAAACGAGCATCCATTCGTAGTTCGCGGCAAAGAGCGAGCCGAGGTTGGCGAGGGTGAAGAACGCCATGAGCCACAGGACCATGGTCTTGCGGGCGACACGGGCGCCCAATGCGGTCAGAATCGGGGCGCCGACAACAACACCCAATGCGTAGGCGGAGATCAGCAGACCCATCTGTGCGTTGCTGACACCTAGGTCCGCTGCACCTTCCTGCAGCAGGCCCATGATGGTGAATTCCGTGGTGCCGATCCCGAACCCGCCCATGGCAAGCGCCACGACCGCCAGGAACAGTTGCCGTCCGGACAATTGGGTGCTGCTGCTCGACCGGCTGTTGCCCAGGGCAGTTACGTCGGAATTCACGGGTACCTTTTTTCAATGGCTCAGCGGAGGGTAGGCGGCAGTGCGCGGTGCATTGGCCTCGTCGCCGCCTCCTCAAGCCTACGTCGCCACAGGCGCTGACAGGGATGTTCGTGAGCATGCCCACGGCCACGACCGTTTCAGCGGATACTCCACCCCCTCACGACGTCGGGGACCTCCCGCCGCTTGCCGACCCAAGGACCGCTGACTTGGTGCTACAGCGCCATCAGGTCGTTGTCTGTGTCTTGGAGGGTGGCAACGGGGATGTTCTTCCCGATCATCGTGCGAAGGTGGTCGTTGACATCCCAGATGTTCACGTTCATGGCGGCGGTGATCACGCCCTTGCGCAGCCAGAAGATGATGAACTCCCCCGAGGTCATGTCACCGCGCACGACGGCTTCGTCATCGGCTCCGCGGTCGCCGACGTATTCCATGCCCAAACCGAATTGGTCGGTAAAGAAGTACGGCAGCCAATCGTAGGATTCGTCGCGTCCGAGGATGGTGGCTGCCGCAAGTTTGCCCTGGCGGATGGCGTTGTCCCAGTGTTCGACCCGGATGGCTCGACCCAGGGCGGTGTTGCGGGCCTCGGCAATGTCGCCGATGGCCAGGATGTCCGGGTTGCTGCTGCGCAGGTGCTCATCGACCACGACCCCGGTACCGATCTCGAGTCCGGCGGCCACGGCAAGTTCGTTGTTCGGCACCGCGCCGATGGCCAGAAGCACGAAGTCCGCGCGGATGTCACCGGTCGGGGTCTGCACGGCCAATCCCTTATCGGGGTCCAAGGCGATCCCGCTGACGGCGGTCCCGAATCGGCATTGGACGCCGTTGGAGACATGGAGCTGTGCCACATGGGAACCGAATTCGGAGCCCATCGCCGTAGCAAGGGGAACTGGATCCGGAGTAATGACGGTGACCTCCACTCCGGCGGCGCGCGCCGAGGCTGCGACCTCCATGCCGATCCATCCTGCGCCAATGATGACCAGATTCTTGCCGGACACCAGATGCTCCTTGAGCCGTTTGGCGTCTTCAAGCGACCGGAGCGTGTACACGCCGGGCAGGTCCCACCCCTCCATGTTGGCGTTGCGACCACCTAACCGGGAACGGCAACCTGTGGCGATCACGAGGTTTTCATAAGCCACGGATACGGGGCCGCCCAACTCGACCTTCTTGGCGGAAACGTCAATGGATTCGGCGGTGACGCCCAGGCGGAGATCCACGTCAGCCTCTACGTACCAGTCGGCGGTGAAGGGCGGCAGCTCCTGCGCGGGTTTTCTGCCTTGGAGGTATTCCTTGGACAGCGGAGGCCGCTCATAGGGAACTTCGTTCTCGGAGGCGATGAGTGTAATCGGCTTGGTGTAGCCGCCCTCGCGCAATGCATGGACACAGTGCGCTGCGGCAAGACCGCCACCAATCACCACGGTCCCCAGCTCACCTTGCGTCGTCGATCCAGCCATTGCCGCTTCACTCATGGTGTTCGTCTCCTGTCAGAATGGTGCCACCCAGCAAGACCCGCCAGGTCCGGAAAATCAGAGTAGCCATTAGGATTTCTAGTTTTAGAATCTCACCTTGAGCCCTCGTAGTCGAGAGGTCGGTAGCCAGCCCGCACTTTGCCCGGATCCAATCCGGGTGCACCCAGGAAATCCTTGGCCGAATCACAGCCCCGGTCCACGCTTCCATCAGGCCAATGTGCGACCCTTGGTAGCGATGTCTGATTATTCTGCCCGGTCCCGCGCTGTGAAAAGTACGCAACGCCGGCGATCGCGTGCCCATCGGTTCCTGCGTTTTCTGGTGATTATTGGCGCCCTGGCAAGTGCCACGCTAATGGCGTTCCACGCCCGGGTTCCCGATTTCCTGGGCTTGGGTCTGCTCCTTGACAACGCCGCACCATGGATGGGCCTGGCGGTACCGGCGTTGCTCCTGCTCGCCGTGGCGTCCCGTAGCCGGACCTCCTTGGTCGTGCTCCTGATTCCGGTTTTTACTTGGCTTGTCATCTTTGGCCCAGCGATTGTTCCGCTGTCATGGTCCGCTCCCCGGACGGGTGCCGCCACATTGACGCTCAGTAGTCAGAACATCAAGGCAGGCACCGGGGGTGCCGCGCAATCGGCTCTCGAACTCGCCGAGGACGGAAGCGACGTCATTGCCTTGCAGGAACTCGATGCCGGCAGCGCCCAGCGCGTCAGCACCGCCCTGGAGGATGTCTATCCACACCACTTCGTGGTGGGCACCGTGGGAGTGTGGAGCAAGTACCCACTCACGAACTCCCAACCACTCGAATTGGGCCTGGGCTGGAAGCGCGCCCTCTCAACACAGGTCGATGCAGCCTCCGGGAGCCTTCGGCTGTACGTCATCCATGCCGCCTCGGCCCGTCCCAACGACCACGTCGACCGCGACGAAATGCTGAGGCAGTTGGCAGCCGTGGTTCAGGCCGATCCCGAGGAAAACATGATGGCCGTGGGTGACTTCAATGCAACTAGCACCGACCGCGCCTTCAAGAAGATTTCCTCGATTCTCGACGAGCCCAATCAGGATGACGGGCTCCTTGGCTTCACGTGGCCACGCTCGCCCTTCCCCATGATGCGACTTGACCATGTCCTGGTCCGCGGCTTGGAAGTCACCTCGAACACCAATGTCGAAGCCGGGCCCAGCGACCATCTGGCCGTTCAAACGGTCGTGAATCTACCCGGGCAATAAATACGGACCGGGCCGGCCGCACTAGCCGTCCGGCAAGCCCGTGACCCGCATGGTGATGTTGATGCGTCCCGTTTCAAGCCCGCAGTCGGCCGGCGCCGTGCCGGGCAGGATCTTGGTGACCCCGTGGTAGGCAAGGCGGGCCGGCCCCCCGAACACGAACAGGTCTCCCGAAGCCAGCAGGATGTCCTCGTAGGGTTTGTTCCGGCTCCGCGTATTTCCGAACCGAAATTGGCAGGAGTCACCGATGGAGATTGAGACCACCGGTGCGACCGACCGTTCGTCGCGGTCCTGGTGCATGCCCATCCTGGATTCGGCCCCGTAATAGTTCACGAGCGCAGTGTCCGGGGTGTACTGCTCGGCCGCTGCAGCATCCCGGGTCGCAGCGAAGATCGCCTTGCGGCCAAGCCGGACCATCCAGTCAGGAAAATCCAGCACCCTATTGCCGTTGACATCAATGGCCTCGCGCGAATACGCATAGGGACGCCAGTGCCAACCCAGGCAGACGGTCTGCACCGACATTTCATGGGCGCCGATTTTTGCCGCACGCGGCGGCACGGGCCCCCGCCCCCATTCGTGGAACCGTGCTACCAGCCAGCGCTGCTCCTCCGGGCTCAACCAATCGGGAATCCAATAAGCGCCGGGAGCAAGCTCCCGCCTGGGTCGGTCCAGAAAACTCTCGGAGAAGAGGGTACCCATGTCATCGCCTCCTGGTGCCACGGCTGCCGGGCGGTTACCGCTGCTTCCGCATTCCCGAACCTGTCCCGGGAATCAGTTCTTTGCCATCATATGCGGGTATTCCGCAGACCTGTTTTGGAACTCCAGGATGGCCGGGTTCTGGATAACGCCGTCACGAATCTCGATGGCCCGAGCAATCGTTTCGTTTTCTTTCCAGGCCGTCGGTCCGTCCATTACCGAATTTAGGAACGGCAACAGGCCTTCGCTTATTTCCCAGCTTGCGGAATTCCACAAATAGGAGGGGCTGTGATCAACCGAGTAGTAGTTGATATTCCGGCCAACGGTGAACATCGGCTGGGCGAAGGTCGTGGGCTTGGCCCATTCAAAACCCATTCCCTCGTCACACGAAACATCGATAATCAGGCTGCCCGGATAAAACGCCGCAAGGTCCTTGGTCTGCAGATACATCAATGGGGCGTTCGGGTCCTGCAGCGTGCAGTTCACCACGATGTCGCTTTCGGCCAGGAACGGCGCCAGCGGCAATCGTCCCTCGTCAGTGATGACTTCGCTCAGATTCGGTCCGCCGTCTTGGTCGAACTGCACCATTTGGACCGAGTGGATGGGTGAAGCGACCGCGGCTACAGACCGACTCGTCAGGACGCGCACATCGTGGACGCCATGGGCCCGCAGGGCGGTGACCGCTCCACGGGCGGTGGCGCCAAACCCAATGACGGTTGCCGATAGCCTGCGCCCATAGTCACCCGTCATGCCGCAGAGCTGCAGGGCATGGATGACCGACGAGTAGCCCGCCAACTCATTGTTCTTGTGGAACACGTGAAGTCCGAAGCTGCCGTCCGTGCCCCAGTGGTTCATGGCCTCGAAGGCAATCACGTTCAGTTTCTTGTCGATGGCCAGCTGCGTCAGCGCAGTGTCCTGGACACAGTGCGGCCAGCCCCACAGCGTCTGCCCCTCATGCATTTCCATCAGATCCGAGACCTGGGGCTTGGGCAAAAGTACGATGTCGCTGCCGGCGATGGTTTCCTGGCGGGTGGCAAATCTTCCGACGAAAGGTGCGAGTTCTTCGTCGTCCATGCCGCAAGCCGCCCCGTATCCGGCTTCAACCGTGAGGAGGTTCTTGAAACGCGGGTCAATCCGTTCAAAATGTGATGGGTGGATCGGCAAACGCTTCTCGTCCACCTTGTTCGAAGTACCAATGACACCCAGTGTAAGTTCGTTCTTAAAGCCCATGCGTCTTGTTCTCTTCCTATGTGGAGCAGCCCAAAATGGACCGCCCCATAGGGCTTACGGTACACGGGTCGTCCTAACCTTGCCTCCGAAAAAGTCTTGGCGCCTCGCCCCGAAGCCTCCGGGACATTGGGCGTCGTCGCGATCGAAAGGAGGGCAATTCCCACGGCCGACATGGCCGTGAGCGGACTGCCGGCATCCTGCCGTCGGTGCTCCGGCACGTCCCTGCGTGACTCGCGATGGCGTGTGGCCATATCCGGCGGCATGAAGTCCGTCTGCGCCAGTTGAGGTCAAAGATGATGGGCTCCGTCTGCCCGAATGTCTCGCAAGTATCCTTCGGCGGATCGGAAGTTCATTGGTGACAGATCCACACCAGTCAGCGTCGAGGGGTCATTCGAACCGCGAGTCGGCTCCGATAGGCTCAGTGGCATGGGACAACACGAAAAAACAACGATCGGCACGGCATGGATCGTCGGCGGGGCGGGGATCGGCTGGCTGGTCAGCGGAGCGCTCAGCGGCTTGATGCTCGCCCATCAAATCCGCCTGCCGACCCAGTTCACCCGCATGTTGTTTCCCGAGACAATTTCAATGCGAACCTGGCAATTGGCCCAGCCGTGGCCGATCCTGCTTTCCCTTTTTTCTGTCCTGGCAGTGATGGCGTTGACGCTCCTGCTGCTGCGGGGAGCCGGCATGCGGGCTGGTCGGCCACCTCTCGGATTCCTTGCCACGTGGATGTCCATCGTTCTTGCGGGCTTCGCCACGGCGACCTTGTCCTCCCTTGGCTACGCCGTTGCCTCTTGGCCTCCGGCGCGCTTGGCCTGGTTGTTGGACGGTATCCAGCCCGCTTTGCTGGCGGCAGGTTATTGGGGAATCGTCTGGGGCTGGCTGCCGGCTTTGGCGGGAATCCTCGCCATGAAATCCGAGAAACGGCTCGCGGGCCCGAAGTCCGTGCGGCGACCTGTCGATGGCATGCCGTTGCTGATCGCAGGGCTCCTCGCGGTGATACTGGTCGTCACGATCCCCGCCGCGTACACCTACACCGAAGAAACCGTGACCCCGCAGGCTGCACCGCCGCCGCCGGCCACTCCCTCACCGACACCATACGGCTGGCCGGACCGGTCGGACGCCTTCCAGCCTGCCAAGGACAACTGGTGCGCGGGCGAAGAAGTGTCAATCTCTTGGCACGAACCCGAGGGTGCGACGGGACACCGGGGCATGGGCTTTGACCTGACGAATACCGGGACCAGGCCTTGCGTCTTGGAGTCCTACCCCGACATCGCCTTCAACAATGCCGAAGGGTGGGCCATAGAGGTGTTGGTGGTCCATGGCGGATCCTTCATGACTGACGACCCCGGGGTCTCGATCATCACCCTGCCGCCCGGCAAGAGCGCACGGGCATATCTTGGCTGGAACGCGATGGCGGCAGCCGGCGATGTGCGCACCGGAACCATGCTGGTTGCACCGTATTCAGGAACGTTGCGCCACAGTTCGCAGGTGGACCTGGACATCATTGACGGCGGTGCCGTATCGGTCACGGCTTGGGAGCCCGTCCTGGAACCAGCCGGTTCAAACAAAAGCACCCGGCCAAAACCTTAAGGTTCCGGCGGGTGCCATGTGTGGAGCATAGCGGAATCGAACCGCTGACCTCTTCGATGCGAACGAAGCGCTCTACCAACTGAGCTAATGCCCCGCGTTGCAGCCTGGACCCGCAACATTTTTAGCCTAAACCCGTCTTGGCCCACGTGCAAAATCGTCGGTCGGCCACATCACGCTTCGTCGTTGCCTTCTGCGGTTCCGGTCTCTATGGATTCCCGCGCCGTCGTGTACTGGCGCTGGATGTACGCTTCGAGCTCACTGCGCTCCACGCGCCACACTCCGCGTCCGCCAATCTTGATTGCCGGAAGGTCCCCGCTGCGCACCAAAGACCGCACCTGCGGCAGGTTTACATTCAACTCGTCGGCGACATCTTCTAGACGCATGAACCTCATGTATTGAAGGCTACATGCTCCCGCAACCAGCAAAACGTCACCCGACACAATTGTGGATAACTTCGGCGCTTTTCGGGTCAACGAAGCGGCGGTATCCCGACAAAAAACAAGAGTGGTCCGCGATGACTCCACGTTGTTGGAATCTTTGCGGACCACTCTTACGTTTCGACCTGAGACCTTGTGGGCCAACCTGTAGCGCGGCCTGGATCCGGTCCCGCTACGGGGGTCTGCCTACCGTAGCTTGTGACCTTGGTTGAGCTTCTAACAACTACTAAAGCAACAACCGGGCATACCGTGCAACACAGTTGGGAATCACTGATCATTTTGACTAACATGGAGCGGTAGCTACCGAACAACTTGGTCAGTCTGACCGAACCTAGGCGAAGGAGCCGGAATGACGCCGGAATCGTACCAACTGGATGATACGGATAGGCGCATTCTCTTGGCCCTGGATGAGGATCCCAGGGTTCCCACGATGATGCTCGCACAGAGATTGGGTTTGGCGCGCGGCACCGTACAGACGCGCATGGAACGGCTTGCAAGCTCCGGGGCGTTGCGCCCGAACTCCAGCCGCGTGAAGCCGGCTTCAGTTGGTCGCGGAGTTTCCGCCGTCGTCAGCGCGGAGCTGGACCAATCGCACCTTGAAGAAGCCATCGCGGCGTTGAGCCTGATTCCCGAGGTCCTTGAATGCGTCGCCCCGGCAGGCGACACCGACCTGCTGATCCGCGCAGTTGCCAAGGACCCGGATGACCTCTACCGCGTCAGCGAGGAAATCCGCCTCTGTCCGGGAATCACCAGGACCTCGACGTCCATGATCCTGCGCGATGTGATCCCGTACCGCACCACGGCGCTTCTCAACCACCTGCGCTAGACCCGCGCTGGGGTCCCGGTGACTGCCAGCTCGATGCCCTAGTCTTTTCTGGGTGGCACCTTGCTACCCGCACCACATCGAACAGAGGAGCATCATGGGCGCTGCGGGCCTTACAAATATCGACGTTGCAGGCATGACCACCGAGGCAAGTCCCTTCCCGAGCGCGACCCGCGCAGGCGATCTGGTCTTTGTTTCAGGGATGGTCTCCAAGGACGAAAACAAGGTCTTGGTCGGCAAGGGCGACATCTACGCACAGACGGTGCAGACACTCAGGAACCTGCAGACCGTCCTGGCGGCCTACGATCTGGGACTCGACGCCGTCGTCACCACGACGGTCTACATCAACGACGCCGCCATGGCCGGCGAATACAACCGCGCATGGGTTGACACCTTCGGCGGCCACCGTCCCTCACGCGCCACCATCGTGGCGCCGCTGCTGGCACCCGAACTTCTGGTTGAGGTCCAAGCCACTGCCTGGGCAGGGAAGTAACCGCACCGATTTTTCGGCGGGCCGGGTCCCAAGGAACTCGTGGCCGGGCACGGCTCGCCGAATCACGTGCAATATCGGCCGCTGGGGACCCCCATCGCAGCTTCGACCCCCGCCAAGACGGTCGAAATCACGATGAGGCCATTGCTTGAATGCGGCAGCGGGCGGCCTCCGTCCGCGACGCGGGGTTAGCGCTCCACGGCCATTCGCCCGATGACCATGCGCATGATCTCGTTGCTGCCTTCCAGGATCTGGTGCACCCGCAGGTCGCGGACAATCTTCTCGATCCCGTACTCGGAGAGGTAGCCATAGCCGCCGTGCAGTTGCAGTGCGGTGTTGGCAACCTTGAATCCGGCGTCGGTGGCCACCCGCTTGGCCATGGCGCACAAGCGCACGGTGTCGTCCGTCCCGCGATCCAGGGCATCCGCAGCCCGCCAAATCATGGTCCGCGCCGTTTCCAGCTCGGTCTCCATGTCCGCGATTTCGAAGAGCAGCGCCTGCTGTGCGATCAGCGGCTTGCCAAAGGCCTCGCGCTCTTTCAGGTAGGCAACGGACTTGTCCATGGCCGCCTGGCCGCCGCCGACCGAGCACGCTCCGATGTTCACCCGTCCACCGTTGAGGCCCTTCATGGCGATCCCGAAACCGATGCCCTCATCGCCCAGGCGGTTGCCCACCGGGATCCTGACGTTTTCCATGACCACCTGGCGGGTGGGCTGGGCGTTCCAGCCCATCTTCGCCTCCAGCGCCCCGAAGGAGAGACCCGGGGTTCCATCCGGGACAATGAACGCGGTGATTCCGGCGCTTCCGGTGTCGGCGGTCCGGGCCATCACCAGGTACACGCCCGAGGATCCGGCGCCGGAGATGAATTGCTTGGTCCCGTTGAGCACGTAGGAGTCGCCGTCGAGCACGGACCTGGTGGCCAGCGCCCCGGCGTCGGAGCCTGCTCCGGGCTCGGTGAGGCAATAGCTGCCCAACATCTCCATGGTGCATAGCTGCGGCACCCAGGCCGCTCGCTGCTCGTCGTTGCCGAAGCGATCGATCATCCACGCCACCATGTTGTGGATGGAAATGTAGGCGGAAATGGTCGGATCGGCCTTGGCCAGCTCCTCGAAGATCAGGGCTGCGTCCAGCCGGCTCATTCCCGAGCCCCCGAATTCCTCGCGCACGTAGATCCCGCCCATGCCCAGGGCCCCGGCCTCGGCCAGGACGTCGACGGGGAAATGGTGGTCCCTGTCCCAGGTCGCTGCATGCGGGGCAAGCTGCTCGGTGGCGAAGTCTCCCACCATCTCGACGATTGCCTTCTGGTCTTCGGTGAGTTCAAACATGCTCGGCTCCTGGGTCTGTGCGGTGGGCGGAGGTCAGGTTCACTTCGGTGGGTGGGGGCGAATCGGGGGGTTCGGCTACTTGCCGACCTTTCCGGTCAACGAGGCGATCGGGCGCAGGAAGACCGGCTGGGCCAGGAACCAGACGCCCACGATCACCACGATGGACACGGCGAAGATGATGAGCCCGGTGAACCCGGCCGAATCGTTGGCCGCGTACATGTGGTTCAGGTTGCGCAATGCCCCGGTGGCCAGCACCAGCGCCACGTGCACCACGGTGAAGGCAACGAAGTAGATCATGACCGGGAAGTGCAGCGCCCGGGCGAGTTCCATGGGGTAGGCCTTGTTGAGCGCAACCGCCTTCTTGGGCCAGGTCCCGGACATCCGCAGGCCGGTGAGGATCGCCAGCGGGGCCGCGATGAAGACGGTCACGAAGTAGGTCAGCACCTGCAGGGCGTTGTAGTTCACCCAGCCGTGCTCGGTCGGCCAGTTCAGCGAGAGGTACTGGAGCCCGGCGGAGAGCGCGTTGGGGATGATGTCCCAGCTGGTGGGCACGATGCGCGCCCATTGGCCCGTGGCAAAGAGCACGATGACGAAGATGATGCCGTTGAGCACCCACAGGGCATCGAGGGTGAGGTGGAACCACAGGTCCAGGCTGATCCGGGCGGGAGCGCCCTTGGTGCGGATCAGGCCCTTGTTGTTGCGCACCCAGTGCGCGGCCGGCCGGGTCACGGTGCGCACCTGCCAGCCGGTGCGCACGATCAGCACCAGGAAGAAGACGTTCAGGAAGTGCTGCCATCCCAGCCACGCGGGGAACCCCACCGGCGTGCCCGCGGGAAGCTCTGAATGCCCGGTGTAGGTGGCCATCCAGGTCTTGACGCCCTCAAGGGTGACCAGCCAGCGGGCAATGAATACGGCGATGACCAGCAGGACGATCAGCGATCCCGCGATGATGCCTGCGCGCACCCACTTGTTGGCTGCCTGTTTCTTGGGGGTGGACCGTGCGGTCATCTCATGTTCCTCGTGTTCGTGGTTGGTAGGTGCGTTCGGGGTGGCTCAGGAGCGGGACTTGAGCAGTTCGACCACCTGCGGAACCACCGTGAACACATCCCCAACGATACCCAAATCGGCGATCTCGAAAATCGGGGCATCCTCGTCACGGTTGATGGCCACGATGGTCTTGGCCGTCTGCATGCCGGCGCGATGCTGGATGGCCCCGGAGATGCCCAGGGCCAAATACAGCTGCGGTGACACGCTCACCCCGGTCTGCCCGACTTGGGCCCTCTGGGCAATGAATCCGGCGTCAACGGCTGCGCGGGAGGCTCCGACCGCTCCGCCGAGGGCATCGGCCAGCTGCTCGACCAGCAGGAAGTTCTCGGCCGAACCCAGTCCGCGGCCGCCGGAGACCACGGTGGCAGCCCCGCGCAGTTCCGGCCGGGAAGATTCTTCCGGTGCATCGGCGCGCGAGGTGATGGCGGCGGTACGCGCGGTGCCCGGCTCGAGCCGGACGACGTTGACCTCGGCCGTGGCAGGCGCTGCCTGTTCGTCGATGGCACCCGAGCGCAGGGTGATGATGGGCAGGGCACCGGGCACGGTGGCGTGTACGGAGTAGCTGCCGCCAAAAACGGAATGTTCGGTGACGATCCCGGAATCGGAGGTGGCCGCGTTCACGACATCGGCCAGAAGTCCCCCGCCGGTGCGCACAGCCAAGCGGGCTGCAGCCTCGCGGCCATCGACCGATGCGGCGAG
This sequence comes from Paeniglutamicibacter sulfureus, assembly GCF_039535115.1. Taxonomy (NCBI): domain Bacteria; kingdom Bacillati; phylum Actinomycetota; class Actinomycetes; order Micrococcales; family Micrococcaceae; genus Paeniglutamicibacter; species Paeniglutamicibacter sulfureus. The sequence goes on from NZ_BAAAWO010000001.1 coordinate 2,122,367, forward strand.
GAGCACGGCCTCCGGTGCATGGGCGGCCACTGCGTCGGCAAGCGCATCGACAAGGGGGGTGAGCAAGGTGGTGTCCGCGTCGGCCATTTCCACGGCGTGGATTTTCGCGGCGCCGAGCTCCCCGAGCCTGGCCACGGTTTCCGGCGGCAGCGAGGTCGCGGAAACGGTGACGGCGACGGGAGTGCCGAGCCGGGCGGCGACCGCCAGCAGGCCACGCGCCGATGCGGTGGCGTGTCCGGTGTGGGTGAGTTCGATGAGGGCAAGGATGCTTGGCATGGAAGGGGACCTTTGCTAGATCAGGCGCCGGGCGGCGAGGAAGTCGACAAGTTCGGCGGCGGCGTTCCCGTCGTCGACGATCTTGCGGCCGGCGGTGCGCGGTGGCCGCTGCGCAACATCCAGCACGGTGCTGCGCACCTGGGCGGAGACCCCGAGATCGGCGGCGGAGATGGTTGCCAGCGGCTTGCGTTTGGCGCCCATGATGCCCTTGAAGTTGGGGAAGCGGGCTTCCTCGAATCGTTCGGTGACGGTGAGGACTGCGGGGTAGGACGCGGTGACTTCCTGCGTGCCGACCTCAGAGAGCCGCACCCCGGCGACGGCGTCGCCTCCGATTTCCGCTGACACCAGGGAGCCCAACAGCGGCAGGCCCAGGTGTTCGGCGATCATTGCCGGGATCATTCCGGCCCGTCCGTCGGTGGACTCGTTTCCGGCGATGACCAGGTCCGCGCCGGTGTCGCGCAGTGCCGCAGCCAGCGTCGCGGCGGTGAGGACCATGTCGGCTCCTGCCAGCGAATCATCCAGGATGTGGATGCCGGAATCGGCTCCCATCGACAATGCCTTGCGGATGGACTTGGCGGCGTCGGCGGGGCCCATGGAGGCGACCACGACCTCGGTGGACTTGTCTCGGTCCTTGACCGTGAGGGCCAGTTCGAGGGCTCTTTCGGTGATTTCGTCAATGACCGGGTCGGTGGCTTCGCGGTCAACCCTTCCGGTGTCCGGGGACAACCTGCGTTCCTCCGCTGTGTCCGGAACCTGCTTGATCAAAACCACGATCTTCATCCGAGTTCTCCTTGTGATGCTGGGCTCTGCATTCATTCGCGAGACTACTAGGAACCTTCAAAATTTACTAGGTCTTCCTACTAAATTGTGGCCGGAATACGCCCGTACGGAATCCGGCTTTTGGCAGCGTGCCGTGCCCGTCCCAAGGCCTCCGGCAATGGCGAAGCCTCCCTCCCCCGTGTTCCGGGCAAGGGAGGCTTCGGCCCTCAAGCCGTCCTACGGCAGGGGATCGTCAAGCGAACCCTGGGCGATTTGTTCGAGCAGCCACGGGGAGAAGGCGAAGGGCGTTGCCTTGGCCGCGGCCAATAGGTCGGCGGGGGCGACCCACGCGTATTCGGCAACCTCGTCCGGATTGGGCTCGAGGTCCCCGGCTATCCGGGCCGCGAAAACCGGGCAAACCTCGTTTTCCACAATGCCCGAGGCATCAACGGCCCGGTAGGCAAAGTCCGGGAGCAGCGGTCGGATCCCGCCGATGGCGGCGCCTAGTTCCTGCCCGGCACGGCGCACCATGGCATCCTCAAAGGATTCGTCGGCACCGGGGTGCCCGCAAAACGAATTGGTCCACACTCCCGGCCAGGTCTTCTTGCCCAGGGCGCGCCGGGTCATCAGGATCCGCCCCTCCCCGTCATAGAGGTAGCAGGAAAACGCCAGGTGCAACGGGGTGTTCGCGGTGTGCACGCTCGCCTTGGGCTCGGTGCCGATGCGGGTGCCATCGGCTGCCAACAGCACCACAAGTTCCTCGCTCATGACTCTCTTTCATCAAAGAATGGGTTCGGCGCGGGAGACTTCCCTGCTGCCACCCCCAATTCTCCCATGCCGCTGGGGATTGGGTGCGGGGATTGTTTGGGTGCTTAACGCGGGAGGCTGCCCGCCGGCGACGTGAAGCCGCGATCCGGCAGGCAGCCGTCTTGCCTTGTCCCGGGTTCCGGGTTACCTCAGGCGCTTGAGCGTTTCCCCCTTGAAGAATCCCGGGCTGCGCACGCGCATCCAGAACATGATGGCCACGCCCAGCAGCAGCACGCCCACTCCCAGGATGAACACCATGCCCAGGCCGCCGATGTTGGAACCCGAACCGTAGTTCGGGTCCATCGAGTCGCGCGCGGTGCTCACGAACATCACCAGCAGGATCACCCCGCCCAGCAGCGGGGCCAGGAACCTGAAGAAGAAGTTGCGCGCCGAGTCGAAGGCCTCGCGGCGGAAGTACCAGACGCAGGCGAGCGCGGTGACGCCGTAGTAGAAGCAGATCATCAGGCCCAGGGCGGTGATGGTGTCCCACAGCGCGTTTTCACTGAGCAGGCGGGTGATGACGTAGAAGCCGGCGGCGGCCGCGCCGGCGGTGACGGTCGCCACCGACGGGGACATGAAGCGCGGGGAAATCTTGCCGAAGGTTTCCGGCAGTGCCTTGTAGTAGCCCATGGCCAGCAGGGTGCGGGCCGGGGACACCAGGGTCGATTGAAGGGAAGCGGCCGAGGAGGAAAGGATGGCCAGGGACATCAGGATCGCAAACGGTCCCATGACGGGTCCGGCCAGGACGGCGAAGATCGATTCCTGGTTCTCCGGGTTGCCGGCGCCGAGCCCGGTCTCGCCGATACCCGCATAGGCGATGACCGCAAGGGAGATGACCATGTAGATGCCCATGATGACAAGCACCGTGATCGTCGCGGCGCGGCCCGGCACCTTGGCGGGGTTCTTGGTCTCCTCGTTCATGGTGAGGGTGACGTCCCAGCCCCAGAAGATGAAGATCGACAGGGAGATGCCGGCCGCGAAGGCCCCGAAGGATTCCACCGCCAGGGGGTTGAACCAGTCCAGTGAGATGGGTGTCGGGTCGAAGGCCGTGCCGTTTTTCACGTGGCCGAAGGCGGCGATCGCGAACCAGGCCAACACGATGAGCTGGAAGGCGACCAGCCAGTACTGGAAGGCCTTGGTGGTCTGCATGCCGCGATAGGAAATCCAGCACGCGGCGGCGATGAACACCAGGGTCGTTGGGATGTTGACCCACAGGTTCGTCGTCAGCTCGGCGATGGCGTCGTTGCCGGTGAGCTGGGCGAGAAGGATGTAGAAGAAGTCAACCGCGACGGCCGCCAGGTTGGAGAGCACGATGATGGTGGCGGCGACCAGGCCCCAGCCACCCATCCAGCCGATCCAGGGTCCGAACGCGCGGGTCGCCCAGGTGAACGAGGTGCCCGAGTCGGGCATGGCGCTGTTGAGCTCGCGGTATCCCAGAGCCACCAGGAGCATGGGCAGGAATCCTGCGATGAAGATGGCCGGGAGCTGAGTGCCCACCTCGGCGACCGTGGGCCCCAGTGCCGCGGTCAACGTGTAGGCGGGGGCAATGGACGAAATCCCGATGACCACGGCGCCGAGCACCCCGACGGTGCCCTTTGACAGTCCCTTGTTGCCCAGGCCCGATGCGGCATCCTGCGCGGGACGGGTTTCGGTCGTTGTTTCACGACTCATGATTGGTTTCCTTCATCCGGGCGGTGCGGCACGTGACCCCGAAAGGGAACGCGCCGCACCATCATGCGGTGATTGGTGCTAGGACCGTGCCGGCCCCGTTTGGTAGTTCTTGGGAACCACCACCAGCGGAACCGGCAGGGTCCGCAACATGCGTTGGGCAGTGGAGCCCAGGAAGAGCCGGCGCTTGCGCGCCAGCCGGCTCGAACCGACGACGGCAATTTCCCCGTCTTCCCATCCCAATTCGGCAATGGCATCGTCGATGCCGGTGCCGGAGGCAATGGAGATCTCGGCTGCGACGCCCAGTTCCGCCACGACCTCGGCGACGTTTGCCCGGGCCCGGGAGATGGATTCGTCCAGGTCCGCGGCGCGGGTGTCGTTGTCGTCCTGGGCCACGAGGGACACGACCCGAAGCTGCAGGTCCTGCTGGTGCGCGGCGGCAGCGGCAGCCTGCACCACCCCCTTGGCCCCGGGGCGGGTGCCCACCAGGGCGGTGACCCGGCGCAGTTGGCCGTTGGCCCTCTCCAGCGAAGCAACGGCCTCGGGGGACCCCATGGCCACGGGGATCGGCGCGGCGTGCAGCAGCGCGCTGGCCACCGATCCCGGGGCAAAGAACCCTGCCATGTGGCGCTTGCGGCCGCCCAGCACGATGGCCCGTGCGCCGGTCTCCGTGGCCAGGGCCATCAAGCCTTGGGCCGGGGAGCCCACCGCCCGGGCAATCACTCGGGCGCTGATGCCCGGAGGGACCAGGGCAAGCGCTTCCTTCGCCCACAGGTCGACCTTCTCGGCCAGGATGGAGCAATACCCGTGGTCGCCGCCCGGGTAGACCGCGGAGAACGGAGTGCTTTCGGGCAGGACGATGGCAAGGTCAAGGTGGGCGGCGGGGCCGCCCAGCGCGGCGGCCAGGGCAATCGCCTCGGCGCCCCGGGCATCGGCGGTGTATCCAACAAGCAGGCGCATGGCGCTAGGCGTCCAACGCCGCGAGGGTGCCGAACTTGGAGACGACACCGTCGTAGTCCATATCGTGCTCCGTGCCGTCCACCGCGGCGACGATGCGCGCGGCAGTTCGCCGCCCCATGCGCACCGCGCCGTCGACGTGCTGGTAGCCCTCGCCGGCCAAATCCGAGGAGGAGAAGTAGATCGGGCCGACGTTCTTGTTCTGGTCCGGCCCGAAGCGGAACAGGCCGCCCAGGTCGTAGCTGGTGGCGTACGCCCCGCGGGTCCATTCCTCGGCAGCGAAGTCGGAAAGGTAGAACACTTCCGGATCCAGCGCCTTGTCCCCCAGAAAACCCGGCGATGCCCTTGAGAATGGCTTCCTTGCGCGCGGCCTCGTCCAGTGCAAACATGGCGTCGGCCTGGGTGTCGGAGATGAACCCGACCAGGGTTCCGGTGGATTCCCCGTGGTAGGTGTTGTCGTAAACCTCCTGCACGATCGCTGACGGGCCGAAGCAGGTGCCCGAGAGCCCCTCCTCGCGCCAAAACGGAGTCTCATACACGGCATGGACCTTGATGACCAGGCCCATGGACTGGTGCTGGTGGGTCACGTGCTGGCGGCGCGGCAGCGGCGGGTTGTAGGAAATGCGCGAGTACAGGTTCGGCGGAACGGCAACGATGACCTTCTTGGCGTTGACGCTCACATCCGCGCCGTGGGCGGTCACGCCCGCATCGGACCAGTCCAGCTTGAGCACCGGGTTGTTCAGGAAGACGTCTTCGCCCAGCCGTTCGGCAAGGGCGATCGAGACGCCCTGCATGGTGCCGACGATGCGGCGGTCGAGGATGAAGTCTTCGTCGACGAGGTTGGAGAAGGATCCGGCGGAGGCGGACATCAGCAACGCCTGCAGCGCGGAGAAGGTGTGGGCGGGTTTGGTGAGCATGCCGCCGGCGATGAACAGCCCGACGTTGTTGCAGGCGACCTCGTCGCCGGAAATGTTGCGCAGCCAATGGTGGAAGGAGATCTTGTCGAGCTCCTCGGCCTGCGGGTGTTCCCACGGGGCGTCCGGGTTGACCTCGGTGGTGAGGCGGTCCATTTCGGCAATGAGCCTGTTCATCTCGGCCACGGTGGACTCGCCCACCGGAAAGTCTTCCCCGGAATAGACCGTGCGGGTGCCGTCTTCGGCCAGGTAGACGGAGGCGCCCTCCTTGTGGCGTTCGAAGGTCTCGATGCCCAGTTCCTCGATCAGCGAGTACAGGCCGGTCTGGTCCGGGGAGATCCACTGGCCGCCGATCTCGATGGTGGCACCGTCCATGTCCTGGGTCCAGGTGCGGCCGCCGACGCGGTCGCGTGCCTCAAGCACTGCGACGGTCTTGCCGGCCTTGCGCAGTTCGTAGGCTGCGGTCAGGCCCGAGGGACCCGCTCCGATGATGACGACGTCGCGATCCAGGGTTGTCATGGCTTCCACTTCTTTCGGTTTTTAAATGAATGGCATTCATTTACTAGACTGGTTCCATGGTAGGCCATAAAGTGCAGTATTGTGAAGTAGGCCACGTCAGGAGCGCACTTTGAACCAGGAATCAGCAGCACCGGCCGGGGCTCCCCGTCGCCGCGCCGGCCGCCCGCGGTCGGTGGTACTCGACCGGGAGCTCATTGCCCGGGCCGCCCTGAAGCTCGTTGTGGCGGGGGGCTATTCCACCCTGACCATGTCCTCGGTGGCAAAGTCACTGGGCGTCTCGCCCTCAGCCTTGTACAACCACGTGGAATCCAAGCAGGAACTCATGCAATGGATCCAGGAAATCGTGATGGACGGGGTCGATTCCACGGTCTTTGAAACGCTGCCGCTGGTCGAGGCCCTGGAGAAATGGGCGGTGACCTACCGGGGCATTTTTGCCGAGCACGCCCCGCTGATTCCGCTGATCGCCGTCCTGCCGGTCTCCGGCTCACCGCGCACGCAGGAGATGTACGAAAAGGTCGCCGCGGGATTCAACCGCGCCGGCTGGAAGCAGGCCGAGATCGTCCCGGCCATTGTGGCACTCGAATCGTTTATTTTCGGATCAGCCCTCGACGCCACCGCACCCCTGGACATCTTCGACCCGGGCGCGAACGCCGGAAAAATGCCAAGCTTCGAAAGCGCCCTGGAGGCACAACGGGCGACGGGCCGAAACAGTGCCGACGCTGCCTTCATGACCGGACTCAGGGCCATCATCGGCGGGCTCATGGAACAGGCAGAGATCGCCTAGAACCGCGGCCCGGGCCCGACCGCTCCCTCTCCCTTGACTTAATAAATGAGTGTACTCATAATTGAGTATGCTCATATTGTCCGATTTCGGGTTACACAAGGCGTGAGGAATCATGACGGCCAGCTCGATCACCGGTAATCCCCGGGGCACTCCCACACCCAACTACCCGAGGCTCGACAGCAAGGCCCGCTGACCGTCGCCTCCCAGATGGTCCGATGATCGGCCCGAGAGAATAAGACCGGGGCTCCTCCCTCCACTATCGACGCAGCGGCAAGTTTTTTCCGAACATCCTCGGTGAGAATACTTCCGGCTTCGGGCACGGCACCGAGGTTCAAAAGCACATGTTCCTCCCGCACGAGGACCTCACGTTCCCCGAACGCCGAACAACATCAACACCGTCCTAAGACCCAACCCAGACAGGAGCCCATGCGCCATGAAAGCGTTCGTGTTCAGCCAGTACAAGCAACCTCTCCAGCAGGCAGATGTCCCAGAGCCCGCCGTGGGTGACCACGATGTACTTGTGCAGGTGGCTGCCGCCGGCGTGAACCAGCTCGATGCGAAGATCATTGAGGGCGAGTTCAAGTCGATCCTGCCCTACTCGCTGCCTCATGGGATCGGGCACGATATGGCGGGTAGCGTCATCGGCATCGGCGCGAATGTCACCGGATTCAAGATTGGCGACGAAGTCTACGCTCGGGTTGCCAAAGACCAGGTGGGAACGTTCGCCGAACGGGTGGCAGTCACCGAGGCGGACCTGGCGTTGCGCCCCACCTCCATTACCGTGGCAGAAGCAGCGTCCCTCCCGCTGGTGGCGCTGACCGCATGGCAGGCCCTGGTGGTCAAGGGGAAACTGAAGCCTGGCCAGAAGGTTCTGATTCATGCAGGTGCCGGAGGTGTCGGGTCATTGACGATCCAGCTGGCCAAGCACCTCGGCGCCCACGTTGCCACCACGGCCTCGGCCGCCAATGCCGACTTCGTTCGCTCCCTGGGTGCGGACGAAGTGATTGATTACCGCAGCCAGGACTTCGAAAAGGAGCTTTCCGGCTACGACCTGGTCCTTGATTCCCTGGGTGGCGAGAACCTGGAAAAGTCGCTGCGGATCCTGAAGCCAGGAGGAAAGGTGATCGGGATTTCCGGTCCACCGGATCCAGCGTTTGCGAAGGATGCGGGACTGAACCCCCTGCTGCGACTGGTTATCGCGGGACTCAGCAGCAAGATCCGCCGACAGGCCAGGAAGCTTGGCGTGTCCTATGAATTCTTGTTCATGCACCCCAGCGGTGAACAGCTGCGCAGGATTTCCGCGCTCATCGATGACGGCGCCCTGCGCCCCATCGTGGGTGCGACCTTCCCCTTCACCCAGACGCCGCAGGCGGTTCTGGCCCTGTCCAAGGGCGGAGTGCGCGGAAAAGTCGTCGTCGTCAACGACTGAGTGCCACCGACCCGGATCAGGAACCGGCAACCATCTCCACCTCCATCAGCATCTTCAACAAGGAGAACCATCATGACCACCGGCAACGAGGTGGAACCGGTCATCGATTCCTATGCCGTGGCGCCGAACAAGAGCATCACCGTTGGCAAGGAAACATTCGCCTACCGGGAGCTGGGCCCCAGGGGCGGGATCCCAGTCATCTTCTTCGCGCATCTGGCCGCCAACTTGGATAACTGGGATCCACGCATCGTTGATCCCATTGCCCGGAATCGGCACGTCATCGCTTTCGACCAGCTCGGCGTCGGCGCATCCTCCGGGCGAGTGCGCAAAACACTCGAGGAAGCCGCCGACGACGCCTATGAATTCATCACCGCCCTCGGGTTCGAGACGATCGATGTCTTCTCCTTCTCGATGGGTGGATTCATCGCCCAGGACCTGATCGTCAAGCACCCCGATCTGGTGCGCAGGCTTGTGCTGACCGGCACCGGTCCACGCGGCGGCAAGGACATCGACAAGGTCGCGGGGGTGACCTACCGCGACATCCTGCGCGCTGCCCTCGCGCGTTCGGACCCGAAGGAGTTCCTGTTCTTCAACCGCGACACTGCAGGGAAACGGGCAGGCAAGGCGTTCATCGGTCGCCTCAAGGAACGCACCGCCAACCGCGACGCCGCCGTCTCCACCAAGGCACTCCAAACCCAGTTGAAGGCCATCCAAAAGTACGGGCGTTCAGCGCCATCGGATCTCTCGGTGATCACCCGGCCCACGCTGATCGCCAATGGCGACAACGACCGAATGGTCCCCCACGGTCCTGTCCGAGGAACTAAGCCGTCGCATCCCCGGCAGCGAGCTGATCATTTATCCGAACTCCGGACATGGCGGCATCTTCCAGTTCCACCAGGATTTCGCTCCGATCGCCGCGAAATTCTTGGCCGCCTAAATGGCGGTGCTTCCCCTCGAATCGGGCGGGACAGCGCAAACCACTTCTGCTGTGCGGCCCATCCGGCAATGCGTACGCGCTATTGGTTCGCCGGACCGGGCCGGGAGTCCGGGACGGCACCGCCGGGGTAGATGATCAAACAGGTGCTCGAGGCGGTGGCCAGTACCCGGCCTTCCGCGTCCCGAATCTCGGCATCGGCGAAGGCGACCGACTTACCGCGTCGGGTGACCCAGCCATGCGCGGTGACGGCGCCCGTTTCGGCAGTGATTGGACGCAGGAACGAGACCTTGATTTCCAGGCTGGTGTATCCCACTCCGGCCGGAAGGGTGCTGTGCACGGCACATCCGCACACGGAGTCCAGCACCGTGGCGAAGAAACCGCCGTGAACCGATCCGATCGGGTTGTAGTGCGATTCGTCCGGCTGCGCTGTCATCACGACGTCCCCATCGGTGACGGCCACGAACTCCAAACCGATGTGGCTGCTGATCGGCGGTGCCGCGATGCGCCCTTCGGCCATGGCGCGCAGCTGCTCGAGTCCGGTCCGCTCGAACAACCTTGTCTTATCCGCTTCGGGGACCTGGTAATGGATCGTCCGCGAACGGTTCGCCGGTGGCGTTGGCCTTGCTGACATCGTTTGATCTCCACATGCTCGATACGGGTGATGGTTGCTCGGGCTCGGCGACTGGGCTGCTGCCTAGTGCGGAAGAATGGCGGAAACCTGCGCCCTGATGGCACCGATGACCTCAACGGTGCTCCGCTGCGCATTAATGCTCGCGGCCATCGCGAGGAACATGGCCGCGGAGACAACACCTGCCAGTGTTGTCGCCTCGCTTTCACCGATTCGCTCATGCCGACCAAGGACCGCTGCGAGTGCCTCCTGGGTTTGGGCGACAATTTCCAGGGCCTCGGCATGGCGCGGTTCGGCGGGGTCGCCGAAGACCATCTCACGCAAGTAGGTGCGCCCGTTCTCAACCTGCACGCGGTTGCATTCCACTATTGGCGTCACAATTGCCAGCACCCCCTCAAGCACATCTGCCGTTTTCCCGGCCGCTGCCTGCCCCTGCTCCAGCGCGTGGGCATAGTGCGCGTTCTGGACAAGCAGCAGCAATTCGCCCTTGGATTTCGCGTACAGGAACAACGTTCCGGTGCCGATGTCTGCCTTGTCGGCAATCTGCTGGGTCGTGACGTCCTCGATCCCGTGCTTGGCGAACAATTCGCTGGCTGCGGCGGTGATGCGCTCGAGCTTTTCCAGCTTGTTGCGTTCGCGCCGACCGAGCTGTGGGGACGGCGATGACATGAGGTGATCCTCTCGGAATATATTATGACTGCGCTCAGTTATGAGTATAGTCGCTAGTGATCGGGATCGGCATCCCGGTCAGGCAATCATTCTCCCACGATGAATCGGTTCGATCGGATGTCGACCAGGCACGACCGCCGCTCCGGCCCTCCCCGGCAAATGCAAAGCAGAACGAGATCGTGCCAACCACCACTTATGGCGGTGGCGCCGCGGGCTACACCGACTATCCAGCGCTCAGCCAATCCTGACCCGCACCACTCCCCTGGGAAAGCGCGACGCGCAATCCTGCCGCAACAAGAGAAGGAACCTTCCCATGACCTCATTGAACGGAGCCGTGGTCCTCGTCACCGGGGCGAACGGCGGTATCGGCACCCACTTCGTACGCGAAGCCCTGGCCCGGGGGGCGGCGAAGGTCTACGCCACCGCCCGCACCCCACGAGGGTGGGACGACAACCGGATTGTGCCACTCACCCTGGATGTCACCGACCCTGCATCGATCCGGGCCGCACTGGCGGCCGCCCAGGATGTGACGGTATTGATCAACAACGCCGGCGCCTCGGTCTCCACCCCGGGCATCCTTGCCCACACCGACGAGGAGATTCGCCGGAACGTTGAGACCAACTTCCTGGGCCCGCTCTTCCTCGCCCGGGCCTTCGCCCCGATTCTGTCCGCCAAGGACAACGCGGCGATCATCGACATCCACTCGGCCTTGGCCTGGTGGGCAGTGGCCGGAATCTACTCCGCGACGAAGGCTGCCCTGTGGTCGGCCACCAACTCCCTGCGGCTGGAACTTGCTCCGGCGGGAGTCCAGGTCCTGGGCGTGCACGTCGGATACGTGGACACCGCAATGGCCGCACACAGCACCGAGCCGAAAGTGGACCCGGCGGACCTGGTGGCTTCGGTCTTTGACGCACTCGAAGCCGGCGAGCACGAGGTCCTCGCGGACCAGACGTCCGTTCAGCTCAAGGCGTCCCTCAGCGCCCCCGTGGAATCCGTCTACCCGCAGCTGGCCGTCAGGCCGTAGCGGCACATCGCCGTAGGTTCTCCAAGCGACGGCCGGATGGCGGGGCAGCAGGATCTCCCTTCATCCGGCCGACTACAGCACCGTCGAACCGCTCCGGTGGCGGCAAGGAGCCAACGCAACGGCCCACGAGTCGCGCTGCGGGATTCGACTACCCTGTTGGCATGAGCGAAACCCCTGGCAGCACCAGGAACCCCGTCCTTCGTTTCTTCGCGCGGCTCTCGGCCAAGAACTGGATCGCCATCGTGGGCGCGGTCCTGGCGGCCATCTTCATCCTGCAAAACCGCCAGCGGGTCCGCATCGAGTTCTTGTTCCTCGACCTGAACGCCCCGCTGTGGATCTCCCTCGGCGCGGTGTTGCTCATGGGCTGGGTCATGGGGCGCTTCTCGTTCCGCAAGCGCTGAGTCCGCGTGCCCCGCAGAGCGCAAAACCGCCCCGCCGGAAGCACCCACGGGTGGGGGTGCGGCCCGACGGGGCGGCTTGGGAAAAGTTGGAGTGGCCCTAGAGCGAGGTGCCCATGACCTGCATGAGCATCTCCGGATCGCCGTAGTTGTAGACGACCCAGCTCATTCCGCCGATGAAGGCGAGGGAAGCGACGCCCCAGGCGGCCGAGAGCTTGGCCATGAAGCGGATCTCCGAACGGCTGACCGGCAGGCGGTCGGCCGAGTAGTCTCCGGCGACCTTGCTGAAGCGCTCGGCCGGGGTGATCGCCGCCATTGCATTGAGGCTCACGAGGAAGTTGGAGGCGGTGTCGATGCTGCCGTCGATCAGGCGGGCGCGGGTCAGGTTGTTCCTGCGGTCCTGGGTCATTTCAGCAATGTTGGACCCATGGCGGGCCAACAGGATGTCTTCGCCAAGTGGCATTGTTCGACGCGCCAACCGCATTGCCTACCCCTTTTAAAATCTTCGAGCGGGGAAGCCGACACCCGCAATCATCTCAATCGTTACAACATTGAGATTACGTGTGAATTTTCGACGAAAGCGCTATTAAGCGCTTTCGGTTGGCAAGCTCACAGGGGTCTGTGGCCTGGACCGCCCGATTCCCGTGGCGCCGCGCACATCCGCCGCTCAGCGCGTGGTGAAGTGCGCGATCACGCCGATCATCCACACCGACGAGGCCATGGCCGCGCAGCCGAATTCGACAAGGACGCCCAGACCCATGGCCTTGAGTGCGGAACCGGAGGCACGCAGCGCCGCCGGGAAATCCCTGCGCCTCCCGTATTCCCCCAGCACCAGCCCCACCGCAAAGCCGATGAAAAGCCCGAGCACGGGGATCAGGAACATGCCCACGACCGCCAGCGCGATGGCCAGGGCAATGGAGCCGCGCGGAATCTGCTGCTGTTTCAGGTTCCGGCCGGTCAGCACCGTCGATGCGCCCCATCCGACGAGCGCAAGGGCCATGCCGATGCCGGCGCACCACCAGGCGGCAGGGCCGCCCAGGACCCAGCCCCAGGCCAGCAGCGTGCCGATGGCAAGGAGGCTCCCGGGGAGCACGGGGACGATGGTTCCCACGACGGCGACCGCCAACAGCAGTCCGGCGACGACGGTGATGATGATTTGGATATCCACGAGTGCAAGTCTGGCATCCGTTCAGCCCGGCCGGGCGGGGCGCGCCGATCAGGCGGGCGGCGGACTCAGTCGTCGACGATGGCCCAGCTGCCGGCGGGCTTGTATTCGCTGTCGAAGATGTCTTCCCCGGCGCCGGGTTCCATGGGGTAGTTCTTCAGGTTTCCGGCCCAGTAGCGCAAGGCACGTCCGAGCTCGGCCTCGGGGTCAAGCTTCATCGCCTCGGTGTTCATGTCGACTTCGAAAATGAATCTCATGTCCCACGTCCCTCGCTCAGTGCGACGCCATCCCGTGGCGTCACGCCCTGTATTTTTCCCATCCTAGGCTGGCGGCGATCCGATGTGCCACGGCGAAACGCGCGGCCCGGAAATGCCGCTCCGGGAAACCCGATGCGAAAGATTGTTGAACAATCCGCGTTATTAGTGCATTCTTAAGGGACCACAACACGAGACGGGGGTCACAAATGCCTTACATCGACCTGAATTCCGACGTCGGGGAATCCTTCGGCAACTGGGTGATGGGCGACGATGCCGCCATTTTCACCTCCGTATCCTCGGCAAACGTTGCCTGCGGATTCCACGCGGGGGACCCCAGCGTCATAGCCCAGACCTGCCGCGACGCCGTCGCCGCGAACGTCACCATCGGTGCGCACGTGGGCTACCGGGACCTGGCCGGCTTTGGCCGCCGCTTCCTGGACTGCTCCCCCACCGAACTGGCCGACGACGTGCTCTACCAGCTCGGTGCCCTCGAGGCCCTGGCCCGCGCGGCGGGTTCGGGCATCAAGTACGTCAAGCCGCACGGCGCCCTCTACAACACCATCGTGCACCACGAGGCCCACGCCCAGGCAGTCGTCGACGCCATCCGCGCCTTCGGCTCGGACCTGCCCGTGTTGTTGCTGCCCGGTTCCGTCGCCCTGGCCAAGGCGCAGGCCGCGGGCCTGCGCCCGGTTGCCGAGGCCTTTGCCGACAGGAATTACAACCCCGACGGGACCCTGGTCTCGCGCCGCGAGGCGAACGCGGTGCTGCACGACCCCGCGACTGTCACCGCGAACATGATCCGCCTGGCCACCGAGGGCACGATCGTGGCCGTCGACGGCTCCGTGATCCCGATGGACGCCGAGAGCATCTGCGTGCACGGGGACACCGCGGGGGCCGTCGCCATGGCCGCGGCCGTTCGTGCCGGACTGGAATCCGCCAGCGTGTCGATCAAGAGCTTCGCATGAGCGTGACAGCGACGCGCTTTGCCGGAACCCGGTCGGTGCTCGTCGAGCTCTCCGACCTCGACTCCGTGCTGGCCCTTGACGCCCTGCTGGAGGCCTCTCCACTGCCCGGACAACTTGACGTGCTCGCGGCGGCCTCCACCGTCTTCATCAAGGCCGATTCCTGGGCCAGCGCCCGGAAGATCGCCGCCGCCATTCCCGCCCTCGAGCTGGGCACGGCGCCGGAGAACGCCGGCTCGCTGGTCACCGTCGACGTGCATTACGACGGCGAGGACCTGGCGGAGGTCGCCAAGCTCACCGACCTGAGCATCGAGTCGGTCATCAATGCCCACACCTCGCAGACATGGCGCGCTGCCTTTGGCGGCTTCGCCCCCGGCTTCGCCTACCTGCTCGGGGAGAACAGCAGCCTGAACGTGCCGCGCCGCGACACCCCGCGCAAGGTCGTGCCCTCGGGTGCCGTGGCCCTGGCCGGGGATTATTCGGCCGTCTACCCCCGCCAATCCCCCGGCGGCTGGCAGCTGATCGGGCACACCGACGCGGTGCTCTGGGACCTGGAACGGGAGAACCCCGCACTGATCCGCCCGCAGGACCGCGTGCAATTCACCGCCTCGCACACTTCGCTGAAGCTTTCCTCTCGCACCGCCGCTGCCCCCGCACACGCGGCACCCAAGGCCGCAGCCGGGCAGCTGGAAATCCTGGATCCCGGATTGCAATCCCTCATCCAGGACCTGGGCCGCCTGGGCCTGGGCAACCTCGGGGTCTCCGCCGCCGGGGCGGCGGACACTTCCTCCGCCCGGGCCGCCAACCGCCTGGTGGGCAATGCCGCGGAGGCGGCAGTCATCGAAAACCTCCTGGGCTCGCTGGTCCTGCGCGCCCGCGGCGACGCGGTCCTGTCCGTCACCGGCGCGCACGCGCAGCTGCTGATCACCCCCGTGGAGGAGGACGATTTCCACGAAGAGGAGCGCGCGCCGGAGATGAACACGCCCTTTGCCCTGCTCGACGGGGAAACACTCACGCTTCTCCCCTCCGGTTCCGGGCTGCGCAGCTACCTGGGCGTACGCGGCGGCATCGACGTCGACCCCGTGCTCGGATCGCGCTCCACCGACTCGATGTCGGGCATCGGCCCCGCCCCGCTCGCTCCCGGCACCCTGCTGCCGGTCGGCACCGTCAACGGATCCCACGTGGTCGGGAACCCCGAGCCCTCCACGCTGCCGGTTCCCGACGCGCACGGCATCTACACGCTGCGCATCAGCAAGGGCCCCCGCGAGGACTGGTTCGGCGAGGCCGGGCTGCGGCAGCTGACCGGCCAAACCTGGAGCGTCTCGGCCGAATCCAACCGCGTCGGCGTCCGCCTGGCCCTGCCCGGGGACTCCTCGCCGCTGACACGCATCCGCACCGGGGAACTGTCTTCCGAAGGGGTGGCTGTGGGCGCCCTGCAGGTTCCCCCCTCCGGCCTGCCCGTGCTCTTCCTGGCCGACCACCCGGTCACCGGCGGCTACCCGGTCATTGCCGGGGTCATCGCCGAGGACCTGCCTGCCGCGGCCCAGCTGCCACCGGGCGCCCAGCTCCGCTTTGAACTGGTCGACCCGCTCACCCACAACCCCCATGCTCCCCGGGCCGCCGGCGCCCCCAGCCACGAAGGAAACACCCCATGAAGAAAGTCCTGATCGCCAACCGCGGGGAAATCGCCGTCCGCATCGCCCGCGCCTGCGCGGATGCCTCGCTGGTGTCCGTGGCCGTGTACTCCGACCCCGACGCCGATGCACTGCACGTGCGCCGCGCCGACGAGGCTTGGGCCCTGCACGGGTCCAGCGGTGCCGAAACCTACCTGGACATGGCCAAGATCCTTGACATCGCCGCCCGCTCCGGCGCCGATGCGGTACACCCCGGCTACGGCTTCCTTTCCGAGAACGCCAACTTCGCCCAGGCCGTCATGGACGCCGGGCTCACCTGGATCGGCCCCTCCCCCGAGTCCATCCGCGCGCTGGGCAACAAGGTCACCGCCCGCGAAATCGCGGTCCGGGCCAACGCCCCGCTGGTGCCCGGCACCGAGGGCCCGGTGGCCTCGGGCGCCGAGGTGCGCGCCTTTGCCCAGGAATTCGGCCTGCCGGTGGCCATCAAGGCGGCCTTCGGCGGCGGCGGGCGCGGTATCAAGATCGTGCGCAACTTCGAGGAGATCGACGACGCCTTCGAATCGGCCGTGCGCGAGGCCACCGTGGCCTTCGGCCGCGGCGAGTGCTTTGTCGAACGCTTCCTGGACAAGCCCCGCCACGTCGAGGCCCAGGTCCTCGCCGACACCCACGGGAACGTCGTGGTGGTGGGCACCCGCGACTGCTCGCTGCAGCGCCGCCACCAGAAGCTGGTCGAGGAGGCCCCGGCCCCGTTCCTGACCGACGAGCAGCGCGCCTCCATTCACGCCTCGGCCAAGGCCATCTGCCGCGAGGCCGGCTACCATGGCGCAGGAACCGTCGAATACCTGGTCGCCCCCGACGGACTGATTTCCTTCCTCGAGGTCAACACCCGGCTGCAGGTCGAGCACCCCATCACCGAGGAAACCACCGGCGTGGACCTGGTCGCCGAACAGTTCCGGATCGCCGCCGGGGAGCCCATCAGCCTCACCGAGGATCCGGCCCCGACCGGCCACTCCTTCGAGTTCCGTCTCAACGCGGAGGACCCCGCCCGTGGCTTCCTGCCCGGCCCCGGCCGCATCACCGCATTCGAGGCCCCGACCGGCTCGGGCGTGCGCGTGGACTCCGGGGTGCGCACCGACTCCGTGATCCCCTCGCACTACGACTCGCTCATGGCCAAGCTGATCGTCACCGGCGCCACCCGCGCCCAGGCGCTGCGCCGTGCCAAGGTGGCCCTGGACGAAATGGTCATCGCCGGGGTGCCGTCCGTGCTGCCGTTCCACCGCGCGGTGGTGCGCAACGCCGACTTCACCAACGACGAGCGCTACGGGGTGTACACCACCTGGATCGAATCCGAATTCGCCGAGGAGCTGGCCTCGAGCCCGGAGATCGCCGCGGCCGAGCCAAACGCAGAACGTGAGACCCTGACCATCGAGGTCGACGGCAAGGCCATGGACATCGGCCTGCCGGCGTCCCTGGTCGAGGCCATCCGACACGGCGGAAACGGCGTGGCCCTGGATGTTGCGGCCGAAAACGTGGCCGCTGCCTCGGATGCCGCCGCGCTGTTGGCTCCGATGAACGGAAACCTGGTCAAGTGGGTGCTCGACGACGGTGCCGCCGTGGCCGAGGGAGACACCGTGGCAGTGCTGGAGGCCATGAAGATGGAATCGAATATCACCGCCCACCGTGCCGGGACATTCACCCGTGGCTCCCAGGAGCCGGGAACCGCCATTGGCCGCGGCGAAGCACTCGGGGCCATCGCTTAATGCTTGGGGCTCTCGGGACGGCCTTGGATTAGATTGAAAGGATGCCAGTGAACGCCATGATCTCCGCACTGCCCCTGGCCGAGGGGTCAACCCACGCACACACCGGCGCGTGGGTTGCCGCTGTGCTGCGCTCGCGCATTGCCGAGGGACAGCTGCTCCCCGGAGCGAAGCTCTCCGAACAAGCCCTCTCCGATGCGCTGGGGGTTTCACGCAACACCCTGCGCGAGGCCTTTGCGGTCCTTGACCACGAGCTGGTCATCACCAGGATCCCCAACCGCGGCGTCTTCGTTACCTCCCCCGGTCCCGAAGGGGTGCGGGAGATTTACGGGGTGCGGCGCATGATCGAGCCCGCGGCCGTCCTGTGGGGGCCCAACCTGAATGTCGAGGCGCTGGCAGCGATCATCGTGGATGCGCGCAAGGCCCTGGCGGCCGGGGACATTGCCAGCATGGCAGATGCCAACCAGTGCTTCCATGAGGAGCTGGTCCGGGCCACCGGCAGCCAGCACCTGCAGGAACTCATGACCAAGGTCCTGGCGCAGATGCGCCTGGTCTTCCACGCCATGGGCGATGCGCCGGATTTCCATTCGCACTATGTGGAACGCAATGCCGGCTTGGTTCGGCTCCTGGCCGAGGGCAAGCGCGAAGAGGCAGCCGCTGCAATGCGCGGCTACCTTGACCGCGCCGAAGCGGAACTGCTGGCGCACCTGGGCGAATCCGAAGGGAACTGAGCCCGCCCGGCCGGCCGGCCGGTCCTACATGTTCATGGTGACCTTGGCGTCCTTGCGCAGCTCCGCGACGTAGCCTTTGACCGCGGCACCTTCCTTTTGGAGCTTGAGCTGCTGTTCGAGCTCGGGCTTCATCTTCTTGAATGAAGGCGCCTCGGGTGCCTCCGCGCCGGCGGAGGCCTGGCCCTTGTACTGCTCAAGCACGACCTGGTAGGCATCCTTGAGTTCCTTGTCGGTGGGCGTGAAATCTCCGACTTCCTTGGAGATCAGCCGCCCGACCTCGAGCTGGGTCTTCAATTGGGTGCGAACCACGTCCTCGTTCAGCCCCTGCTTATCCATGGTCGCCAAAAAATCCTTGGCGCTCATGTCATTGGTCTTCGCCACATCGCCAAGTGCCTGGTCAAGGTCCTTGGATGTCGCGAAGATCTTCTTCTTTTTCGCCTGCTGGATCAGCAGCTCGGTGTTCACCAGACCCTCGGCAGTCTGCTTGCGCAACTGGCCCTGGTCAAGCTCCTGACCCGAGGCTTGCGCCTGCTGAACCATCTGGGGGAACTGGCCCTCGTAGATGCGGACGAAGTCGGCGTTGGTGATTTTCTCGCCGTTGACTTCGGCAATGACCTCCGGGATTCCGGAAACATCCGGCTTCGGTGCCGCGGCGTCCGATGGCGCCGCTTCAGGGGCCGGGGCGCTGGCCTCGGGGGCGGCTCCCGGTTCCTCCGCGGCACTGCACCCGGTCATGAACGCCAACGAGGCGATCAGGGACATGGAAATAACCCACTTCTTCTGCAACATAAACTCCCAGCGTTTCGAACAACCCTTGGAACCCTAACAGGCGAAACCGAACGGCCGCTGAACGCCAGTCGACGATCACGACCGCACGGACGGTGCCCGGAGCCAAGACAGGGTTCCGCTAAATCACGTTCTCCAGAAAGGCCCTGGTTCGTTCGTGGCTGGGGTTGCCCAGCACCTTGGCGGGTGCACCCGATTCGACCACGATGCCGGCGTCCATGAACACCACTTCGTCGGCAACGTTGCGGGCGAACCCGATTTCGTGGGTCACCACGATCATGGTCATGCCGCTGGCGGCCAGCTTCTGCATCACGTCCAGCACATCGCCCACCAGCTCCGGGTCCAGGGCACTGGTCGGCTCATCAAAGAGCATCAACTTGGGTTCCATGGCCAGCGCACGCGCAATGGCCACGCGCTGCTGCTGCCCTCCGGAGAGCTTGGCAGGGTGCAGCCCGGCCTTGTCGCCCAGACCGACCTGCTCGAGCAGCGCATGGGCCTGGGCGACGGCCTGCGCCTTGGGAACCTTCCTGATGCCGATGGGTGCGGCGATGATGTTCTCCAGCGCAGTCAGGTGCGGAAAGAGGTTGAAGCGCTGGAAGACCATGCCGATGCCGCGGCGTTGCCGCGCGACCTCGCGCGGCTTCATCTCGTGGAGCTTGCCGTTGCGCTGGGCGTAGCCGATGAGTTCGCCGTCGAAGTTGATCCGCCCGCCGTCGATGCGCTCAAGGTGGTTGATGCAGCGCAGGAAGGTGGACTTCCCGGAACCGGAGGGCCCAAGCAGGCACATGACCTGCCCGGCGTCGACCTGCAGGTCGATGCCCTTGAGCACCTGGATCGGGCCGTAGCTCTTGCGCACCCCCTGAGCCTGGACGAGCGGCCTGCGGATTTCGTCGGTGCGTACCGGGGACGGGGATTCAAGGACGGGGTTCATTGTTCTGCTTCCTTACTTGCTGCGGCGTACGCGGTTGGCCAGGGCCACTGCCCTGCCGATGGGTGTGGGTCCCAGGGTCCGGCTCCCCCGGCCGTAGTGGCGCTCGAGGTAGTACTGCGGAACCGACAGGATGGAGGTCAGCGCCAGGTACCAGATGCTGACCACGATCAGCAGTTCCACCTGGTGCAGGTTCTGCGAAGAGATGCGGGCTGCCACGGTGTAGAGCTCCGCCACGGCAATCAGCGAAAGCAGCGCCGTGTCCTTGAGCATGGAAATCGTCTCATTGCCCATGGGCGGGATGATGACCCGCATGGCCTGCGGCAGTTCCACCTTGAACAGAGTGAACAGCGGGGTCATGCCCAGGGAGTAGCAGGCCTCCTTCTGCCCCTGGTCGACCGAGAGCATGCCGGCGCGGACGATCTCCGCGGTGTAGGCGGCCTGGTTGGTGGTAAGGGCGATCACGCCGGCCACGAACGCCGGGATCAACGCGTTGGTGTCCACGGTGAAGACCGTGAACTCGGTGAAGGGAACACCCAGGGACAACTGCTTGTAGAGCAGTCCGAGGTAGCCCCAGAACACGATTTGCACCAGCAGCGGCGTGCCCCGGAAGATCCAGACATACAGCCAGGCGACGGAGTTGAGCACCGGGTTGGCGGAGAGCCGCATGAGTGCCAGCACGATGCCCAGGATGGTGGACAGGACCATGGTCAGGATCGTCAGGGCCACCGTGAGCACCGCGCCGGCCACGATCCGGTCGCTGAAGAGGTACTTGGCGATCGTGGGGTGGTCGATGTTGGGGTTGCGCCACAGCGAGGTTGCCACGCCGAGAAGGACCAGCAGGATGAGGGAGGCCAGGACCCAGCGGCCGGGGTGGCGCAGCGGGACGGCCACGATGTCGTGTGCGCCGGGTTCCCCCGCCTCCGGCTGTGCGGGTGCGGGCTGCCTCAGCGCAGTGCTATTTCCCGCCATTGTTGACACCGGCCTCGGTCACGGCGAAGTCGGCCAGGTCATACTTTTCCATGAGTCTGGTGTAGGTGCCGTCCTCGATCAATGACTGCAGCGCCAGGTGCAGCGCCTCGGTGAGGTCCTGGTTTTCCTTCAGCAGCCCGATGCCGGTGTAGACGGGGTTGTAACCGTTGGGGAATTCGGGGTCCTTGACCAGTTCGAAGAGCTTGCCGTCCCCCGCGGTGGCGGCGGCGTAGGCGGCGACCGAGGCATCGACGACATCGGCGACGGCCTTGCCCGAGCGCACGGCGGTTTGGGCGTCAAGTTCGGTGGGAAGCTGCACCAGCTCGATCGGCGGCTTGCCGGCGTCGGAGCACTTCTGGGCGAAGGAAACCAGGTATTCGACCTGCACGGTGGCCTTCTGGACGGCTACCGGCTTGCCGCACAGGTCGATGATGGATCCGATCCCCTCGGGGTTGGAGGCATTGACCAGGATCTTGAACCCGGCGTGGAAATAGTCCACGAAGTTCAGCACCTTCTGGCGTTCGGCGGTGTCGTTCATCCCCGCGAAGATGATGTCGTGCTTGCCCGCCTGCAGGGACGGGATGGCGGTGTCGAAGGCCTGCTGCTGGAAGTTGAACTTCACGCCGAGCTTTCCGCCCATGGCCTGGGACAGGTCGTAGTCGAGGCCGGTGGGGTTGTTGTTCTTGTCCAGCATCTCCATGGGCGGGTTGGGCATGTCGGCGGCCACGTTGATGGCCCCGGCGTCCTTGTACTTCGCGGGCAGGGCGGCCGCGGCGGCAGAGTCGACTTCGACGCTGTGCTCAGGTGCCGGAGTTCCGGCGGCAACGGGTTCGTCCGTGGCACAGCCGGTCAGGGCCAGGCCAATGGCCAATGCGGCGGTGGAAAGCAATGCCAACCTGGGACGGCGGTTGTGCGCGGTGATGTTCATGGCGATTCGGTTTCCTTTGGGAGTGGGATGCGATAGGGAAGGAATGGACGGTTGGCCGCGGCAGGCTTACCAGCGACGCTGCAGGGCAGGTTGTTGGGTGCGTAACAGGTCTTCATAGGTTTCCCGGGCGACAGCGAGCGTGGAGGACCCGTTGGCGCAGAAGATGACCGGCGGCTTGCAGGCGCCGTTGTAGTTGTTGGCCAGCGTGTAGGCGTAGGCCCCGGTCGCCGGCATGGCTACCAGGTCCCCGACCTGCGGATCCGCCAATGGGACGTCCGCGCACATGAGGTCGCCGGATTCGCATTGACGTCCCACGACGTCTGCGACCACGGTGGGCTCGGCGCCGATCTTGGAGGCCATCACGGCCTCGTAGCGTTGTCCGGTAAGGGCGATGTCGATGTTGTCGGCCATGCCTCCGTTGACTGCGACGAACGTCTTGCCCGTGGTTTTGACTGTGTTGACCGAATAAAGGGTGATGCCGGCGCGGGCCACGAGCGAGCGACCGGGCTCGATGATGAGCCTTGCCTCGGCGGGCAATAGCCGGGCTGCGGCCTCGGTCAGTGTGTCCAGGTAGTCTTCGACGCTCGGGGCGATCTCGTCGTAGGTGTATTTCACGCCCAATCCCCCGCCCACGTCATAGGTGTCGAAGCTTCCGAATTCGGCAACGGATTTCACGGCCTGGGCAAATGGCTCGGTTTCCAGCACCTGCGAGCCGATATGGACGTGGATGCCCTCGAAGTACAGCAGGGGGTGCCGGGCGATGCGTTCGATGGCGCGGGTGATGTCGGCGGGGGGAAGCCCGAATTTCGAATCGTTGCCGCCGGTGACCTGCGAGGCGTGTGTGGCCGGGGTAATGCCCGGGATCATCCGAAGCAGGACGTGTTGCTTTTTCGTCGCCATGGCCTCGAGCCGGTCCAGGTCGTTGAAGTTGTCCACGATGATCGCCCGGATGCCAGCTGCCAGTGCCATCTGGATTTCAGCGTCGGACTTGGCATTGCCGTGCAGGTAGATGTTCCCGGGGTTGACGCCGGCGGTCAGGGCCATCATGAGTTCCCCGCCACCTGCAACGTCGACGCTGAGCCCCTCGGCCTGCGCGATCGCATACATGGCAACACACGGCAGCGACTTGGAGGCGAAGAGCACCTCGGAGTTGGGGCGCCTGGACTTCATGCCCTGGACGAAGCGGCGGATCTGCCGACGCAGTCCGGTCTCGTCCATGATGTAGGCGGGGGTCCCGTATTGCCGGGCCAGTTCGCCGACCGGTACCCCGCCGATGGACAATTCGCCGGTGTCGGATACCTCTGATTCCTCGGGGAGGATGTCCATCAACAAGTTGAGGTCCGGATGGTGCATTTGCTGGGTGACTGTCATGGTGGTGTGCCGTTTTCCTTTGTGCCTGGCGGTTGGTTGCCGAAGCAATATCCGGGGGATAATGTGATCTGCGTCAACTGTAGGATTGACCTCACCGAAATAATTCGTAGATCAAACCAAGCTTGAAATCGATTTATTGTCTGATCCGCTAAAGACGTGGACGGCACAGGAAGAACGGACCTCGTTGAACAGCACCGGACGACCGCTCACCTTGGCCGGGCTCCTGGAGAGCCTGGGCGCCCCGCTGCTGACCCCGCTGACCGGAAGCCGGGGCCTGGCCGCCTCGATTTCCGTCCCGGTCATCCATGACCCCCTGGATCCGCTGCCGGAAACTCCCGGCGGGATCCTGCTGCTCGTGGGCATGGCACCAAACCACGAGGCCCTGAACGACCTGATTGCGCGGGCGGCCGAGCATGGGTTTGGCGCGGTGGTCGTCAAGAACCGTGGGAAGGCACCGGACGCGGCGCACCTGGCCCATGCGGCTCTGCCGGTGCTCGTCGTTGATGACCAGGTCCCGTGGCTGCATCTGGACAACCTCATCACTGCGGTGACCAGCGGCCGTCCCGCGGGTAGCAACGCTGCAAATTCGCACGGAGAGGACCTGTTTGTGCTGGCCAACGCGTTGGCCACGGCCACCGACGGCGCAGTGGCCATCGAGGACCTGGACCAGAACATCCTCGCGTACTCGAACCTAGAGCGGCATACCGTCGACCCGCTGCGCCGCAGCGGCATCCTGGCCAGGCAGGTTCCGCAAATGGATAAGAACGCCGACCAGTACCGGTCCGTCATGCTGACCGATTCCGTGGTCCATTTCCCCTATGATCCCGACGACGGCGAATTGCCCCGCTGTGCGGCGCCGGTGCGCGCCGGCCGGCAAATGCTGGGTTCAATTTGGGTAATCGAGGACAAGGCCACGCTGGGTCCCGACGGGGAGGCCGCCATTCTGGAAGTCGCACGCCTTGCGGCCATTCACATCCTGCGTTCACAAAACGCAGTGGACCTGGAACGCCAGGTGCGCACCGAATGGCTACGATCGGCGCTGGAAGGACACGGTTCCGATCCGGCAACCTCTGCCCGTTTCGGACTCATGGAGGGGGTGTCCCCGGTCCTGCTGGGTTTCAAGTTTGCCCCGCTGCCCGCTGGGAAGGCTCCCGGCAGTGCATTTCCGCTGACCCGCCAGCTGGCACTCGCCGCCGAACAATACTGCTCGATTTTCCATCCCAATGTCTCCGCGGTGGAATCCGGGACCATGGTCTACGTCCTGGTCCCGGCCATTGGATCCGAACAAGCCGCCATGCGACTTGCCGGCGGCGCGTCCGGCGCCGTGGCCGCCCGCCTGGGATGCCAAGTGGACGTCGCCGTAAGCTCCGTGGAAGGCAGTTTGCTGGGCCTGGTCGAACTGCGCAGGGAACTTGAGGACGTGGTGCGGGTGCTCGAAAGCCCCGGCCCCCATCGAGGTGCCGGCCGCGTGGTGGGAACCAAGGAAGTGAATGCGGCCTTGCTCCTGGACCAACTGGAGCGCGTGCTGCGGTCGCGGCCGCGGTTGGTGCATCCCGGGGTGCGGGAACTGCTGGAGAACGACGCCGCTTCGGGAACCGAGTACCAGTCAAGCCTGTGCGCCTACTTTGCCGCCACGGGCGACGTGGCGTTGGCAGCCCGGACATTGAACGTGCATCCCAACACCCTGCGCTACCGAATCAAACGAGCCACAGAATTGTTCGGACTGGACTTTTCAACCGGGGACGAGCAGCTTGCGCTGTGGGTGCAATTGCGTGTCGCGACGGGACGCACGGCGTAAATCACCAGGGTGGGTGTCGGCGCCGGCGCTGCCCTGGGACCGGCGCCCCACAACAATGACGCAACGTTGTTCCACGCCCCCTGTCCTGCACCGTCCCGGGCGCGCAGACTGGGTTCCATGACGAGAATGGCGGCACAGGCACCGGGATTGGGCGCCTGCGCGCGGGGCCTGTTGGTGGCCCTTCTGGGGACGGGTGCCCTGCTGGGACTGCCGGCGTGTTCATTGTTGCTGCATTCCTCCGGTCCCTGCATGCCGCCCGGCTACACGTTGGATTCCCGCGTCGTTGCCCCGGGCGGGACGTTGCGGGTTTCGGCTCCGGCAGCCACGTGCAATCCGCGCTACGGCGAGGCAGCAAGAGTACGGATCGACCTGGTCAACGCCCGCCAGGAGATCCTGCTCAGCGAACTTGCCCCGATGTCGGACGACGGAGCTTTCAACCATGTGCTGAAAATCCCGGCAACCCTGATGCCAGGCACCTACGGCATCTCGGCGGCCCCCGATTCCGTGGACTGGTGCGACGACACCGGACACAATAATTGGGTGGAGAATCCCGATTTCGGGGACACCGGGTTGGGCGTGGTGCGTGCCGCCTGTGCCATGCCCCACGTGGCCTTCCGCGTGACCGGCTGACCTGTGGCGGCAGCCGCCCGCCAAAGTTAGCTGGTTTTGTGCTTGCGGACTTTAACGGCCGGATCCGCGTCGACCCGCTCGAGCAGCGGCGGCAGATACTTGCGTGAGTTCACCCCGATGAAGGCCAGCGACACCAGGCACAAAGCCAGCATCCCTGCCATGATCCAGGCGGTCTGGATCCACTGCGCGGCGAAGGCCACCACTGTGGGTGCCAGGAACCCCACATACGCCAGCGTGTAGAAGAAGCCCGTGAGCTTGCCCAATTCGTGGGCGGCCGCCAGGCGCTGGATCTCCAGGAGCCCGCCGACCATGAGCAGCCCGTTGGCCGAGCCCAGGACCGCGGAGGCTACCAGGCCGAGCGCGGGGCTGGCAGCCAGGATCGCAACGAGCACGGCGGCCAGTCCCAGGAAGGCGGTGGTCGTTCCGGTCAGCAGCGAGCGCGCATTTCGGACAGTGTCCAGCCTGCGAGCCAGCGGCTGGATCAGCACGCTGAAGCCCAGGGTGATGGCCACTGCTGCGGTGGCGTACGCGAGCCGTCCCTCTCCCAACCCGGGGATAACCGCCGGCACAACGGCAAAGCCTGTGGTGCCCGCCGCGAACACCCATGGTGCGGCCGGCGCCACCACCAGCCTGAATCGCTTGCGTGCCCCGGGGTGCGGGGCCGGATGGGAGCCCGGCGTGCCCCCGGTGGTACCGCTAGAGCGTGTCTCGGGCAGCCTGGCCACGATGAAAAGCAACGGGATGCACAAGGCGATGTGCAGCGCGTAGGGCATGATCGCCGGAGCGGGGGCGAAGCTGGCCAGCAAGCCTCCCACGACGGGCCCAAGCCAGAAGCCGGCGCTGGTGAGCAGTGAGGCGCGTCGTGCGCCCGATCCCGCAGCGGAGTGCAAGTCCCACGGCGCCTGGGAGAGTTCCTTGACCCAACTGGTGGCCGCCGCCATGGCCAGCCCCGTGGCAATGCCAGCCATGAACCTTCCGCCGAACAGCGGTGCGGTGCCAATGACCGACCCCATCATGGCCACGTTGGCCGCCATGGACAGGGTGACGGCAAAGAGCGTGACGGGCTTGCGGCCGATCCGGTCCGAGTGCCGGCCGCCCCACAGCAGCGCCGGAACCAGGCCCACGACGTAGATGCCGAGCATCGAGGTAACCATGACCTCGGAGAAGCCGTGTTCCTGGCGGTAGAACACCAGCAGGGAAACGAATTGGTTGGCTCCCCAGCCCACCATCATCAGGCTCAGGGCAGCGGGGAACCAATGCTTCCGCCGGTCGGTTGTGACGCTCACGTTCCTGTCCTTCTCATCACTCACGGGCTGCGTCTCGCGCAGGTCTCCGGCGCTCGATCGCGAGCGCTTCACCGACCAGTCTGCCACGGCAGCGGAGGGGGTAGCCGATCCGTGACTTGCCACTCACGGCGGCAGCCACCCCGGCGTGCACGCGGGGAAGCAGGGACCCGGGAGACTATTCTTGGTCGACCACCGACAGGAGCCAAGACCATGAAGTTGCCCGTTGCCGAATTGCACATCCACCTCGAAGGAACGCTCGAACCCGAGGCCATCCTGCGCCTGGCCAAGCAGAACGGCGTCACGCTGCCGTGGCCGTCCCTGGAACAGCTGAGGGACCAGTACGACTTCAGCAATCTTCAGTCGTTCCTTGACCTGTTCTACACCAACCTTGCGGTGTTGCGGACCCGTGCCGACTTCCACGAGATCACCCTGGCCTACCTGCGCCGGGCCGAGGCCTCCGGAGTGCGGCATGTCGAGTTGTTCTTCGACCCGCAGGCGCACCTGGAACGCGGGATCGGGCTGGGCGAGGTCATCGGGGGCATCCGCGAGGCGCTGCGCGAGGGCGAGGAACGCTTCGGCATCACGCACAAGCTCATCGCCTGCTTCTGGCGGCATGCCCCGGCGGCCTCGGCCATGGAAATCCTGCGCACGCTTCTTGCCGAAGGGCACCAGATCGACGGCATCGGACTGGATTCCTCGGAGTTGGGCTATCCGCCCGCGCTGTTCCGGGCGGTCTTTGACTATGCGCGCGACCATGGGCTGCATGTGGTGGCGCACGCCGGGGAGGAGGGGCCGCCGGAATACATTGTCCAGGCCCTTGACCTGCTCAAGGTTGAACGCATCGACCACGGAATCCGCTGCCTCGAGGACGAGGGCCTGGTCCGGCGGTTGGTCTCGGAGCGGATGCCGCTGACCGTGTGCCCGCTCTCCAACGTGCGGCTGCGCACCGTCGACACCCTGGCCGACCATCCGCTGAAAGAGATGCTGGTACGGGGATTGAATGTTTCCATCCATTCGGATGACCCCGCCTATTTCGGCGGCTACCTTGACGCCAACTTCGAGGCGGTGGACCGGGAGCTGGGCCTGACGAACGCCGAGCGGGCGACACTGGCACGGAATTCGATCGAGTCGTCCTTCCTCGAGGAGCCGGCGAAGTCCCGCCTGTGCGCCGAGGTGGACTTCTGGCTGTCGGCCGTGGGCCGGGACAGGTAGGCAGCCGTTAAAGTAGCCAAGGAAGTGCCCGTTTTGGGGGGAACGGGCACTTCCTTGGCGGAGGATCGCGCCGGAATTCCGGGGGAACCAGGACGCGATTCTCACGGGCGTCGACAAGGGGATGGTGCTCCCGGCGACGGCCCTTTTTGGGCACCAGGGAAGTCCCCTGCATGGGGGAGCAGGAAATTCCCTGGCGGATCGGGGTCCTCGAACGGGGTCCCGCGGGACCCCGTTCGTGGAGGGGGAAAGGGTTCCTAGGGAACCAGGTAGTTGCTGTCGCGGGCGTCGGTGATGAGCATGTGCCCCGGCGCGTGGCCGATGGCCAGCGCGGGCTTGGATTCCATGACCGCGGCCTGCGGCGTGACCCCGCAGGCCCAGAACACCGGGATGTGCCCGGCCGGGATTTCGACGGCGTCGCCGAAGTCCGGCTTCGAGAGGTCCGTGATGCCCAGCTCCTCCGGGTTGCCGATGTGCACCGGGGCCCCGTGCACCGCCGGGTAGCGCGAGGTGATGCGCACGGCATCGGCGACCTGTGAAGCGGGGATGGGGCGCATCGACACCACCATGGGCCCTGACATGGAGCCGGCCGAGGCGCTGCGGATGTTCGTCTTGAACATCGGCACATTCACGCCCTGGTCGATGTGGGCGATCTTGATGCCGCCCTCCATCAGGGCTGTCTCGAAGGTGAACGAGCAGCCGACGATGAACGTCACCAGGTCATCTCGCCAGTACTCGGCCAGGTCCGTGGGCTCGGCGATCTTCACGCCGTTTTCATAGACCATGTACTTCGGCACGTCGGTGCGGATGTCCCCGCCCTTCAGCAGGTCCCCGCTGGTCTCCCCCGCGTCCAGCACGCCCAGGATCGGGCAGGACTTGGGGTTGCGCTGGGCGAAGAGCAACACGTCGAAAGCCTGGTCCCTGGGCACGATGATCAGGTTGGCCTGGGCGTAGCCGAGGGAGAAGCCGGCGGTCGGAACCGTCAATCCGTTGCGGAACAGTTCGCGTGCCTGGGCCGGGGACAGCGTTGCGCGCTCCCCTGCTCCGGTTGTTGGAGAATTGGCGGTTGTCATTTCTGCTGGCGTCCTTTCGAAGGGGCGGACCTGTTGGCAAGGTGTTGCCGGGGCGGTGGTGTGGGCGGGCTAGGCCCAGAGCTTGGACAGGCCGGCCAGGGAGTTCCAGCCGAGGAAGAGCGTCAGCAGCCAGGTCACGACACCGACGATCAGCAGCCACTTGGGGTACGCGTAGCCTTGCAGCAAGTCGCGGCGGCGCCAGGCGGCATAGAGCAGGACCGCGAAGCCGACGGGAAGGATCAGGCCGTTGAAGGCCCCGGCGAAGATCAGCAGCGTCTGCGGCGCCTGGCCCAGGAACATGTAGATGACCGCACACACGGCGATGAAGGCGACGGTGAGCAGGTTGCGGGTGCGTTCCGGGGTGGTGGACTTGGTGATGAAGGAAACCGAGGTGTACGCGGCTCCGATGACGCTGGTCAGGGCGGCGGCCCAGAGGATCACGCCGAAGGACCGCATGCCGATGTCGCCGGCGGCGATGCCGAAGGCCTCGGCGGCCTTGTTGTTCGTGGTCAGCACGGCTCCGCCGGCGACGACGCCGAGGATGGCCAGGAAGAGGAGAACGCGCATGATGCCGGTGACGATGATGCTCAAGATGGAGGTCTTGGTGATGTCCTTGACGTTCTCGATGCCGGCGGCGCCGGAGTCAAGCATGCGGTGGGCACCGGCGTAGGTAATGTAGCCGCCCACGGTGCCGCCGATCAGGGTGGTGATGATCAGGAAGCTGATGTTCTCCGGAAGCACCGCGTTCTTCAGGGCCTCGCCCACCGGAGGTGCGGCGACGATTGCCACATACAGCATCAACAGGATCATGATGGCGCCGAGCAGCACCACGATCTTGTCCAGGGCCATGCCCGCGCGCTTGGAGAGGAAGATCAGGATCGCCACGGCGGCGGAAATGATGCCGCCGACCTTGGGGTCAAGCCCCATCATGGCGTTGAAGCCCAGGCCGGTTCCGGCAATGTTGCCGATATTGAAGACCATGCCACCGATGAAGACCAGACCCGCCAGGACCCAGCCGATGCCGGGGAGGACCTTGTTGCCGAGTTCCTGGGCACGCAGGCCCGAAACGCCGATGATGCGCCACACGTTCAGCTGGACGGCGATGTCCACCAGGATGGAGACGACGATCGCGAAGGCGAAGGAAGCGCCGATCTGGACCGTGAATTCAGTGGTCTGGGTGATAAAGCCGGGCCCGATGGCGCTGGTTGCCATGAGGAACATGGCGCCCAGCATTGCGGTGCGCCTGGCTGAAGTGCTGAGCTTCGGTTTCGTGCTAGGAGTGGCCATGATTCCATCCATCGGGTTGCGGGTGACTGCTGTCACAAGTGGGAGCGATGAGAAGTACACTACAGGTTGTTGAACAATCTTGACAAGAGGTTGTTCAACAATTTATTTCGGCCCCCCTCCCCCGACGCCGGAGGGAACCCGCGGAA
Organism: Paeniglutamicibacter sulfureus; assembly: GCF_039535115.1. Taxonomy (NCBI): domain Bacteria; kingdom Bacillati; phylum Actinomycetota; class Actinomycetes; order Micrococcales; family Micrococcaceae; genus Paeniglutamicibacter; species Paeniglutamicibacter sulfureus. The sequence goes on from NZ_BAAAWO010000001.1 coordinate 2,153,056, forward strand.
AGGACTCCCGACCCGCGCACGACAAGGCCCTCCCCGGCGCCGTGGTTCACCAGCGCCGGGAAGGGCCCAAACAGTCGCGGCTCAGGCGCCGTGTTCGTACGTGAGACAGTCCGCATTGTCCGCACCGGGCCCCACGCGCACCGAGTCCGCTGCACACATCAGGTGGTCATTGTGGGTGCATTCCATGCGCTGGCAGGCACCCACCGAGGCCAGGATCTTGGGCAGGCCGCCGTGCACGCCGGTGTCGATGAACGTCGCGCATTGCGCGTGGTCGGTATTTCCGCCGATGGTGATGCCGGAGGCCCCGCAATGGGTGTGGTCGTTGAACGAGCAATTGGATACGGAACATTCGGTAACGGGCACGGTGACTGTCATGATGCACTCCTCGAACCGGCGGTCTCGCGGATTTCGAACCGCTCTGGATACCACGGTAACCCCAAACCGCGCCCGGAAATTAGTGATGTTTATGGGCCCTAATCCGGCGGCTTGCTACCCACGGGTACAGGATTCCGGGCGCGCAATTCCGCGCGCGGAACATGCCCAAATCCCGATCCCACACCACGCCCGCCGTGACGCGCGCCACGCGCGCGATGTCACCGCGGCTGTAGCCTGAGCAAGTGAAGTTTCTCAATGATCTGCAACCAACCCACGACCTGACCTACAACGACATCTTCATGGTTCCCTCGCGCTCGGCGGTGGTGTCCCGGTCCGGGGTGGACCTCACCACGCCGGATTCGGTGGGCACCTCCATCCCGCTGGTCGTTTCGAACATGACGGCGGTGGCCGGCAAGCGCATGGCCGAAACGGTGGCCCGCCGCGGCGGGATCACGATCCTGCCCCAGGACATCTCCCTGGCCGCCCTGCAAGACATGGTCGAGAAGATCAAGCGCGCCCACCCGGTCTTCGAAACCCCCATCACCGTGGACGTCAACGACTCGGTCTCCACCGCCCTGGCGCTGCTGGGCAAGCGCTCGCACGGTGCGGCGGTGGTGCTGGAGGGCCACCGCCCGGTGGGCATCGTCGCGGAAAAGGACTGCCTGGAAGTCGACCGCTTCACCCCGATTCACCAAGTCATGACCTCCGAAATCGTCACCGTGGACAAGGACACGCACCTCGACTCGGTGTTCGAGACACTCAGCACCCGACACCTGGGCATGGTCCCGGTGCTCGACGGCGAGCACCTCGCCGGGGTGTTGACCCGCAAGGGCGTTCTGCGGTCCGCGCTTTACACCCCGGCAGTGGATCCCGCAGGAAACCTGATGGTCGGGGCAGCCGTGGGAATCAACGGCGACGTGGGCGCCAAGACCCGCGACCTGCTCGAGGCCGGCGTGGACGTCATCGTGCTGGACACCGCCCACGGCCACCAGGAGCGAATGATCGAGGCCCTGCCCCTGGCGGTTGCGGCCCGCGACGACTTTGCCCAACGCACCGGGCGCCGGATCCAGATCGCGGCGGGAAACGTGGTCTCCGCTGCCGGCACCCGGGACCTGGCCGAGGCCGGCGCAGACATCCTGAAGGTCGGGGTGGGGCCCGGCGCCATGTGCACCACCCGGATGATGACCGGGGTGGGACGCCCGCAGTTCTCCGCCGTCCTGGAATGCGCGGCCGCGGCGCGCGAGGCCGGCGTCGAGGTGTGGGCCGACGGCGGCGTCAAATACCCGCGCGACGTGGCCCTGGCGCTGGCGGCAGGCGCCGCCAGCGTGATGGTCGGATCCTGGTTCGCGGGGACCTACGAATCGGCAGGGGACCTGGTCTCCGACGGCGAAGGGCGGCTCTACAAGGAAAGCTTCGGCATGGCCTCGGCCCGCGCGGTGCAGCAGCGCACCAAGCACCAGTCGGCGTTTGAGCGGGCCCGTGCGGCGCTCTTTGAGGAAGGGATCTCACACTCCCGCATGTACCTGGACCAGCACCGGCCGGGCGTGGAAGACCTCATCGATTCGATCGTTTCCGGGGTCCGCTCAGCCTTCAGCTACGCCGGGGCGGACTCGATTGCCCAGTTCCGCGAGCGCGCCATTGTCGGGGTGCAGTCCGCCGCCGGCTATGAGGAGGGGCGTCCGCGCGAGGTCTCCTGGTAAAGCCGGGCTACAGCCAGGGCACCGCGCCCTGGCTGTGCTCGAAGACCAGCGAGGTCTGCGTCGTGGCAACCGCTGGGTTTGCCGAGAGGTTGTCGAGCACGAACTGGCGCACGTCCTTTGAGTCGCGCACCGCGACGTGGATCAGAAAGTCGTCGGCACCGCCCAGGAAGAAGAGCTGGGTGACCCCGGGCTTGGCGCGCATTTCCTCGGCAAAGCTCGACATCAGGTGGCGGGCGCCCGGGCGGATCTTCACGAAGATCAACGCCTCGAGCGCGTGGCCCAGGACCTCGGGATCGATTTCCAGGGTAAAGCGGCGGATGACCCCGGCAGAGCGCAGGGCGTTGAGCCGGGCCAGGCAGGTCGATGGCGCGATGCCCAGTTCCTCGGCGAGCGAGTTGTTGGTGCGGCGGGCGTTCTCCGTGAGCATGCGCAGCAGCCCGCGGTCGATGTCATCGAGCTCCACGGGGCCGGCCTCGCGGGGGTTCCTTGTCGTGATGGCCAAGTCTGTACCCAGCTTTCGCAATGTTTCGTTGGTTTCCTGAATCCTACCGACGAATATTTGCCAAAGACCTCAACACGCTGCAGGAAGCCCAAGACTAGTCACCAATGTCGTCGTTGGGGTCGGTGTTGTCGCGGTCTTCCATTTCCGTGGTGCAGTCCTCGGGGAGACCAATGCTTTCAACATCTTCCATGAGCCATCGGGTACCGTCCCACTCCATCGTGTAGTCCATGGTCCAGATCGAACATGCCTGGTCCATGGTTCCGGCAGGACTGTGGAGAACCGGATCCTGGGCCGTCACCAGCCTGGCGCGAGCTGTCACGGTGTCATCGGCCCCCTTCACGTCATCAACCAGCAATCCAAGCCAATACGAGGTTGAGATCCCATCCGACCATTCCGGAAGGCTTCCAATCCTGCCCAGGATGTTGCCCGTGAAGATCGAGTAGGCGGATTCGTAATTGCCGTTGTTAATGGCTTGGCCGTGCGCCACCAGGCTCTGTGCAATGCCCGGAGCCTGGTCGTGGGACGAAAGGACTTCCGAGTAGACGGCGGTGCCGTCCGGAGCCGGTGCATTCGCGCAGGATTTTAATGCCACCATTGTGCTGCGTTCTTTCCACTCCGTTACTGCAACAGAAATACGCGGAGCGATCACGGCATAGCCCCATCCGTTGACCGGCGATCCATCCGCCGTCATCCGTACCCCGCTGACAAGCCCGACCACTTTCCCGTCCTTCGTAATCAAGGGGCCACCGGAATTTCCCGAATCCACGGATGCGTCGATCCTGATCATGTTCTCAATGGGCCCCGATTCATAGCGTGCGGTCTGGTCCCCGGCCGACACGGAACCGATGGTGGCAGTGAATCCGCTGTTGGATTCCCTTTCGTCCTTCACTGTCAGGTTCTGCGGGAACCCCAGTGCCTGTATCTCGGTGCCGATTTCCGGGTCACCGTCAATGAATGAAAATTGGTGCCCTTCACTGGTCCGGGCAAGACGGACCAATGCAATATCCGACCTGTCGTTGGTTCCCAAGACCTGGCCGCTCACCAGCTCGTCGTCGACTCGCAACGTGATTTCGGCGGCGTCCTTCACTACGTGTGCCGCTGTCACCACCAAATCGTCATCGATGAGGAATCCACTGCCCGCACCCTCGTTCTCGCATCGCGTGACCAGCAGGTGTGCCACCCCGGAGCGTGCGTCCTTGATGACGTCCGTCCATTCGGCGACCGGTTCCGTGCTCGATGCGGGGGCGGACGGCGCCTCTGAGCTCGGAGTCGGGTTCTCGACAGGGCTGGTGGTTACCGGGGATGATACCTGCGAAGGGACGGCGGGAGAAGTGTCCGTCGGCTCGGGCGAGGCATCAATCATGACGCAGGCGCTGAGCGAAACCCCCAGAAACACGGCCGTCAAGATTCTCGATGCGGACCGTAGGTTCTTATTACAAATCGCCATTGCCAAGCTCCCCAAGAGACTCACACGCCGAACAACATTTTCCACAGACTAGTCAGGGATGGCACGAGTAGCCAGAGTGAACCCGGAACGATGGCGCAATCGTTATGTACTGCTCACGCCGCTGATCGACGATATTCGCCTCAGCTGTCGCGCCGGCGGTAGCGGATCCAGGCCAAGGTCGCGATGAGAAGGACCAGCGCCCCTGCAACGATCCACTGCCATCCCAGGGCCAGCCACGCGTAGATCACCGCCATGCCAACGGTGGAATAGATGGTGGCCCAGATCAGGCACCCGACAATGACGGCCGGAAGGTAGCGCAGCACCGGCATCCGGGCGACGCCGGCGCTGGCATTGACGGCGGTCTGGATGCCCACTGTCATGAAGGATAGCGGAATGGCAAACACGCCCCAACGCTGGATGAAGCGTTCGGCTCGCCGGTAGATTGGGCCGGTCAGCACATGCTGGAAGCGGGTGTGCTCCACCCCGGCGGCGATGCCTCGGCCAATCCAGTAAGTGGTGTTGGCCCGCGCCATGGCCAGCAAAAAGAGGAACGCGAAGGCCCAGCCAAACGGTGCGTCGCGTAACCATGCCATGGGTCCCAGCCTATCGGTGCTGCCGCCCGTTGTGCGGTTTTGGTGAGCCACCAGACACCGGCCGGCGCGGGCCGTGCGACGCCTAGGGTACCGAGCGGATGTTGCGCACCAGCAGGGCGCCGAAGATGCCAATGACCGCCGCAACGATGAACAAGGCCGTGTAACCGCCCAGCACCTTCACGGCGAAGAAGGCCAACGCCGGGGCGATGACCTGCGGCAGCGAGTTGGCCACATTGATCACGCCCATGTCCTTGCCACGGGATTTGGCCGAGGGCAGGACCTGGGTCAACAGCGCAAAATCGACAGCAAGGTAGGCGCCAAAACCAAGCCCCAGGACGGCGGCACCGATGAGCGCGCCGGCGAAGTTCTGCGACACCGCGATGATCAGGGCGGAGGAGGCCACGACGATCGAGGAGACGATCACGAAGATCTTGCGCTTGCCGGACCTGTCGCTGATCGGACCCAGGAGCACGGCGCTGATGATGACCATGATCGCGTAGATGCCGGTCAGGATCAGCACTCCTCCGGCGGGGTCGGGGTACTTGACGACGTCAGTGAGGAAGAACAGCAGGTACACGATGGTCATCTGGTTGCCGGTGTTCATCATGAACCGGGTCAGCCAGGCCCACCCGAAGTCCCGGTGGGTCATCGGGTTGATCCAGAAGCCCTTGGCGAAGTCCAGCAATTTGAAGGCGGGACGGAACTCGCGCGGCAGGGCAGGGTCGTTGGCACGCAGCACGTAGGGAATGACGGAGACGACCAGGGCTGCGGCGCAGATGATGTAGCCAACGGCGATATTCCCCGTGATCATGAAGCCCACCACGGCACCCAGCAGGATGCCCACGGTTTGCCCCATGGCCGCCAGCCCGCCGATTCCGCCGCGCCGGCGTTCCGGCACGCGGTCCGGGATCGTGGCGGTGACCGCGGCATAGGCGGAGTTGGCACCTGCCTGCAGGCCGCACCAACCCAACAGCATCAACCCGACGGTGGTGGCCCCGGAAAGCATCAACAGCGAGGCGGCACCCAGGATGGCCCCGGCGAGAATCCAGGGCGAGCGACGCCCCATCTTGGAGACGGTGCGATCCGAGAGCGCCCCGAACAGCGGGTTGGCCACCAGCGCCACGGATGCGCCGCAGGCGGTGACCAGCGACAGGATGGCTTCCTTGGACCCGGCGTCGATGGCCGTGGCCTGCAACCCGAGCAACACGTTGATGGGGGCAAAGAAGACAATGTTGATGCCGATGTTGATGGCGACAACCGAGGCTACCCAGCTGCGCTTGACGTTTACCGTTGGTGTGCGCAGGGCCTCGGGAAGTCCCGCCTCGCCTCCTCCGGGAAGCGTCGCGGGATCGTTGGGGTTATGCGTCATTTAGAGCACGCCAGAAAGCAGGCCGGCTCCGGTGCCGACGACCAGGGCGGCAATCAGCAGCCAAGTGATTACTTTTACGCGTTTGCGAATCGATTCCATAGTGCGTTTATCGTAGGCGAGATACACAGCGAATGTCCCGTTGGAGAAGACGCCATGGCGCAGTGTGTAACGTCTTTCATCCAATCGGCGGCTTAGGCTGGTGACATGAGCAAAACCGGTTCCGAGGCACCCCTGTGGGCACCGCGCCACAGCGGCTGGAAAATGGCGCACCATCTTCTGCCATCTTTTGTGTTGTTCGCCTTTCTGGCCGGCACCGGAATCTATGCCGCACTGCATGCCAGTCCCGTGTTGTCCACGGCACTGATCGCCAGTGCCCTGGCGGTATTGCTCGGCGTGGCATCCGCCTACCGGCGCCCCACGGAGGATCACGCCGCGGGCACCGAGGCCGTTCTGACCAGCACGGGGCCGCGCGCCGCCACGTGGTTCCCGATGTTCCGGACCTCGGCCCAATGGGCAGCCGTGGTGATGGGTCTGGCGGTGGTGATTTTGGTCGCCACCGTGGCACTGAGCGCCCGGCTGCTGATCCTCCAGGACTACGACCCGCTGGTCCTGATCATCTTGTTGGCGATTTTTCTGTTGGCCACCGGCGTATACGTGCTGAACCGCGGAATCCGGTTGGCCCGCATTGCGGCAGCGTCCCAGGAACCCGGTGTCTACCTCACCCGCAGCCGCATTGTGGTCCATGGATCGCGCGGCGCCAGGGAAATCTATTGGAACGATGTCGCCGGCATCGAGGCGGCCGATCCCGCACGGCACAAGCCCCTGGGCAAGCGCGGCCCGGCCTGGATCGTGGTACGCCAGGAGGCCGGGGAACAGGCACGGGCAGGAAAAGTGGTCATCCTGGTCCATGAACTCACGGCCAACCCGGACCAGCTCCTGCGCACCTTGGAGCATTACTGGGCCAATCCCGGAGACCGGGCCGAGCTGGGCACCGGGGCGGCCCTGGTGCGCGTGGCAACCTTGCGTCCGATTCCCTAGCAGGGGGGTCACGGGGCGTCGGTTCCCGGGAACAGGAGCACACGTCCGTCCCTGACCTCGACCTTGTGGGTGCGGGCATCGTTGAGCGCCGGCAGGCAAAGCACCTTGCCGTCCCGCAGGTCGAAGCGCGAGGAATGCAGCGGGCATTCGATCTCGTCCCCCTCGATCCACCCCTCGGACAGGGAAGCAACCTCGTGCGGGCACTCATCGTCCAGGGCGTAGTAATCCCCCGCCTCGGTGCGAAAGAGGCCGATGTCCTCCGGATACCCGCTGGTCTCTCCCGAAACCAGCACGGCAGTGCCCGGTTCCAGCATGTCCACCTCTCCCAGATCCACGGTGCGCGGGCTGTCTCCGGTGGGTTCGGTGTCCATCCTGGCTCTGCCTTCCTGCTGGCGGGGGGGCAAGCACCATCATGCCGTTGTCCCGCCTCCAGTCTGGCCCCGCCGCGGCACGGAGGCAAGGAAGAACCGAAGTGTGCCGACGGCGAACGGCTGATCTTGTATTCCATGCCCCGCGTCCAGTGGGTACTCTTGCGCCATGAGACCCCTTAGGTACTCCATCAACGTCACCTTGGATGGGTGCTGCGATCATCGTGCGGGAGTCGTCGACGAGGATCTGCATCGACATGCTGTTGAGAACCTCGTCCGGGCCGACGCCCTTCTCTTTGGCCGGGTGACCTACCAGATGATGGAGGAAGCGTGGCGGTCGCCGGGGGCTGCCGGGGTTGCGGAGGCGAGGCCCGCTTGGATGGAGCCCTTCGCCCGGACGATCGACGCGGCGAGGAAGTACGTCGTCTCGAGCACCCTGGAAAGCGTCGATTGGAACGCAGAGCTCGTGCGCGGGGACCTGGAAAAAGCCGTCCGACAGCTCAAGGCAGAGACCGGCCAGGGAATTTTCGTGGGCGGCATGAAGCTTCCATTGGCGCTGGCGGAGTTGGGGTTGATCGATGAGTACGAGTTCGTGGTGCATCCCCGGTTGACGGGCCACGGGCCAAAGTTGTTCGAGGGATTGTCCAGGCATATCGATTTGCGACTCGTGAGCCGGCTGGAGTTCGCCTCGGGGGCGGTGGCCATGCGGTACGAGCCGAAAGGCTAGGCCACGGGTCCGGTCGCGGTCGGCGAATGCCCCGCCTCCTCGCCCGGATCCTGGTGACCGTGCCTAACGTGCCAGCTTCTTCAGTTGAATTCCCGGATCGGCGAGCGCCGCGGCCTGGACGATGATGCCCTTGTCGATGATGCGCCGCGCAGCCTTGATGGTCAGTCCCCCATCGATGGCCGCTGCCCCCAGCATCCGCCCGTCGGCCGCGATGCGGAAGGCGGCCACGGGTTCCCCCTCGTTGATCCGCAGGATCGTGGTGCCCTCGGCGTTCATGTCCCCGACTCCCTCCACGTGGGTGCCGTGCCGGTCGGACCAGAACCAGGAGGCGCCGTGCACCGGCAGGTCCTGCTCCAGGATCGCCGCGGCGGCGGTGGCCCCGGTGTTCATGGCGTACTCCCAATGCTCACCGCGGCGCAGCAACGTTCCGTCGGGCCTCCGGGTACGGGCCATGTCCCCCACGGCGAATACGCTCGGGTGCGAGGTGCGCTGGTTTTCATCGACCAGCACCCCGTTGTCGGTTTCGAGTCCCGCGGCCTGCGCCAGCTCGGTGTTGGGGATGATGCCGATGCCCACCAGCACCTCATCGCACTCAACGACCCGGCCGTCAGCCAGCTCCAGCCGGTGACCGTCGGCAGTGCGCGCGATGCCCACGGGGGCGCCGTGGATGACGGTGATCCCGGCGTCGGCATGCATGGCGTGCAGCCGCCTGGCCAACTCGGGGCCGACCGCGGGAACCAGAGGCGGGTCCATGGGGTCAACGAGCGTGACCTCAGCGCCCAGCTGCCGGGCCGAGGAGGCGACCTCGGCACCGATGAGCCCGGCCCCGACGATGGCCAGCCGCGTCCCGGGGACGATCTTGGCCCGCAGCCTGTCTGCATCCGCGCGGTCGCGCAGCACCAACACGGAGTCCAGGTCCCCGCCCGGGATCGGGAGCGGGCGTGCGGAGCCGCCGGTGGCCAGGACCAGGCGGTCGGCATGCAGCGTGCGACCGTCCTCCAGTTCCACCCCCAGGGGCTCGAGTTCCAGGGCGCGCACCGTGCCCGGAAGAAGTTCCACCCGGTGTTCGGCGAACCATGAAGCGGGGGCCAGCTCGATGCCCGCGGCATCCTTATCCCCCAGCAGGTAGCCCTTGCTCAGGGGCGGACGGTCATAGGGGATCCCTGCCGGATCGATGATCTGTAACGTTCCGGCGTATCCGCGGACGCGCAGGTTCTGCGCCACGGTGAATCCGGCCAGGCCGCCTCCAACGATCAGGATGGATTCGATGTTCATGGATGTTACCGATCTGTCGATGTGGTCGAGGCGGGGGGGTGGCGGGACTCCCGGTCCGGCACTTCCCTTCCCCCATCATCGCGCGTGCGCGCCGCGGCGCACAAAGCGGCGCCGCCCCGGAGGGCGCGGGGCCCGCATAAATTTCTTGCACCAGTGCAATGCTTGCCAAGCGGTCTTCACGGGTGATGGCGACTTTGAATCCTGTGTCCGCCGATTTCGTGCCGCAGGTTGGCACGATTCATCCCCCGGCACCCGGGCACGCGTCTAGGGTGGAGCTAAACCACCGTCCGGCTCACCGAATTACGCAGGAGTTTCACGATGACCGTCACCCAGATTCCCGATTACACGACCGACGCCTTCTTCGGCCTCGAAGACAAGTGGCTTCAAACCGCCGAAGGCGAAATCACCCACTACCACGAGCTCGGCGAGGGCACCCCGATCCTCTTCCTGCATGGCTCCGGCACCGGCGTCACCGCCGCCGCCAACTGGTGGCTGAACCTTCCCGAGTTGGCCGCCTCCGGCCGCTGCATCGCCATCGACTCCGTCGGCTACGGCCAGACCGTCGTGCCCGAGGGCATCGAATACGGCATCAAGGAATGGGTCCGCCACGCCGTGCGCGTCCTGGACGCCCTGGGCATCGACAAGACCTGGATCGTCGGCAACTCCATCGGCGGCTGGGTCGCCATGCAGTTCGCCATCGACTTCCCCGAGCGCCTGCTGGGCATCGTCTCCATGGGCACCGGCGGCGCCAAGAAGACCGCCGCGCTCTCCGGCCACGCCAAGCCCGAGCTTTCCGAGGCAGGCATCCGCCGCACCCTGGAACAGTTCGTCGTCGACAAGTCCCTGGTCACCGACGAACTCGTCGCCCTGCGCTACGCCTCCGCGCTGAACGACACCGCCTCGGACCGCCTCGTCGAGGTCGTCACCGCCCGCGACCGCGACCGCGACGCCCTGCCGCTGGACTTCGAGGTCCTGGGCAAGCTCGAGATTCCGGTGCTGCTGGTCCACGGCATGCAGGACGTCGTCATCCCGGTCAGCCGCACCCACGAACTCCAGGCCGTCATCCCCACCGCCGACTCCCACATCTTCAACCAATGCGGCCACTGGTCCCAGGTCGAACGCGCCAACGAATTCAACCAGGTCATCAAGGCCTACCTCGCACTGCACATGGCCAAGTAGTTTCGCCAGGCAGCCGCCCGCAAGCCCCGCCCGTCCGCAAGCCCCGCCCGTCCGCACCAGGACCGGCGGGGCTTCCGTCGTTCCGGCCAGCGGCATGAACCCTGCCCCATCTGGGCACCACCCCAATAGGCTCGTGAAGAACCTGCGGCCCAAACAAGGTTGCCGCGCCACTGCGAGAACCATCCCGGGAGCCAACGAACATGAAGCTTTGGGCACAAGAATTCGACATCCAAGAACTCAACGACAAGGCCAAGGGCACGTTGAACGCAATCCTGGGCATTGAAATCACCTCGTTCACCGAGGCCACGCTCACGGGGCGCATGCCGGTCAACGAGCACACGATCCAGCCGGCAGGGGTGCTGCATGGCGGGGCTTCGGTGGCGCTGGCCGAGACGCTGGCATCCTGGGCCGGATCGCTGACCGTGGACGCGGCACGCTTCCACGTGGTCGGCCAGGAAATCAACGCCAACCACCTTCGCGCCGGCATTGCCGGGCAATGGGTCTACGGAGTAGCAAGCCCCATCCACGTGGGCCGCAAGACCCAGGTCTGGGAAATCAGGATCAGCAACGAAGTCGGCAAGCTTGTGTGTATTTCACGCTGCACGCTGGCTGTGCTGGAAACACCGGGCCAGTACGCGCGGGCCGAGGAGCGGACAACGGCCTGACGCGGGTCCGAGGCCGGCGCCCGGTTAGCCTTCGGACGCGAACTGCGCCACGTGCGGCGCGGTGGTGGTGATGTGCAGCAGGGCCTTGCCATCGGGCGTGCCGAAGACATGCTCGACATCGGCCGGGAAACGCAGGAAGTCCCCTTCGGACAATTGCACCAGCTCGGCGCCATAGCGGATTTCGACCAGGCCCTCGATCACATAGACCTGGTGGAGCGATCCTGTGCTCAACGTGGTTCCGTTGGCGCCCTCCAGCGGCGTCGCGACAGCCAGCAACTGGGTGCGCACATAGCCCGATCCATAGATCTGGTCCAGGTCCCGGGTTGGGCCCTGCGGCCTGGCACTCCATTCCCCCTCGGCCTTGCGCCGCATGAGGACGGGAGAGCCCCACTCGGTCAGCAGGCCGCCGATCCGGACGCTCAACGCACGCGCCACTTCCTCGAGCGTGCCGATGGTGGGATTGCCAAGGCCTTGTTCGATCTTGGACAGGGTCTGCTTTGACACACCCGCGCGGCGGGCCAGCTCGCCAAGGGACAGCTCCCGTTCGGTGCGGATTCGCTGGATGTTCCGTGAGACCACGTTGTTCATCGCCATGCATCTATCGTCACTTATAGATGACAATTTGTCATGTTTGACATGCGTCACTTTCCCCACGACACTTGTAACACGCCCGAAAACTTCCCAGTATCTCTCGGGTGGCAACGTTGGAGGTTTCCCGAGATGTCCCTGAGCCCAGTTCAGCAACGCGATGACCGCACCGCAGTGGACAAGGCCATGTCGCTGCTTAACGCCTTCGGTCAGGATTCAGTGGGCGGCGTCGGTGTCAGCGAATTGGCGCGCCGGGCCGATCTTTCCAAGTCAACCGCTTTCCGCCTGCTGGGGATGTTGCAGCGCAACGGGGCGGTGGAGCGGGCGGGCAACGCCTACCGCTTGGGCAAGATGATCCTGAGCCTCGGCGATACCCAGGAATCGGCAGCGCACGGGCGGATGCGCGATGTGCTGACGCCCTATCTCGCCGACCTTTATGAACTAACCAAGCAAACCGTGCACCTGGCAGTGCTGCAGGGCACCGACGTTATTTACCTCAATAAGCTCTACGGGCATCTGCAGGTTCGCAGCCCCTCACGGATCGGCGGCATGGCACCTGCTTATTGCACCGCGGTGGGCAAGGTCCTGCTGGCCTTCGACCCCGCGAGTGCCGACGAGGCGCTGCGTAGTGAAATGTCGGCATGGACCCCGCACACCATCACCGATCCGGAGGCGCTCCGGATAGAACTGGCCACTATCCGCAAGGAGCATGTTGGCTTCGATCGGGAGGAAATCCTGATGGGCCTCAATTGCATCGCCGCTCCCGTGATGGGCCCGGGAGGCAAGCCAGTGGCGGCCTTGTCGATTTCCGGTCCCACCGGCAAGTTCATTCCCGACTCGCAATCCGAGGTCCTGCGCAAGGTCTGCTATGCGGCCTCGCGCGCCGTCGCCGCGGTCAGCGCACGCCAGCGGCAGCAGCTACGCCATGCGCAAACCGCATAGGGATCGGGGCAAGAAGGAACCGGCGGGTGCCTCTGGCGCGTTCATAGGCGCCGGCGACACCCGCCGGTCTTGGAGCACGGGCTAGACGGTGGGAACCTCGTCGATGTTCCGCGATTCCTCGAGCACCCAAGCCGGTTCGGCGGTCAGCAGCGCGAACGACCCGCGATGCAGGTCCACCTCCACCACGAACCGGTACCCAGCCGTCTCTGCGATGCCAATGGTCTCCAGGTCGTCCTCCGCACAGGCCATGACCAGGCGGCGGCAGGCGGGGTCGGCGTCCATCACGGATTCCGAGGCCAGCTGGATTGCCTCGGCCGGCGCACCCGCGTCGGGAAGCAGGAGCCTGTCGCGCAGCCCCGAAGGGTAGGTGGCGGCGAATTCGGAATCCACGATCCGCATCACGTCCACCGTGGCCACCTGGCTTCCGGCTCGGCGGATGATCAGCGTGGATTCGTGGCCCGGCGCGGCCGCCGCGGCCTCGCAGGTCCATTCGGGACCCAGTGCGTCGGGCCACCTGAGCAGGTCGACGTCGTCGTGGGCGTGGTCGTGGTCGTGCCCGGACATTACTTGGCCTCCAGGGTGTTGTTGGCCAGCAGGCGTACGGCCGGCTTGTCGAGCTTGCCCGATCCATTGCGCGGGACCGCCCCCGTGATGATGAGCCGCTTGGGAAGCTTGTAGCGGGCCAGCAGCGAGGCGGAGAATTCGCGCACTTCCTCGATGCTCGGGACGGTTCCGTCGGCACAGCTCATGACCGCGACCACGGCCTCTCCCCACTGCTCATCGGTCACACCCACCACCGCGACGTCCAGGACGCCTGGGTATTCCATCAGCGCACGCTCGACCTCGGCCGGGTAGACGTTCTCCCCGCCGGTGATGATCATGTCCTTGAGCCGGTCGACCACGTACAGGAACCCATCGGCGTCCCGGTAGCCGATGTCCCCGGAGCGGAACCAGCCATCGGAGAACGCCGACTCGGTGGCCTGCGGATTGTTCCAGTAGCGCTTGGTGACGTTGGGTCCCTTGACCAACAGCTCACCGGTTTGTCCGGCTTCCTCCACCTCGACCCCGGTCAGCGGGTCAACGACCTTGATCTGGGTGAACGGCATGGGCACCCCGCAGGAGCCCGGACGCTGGTGGGTCAGTTCCGCCGGAAGGTAGGTGGCGAAGGGAGCGGTCTCGGTCAGTCCCCACGCCTGCTGCACCTCCACCCCCTTGGCCTGGTACTGGCGCAGCAGGATCGTAGGCACCGGGGCACCGGCGCAGATCAGCGCGCGCAGAGATTCAAGTTTCGCGTCGGCGAATTCGTCGGCCTGGGCCATCGCCGACAGCATGGCCGGCACCAGGAACGCCTGGTTGACCTTGTACTCATGGATGTCCTTCAGGGCCTGCCGGGGGTCGAAGGTGCGCCGTACCACCACGTGGCCGCCGCGCACGATGACCCGGATGGTCAGCGCGTTCAGCCCGCCGATGTGGAAGAGCGGGGCCACGGCCAGGTTGGTGTCCCCGCGGCGGGTGTCCACCAGCGAGTCGACGTTGACCGAGTTCCACCAGATGTTGCCGTAGGACAGTTCCACGCCCTTGGGCTGCCCGGTGGTGCCGGAAGTGAACATGAGGATCGCCAGATCGTCCTCGTCGGCGCCCTGGATGGCCGGTTCCGCGGCACCGGAGACGCCCTCGCGCACCCACGCCGATGCCGGCGTCCAGGGTGCGGCGATGGTCGCGGGTGCGGGAACGGCGGGGTCGTCGTCGATGAGCAGCAGGGCCATGTCGCCGGTCTCGACGTCCGCGTAGCCGAGCATGGTCTCGAGGGTCTCCCGGTGCCCGGGCTCGACGAAGAGCGCCCGCGGGTTGCACTGATCCAGCAGCCCGGCGATCTCGCGCGGCGCCAGGCGGAAGTTCAGCGGGACGAACACGGCCCCGAGCCACCAGCAGGCAAACATGGTGCGCATGAAGGAGACCGAGTTCAGCCCCAGGTAGGCAACGCGCTCCCCCGGCGCCACACCGGCCGCGTGGAGCGCCGTGGCCTGCTCGCGGACCTCGGCGAAGAACGAGGCGTAGTCCCAGGTGCGCTCCTCGTAGGTGAACAGGAGCTGGTGGGGGAAGTAGATGGTTTGGCGTTCGAGCCCCACCACGGGATTGCGGTCGATGAAGTTCACAGGTGGTCTCCTCCAGCTGCCTGGGCGCCGAACCCGCGCACGGCAATGCCGCCGTCCGCGGGAATGATGGCACCGGTGATGTTACCCGCATTGGCCTTCGAGGCCAGCAGGACGTAGGACCCGGTGAAGTCCACCGGGTCGACCGAGGCGTGGTGCAGCGGGATCAGCGGGTTGTTCCCGGTGATCTCCGAGCGCGCGAACGACGCCGCGATGGTGCGGTTTTCCAGGCCGGTGGCACTCGGTCCGCTCAAGTCTGTGTCCATCCCGCCCACCGCCACGCCGTTGACCCGCACCTTGGGTGCGAGTTCGTAGGCGAGCTGGGTGACCAGGCCGCGGGCAGCGAACTTTGCTGCGGTGTAGACCGGGCCGCCGCCGGCCGGATGGAAGGAGGCGTTGGACAGGGTCATGACGACCGAACCGTTGGCTGCGACCAGTTCCTTCCAGGCGGCCTGGACGGTGAGCAGGTAGCCCTTGACGTTGATCTCGAAGAGCTCGTCGAAGCTTGCACCGAGTTCCGTGGGTGAGAGCCGGGTCAGGGAACGGTTGAAGTCCCAGATCCCGGCGTTGGGCACCACGGTGTCGAGCTTGCCGAAGCGCGTCACGACGTCGGTGACCGCGGAGGCCAGGGAGTCGGCATCGCGCACGTCCCCGGCGATGGCCATCATCCGCGAGGGATCGGCCGAGGCATCGACGACGGTCTGCAGCTTGGCAGCATCGCGGCCGAAGATCGCCACGCTCGCCCCCTCGGCGAGGTAGCGGTCGGCCACCGCGCGTCCGATGCCGGAGCCTCCTCCGGTGATCAGGGCGACGCTGCCCTCGAGCCAGCCTGGTGCCGTGGTGCTCATGATCTGCTCACTCTCGTGTTATTCCATTGATGTGTAGGGACTGGAGGGACGGTGCCCCTGCCTGCAGGGTCTAGAAGAAGGTCGACAGGTTCTTGGCCTGCAAAACATTCGCATCGAAAAGGATCTCGCGCTTGGCGACTTTGAAGCCTCCGTCGGGCTGGACGCGGACCACGTCGGTGCGTCCGCCGGCGTAGATGTCGGTCTCGGTGTGCAGCCGGTTCCGGTAGACCAGGAAGGCGCAGCGGACCGTGAGTTCGGAGTCCCCGGTGTGCCGCACCATCACGTTGGAGATCAGGTGGCGGGTGCGCGAGGGCGGGTCTTCGGCCCAGGCCATGCCCGAGTCGTAGCGGCGGATGCGCCAGGCCAACGACTCCTTGGTCTCGTCGAAGTAGGCTGCCTCCCCCGGTTGCCCAATGGACAGGGCGGCCTGGCGGCGCAGCCTGTTGGTGCGCAGCGGGGCAAAGTAGAAAAGGTCCTCGTCGAAGATCTCCAGCCAGTCGGCGAAACGCCCGTCGTCGAGCAGCTCGGCCTCGTGGAAATAGAACTGCGCCACTGCGTGGGTCAGTTCGGCGTCGGCCAGACGCACCTGGAACTGCGTGCCGGTTTCCTGGGTCATGGTGTTTCCGTTTCTTTGGATCGTTGCCGGGCGCCGCTAGCGCGCCAATTTCTTCAGTTCGGTGGCCGGATCGGCCAGCGCGAGCGGATCGACCTTGATGCTGCGGTCAATGATGCGGCGTGCCGCCCGCACCGTCAGCCCGCCGTCGATAGCCGCGGCTCCGAGCATCAGGCCCTCGGCGTCGAGGCGGAAGGCCGCGATCGGCACGCCGTCAAGCATCCGCACCACGTGCTCGCCATCCCCGTGCATCGACCCCACGCCCTCTACGTGTACCCCGTGCCGGTCCGACCAGAACCAGGATGCGCCGTGCACCGGCGGCTCCTGGTTCAGGATCGCGGCGGCCGCCGTGGCTCCGGCGTTCATGGCGTGTTCCCAGTGCTCGGCGCGGCGCAGCAGCGTGCCGTCGGCCAGCCGGGTACGGGCGGAGTCGCCCACCGCGAATACGCGCGGGTGGGAAGTGGCGCCTCGTTCATCGACCAGCACCCCGTTGTCTGTATCCAGGCCGGCGGCCTCGGCCAGTTCGGTGGCGGCGATGATGCCGATGCCCACCAGCACCACGTCGGCCGCGATGGTTTCACCGGTAGACAGAAGGATGCCGTAGCCCTCGGCGTCTTGGGTGATTTCCTCCGGGATTCCGGTGACGGTGCGCACCTGGTGCTCGGAATGCATGGCGTGCAGTCGGCTGGCCAGCACTTCGCCGATTGCCGGGACCAGCGGGATTTCCACGGGGTCGACTAACGTGACTTCCGCACCGAAAGCGCGGGCGGAGGAAGCTGTTTCCGCACCGATCAGCCCGGCACCGACAATCGCGAGGCGGACGCCCGGAGCCAGGAGCCCACGCAGCGTGTCGGCATCATTCTTGGTGCGAAGTTCCAGGACCCCGGGAAGGTCCCCGCCGGGGATGGACAGGCGGCGGGCCCGCCCGCCGGTGGCCAGCACGAAGCGGTCCGCGACCAGCACCCTGCCGTCAGCCAGCGTTGCCGTGCCCGCGTCCGGGTCCAGCGCGGTGGCGGTGCCGGTGATGACGGTGACGTTGTTTTCCACGTACCAGGTTGCCGGCGCCAGGGCGATTCCTGCTGCGTCCTTGGAACCGGCCAGGTAGTCCTTGCTCAACGGTGGACGGTCGTAGGGCAGGCCCTCCGGGTCGATGATGGACAGCGTCCCGGCGAAACCGCGTCCCCGCAGTTCCTTGGCGGCGGTGAAGCCGGAGAGGCCACCACCAATGATCACAACAGATTCGACGCTCATCGATTTTTCCTTGGGTTTCAGGCGGGTGGAAGAAAGTGGACGATTGCGGCTAGGCGTCGACGACGCTCACGGCCGGGTAAAGCAGCACGTCGTTGCCTGAAACCTCGACCTTGTGGGTGCGGGCAGCGAGGGTGGCGGGCATGCACAGGGCCGTGCCGGATTTCAGGCAGAACTTGGCCGAGTGCACCGGGCATTCGACCTCGGTGCCCTCGATCCAGCCGTCGGCAAGGGACGCGGTCTCATGCGTGCAGGTGTCGTCCAGCGCATAGAAGTTGCCGTCCTCGGCGTGGAACACCGCGATGTCCTCGCCCGTGCCGTTCTCCTCGGCGGGGATGACCTTCGCTTCTCCCTCGTCGATGTCATCGATGGTTCCGATATTGATTGCTTCGCTCATGGCGTCCTCCTGCTAAAAATCCGTGTGGGTGGTGGCAGCTGCTGCCGGGGATCAGGCCGATTCGCCCGCGGGTGCCGGCGCGGGCCGTTCGTGCCAGGCCGGGGTGTTCATCAGTTCGGCCCAGTGCCTGTAGAAGCTGCGGCCCGCGGCGTCCGAGTAGAGTTCCGAGGTTTGCCCGGGATACACCCCGTCCTCGCGCTCCGAGCCGATGCCCATCTGGAAGTTCAACGGCACCGAGTTGGTGACGAAGCCACCGGAAACCGCTTGGATCTCCGACCAATTTTCCCCGTCGTCGGCCTCGAAGATGCCCGAGGGCCCGAAGGTGCGCAGATTGTAGAGTCGCTGGGCGTCCTTGACGTCCTCCGGCATCGACTTGTCCACCAGAATCCAGGCCCAGACCTCGATCTTGTTCGGTCCCTTGGGGTGCCAGATGCGGATCGAGCCGTTGACCGGCAAGTAGGAAAACGACGGGAAGACCGTGGCGTGGCCGGTGGTCATCGGGCCCTCCACCGCGGCGTCGCCCAGGCGCTCCCGCAGGGCGTCGTAGTCGTAGTGCTCGTGCACCGCTTGGGCGTCGAAGCGGGACTTGGGGTGCGTGGGGAAACCCGCGCCGTGTCCATTCGGCGAGAGGAACTGGCGCCCGGGCGTCGCAACGATCTCGGCCTTGGGGCCCTTGCCGGTCGGCGACATGACCATCAGCGCGGAGGCGTGTGACATGTTCACGTGGTACCAGTCGGTGGCGAACTGTTCCGCGGCCAGCTTCCAGTTGCCCTCCAGCTCCCACTTCATCACCCCGCCGATGACCTCGGTGCCTTCCGGGTCGCGGTCGAGCATGGCGTCCAGGTAGTAGCGCATGTCGCCCAGGGTTTCTTCGAGGTCCTCGGCGTCCTTGTCCCAGTTGCCGAAGAGCAGGCCCTTGTATTCGGCCACGCGGGGGACCTCGATCAGGCCCCACTGCTTCTTGTCGAAGTCCTCGGGGTAGGCCTTCTCGTTGGGCACCGTCTGCAGGGCGCCGGCCAGGTCGAAGGACCATCCGTGGTAGGTGCAGGTGAACATCTTGGTGGCGCCGGCGTCGGCGCGGCACAACCTCATCCCGCGGTGGCGGCAGGAGTTCAGGTAGGCGCGGATCGTCTTGGTCTTGTCCATGGTGACGATCACCGGGTCCTGCCCCATGAAGGTGGTAAAGAAGTCGCCGGGCTTCTTGAACTGGCTGGCATGGGCCAGGAAGAGCCAACTGCGGGCGAAGATCCGGCGCATTTCCTGGTCGTAGATCCCTGGGTCCGTGTAGATGGACCGATCGATGAGCCCGCCTTCGGCGTCGACCAGCGCGGAGACGTCGATGTTCTTCGGGCCGTGTTCGGAGCCGCGCATCTTGCCGATGGCGGCATTCGCCTCAGAGGGGCAGCTGTCCGTGGTGCTCATGTGGATCGTTTCCTCCTGGGCGCTCGCCGCCCGACGGATGATGGGGTGTGGTCGTGCTCTCAATAAGACCCCAGGAGAGAGGCAAAGAGCCAACGCCCGTGCCGAACCCCAGCACGCACAACCCTGTCAACACGGGCGGCCCACGCATTTCCACCGGCTCAAATGCAATGTCCCGGCCACGACGACCCGGGGCTGCGGCCAGGACATATTTCGGGGAACCTGACGTCCGGTGTGCTCCCGTCTGGACGCCATGAACTTCCGGTCCAAGCGTGGGCAAGGCCCGGTTGCCGTTCCACCCTGCGGCACGCTGCTTGGGAATCCTCGGGCTCGGCCAGCCATGCTTCCATGTGACACAACTCGCAAACACACCACGGAGTCACCATGGCAACCCCTTCCCACACCGGGCTGGACGCAGCACAGCAACACCCTGAGGCAACGCCCAAGGAAACCCGCCGGGCACTGATATCCAGCTTCCTGGGCTCGACGGTCGAATACTACGACTTTCTGCTCTACGGCGCTGCCGCCGGACTGGTCTTCCCCCACCTGTTCTTCCCGGAGAGCATGGACAAGGGCCTTGGCACCGCGCTGTCGTTCGTGATCCTGCTGGCCGGCTACATCGCCCGCCCCGTGGGTGGCGTGCTCTTCGGTCACTTCGGTGACAAGTTTGGCCGCAAGAACATCCTGTTCATCACGCTGATGATGATGGGCCTGGTCTCGGTCGCCATCGGCCTGATGCCGACGTACCAGACCATCGGCATCGCGGCGCCGCTGCTCCTGGTTCTGCTGCGCGTCATCCAGGGCCTGGCGGTGGGCGGCGAATGGGCAGGCGCCACGCTGATGGCCGCCGAACACGTGAAGGAAAAGAACCGCGGCTTCGCTGCCTCCATCGCCGTGACCGGCGGTCCGACCGGATCCGTGCTGGCTACCCTGATCCTTGGCCTCTTCGCGGGGCTCCCCGAGGAGGCATTCCTGGCCTGGGGCTGGCGCATCCCGTTCCTGCTTTCCGCGGTGCTGGTGATCATCGGCCTGTACATGCGTTACCGCGTGACCGAGTCTCCCGACTTCCTCAGGGCCAAGGCCACGGGAGCAACCCACACCGGGATGCCGTTGGCCCGTGTGCTGCGTGACTACCCGAAGGAAACCATCCTGGGCACCCTGGCCGTGGCCGGCCCGCTGTTCATGCAGGCCATGCTTGCGATCTTCATGGTCCCCTACGTCGTTGCCTCCGGCGCGGTGGACCGGCAGACCGCGCTGATGATGCTCACCGCTTCGTCCCTCGTGCACATCTTCGCGATCCCGTTCTTCGCCTGGCTCTCGGACCGCTACGGCCGCCGCCCGGTCATGCTCGCCGGCGCGCTGATTTCCGTGGCTCTGGTCTTCCCGATGTTCGCGCTGTTCAACTCCGGAGTCTTCTGGATGATCGCCCTGGGCTTCATGGTCGGCAACCCGATCATCCAGGCCTCCATGTACGGCCCGATCGGCGCCTTCCTGGCCGAGAAGTTCGACACCGAATCCCGCTACACCGGTGTCTCGCTGACCTTCCAGGTCGGCTCGGTGCTCGGCGCGGGCATGGCCCCGCTGATGAGCCAGTGGCTGGTCAAGCTGGGTAACGGCGGCGGAACGAACAACATCGCCTGGTACTTCATCTTCCTGATTGCCGTCGGTGCCGCATGTGTGCTGATGTCCAAGGAAACCCTGAAGCGCAAGTAATCCACCACACGGCATACCGCCATCCGGCGGTTGTGCTGCCAGATGGCACCCGGTTGTCCCGATCGGGTGCCATCGCCGTTAAGGTGGGAGTCAACTCCCCATTTCCCCCTGACTACTGGAGACACAAAGACCATGGCACTACCTGCAACCCTGTCCGAGTTCACCGCACGCTGGGACAAGTTCCGCGAATCACTGGGTTTCGAGGACATCACCTTCACGCTGCGCCTCTCCCCGCACGCCGTCACCGAGGACTCGATGAGTTTCTCGATGCCCTTGTGCGACGAGCTGGCCCAGGCCAATGGCATGTTTGCCGCCGCATCGCTCTTTGGTGCCGCGGATATCGCCGGGACCTTCCTGGCCATGAACGCCTACGCGGACGCCGGACAGTTCCCCTTGGCCGTGCAGTCGAACGTGAACTTCATGTCCAACTCCAAGTCCGGTCCGGCGGTTGCCACCGCACGCATCCTGCGCGGCGGGGCCTCGGTGGTCGTGGCCGAGGTGCAGGTCGCCGATGCGGAGGCCAAGGTTCTGGTGCACACCACCTTCACGTACGTGCTCAAGGAACGCCGGCTGGGCAAGTAGCCTCCACCCAAGCCGTCAGCGGGAAACCGGGTGCAGCAGCGAGCCGAAAATCGCGCTGGCCCGCACCACCGCGGATTGCCAGTCGCGCGCGAATTCCTCCGGGTCCTCGGTGAACGCGTAACGAGTGATGGTCCCGGCCAGTAGAACCAGGGCGTGCTGGGCGCCGGGATCCGTCGGCAATTCGTGGGCCAGCAGCGCCGCCTGGTGCGGCTTGAGCCGTTCGATCAGTGCGGTGGCCACCAGCTGCTCGGCCGCCTGCACGTGCACATGGGTGCGTCGGCGCAGCTCGGGGAAGGCCCGCACCATTTCGCGCCGCCTCCGGAATCCCTCGCCGGCGTGGGTGCTCGTGTTCAGCACCGCGGCAAGGAGCTTGGCGGTGCGCGGCAGCACCTCCAGCTTGGAGGAGACGAAGTCTTCCCAGTCGGCCTCCGGCAGCCAGGGCTCGCGGGTGCCAAGCACCGCGTCCTCCTTGGTGGGGAAGTAGTTGAAGAAGCTGCGCCGCGAGACCCCCGCAGCCGAGGCAACGGCATCGACGGTGGTCGCCGCCAGGCCCTTTTCAAGCACCAATGCCACGGCCGCCTCGTGGATCTGCGTCCAATGGCGGTTCCGCCGGGCCGTGCGTCCGCCCTCGTTTGTCTCGTCCATTCCTAAATTATGCACCAGTGCACGTTTAGCTACCGCCAGTTGGTTCGCTGTTTACCCGGCAACCACGGGGCTTCTCCTAAAAACGTTGAATGATTCGTGCCGCTCTATGGAACAACAGCGTGTCTTCGTTCGGCGCGTGGGATGGAATGAAAGCAAGCAAAATCTTCAAGTCGCCAATCGAACGGAGCGCCAGGAATGCAACAAGCACTCATCGCCATGTCGCACTCTCCCCTGCTGGAGCACACCAACCCGCCAGAGGACGTCAAGGCAGCTGTCGACGCCGCCTTCGAGCAGGTTCGTGCGTTTGCCAAGGAATTCAACCCGGACTTGGTCGTCAACTTCGGCCCGGACCACTACAACGGGTTCTTCTACGACCTGATGCCCCCGTTCTGCGTGGGCTACGAAGCCCATGGCACGGGCGACTACGATTCCTGGGCCGGACCGATCAACGTCCCGACCACCGAGGCCGAAAAACTGGCCCAGTACATCATCGACCAAGACATCGACACCGCGATCTCCCGCAAGATGGAGGTCGACCACGGGGCCGTGCAGCCCATGGAAATCATCTTCGGCGGCCTCGACACCGTCCCGGTGATCCCCATTTTCGTCAACTCCGTCGCCCGTCCCTTCACCAAGGTCTCGCGCGTGCGCAAGTTCGGCCAGGCAGTGGGCGAATACTTCAAGGACTCGGACAAGAAGGTCCTGTTCATCGGTTCCGGCGGACTGTCCCACGACCCGCCGGTCCCGCAGATCGCCACCGCCACCGAAGCACAGCGCGCCATGCTGACCAACGGCCGCAACCCCACCCCGGAGGCGCGCGCGGCCCGCCAAGCCAACACCATCAACACGGCCATCAAGTTCGCCGCGGGAGAGGCCGACATCATGGACCTGAACCCCGAATGGGACCGGGCCTTCCTCGAGGTCTGCAGGTCCGGGAACGTCGGGGGCTTCGACGCCTACACCGCGGATGAGATGGACGCGGTCGCGGGGCACTCCTCGCACGAAGTCCGCACCTGGGTCGCCGCCTACTCCGCCCTGCGCGCCTGCGGCGAATACGAGGTCAACTACGAGTTCTACAAGCCGATCAAGGAATACATTGCCGGCTTTGGCGTCACCACCGCGGTACTGAAGAAATGAGCGAAACCACCATGAGCACCGAACGCACGCAACTCCTGGATTCCCTGGCCGCGGACCTGCTGGCCGCCACCGAGACCCTCGAACCGATCGCCCCGCTGCGGGACCGCGTTCAAGGCATGGACGTCAACGACGCCTACCGCATCCAGGACACGCAATTGCGCGCCCACGTTGACGCCGGCCGTATCTTGGCCGGGCGCAAGGTCGGACTGACCTCGCTGGCCATGCAGAAGCAGCTCGGCGTTGACTCCCCGGACTTCGGCTTCTTCTTCACCGATATGGTGCACCACGAAGACGCGCAGATCGCCGCCGGTTCCTTCATCTCCCCCAAGGTCGAACCCGAATTCGGCTTCGTGCTGAAGGAAGCCCTCACAGGTCCGGGTGTTACCCGCGAACAGGCAGCCGCAGCCATCGGCGAAATCTACGCGGCCATCGAGATCATCGACTCGCGCATTGCCAACTGGGACATCCGCCTGGTGGACACCGTGGCCGACAACGCCTCCTGCGGCGCCATCGCCGTGGGAACCAAGCCGCTGGACGTGAAGGTCGAGGACCTCGGCTCGGTTGAATGCTCGCTGCTGATCGATGGCGAAAAGCAGGCCACGGGCAGCGGAACCGATGTCATGGGCGATCCCGTCGCCCCGCTGGCGTGGCTGGCCAACGTCCTGGGCGAGCAAGGGGTGCCCCTCGAGGCCGGCCAGCTGATTTTGCCCGGCTCCTTCACTGGCGCCCTGCCGGTGATCGCCGGCCAGTCGGCCACCGCCGACTTCGGCACCCTGGGCTCGCTGAGCATCAACTTCATCTAATTCCCCCTCTTCTTCGTTACCTGTCACTAAGGAAGTAACCAGCCATGGCAAAGAAAACAGCCGCAATTGTCGGCTCCGGCAACATCGGCACCGACCTGATGTTCAAGATCATGCGCCGTTCCAGCAACGTCGAGGTCAAGTACATGATCGGTGTGGACCCGGCCTCCGACGGACTGGCCCGCGCGGCTCGCCTCGGCCTGACCACCTCCGCCGAGGGCGTGGACTGGCTGCTGGCCCAGGACGAGCTCCCCGACTTCGTCTTCGAATGCACCTCCGCCAAGGCCCACGAGGCCAACGCCCCCAAGTACAAGGCCGCCGGCATCCACGCCATCGACCTGACCCCTGCCGCCGTGGGTCCGTACCTGGCACCTGTCGTGAACCTGGACTCGTTGACCGACACCATGAACGTCAACATGATCACCTGCGCCGGGCAGGCCACCACCCCGATCGTTGCCGCCGTCTCCTCCGTGGTCCCGGTCGAGTATGCCGAGATCGTCGCGTCCATCGCCTCGAAGTCCGCCGGCCCGGGCACCCGCGCCAACGTGGACGAGTTCACCGAGACCACCGCCAAGGCCCTTGAGGTCGTCGGAGGTGCCAAGCGTGGCAAGGCCATCATCATCATCAACCCGGTGGAACCGCCGATGATGATGCGCAACACCATCTACTGCATGATCCCGGCCGAGGCCGCAGCCCCTGGCGCCACCAAGGATGCGATTCGCACGGCCATCGATGCCGCCGCAGCCTCCATCCGCGACTACGTCCCGGGCTACGCACTGCGCCTGGAACCGCAGTTCGAGGAAGCCCGCGAGGACTGGGGCGGCTTCGGCCGCGTCGGCATCTGGGTGCAGGTCGCCGGCGCCGCCGACTACCTGCCCGAGTACGCAGGCAACCTGGACATCATCACCGCAGCAGCCACCCGCACCGCGGACCTGCTCTCCGACAAGATCGACGCCGCGCGGGCCACCGCGCCGGCCAACTAGCAAGGACGGGGAAGCACACCATGACTGCACCCATGAACACCACCTTTGACATCCGTCTGACCGACACCACGCTGCGCGACGGCTCCCACGCCATGAGCCACCAGTTCACCGAAGAACATGTGCGCTCCGTGGTCCGCGCGCTGGATGACTCCCGCGTCGAGGTCATCGAAGTCACCCACGGCGACGGCCTGGGCGGCTCCTCCTTCAACTACGGCTTCTCCAAGGTCCCGGAGCTGGACCTGATCAAGGCAGCCGTCGACGAGGCCAAGGCCGCGAAGATCGCCGTGCTGATGCTCCCGGGCCTGGGCACCATCCACGACCTGAACCAGGCCTATGACGCCGGGGCCTCCGTCGCCCGCATCGCCACGCACTGCACCGAGGCCGACGTCTCCATCCAGCACTTCCAGCACGCCCGCAAGCTCGGCATGGAAACCGTTGGCTTCCTGATGCTCTCCCACCGCGTCTCCCCGGAGGAGCTCGCCAAGCAGGCACGCATCATGGCCGACGCCGGCTGCCAGTGCGTCTACGTCGTCGACTCCGCCGGCGCCCTGATCCTTGACGATGTCTCGGACCGCGTTGCAGCCCTGGTCACCGAGCTCGGCGACGACGCCCAGGTCGGCTTCCACGGCCACCAGAACATGAGCTTCGGCGTCGCCAACTCCGTGTTCGCCGTACGCGCCGGGGCCAAGCAAATCGATGGCACCCTGATGGCCTTGGGCGCCGGTGCGGGCAACTCCCCCACCGAGGTCCTCGCCGCCGCCTTCGACCGCCTGGACATCAAGACCGGCGTCGACATCCAGGGCGTCATGGCCGCGGCCGAAGACGTCGTCAAGCCGTTCATCACCCGCATGCCGGTCATGGACCGCGCCTCCATCATGCAGGGCTACGCCGGGGTTTACTCCTCCTTCCTGATCCACGCCGAGCGCGCGGCCGAACGCTACGGCGTCCCGGCCTACCGCATCCTCGAGGAAATCGGCAAGGCCGGCTACGTCGGCGGCCAGGAAGACATGATCGTAGACGTCGCCGTGCAGCTGGCCAACGCCCGCTAAGCCTTGATCCACCGATGAGATTTGGGAGCTGCTCGGCGTTTTAACCACGAAATGCCCGTCATATCAGGGAAAATTGAACTTGCGACAGTAACAACATTCCTGAAATGAAGGGCATCTCGTAGATGCAAGTTTCCCACAATTCCTCCGCCGTGTCAGTTTCCTTCGACGAATCGAACCTCGTGTCCGCCGCCGGGTTGCTGCCGGCCATGGTCCTGGCCCGGGACTCGGGCCTGCATGAACTGGCCGGCCAGTGGCTCAGCGTGCCCACCGACAAAGGTGCCAACGCCGGGTTAAAGATTGCTTCTCTCGTGGCCGGGATGGTGGCCGGTGCCGACTCCATTGACGATATGGCCCTGTTGCGGCACGGGGCCATGAAAAAGGTCTTCACCGCCTGCTACGCCCCCTCCACCCTGGGGTCCTTCCTGCGCTCCTTCACCTTCGGGCACGTGCGCCAGCTCGATGCCGTGGCCTCCAGGTTCCTGGTGGGCTTGAACCGCAAGGCCCCGCTGCTGGGAAACCCCGGGGAGAACGAGTTCATCTTCCTTGACGTCGATGACACCATCATCGAGGTCCACGGCTACCAGAAGCAGGGCTCGGGCTACGGATATTCCGGGGTGCGCGGGCTCAACGCCTTGCTGGCCACAGCATCCACGAAGGACGCGGTGCCGTTCATTGCCGCCCAACGCCTGCGCAAGGGCGCAGCCAACTCCGCCCGCGGAGCCAAGAAGTTCGTCACCGAGGCACTGGGCACGCTCACACGTTGCCAGCCCGGATCGAAGGTGTTGTGCCGTTTCGACTCGGCCTACTACGGCCACGGGCCGGTATCGGCGGCCATGAAGGCGGGCGCGCAGGTCTCGGTGACGGTGCGCATGGACCCGGCCGTGAAGCGGGCGATCGCCACGATCCCGGAGACTGCCTGGGAGACCATCCACTACACCGATGCGATCCTTGACGAATCCACCGGGGTCCTGGTCTCCAGCGCCGAGGTCGCCGAAACCGGCTTCACCGCGTTCACCTCCCGCAAGAAAGCCGAACGGGTTCCCGGGCGCCTGGTCGTGCGCCGAATCCCGGAACTGAACCCGAAGAAGGCCGCCGGGCAAGGCACCCTCTTTGACGCCCACCGTTTCCACGCGTTCTTCACCACCGTGGATTCCGGTGTCCTGGACACTGTCGCTGCGGACAAGACCCACCGCCAACACGCGGTCATCGAACAAGTCAACGCGGATTTAAAGGACAGCGCACTGGCCCATATGCCCTCCGGGCACTTCGGAGCCAATAGTGCATGGCTGGTGGCCGCGGCCATCGCCTACAACCTCACCCGCGCCGCCGGGATCCTGGCCGGCGGCACCTTCGCCAAGGCCAGGAGCGCAACGGTCCGGCGCAAGCTCATCCAGGTTCCGGCGCGCATCGCGCGCAGCGCCAGGAAAACCAGGCTCCGGCTTCCGCTGGATTGGCCCTGGGAAACCGAGTGGGAACGGCTCTTCACTTCCGCGCACGCCCCACCCCACATCGCCTAGAACCGTTCACCGAGCCCTCTGCGGCGCAACCAGGAAACCACCGTGGAACACCCGCCGACAGCGAGGCCGGCACCCTTCCCGTGCCCAAAAACGAAACCGCCCCCGTCCGTCGCCAGCAGACGACGACCGGGGGCGGATCGGTGGATCAAGGCTAAGCACCACCGACACGCACGGGTCCGCCCGCGGGATGCCACCATTGGTGGATTTCCGCTGGGCGGACCTTTTTGCTGCCCGGCCGTCGCTGTGACTCGGCCTGGTCCCCGGACGCCACGGCTCAAGGCAAAGGGGGGAATGCGCTTCCGGATCGGGCATTGCCCTTTGAGCCGTCCGAATGCCCCAGGGGCCATTCAAACGGGATGGTGTTACTGCTCAGACTGGTAGACGTCGGGGATTCCGTCGTCGTCCGCGTCGATGTTCTCTTGGGCCTGCAGTTTCCGGTATTGCCGGTTCCTGCTGCCGAGCAGGATGGAAGCGAGGACTGCGGCCAGGATGGAGGCGCCCAGGATGGCGACCTTCGCATGGTCGTTGGCGGGGCTGCCCAGCCCGAAGCTGAGTTCGCCGACGAGCAACGAGACGGTGAAGCCGATGCCTGCCAGGAGGCTGACGCCCGCAAGGTCCACCCATTTGAGCGCCGGGTCCAACGTCGCCTTGGTGAACCTGGCAGTCAGCCAGGTTGCCGCCAGGATCCCGATCGGTTTTCCGGCCACGAGTGCCACGATGATGCCGATGGCGACGGGGTCGCTCAAGGCCGAGGCCAGGCCCTGGAATCCGCCCACGGCGACGCCGGCGGAGAAGAAGGCGAAGACCGGCACGGCGAAACCGGCCGAGAGCGGGCGGAAACGGTGCTCGAAGACCTCGGCCAACCCCGGTCCATCGGCGTGCTTGCCGTGTTTGGTGCTGTGCAGGACCGGGATCGTGAAGGCCAGGGCAACGCCGGCGACCGTCGCATGGATGCCGGAGGCATGGAGCAGGGCCCAGGCGGCAAAGCCGATCGGCAACAAGATGAACCAGGCCGCCGACGGGTTCAATCCGAAGAAACGCCGGTACTTCTGGGCAAGAAAACCGTAGAGCGCCAGCGGGACGAGGGTGAGCAGCAGGGCGTCGGTGTTGATTTCGCTGGTGTAGAAGATCGCGATGATGGTGATCGCCATGAGGTCGTCGACGACGGCCAGGGTCAGCAGGAAGATGCGCAGCGGCGTGGGTAGGTGTGAACCGATGACCGCAAGCACCGCAACGGCGAAGGCGATGTCGGTGGCCGTGGGAATGGCCCAGCCGGAGATGGTCTCGGGGTTTCCCCAGTTGATGGCCGCGTAGATCAGTGCAGGGAGGACGACACCGCCCACCGCCGCGGCGACCGGGACGATGGCCTTGCTGATCTGGCGCAGGTCTCCCGCAACGATTTCCCGTTTAAGTTCGAGGCCGACCAGGAAGAAGAAGACTGCCAGCAGGCCGTCCGCGGCCCAGGCGCCCAGGCTCAGTTCCAGGTGCCAGGGTTCGTAGCCGATCTTCAGGTCGCGCAGGGCGAAGTAGCTTTCGGAGGCCGGTGAGTTGGCCCAGATCAGCGCAACGACCGCGGCGACGACCAGCAGGGCGCCGCCAATGGTTTCCTTGCGGAGGATCTCCCCGATCCGCAGGGCCTCCAGATAACTGCCATATCCGATCAACGGACGTTTGGACAGTGGGTTCATGCCCATGGGGTTGGGTCCTTAAAGTGGGTTCGACAATTGACATTGCCGACCAGACTTCCCGGCGCACCTGACTACAACCCTACGGCATATTGCTAGTGCCCGGCCCCAAGCTTTCCTCCCATGCGCTCGCGCATTTTGCGGCTGGCCGCGTTCAGTCCCTCGATCTCGACTGTCTTGCCGTACTTCTCGTATTTTGCGGTGATGGCATCCAGGGAGGCGATGGTGGAGGCGTCCCAGAGGTGGGAGTTGTACATGTCGATGACGACGCGGTCGGGGTCTTCGACATAGTCGAACTGGGTGTAGAGGTCGTTGGACGATGCGAAGAAGAGTTCACCATTGACTTCGTACTTGGCGATCTTTACCCCGAAGTGTTCCTCGATGCGTCGTTCCACGGTGACCAGGTGGGCGACCCTGTTGGCGAAGAGGACCATGGCGGTGAGCACCCCGACGCCAACGCCGATGGCCAGGTTGTGCGTCCAGACGGTGACGACGACAGTAGCGAGCATGACGGTGGTTTCACTCTTGGGCATCATGCGCAGGGTGGAGGGCTTGATGCTGTGCCAATCGAAGGTGGCCACGGACACGAAGATCATCACGGCCACCAGCGCGGCCATCGGGATCAGCGCCACGATGCCGCCGAGCGCGACGACCAAGATGAGCAGGAAAACTCCGGCCAGGAAGGTGGAGATGCGGGTCCTGGCGCCGGAGGCCTTGACGTTGATCATGGTCTGCCCGATCATCGCGCAACCGCCCATGCCGCCGAAGAATCCGGTGATGATGTTCGCCGCCCCCTGGCCCCAGGATTCTCGGGTCTTGTTGGAACGGGTGTCGGTAACGTCATCGACAAGCTTGGCGGTCATCAGGGACTCCAGCAGGCCCACGAAGGCCATGGCCAGCGCGTAGGGGAACAGGATCTGCAGGGTTTCGAAATTCAGTGGAACGTTCGGCAGGAACAGGGCCGGCAGGCTCTCGGGCATCTCACCCTTGTCCCCGACGGTGGGGACCGCCAGGGATGCGACAACGGCAATAAGGGTCAGAACGACGATGGCAACCAGGGGCGCGGGGACCACGGCGGTGAGTTTGGGAAGGCCGAAGACAATCAGCAGGCCCAGGATGGTGAGTGGGTAGACCATCCAGGGGACGCCCAGGAGCTCGGGGACCTGAGACATGAAGATCAGGATGGCCAGGGCATTGACGAAGCCGACCATGACTTGGCGGGGAATGAACCTCATCAACTTGGCCACGCCCAGCAGGGCGAGGATGACCTGGAAAATGCCGGCCAGGATGACGGCGGCGATGAAGTAGTCAACGCCGTGGCTTTTCACCAGCGGGGCGATGACCAGGGCGATGGCTCCCGTTGCCGCGGAGATCATGGCCGGACGCCCGCCCAGGAAGGCGATGGAGACGGCCATCGTGAAGGAGGCGAAGAGCCCCAGGCGTGGGTCCACCCCGGCGATGATGGAGAAGGCGATGGCCTCGGGGATCAGTGCCAGCGCCACGACCAACCCGGCCAGGACCTCGGTCTTGAGCAGGCGCGGGGATTTGAGGGTGCGGAGAACGGATTGCCGTTCTTCCGGGGTCAGGATCGGGTGTCCTGCCGTGGTTTTCGTGGCCATTGATGGCTCCGTTCAGGGGAAATTGGCGCCGTTGTGTGCTCGGGTACATGAAATGATGTGGGGTCGGCGCGTCCTTGTTTTGCGCTGGTTGGCTACGGCGAGGAATGGCCACGGCGACGCACCGAACGAAACCAACTCTACCCTAACGTAAGGGTAGAGTTGGAAGTCGAGGAAACAGGAGAACCCATGACTGACACCCCAACCCCAGCCGCCGATGCGCGGACCATGCACATCGGGGACCTGGCCGAGGCCACGGGCCTGTCCCAGCGAACCATCCGCCACTACGACGAGGTGGGCCTGCTCCCGGCAACCACGCGCAGTGAGGGAGGCTTTCGGATCTACACCGAATCCGACCTCCAGCGCATGCTGGTGATTCGGTCGATGAAACCTCTGGGATTCACTCTGGAGGAAATGGGCGAACTGCTGGACACCGTCGATGCCTTGGGCCTCGACAAGAACAATGCCGCCGCCCGGGCCAGGCTGTCGGAGTTCATCGGGCAGGCCGAACAGAAGCGCGCGAAGTTGGCGCTGAACCTTCGCCGGGCCGAAGACTTCATCCAGGACCTTCACAGCAGATAATCCGGCGCGATCCGCCACACGCATGACCGGGGCAGTGCTCAAGGACATTTTCGAGCCCGTGCCGGAGAGCGCCTTCGGCCTGGCCTACCCAGCGGGACTCGGCCCCACCCGAAAAATCGACGAACTGATGGCGTTCGGACGCGAGAAGTTCAGCAGGTTTTAGGCGCGCAGGGGCGAGCGCCATCCATGGACAAATTCACGGTGGACGACGTGGGCCAACCGCTTACTTCGACGTTTTGTTTGGAGCAATTTCGTCGGTTCCCCTATCAACCGACCGATCCCCGCGGGCACCGTGCCGCCACCCGGCACACATCCTGTCTCCTGCCACCGAACGTCGGCAATCATGGATACATGGCTTCCCCATCTTCCTTGTCAGTCACCGATTTCGCCGGTGCCGGCGTCGTGGTCACCGGAGCGACCTCAGGACTCGGTGCCGCGACTGCACGTCTCTTTGCCTCCCACGGAGCGCAGGTTGTGGTGTGCGGCCGCAACGAAGCCAAGGGCACTGCACTGGCCGAAGAAATCGGCGGAGTGTTTGCGCACGTCGACGTGCGCGACGAAGACTCGATGCGGGCAGCCATGGATCTTGGTGCCCGGGCACCCCGCGGACTTCGGGTCGCCGTGTCCGCAGCGGGCTCGGCCATCATCGAGAAGACCCTGGGCCGCAGCGGCGCGCACTCGCGTGCGTCCTTCACCGACCAGCTCGAGACCAACCTGGTCGGATCCTTCACCCTGCTGACCATGGCGGCAGAAGCCATGTCCGGCAACGCACCCGAATCCGACGGATCCCGCGGGGTCATTGCGCTGACCAGTTCGGTCGCCGCCTACGAGGGACAAATGGGCCAGCTGGCCTATGCCGCCTCCAAGGGCGGGGTAAACGCCATGGTCCTTCCCGCCGCCCGGGATTTGGCGCGTCACGGAATCCGTGTCCTCGGCGTGGCCCCGGGCGTCTTCGACACCCCGTTCATGGATGTCCTCAGCGACGAGGCCAAGTCGGGCATCGGCGCCGCCGTGCCCTTCCCGCAACGTCTCGGGCACGCCGGCGAGTTCGCCCAACTGATGCATTCGCTGATATCCAACCCCATGCTCAACGGCGAGGTCGTCCGCCTCGACGGTGCACTGCGCCTGGGCATGCGCTAAGTCCCCCCCACCAGCCCGAACACCCCCCTATCGTTCCCGGAGATCCAACCGCCATGCTTGCAGCAGTCGCCCACGCCCAGAACCCCAACGATCCCCTGTCCTGCCTGGAGCTGCGTGAGGTCCCCACACCTGTCGCCCCCGAAGGCTGGACCCGAGTGAAGGTCAAGGCCTCCTCGCTGAACATGCACGACGTTTGGACCTTGCGCGGGGTCGGGCACGATCCCAAGAACATCCCCATCATCCTTGGTTGCGACGTCGCCGGTGTCACCGACGACGGGCGCGAGGTCGTCATCTACCCGGTGATTGCCGACCCGGATGCCGGGAACGGGGACGAGACCCTGGACCCGAACCGTGCCCTGCTATCCGAACGGCACGACGGCGGCTTCGCCGAGTACATCGTGGTGCCCGATCGCTGCGTGATCCCCAAGCCCGAGCAACTCTCCTTCGAGGAAGCCGCCTGCCTGCCCGTGGCCTGGTCAACCGCCTACCGCATGCTCTTCACCCAAGGCCAGCTCAAGGCCGGGGACCGGGTGCTGGTCCAGGGTGCCGGCGGCGGCGTGGCCTCGGCTGCCATCGCGTTGGCCGCCGCCGCCGGAGCCACCGTCTATGCCACCAGCCGCACCGCGGACAAACGCGCCCTGGCGCTGGAACTCGGCGCCCACGCGGCATTCGAGTCCGGTACACGGCTGCCCGAGCGCGTGGACTTGGTCATCGAGACGGTCGGGGAGGCCACGTGGGGCCACTCGCTGCGCTGCCTGCGCCCGGGCGGCGCCATCGTGATCGCCGGGACGACCTCCGGCACCAGCCCGGAGGCGGACCTGGGCCGCATCTTCTACCAACAGTTGCGGATTCTTGGCTCCACCGGCTCCACCCGCCACGAAATGGTCGCGATGCTGCGCATGCTAGCCTCCACCGGACTGCGTCCGCGCATCGACCGCGTGCTGCCGTTGGAACGCATCCACGAAGGATTCGCAGCCATGATGGCCGGGGAAACCAACGGCAAGATCGTCATCACCATCGCTTGAGTCCCGGGCACTGTGCCATGATCATTCACGTGAACCAGCCAACAACCGCACCCCCTCCCTCCACGTCCCGAACCGCAGGATCCCAGACCCTGGCCCGCGGGCTCGAAGTGCTGCGTTTGGTGGC
This sequence comes from Paeniglutamicibacter sulfureus, assembly GCF_039535115.1. Taxonomy (NCBI): domain Bacteria; kingdom Bacillati; phylum Actinomycetota; class Actinomycetes; order Micrococcales; family Micrococcaceae; genus Paeniglutamicibacter; species Paeniglutamicibacter sulfureus. The sequence continues at coordinate 2,187,100 of NZ_BAAAWO010000001.1, forward strand.
GGGCACCCCGGCAGGGCTGGGCATCAACGAGGTCGCCGAGCATGCCGGCATCCACCGCACAGGTGCCTACCGCCTGCTCAACACGCTCTGCGACGCCCAGCTGCTCCACCGCGGTGCGGACGGCCGCTTCCGCGGCGCGGCGGGGTTATTCTCCCTCTCCGCCTCGGCCTACCACTCGTTGATTGCTGCAGCCGAACCGGTGCTGCGCCGCTATGCCGACGAGCTCGGAGCCACCCTGGCCCTGATCGTGCGCGAAGGTGACGAAGCCATCGCCCTGCGGGTCACCGCCCCGACCTCCGGCACCTACCATGTGTCCTTCGCCGAGGCCTCGCGTCATCCGCTGGACCTCGGGGCCGCGGGCCACGCGATACTGGCCAGCGAGCCAGCGAGCCCCGGAGAGGATCCCCGCGTCAGCGCCGCCCGCGCCTCCGGCTACGCGCAGACCTTCGGCGAGGTGGAGCCCGGCATGCACGGCCTGGCCGTGCCGCTGGATGCCGGCATCTGCGGCGTCCCGGCCTGCCTGAACCTGATCACGGTGCGCCGGGAACAAGCGGAGGCTGCCGTCACCGTGCTGCAGCAGGCGGCCCGCGCGCTCGAGGCCGCACTGGTCTGAGGCAGGCCTCCGCGTGAACGCCCGACGAATTTCGTGCCAACTGGCGGCACACCGGCTTTGACGTGAATCACAAGGACTGGTGAACTGGGACTCAGCAGTTGTGCAGATAACGAATACTTTGTGCACTATTTACACACGGAAAGTTGATGTGGCCATGAACAGCATCCCCTCCAGCGAAGTCCTGATCATCGGAGCCGGCCCCGCCGGCCTCATGCTCGCCAACATCCTGGGGATGTACGGCCGAAGCGTCACGGTCCTCGAGGCCCGAGACGAACTCATCGACTACCCGCGCGGCGTGGGCCTTGACGACGAATCGCTGCGCACCATCCAGACCGTGGGCCTGGTGGACACCGTGCTGCCGCACACCGCACCGCAGCACATCATGCGGCTGGTCAACGGCTCCGGCAAGACCATCATGATCAACAACCCGCAGACCCGGGAATTCGGCTGGGACCGCAAGCACGCCTTCATCCAGCCCGAGGTCGACAAGGCCCTGTACGCGGGCCTGGCCCAGTACCCCAACATCAATGTGCACTTCGGCCACCTGGTCGAGGACGTCATCGAGGACGCCGCCGGCGTCACCGCCATTGCCCGCGTGACCAATGCCGATGGAACCGAAACCGAGCACCGCTTTTCCGCGCAGTACCTGGTGGGTTGCGAGGGCGGCAAGTCCCCGACGCGCAAGCGCATGGGCGTGAGCTTCGAGGGCGACTCCCCCTCCACCCGCTGGCTGGTCGTCGATGTCGACAACGACCCATTGGGCACCCCCAACGTCTTTCTCGGGGCGGACCCCAAGCGCCCGTATGTCTCCATCGGCCTGCCCCACGCCGTCCGCCGCTGGGAGTTTATGCTCCACGACCACGAGGACGAATCGGTGGTCACCTCCAAGGAGTGGGTCGCAGAGATGCTCAAGGACCACGTCCCGGACCCGCACAACCTGTCCTACATCCGCCGCCGCGTCTTCACCCACCACGGCCGCGTTGCCGGTTCCTTCCGCAAGGGCCGCCAGCTGATTGCCGGGGATGCCGCGCACCTGATGCCCGTGTGGATGGGCCAGGGCTGGAACTCGGGAATGCGCGATGCCACCAACCTGGGCTGGAAGCTGACCAGCGTGCTGACCGGCACCGCCGGCGAGGACATCCTGGACACCTACACCTCCGAGCGCAAGGACCACGCCAAGGCCATGGTCGATTTGTCCATGACCCTGGGCTCGGTCATCAAGATCACCAACCCGTTGGCCGTCGCCGCCCGCGACGCCGCTTCCTCGGTGCTCAACCTCTTCCCCTCGGCCAAGAGCTACTTCTCCGACATGCGCTTCAAGCCGATGCCTCGCTACACCGCCGGCGTGCTGGCGGACCCCACCACCCAGGCCTCCGGCACGGCCGCCGCGAAGCTCACCAGCAAGCTGATCCCGGTCAAGACCGCGAACAGGAAGGTCTCCCCGGTCGGCGTGCAGTTCCCGCAGCCGCGCGTGAACTCGCAGCTCGATGAGAACCTGCTGCTCGATGACGTCATCGGCAACTGGTGGACCGTGCTGGTCTGGGGCAACGATCCCAAGGACGTGCTCCCCGCCCACTCCATCAAGGCACTCGAGGCCCTCGGCGCGAAGCTCGTGGCCTTGGTTCCCGAAACCCAGCGTGAATGGGCCCAGGAACACATGAGCGAGGACGTATTGGTGCTGGGAGACCACACCGGCGCAGTGAAGAAGTGGTTCGACGAGCGCCCGACCCCGATGATCTTCCTTCGCCCGGACCGCTTCGTCGCCGGTGCTTGCCTGCACCAGCACGGGCCTGCCACGCTGCAGGCGATCCTCGATTCCATGGGAAGTGCAGCCGATCATTCCCCGTCCAAGGCGCAGGACTCGGCCCTGGCAGTGTAGCTTCGGCGCCCCAACAGACAACAACGACAGGCGCGGTCCCCACACCCGGTACACCGGGTGTGGGGACCGCGCCTGCTTGCACTCGTTCTGTCCTGCCCCGCCCTGCGAGCTGAACCTAACCTTCCGCGCCTGGGCTGGAAACCGCATGGGCAAGAACCGGCTGGTCCTCGAACACCGGGGCCAGCCGACGGCCAGCCCCGTGCAGGATCCGGGTCCGCTCCCCCGGGTCCTCCGAGCCCACAACTTCCGCGGGTGGACCGGGTACCCATGTCCACCCAAGGCCTTCGGCCAGCGCGCGCAGATTCCTTCGGTTGATTTCATGCAGGGCTGTTGGCTCGTTCGGGAAGCTGCCGAGCACGAGCACGCCGTTGGCAAAGCCGCGGGCGAGAGCCGCTTCCAGGGTCAGCGCCGTGTGGTTCAACGTCCCCAGGTGCGGCCGGGTGACCACCACCAGCCGTGCCCCGAGCGCGCCGGCAACATCGACGATGGTGTCCCCGGCCAAGGTCAGGGACACGAGAATTCCGCCGGCACCCTCGACGATGACGACGTCGTTCTCCAAGGCCAGTTCCTGCACGCGCCGAAGGTGGTCCCTAAGAACGGGAAGCGCTTGGGCCGCCCGGGCGCCCCCGGCGTGCAGGGCCGCATCCACCGGTGCCATGGGGTCCGCCAACCTGGCACCTTCTTCGAGTCCCAGCGACGGCGGGTTCCCGAGCCAGTCGCCGATCGACTGGACGTCGCCTGCCTGCCCGGGTGCCACGCCGGTTTGTGTCGGCTTGTAAATGGCAACCCGCCGCCCCGCATCCAGGGCGCAGGCGGCCAGGGCCGCGCTGACGACCGTCTTTCCGACATCGGTGTCGGTCCCGGTGACAACGAGAATCATGCCATCGCCTCCCTCGCGCCCAGCGCAGTCCATACCGTCCGCGGTGCCTGAAAGGAGAGCAGGTGCATCCAGTTCGGCTCATCGCCCGCCGGTCTCAGGTCCGGCAACGCCCGGGCCGCGGCCCCCAGCACCACCTCGGTTTCCATCCGTGCCAGCCCGGCGCCCAGGCAGCGGTGGATGCCGAATCCGAAAGCCAGCGAGTCGTCGTTGGCTTCCCCCAGGACCCCGCCGGAGAGCCTGAGCACCAAATGCTCACCTTCGGCAAAACGGTGCCCGTCGAGTTCGATGTCCGCAGCGACGCGACGGCGCCAGGTCGGTACCGATGAGGCTTGGGCCAGCACGTGGCCCACCAGATCCGCCGCGGACTTCTCCGAGTCGGCGCATTGCGTCCAGCGGTCCTCGTGCAGGGCAGTGCGCAGCGCGGTGGCGATGAGCATGGCGGTGGTTTCCTGCCCGGCAATGGTCAGGAAGTAGCCCAGTGAGCGGATCCGTGCCGAGTCGACCCCTGAATGGTGCAGCGCCGCGTAGAGGTTTCCGTCATCGCGGGCCACGGCCTCGGCCACGGAGGTCTCGAGCCAGGCATGGAACCCGGCGGCGCTGGCAGCCAGCTCCAGCTGGCGCTTGGCATCGGGCCAACCCCAGAAGAGTTCCAGCGAGTCCTGGCTCCAGGCCTTGAGGTCCTCGGCCGGCGGTATCGGCACCCCGGTGAGCCGGTGCATGACCTCGGGCGGAATCACCGCCGCCAGCCGCTGCGCCAGGTCGATGCTGGCACCGCCGCGGTACTCCTCGGCAAGCCCGGCGCAGATCGCCGCCACGCGTTCCTTGATGGGACCTGCCTGCGCGGCGACCTTCGCAGGGCTGAAGAATCTGGCCACCACCCGGCGCACCGCCAGGTGGTCGGACCCGCTTGCACTGGCCAATACCGGCGGCAGAGAGAACCTCGCCGCCGCCAGGATGCGCAGCGCCGCCGGCTCCAGATCGATGGCGGTGTCCAGCGCGTTGTCCGGGGTAAACACCTCAGGGCGCAGCAGGATCCGGCGCACCAGGGCGGGGTCCTCGATGCTGCAGTAGCGGCGGTTGACTTCTACGGGGTAGGCATCGGGTAGCGGTCCGGCCAGGGGCGCCAGCTCTCCGAGCGTGGCGGCTGGGGAGGCAAAGGGGCAACTCATGATTCTTCCTCCAGGATGATCCGGGCGATGGCGTGCAGGGCGTCGAGCAGGGCATCGGGATCGTGGTCGGCGTGCGCGGTGATCCGCAGCCGCGAGACCCCGTCGGGAACACTCGGCGGCCGGAAGCAGGCCACGGCGATGCCGCGGCCGTGCAGCAAGGCGGCGGCCCTCACGGCAGCGGCGGCTTCGGGCATCGTGACCGAATGCACCGCTCCGGCCCCCCGCTCGATGCGGTGGCGCAGACGCGGATCGGCCGCCAGGGTGTCGTGGACCAGCTTGGCGTTGCGCCCCAGCCTGGCCAGGGCCCCGGCGTCGGCCAGTCCCAGGGCGCGAACCGCGGCGCCGGCGGCGGCCGGGGCCAGTGCGGTGTCGAAGAGGAAGGTGCGCGAGGTGTTGACGAGGTGCTCGCGCAGCGCTTCGGCCTGCCCGCCGCCGAGCAGCACCGCGCCGCCCTGGGCACCCAGGGCCTTGGAAAGCGTGCACGTGGCCAGCACGTGGGAAGAGTCGGCCAACCCGGCCGCGCGCACCGCCGAACCCTGGTGCGTGGCCGCCAGCGAATGGGCCTCATCGACCACCAGCAATGCCTGGTGGGTTTCGCAGAGCTCCGCTGCCGCGGCCAGGTCGGAGGCATCCCCGAGCACCGAATAGACCGATTCGACGATGAGCGCCACGCGCGTCGCCGGCGTGGCGCAGTCGCGGTTCACCTCCAGTAGCCGCGCGACATCCGCGAGGTCGTTGTGCGCGCTCGTCTCCACGCGGGCACCGGAGAGCCGGGCGCCGTCGATCAGACTGGCGTGGGCGTGCGCATCGAGGATGAAGAGGCTGCCCGGTCCGCCGAGGGCTTGGAGCAACCCGAGGTTCGCGGTGTACCCGCTGGAATAGACCAGGGCCTCGGCACGGCGCGTGTAGCGGCACAGGGCATCCTCCAGCTCCCGGTGCACCCCCAGGGTGCCGGTGGCCACACGGCTGGCGGAAGCCCCGGCCCCATACCTGTGCACGGCGTCCGCGGCGGCCCGGCGCACCTCGGGGTGCCCGCTGAGCCCTAGGTAGTCGTTGGAGGCAAGGTCCATGAGCGTCTCGCGGGAGCTCTCGGTGCGGTGCAGTCCGCGGGCCGCGCGCACCCGGGCCCGGTCCCCCAGCCACTGTCCCCACGGTTGGGCGGGTGCCGCCGGTGCCGGTTCGCGGGCGGATTCGAGGCTAGTTTCCATGGATTTCGGCCACCGCCAGGACCAGCGCGTCGCCCAGGACTTGCAGGTCCCCGGGGGTGCAGACATAGGGCGGCATGACGTAGAGCAGGTCGCGGAAGGGACGCACCCAGGCTCCGCGGCGCACCGCTGCCTTGGTCACCTCGGCCACGCGCACCGGATCGTGCAGCTGGATGACTCCGACGCCGCCGAGCACGCGCACCTCTTTCACGCAGGACAGCACTCGTGCCGGGGCCAGCGCTTCGCGCAGTGCGGCCTCCAGCGCGGAGACCTGCCCACGCCAGGGGGCGGAGGCCGAGCGCGGATCCGCGGAGCCGGTGAGCAGTTCCAGCGAGGCATTGGCCACGGCGCAGGCCAGCGGGTTGCCCATGAATGTGGGTCCGTGCAGCAGCGCGGACCCGGGGCCGGGGCCGCCCAGTGCCCGGGCCACCTTGGGGGTGCACAGCATCGCGGCCAGCGAAAGGTAGCCGCCGGTCAGGGCCTTGCCCACGCACATCACGTCCGGAGCGACCTGCGCCCATTCGGAGGCGAAGAGCGCACCGGTGCGCCCGAACCCGGTGGCGATCTCGTCGAAAATCAGCAACAGATCGTGTTCGTCGGCGATCTCGCGCAGGATCCGCAGCGCCTTCGGGGCGTAGGTGAACATGCCCCCTGCGCCCTGGAGGATGGGCTCGCAAATGATGCCTGCAAGTTCATCCATGTAGGCGGCGGCGATCTTCCGTGCCGCGACTTCCCACTCGGCCAGCTCCGCGGCGTCGGATTCCCACTGCCCCTCGGTGGTGAGTCGGGCAGCTGGCGGGCGCGGCAGGAACACCTGTTCGCGTCCCGGCTGGGCGAATGCCGCGTGCATTCCGTCCACGGGGTCGCACACGCCCATCGCCGCGAAGGTATCGCCGTGGTAGCCGCCGCGCAGGGCCGCGAAGCGCCGGCGGGTGTCGTGCCCACGTGCGTGCTGGTATTGCAGGGCGAGCTTGAGCGCCACTTCCACGGAGATGGACCCGGAGTCGGCCAGGAACACGTGGGCCAGTTCGCCCGGCGCCATGGCCACGAGTCGTTCGGCCAGCTGAACGGCAGGGGCGTGGGTGAGCCCGCCGAACATGACGTGGCTGAACCGGTCGATCTGCGCGTGGGCTGCGGCATCGAGCACGGGGTTCCGGTAGCCGTGCACCATTGACCACCAGGAGGCCATGCCGTCAATGACCTCGTGGGTGCCCGATTCGTCGGCCAACATCAGCCGCACGCCATCGGCACCGGTGACCGCGTAGTGCGCCCCGGCGTCCAGGGAGGCATAGGGGTGCCAGAGCAGCCCGGAGTCCCGTGCGAGCAATCCGTCCTGCCGGGCCAGCTGGGGTGCTGCGGCACTCATGCGTTGGGGCTTTCCGGCGTGCCGGCGCCGCGGCGGCGCAGCACCGGTTCGCCCGAACCACCCATCGGGCCGCAACCCTGAGCGGCGCTGCCGCAGCCACTGCCGCACCCGGTGCCGCAGGCAGGAGCTTCAACGGGTGCCGGTGCGGCATCGGAGCGGTGGCGCAAGCGGGCTGCAAGTTCGGCCGGATCGATGTCCTCCTGGCCCAGCACCACGTATCCGGCGTCGGAGATCATTTCCAAATCGCGCCGCGCGTCCTGGCCTTCGGAGGTGAGGTAGTCGCCGAGGAAGAGCGAGTTGGCAACGGCCAGCGCGGTGGACTGCAGGGAGCGCAGGTGCATTTCGCGCCCGCCGGCCATCCGCAACTCGGTCGCGGGGCAGGCCATGCGGACCAGCGCCAGGATGCGCAGGCAGGCCATCGGGGTCAGGTGCCAGGTGCCTGCCAGCGGTGTGCCGTCGAAGGGCATCAGGAAGTTGACAGGGATCGAGTCGGCATCCAGCTCACGCAGGGCGAAGACGGCCTCGACAACCTGTTCCGGGCTCTCCCCCATCCCCACGATGAGTCCCGAGCACGGCGAAAGTCCGGCGTCCTTGGCAGCCCCGACGGTATCCACGCGCTCCTGGTAGGTGTGGGTCGAGCAAATCTCCGGGTAGAGGGACTCGGCGGTGTTCAGGTTGTGGTTGTAGGCATCAGTGCCGGCCTGGCGCAGCCTTTGGGCTTGGCCCTCCTTGAGAATGCCCAGGCAGGCACAGACCTCCACCTGCGGATGCTCCTCCTTGATCTGTTCGATCATGGTTGCCACCCGGTCCACGTCCCTGTTGCTGGGGCCCTTGCCGGAGGCGACCATGCAGACGCGGGATGCGCCGCCGGCGATTCCAAGCCCTGCCTGGTGCACCGCTTCGTCGGGCTTGAGCCAGGTGTACTTAAGGATTTCGGCCTTGGAACCCAGACGCTGGGAGCAGTAGGTGCAGTCCTCGGGGCAGAGTCCCGACTTGAGGTTCACCAGGTAGTTCACCTTGACGGTGTTGGCGAAGTGCGCCCGGCGCAGGGTTCCTGCGGCAGCCACCAGCTCCAGGGTCTGGGCATCCGGGGTGTCGAGGATAGCCAGGGCCTCGGCGGCGGTGATCCGATGGCCGGCGGCCACGCGTGCCGCGAGACCTGCGAAACCTGCGGCTTCGTTGCCGGGCTGGTGGGAGTTGCCGATTGTCTGGGTCACGGTCATGGCAAGGGCCTTCCGGTATGGCGCTGTGCGCGGTTCCATTGCCGGTGCGCGGATGAAAGGCACCCCGCAACGATCAACTGAACACTGTTCAATAGGTTCGGAACATACCGTAACCCAAATCTTGAACGGTGTTCAATTCCTGCAAGGCGTCCACACCGCTTCTTGCATGAATCCGGAAACACGGAAGCGGGACGGAACCGGTCATCGGTTCCGCCCCGCCGCTGTGCAGCGCCGGCCGCAGGTTATGTCGGCTGGCCCACCCCGATGACGTCAAGGTCGTGGCCAATGACCAGGCGCCCGTCAAAGCCTTCCCCGCACCGCGCCCAGACCTCGTCCGGACGATTTCCGGGAACCAAGTGCGAGAGCACCAGAGTTCCGACTCCGGCATCCTGGGCCACCGCACCCACGTCCTCGATCAGCGTGTGCGACCGGATCAGATGCTGGTATAGGCCTTCCTGCGCGTCGTTGCGCGGCTGCGGGAAGAGCGATTCGGGCCAGGACTTGTCGATGACCTCGTGCACCAGCACATCGGCACCCCGGGCAAGGGTAATGATGTTCGGTGTCAGCCCGGTGTCCCCGGAGAAGACCACCGAGCCGTCGGCCGTATCGAAGCGATAGGCCAACGCGGGGAAAACCGGCGCATGGTTGACCAGAATCGCCGACACCGTGACGTACTCGTCCTGGAAGAACACGAATGGCTCCATGACTGGACACGGTTCAGTGTTCGGGTTCTTCAGGTACTTCTTCGGAACCGGCACATCGAAGGCTTCCCAGAGTTCTTCCGGACGCGGCTTGCGGTTGTCAAAAAGCCGGTCATTGAAGTCGGTGGCGAAGGCCTGGACCAGCAGGTCGGTCATCTCCTTCGTGCCCGGGGTGGGGTTCTTGGGATTGATCGGCTGGGGCGCCTTTCCTTCGCCGAATAGCTCGGGCACTTCGCCGCGGTTGCCCGGACCCCAGATCGGCACCTTGCTGCCCACATTCTGCAGCCCGTTGAAGATTCCTTCGCTGAGGATGTTGTTCAGGTCCACCACGTGGTCGGAGTGCAAGTGGGTCAGGAAGATCCCGCCCAGCACGTCCAGCGGCCCATCCATGTCGGAATCGAAGTTAGGGCCGAGCTTTGCCTTCCGCAGCTGGCCCATGACACCGTGGCCCGCGTCAATGATGTAGTACCGGTCGCCCACAACAAGTGCCGAGGAGATGCCCTCGCGGGTTCCTCCCGGCCAGTATGGGGGCCCGCCGGAGGTTCCCAGCAATACCAACCGGGTCCGGTGGCTGCCGGCCGGTGCGGGGCCGTATTGCCGGGCCCCGCCGGGTCCGGGTTCGGCGGCCTGTGCCTGGCCCGAAACTGCGCCGATGCCCAGGGCCGCGGCCCCGAGCCCGAAGCTGGCCAACATTGTTCGTCGTGCAACGCCCGCGGCAGCGGCCTTGCCCATGATTTCGCACATGGCGATCCTTCCGTTCGATGTCGCCGCGAGTGATGCCCTGTGGCTTTTCGCGGCTTGGTTCTGGAATGCCTGCCCGTCGCCGGCTTCGCCGGGCGCAGACTGGCCGGTGCCCGGTGGCTGGCAGGCCGGGTTCGACCGGGGCACGGGCACCCCGGACGCCGGGGGCCTGCGGTCCTACGCTTCTCCGGGGGCGAGGACGATGTCGAAGCGGGTCCGGGCCCACGCAGCGGTGCCGAGGTCGCGTCCGTCGGGCGCGGGGGTGCCGGCGGGCTGCTCGGTGAACCCCTTGATGAGCGATTCCTTGACGCCGAAGACCGAATCCCCGATCTCCAGCTGCGGGTCCCCCTCGACGAAGATGTGGGTGACCAGGGTGCGCAGGCCTGGGGCGGTGACCATGAAGTGCAGGTGCGCCGCGCGGACCGGGGAGCGGCCGACGGATTCGAGCATCTTCCCGACTGGCCCGTCATGCGGGATCGGGTAGGGGGTCGGGGTCAGGCCCCAGAAGGCGTAGTTCCCCTGCGCGTCGGAGTGGAGGTGGCCGCGCCCCGCGATGCGCGCATCGGCGTACTGGACGTCGTAGAAGCCGCCCTCGTCCGCTTCCCAGATCTCGATCCGCGCGTTCGGGACGGGGGTGCCGGCGGCGTCGGTGACGGTGCCCTCGAACCAGCAGGGCTGGCCGGCGGCCCCGCCGGCGATGTCCCCGCCGATTGGGATCGCGGGGGCATCCTCGACGAAGAAGGGGCCAAACACCGTGGCCTCTGTCGCGTTCCCCTGTGCCTCGTTGTTCACCGCGATGGTCTGCATGGAGGCGCCGAGCACGTCGGAAAGCAGGACGAATTCCTGGCGCTTGTCGTCGGTGATGTGCCCGGCGGCGGTGAGGAACCCGATGGCGGCCTCCCATTCGGCCTCGGTGAGCCGCACGTCGCGGATGAAGGCGTGCAGGTGGCGGGTCAGCGATTGCATCAGCTGCTTGAGCCGGGGGTCGGTGCAGGTTTCGAAGGAGGCCAGCACCCGCGCGGTGAGGTCCTCCTCCACGCGTCGCTGCTGCCCTCCGACCGACTCCCCGGACGCGTTGCCGGCCTTTCCGGCCGCGATGTGGTTCAAGGAAGTCTCCTGGGGAAAATCGTTTGGCGAGGCCCCGCCAAGGGCCGCGGCGCCTCAGGGCGGGGCCGGACCACATGGTCCAGACCCGCCCAGGCCTGCGGGCATCGGGCCCGGCCGGTTGCCGTGTTAGCGACCGCGCTTCATGTAGGCGTTCACATCGTCGCTGTTGAACAGGTCCGGAACTGTCCAGCCATCCAAGTTGTATTCGCCCATGCACTGTTCGACCATGCCGTTCATCATGCCTGCGGTGCCCGTCTGCTTGGCGTGCATGAGCATCTCGACGCGCACGTTCTCATGGTTGCCCGAGTAGTTGCGTTCGTACAGCTCGTGGCGGCCGCCGAACTCGGAGCCGATCGCGTCCCAGAGCAGCTTCATCAGCTTCACGCGGTCCACCGCCTGCACCCCGTTGGAGCCGCGCACGTACTTGTCCAGGTAGGGGCGGATCTCCAGGTTCTGGAAGTCCAGCGCACCGCTGGGCAGGTAGATCAAGCCCGAGGCCACGTCCTGTTCGATGATCTCCTTGACGCGCGGATACCCTTGGGCCATGAACATGCGGTAGGCCAGGCCGTATTCCATCTTCGGCAGCACCGAGCCGTTCGGGCCCTTGTCCGGGTTGAGCATCATCCCGTCGACCAGTCCCCAGAACAGGTTGCGCCAGCCGATGACCTCGCCGGCCCGCGCCTGCACGCCGCGGAAATCCTGCGTGCCGGTGATCTCCAGGGCCTTGAGCAGCAGTCCGGCAATGAAGTCCAGCTTCACGGCCAGGCGGATGCAGCCCTGGAAGGTGAAACGCTGGATGAAGCCGGTCTGCGGCATGAAGCCGTTGATCTGCTCCGGGTCCCCGTAGGCGAAGATGTTCTCCCACGGCACCAGCACCTTGTCGAACACGAACACCGCGTCGTTCTCGTCCATTCGCGAGGACAGCGGGTAGTCGAACGGGGTGCCGGTCACCGCGGCGTTTTGGGCATAGGAGGTGCGCGAGATCAGCTTCACGCCCGGGGCATCCATTGGCACGGTGCAGATCAGCGCGTATTCCTTCTTCTTGATCGGCAGCCCGTAGTGCGAGATGAAGTTGAAGTTGGTGATGGCCGAACCGGTGGCCACGACCTTTGCGCCGGAAACGATCACGCCGTTGTCGGTCTCCTTCTCCACCTTCATGAAGACGTCGGCCACTTCGTCCGGCGGCAGGTGTCGGTCCACCGGCGGGTTGATGATCGCGTGGTTCCAGTACAGGACCTTCTCCTGCGATTCCTTGTACCAGCGCAGCGCATTCTCCTGGTACGGCGAGTAGAACTCCGGCATGGAACCCAGGGTCCCCAGGAAGGCAGCCTTGTAGTCCGGCGAGCGCCCGAGCCAGCCGTAGCTCATCCGGGCCCAGGTTTCGATGGCGGTACGCGATTCCTTAAGGTCCTCCACGGACTTCGGCACCTTGAAGAACGGGTGGGTCATGCCGCCGGAACCGGTGTCGGTCGGGGAAAGGAGCTTGCCGGAGGTGGCCGGGTCGTGGAACCCGTCGTACAGGCGGGCAGCCATGCGGACCGAGTTGCGGAAGGCCGGATGGGTGGTCACGTCATCGACGCGCTCACCGTGAATGTAGACCTCGCGGCCGTCGCGCAGCGACTCAATGTATTCGTCGCCGGTCATCGGCAACTTGGGGTTGGCGGGGGTGGTCCGCTCGGACATGTCCGCAACGGCCTTTTCGGTGTCTGGTGCCTGGGTCATGCTGCTCAGCTCCTTTGCTGGGTGTGGGTAGGAGGAAGGAATTCTCAGAAGGCGTTGAAGTCAGTGCTGCCCTCGAACCATCCGGAGGCCATGCTGTCTCCGCACAGGGCCCAGGGAGCACCGCCCACGTGCTCGCCGATCTCCCGGAACTTGCCCGAGAAGAAACACAACGGTTCCAGTTCGTCGTCGCTGCGCAGGGCGATGACCCTGCCGATGACGATCAGGTGGTCCCCGCCGTCGTAGATGGCCCAGGGCTCGCATTCCAGGGTCGCGCTGTTGCCCTCGAGCACCGGGATGCCCTCGGCATCCGGCCGCCAGGCCACCTCTCCCTTCATCGGTTTGCCGGCGAAGTTCAAGCAGGTGTCCAATTGGCCCGAGGACATGATGTTGATGGCGAACGGGGAGTCCTCGAGGAGCCCGGAGATCTTGTTCCCGCGAATCAAGGTGACCTGGGCCAGCGGCGGATCCAGTGACACGGCGGTGAACGCGTTGACAGTGGCCCCGTGCGGGACGCCGTCCGGGGTGCGGCAGGTGACCACGGTGACGCCGGTGGCGAACTTGCCGAAGGCATTGCGCAGCTGGCGCGGATCGATGTCCGGCAGCTGGCCGGTCGGGGCTGGTTGCTGGCTCATGGCTCGCTCCTTGGTTCCGTGGTTTCGGTTTGGTCGATGCACACCAGCTTGGACCGGATCGTTGACCGGCACATGGGTAGAACCACCCCCTCCGATACCCGTATTGTGTCCTGCGTCATAGAACATCGGGCCCGTGGTGAGAGACTTGGAGCCGAACGAAACGGCTTCGGCATGCTTGGAACCTTCCCGAAGCCCACCGCGCACGGTGGAAACCCGTGGCAGCAGACTGGAGAAAAACGGCCGATGACTAGGCAACCAATCGATTCCCGATTCACCACGGGCAGACTTTCGGTGACTTCCTTCATCGGCCGTCGGCACGAAATGGCGCAGGTCAAGGCATTGATGTCCACGTCCCGCCTGGTCACCCTGACGGGTGCGGGAGGCGTGGGCAAGTCGCGGATGGCGGGGGAAATTACCCAGCAAGCCCGCCGGGCCTACCGGGACGGGGTCGGAGTCGTCGAGCTGGCCTCGCTGACCAAGACGGCATCCATCGCCCCCGTGGTGGCGGCGGCACTGGACGTTTCGGACCAGTCGCAGCGTCCCGCCCTGGACCGGCTGGCCGATCATCTGCGGGACAAGGAAATGCTGCTGGTGCTGGACAACTGCGAACACCTGCTCGATGAAGTCAGCGTGCTGGTCAACAGGATCCTGGGACAGGCGCCCGGCGTGCGCATCCTTGCCACCAGCCGCGAACCGGTGGGCATCACGGGAGAAACCCTGTACGCCATTCCCCCCATGTCGACCCCGGCAGCCGATGAACCGGTGAGGGTCGAGCAGCTGGAAAGCTTCGAGGCCGTCGCATTGTTCGTGGCCCGGGCACGCAACGTTGTGCCGGGCTTTGCCCTGGATGCGGACAACGCGTCCGTCGTGGCCCAGCTGTGCACCCAGCTCGATGGCATGCCGCTGGCCATCGAGCTGGCCACCACCCGCCTGCGTTCCCTGTCGGCGACCCAACTGCTGGAGCGCGTTGACCGGCGTTTCCAGCTGCTCAACCGCGGCGACCGTGCCGCCCTACCGCGGCAGCAGACGCTGCGGGCGCTCGTCGACTGGAGCTACGAGTTGTGCTCCGAATCCGAGCAGCTTTTTTGGCGCAGGCTCTCGGTGTTCCCCGGCAGCTTCGACATGGAGGCGGCCGAAGCGGTGTGCGGATTCGGTGAACTTCCCGCCGGCGACGTGCTCGACCTGCTGGACGCGCTGGTCGCCAAGTCAATCCTCTCGGTCCGCCGCGACGGAGAGGTGCTGCGGTACCACCAGCTGGTCACCATCCGCGAGTACGGGCAGGAGCTGCTGTCCAACCCGGAGGAGGTGAAGGTCCTGCGCACGCGACACCTCCGGCATTACGAGGAACGCTGCGACACGATGGTCCGAAACTGGTGCGGTCCGCACCAGAGCCGCTTTCTGCAAGACGCGCGGGTCGACCGGGCCAACCTGACCGCCGCCATGGAATGGGCGCTGGAGGCTCCGGGCGAACACGCAACCGCCGCCCGGATGGCATCCCTGCTGCGCTACCAGTGGGTCTCGGGGAATTTCATCCCGGAAGGTCGTGCGCTGCTGGATCGGGTCCTGGCCGAGCGCCCGGATGCGAACCACCTCGACTACGCGTCGGCCATGTGGGTTGCCGCCTGGGTCAGCCTGATCCAGGGCGACCACGACACGGGGGCAGGCTACGCGCGCCAATGCCTTCGGATGGCCCGGGAGCTGGACGATCCGTCGCTCGAGGCGCACGCCGAACACTGGCTCGCACTGCACCGCCTGTTCAGCGGGGACCTGGCCGGTGCCATCGAACTGTACCAAAAGGTCAGTGCAGCACATTCAGCCCGTGGCGACACCGCGGCCAGGTTGACGGCGCTCTTTCAACTGGGCATGGCCCAGGCCCTGGACAATCGCCTCGAAGCGGCGCTGGAAACCTGCCAACAGGTCATCGAAATCGCCTCCTCCCACGGTGAACTCTGGAACCGGGCCTACGCCTACTGGATCCGCGGGATCAGTTACTGGAGGCTGGGCGAGTTTGCCTCGGCCACCGATGCTGTCACCGAAGCACTGCGCATCCAGCGCGACACCTTCCAGGACGGGGTGTGCGTGGCGCTGAGCCTCGAGGCGCTGCACTGGATCACCGTGTCCACGGGCAACCATGTGCGGGCCGCCGAACTGGCCCATGCCGTTGCATCGGTTTGGTCCGAGCTTGGAATCACCGTCGCATCGTTCGGTCCGCACATGCACGAAGCTTCCGAGTCAAGCAACGCGCGCATGCGCCGGGCCCTTGGCCGGCGCGGCGCTTCCCCGGCCAGCGAAGCTCCCCGGATGTCGAAGACCCAGGCCATCGATTGTGCGCTCGGCGTGACCGCCGGGCCGGCGAAGAATGGAACCATGCAAAACCCCCTGACCAAGAAGGAAATGCAGGTCGCGGGTTTTGTCGCCCAGGGGCTGACCAACCGCCTTATTGCACAGCAGCTGGTCATTTCCCCGCGCACCGTTGACGGCCACGTCGAACGCATCCTGGCCAAGCTCGGCTTCAGCACCCGCTCCCAGATCGCCGCATGGGCGACAGCATTGGGCCAACCACCTGGCTAGGACCACCCGATCGTCCATCGGCGAACATCCCCTGCGCCACCGCCGCGGCCGCCGTCTTTTCTCGTCCGGGCGTGGGTCAGACGGCTCGGGTTCCTGGGTACAGCAGCAGCTCCCCGTCCTTGACCTCATCTTGTGGGTGTGGGCGCCCACGGTCGCCGGCAGGCACAGCGCCGCGCCGGACATGAGGCAGAACTTGGCGGCGTGCACCGGGCACTCGAACTCGGTGCACGGCGCCCCGAGACGAGCCCTGAACACTGTTCAGTGATTTCCGGAATACCGTACACCCAATTCTTGAACACCCCTCAATTCGACGGCGTTTCGTTTGTATCGACTTTTGCCATACCCTCGTCGGCCGGGCATGTGCCCGGCTGCGAGTGAGAGGCGGGGGCGGCACGCGAGGTCCACGAGCGGACCTTGGATTCTCCGAGCCCAGCCCTCCGGGGACTTGCACCCCGGCCGCGCAAGCACGGCCGGCCGCGCACCGATTTCGCGAGCGGCTCGGCCGCTCGAGCCGCCACCGAATACGACGGCTGGTGCTCGGTGCAGGCCATCGGCGCCGGCGCGGCGGGCCCTGCAACAGGGGCGCGTCCAGCTGGGCAACGTACCGCGTGTCACGTAAGCTCGAACTGATCACTTCAATGGAGGAAAACGAATCATGTCATACCCTGGTTACCCCACCGAGAACCCCTACGCCACCCCAACCGAGAACAGCCTGGAACTGCCCCGCTACGGAGCAAAGTTCGGCGAGGCCATCCAGCGCTTCTTCAAGAAGTACGCGACCTTCAGCGGCCGGGCCAGCCGCAGCGAATACTGGTGGGTCGCCCTGTTCAGCGTCATTGTCTCGATCGTTGCACAAATCATCACGACGGTCGGCGGCATTTCCACTGCGGATCCAGCCACCGGGGATCCCGGCATGGGAGCGATGGCGGGAACGGTGATTACGATTCTCTTCGGCCTGGCCACCCTGGTCCCGAGCATCGCCATCTCGGTCCGCCGCCTGCACGACGGCAACTTCAGCGGGTGGCTGTACCTGCTCATCCTCATCCCGATCCTCGGCGCGCTGGCCATCATCGTTCTGATGCTGCTGCCGTCCAACCCGGCAGGCGCGCGCTTCGACAAGGTGCAGGCCTGGCCGACGACCCAGCCGACCGCATAGTCGCCAGAGACCACAAGGCGGCGGCCGCTCCAGCTTATTGGCTGGAGCGGCCGCCGCCTTTTCTCATCCGGGGCGTGGGTCAGACTGCCGGGGTTTCAGGGTAGAGCAACAGCTCGCCGTCCTTGACCTCGATCTTGTGGGTGCGGGCGCCCACGGTAGCTGGAAGGCAAAGCGCCGCACCCGACTTGAGGCAGAACTTGGCCGCGTGAACCGGGCACTCCACCTCGGTGCCTTCGATCCAGCCGTCGGCCAGCGAGGCGGTCTCGTGCGTGCATTCGTCATTGATGGCGTAGAAGTTGCCGTCCTCGGCATGGAACACGGCAATGTCTTCCTTAGTCCCGTTGTCCTCGGACGGAATGACGATCGCTTCGCCTTCGTCGATGCTGTCGATGGAACCGATGTTGATGGCTTCGCTCATGAAGGTGCCTCCTTGGATCTCCCGCCACCGCCGCAAGAACCGCGAGGGAGGGTGGGAATACGAAAATCGTGTCCTTCCATCATCTCTTAGCATTTACCCCGCTCCCAACTGGCGGAAGCCCCTGGGTCCGATTCGGTCCACTATTCCTCCTCATTGACTGTCTCGACGACCCGAAGGGCACGTTGGGCACCGCCGGGCACATCAGCGCCTACAGCAGCCTCACCTTCAAGGCGCCGAAGCCGAGGCCGGACTGAAGCTCAAAGCGTCCGGCCTTGATACACCCTGGTCGATGGTTGCCCGCCAGGACGGCAGCATCCTGGACTCCGAGCGCGACACCGCCAGGATCATGGCGCTTGGCCCAGAAGGCAAGCTGACGGAATTGGTCCACCTGCCCCAGGTGGTTCCCGGTCACCCAGCGCCCTGGCCATTGCGGAGGACGTTGCGTATGTGGCGTGTCTGCGCGGCGAAAGGCTCTGAGTATTGACGTTGCCCGGCGATGGACCTCCGACCGGTGGCACCCTCACCGGCGCCCGCCAAATGCTGGCCGGGCAGGAGGGACGCCTGCGGGATGTGCTGGTCGTGGGCAAGGAATTGTGGGTGGCCACCAACGAGGGGGCCGAATCCCGGATCATCGCCCTACCGATGGGATCCTTGGGCTAGTTCCAATGGGCAATGATGCTCAGGACCTTGCTGAGGACGAATCCGGCTGCCAGGGCCGCGGCCGTCCAATAGAGGAAGCGCACCTGTGAGTGGGGCTTTTCCAGTTGCCAGGATCCGGTCTTGTCTTCCCGGTAGTAGACCAGTGCCTCACCCTCGGGAGGGTGAGGACGTTCGAGCACCAGGAGTTCGCTGCGGATGGTTCCGTCGGCGGTGTGAAAGACCAGGCATTCCTGCCCCTCGAGCACGGCGATCCTGTAGTCGGCGGTTTTCCAGCCCGCATCCCGGCGGCGTTCGGCCAGGGCAAAGGCATAGAATCCGGCCGCGGCAATGAGCGCCACCCACCCAATGAGGTCGAGTGCGGGTCCCAGGCTCCTCAGCAGGTCTTGCACACTCTCATCTTATGGTCTGCAACCGTCGCCCACACCATCCGGGTCCCCGCGTGACCGCAGGGTTATCAACGGTTGAAAGACCCGAGCACCTCATTCAACGCCTCGGTGGAGGAAGGGTGGGTGAAGATCGAGTCGCGCAGCGTGGCCGAGGTGACGCCCTGGCGCATGGCCAAGGCGACCAGGTTGATCACTTCCTGGGAATCCACGTGCATCAGGGCGGCACCGAGGATGCGGTCAGAGTCGGCGTCAACCACGAACTTGATGATGCCGCGAGGGTCCCCGACGATCTTGGGTCGCGGCATCGCGGCAATCTCGGGGACCTTTTTGACTGCGATCTTGATGGCCAGCCCCCGGGAGCGTGCCTGGTCCTCGCTGAGCCCGACGCGAGCCAGCGGCGGGGTGGTGAAGATGGTGTAGGGAACCGCGACGCGGTCCGCGGTCGAACGCTGGCCGGATCCCAGGATGGCATCGGCGACGACGCGGTTGTCGTCCAGGGAGACGTAGGTGAATTGCGGCCCGCCGTTTACGTCCCCCAGCGCGTATACGCCCTCGGCACTGGTGGAAAGGCGTTCCTCCACCTTGATGGCCCCGGATTCGGTGAGCTCGATGCCGGCGGCTTCCAGGTTCAGCCCATCGGTGACCGGGGTGCGCCCGAGGGCAATGAGCACCGCATCGGCCTCAATTGCCCGCACGTGGCCGTCCTGTTCGTAGTGCACCATCGCGGAGTCGGCGTCCTGGCCGATGCGCTGCACACTGGCTCCCACCCGCACCTCCACCCCCACGTCGTTCAGCGCTCCCAGGACCTCGGCGGCGATATCTTCGTCTTCCTCTTTCAGTGCCCGTGGCCCGCGGTCAAGCACGATGACCTTTGAACCGAAGTGCGCGAACATGGAGGCGAATTCGGTCCCGACGTATCCGCCGCCGACCACCACCAGGGTTCCGGGCAGCGGCGCGTGCTGCAGTGTGGTGGAGTCGTGGATACGCCCGCCGATCTGCACGCCGTCAAGGTCCGGAATCGCGGGCACGGCACCGGTGTTGATGATGATCCGCTTGGCGTCGAGTTCGAGGATTTCTTCCCCGGCCACGACCCTGATGCGGCGCGGAGAGACGAAGCTGGCCCTGCCGGTGATGGTGATGACCGAATCCAGGCCATCCAGCATGAAAAAGTTCTTGGCCCGCATCGCGGCGCTGAGCTTGTCCCGGCGCCGCACCGCCTCATCGAAGTAGCCGGGGTCGAATCCGTTACCGGGGCGGATGTCCGCGTCATGGATCAGCGCCTTGGTGGGAACACAGCCAATGTTGATGCAGGTGCCGCCATACATGTCCGGCGATGCCTCGATGATTGCCACCCGGTGCCCGGCACGGGCCATGGTTCCGGCAAGCGTCTTTCCTCCCTTGCCCCAGCCGATGACTATGAGATCGATTTCGTGTTCCATCGGGGCGTCCTTAATTTCTGGAAATACCGTGTTGACTACTGTTGACTCTGGTTTGCTGAGGATAGACGGTCAAGAAAGCCCGACCCGAACGGGCCAACGTCGTCGAACCGCTGCACCTATTCGACTGGATTGAGCACCCGTGCAGCCTTCGGCAGCCATCACGACATGGCCATGGCCCAAGCGAGGTGGCCACAGTCGGGGACGCCCGTGCTCGTTGGCTGTCTCGCGCTAGTGGTCGACGCGAAAATGCGTGGGTTCGACCGCCCCGGGTCTAACCCACGCACTTATTCAAGCCGGTTGGAGCCGTCGGCCCCCACCCACCGGCGGAACGGGCGGCTACTGCCCCGTGTTGCCGGGCCCGGCAATGTTGACCATCCAGTCAACCCCGAACTTGTCGGCGAGCATGCCGAACGAGTCGCCCCACGGGGCCTCTGCCAGTTCCTCGCCGATCGTGGCACCCTCGCTGAGCTTCTTCCAATACGTGGTCATTTCGTCCTTGTCGTCGCCACTGAGCGTGACGGAGATGGCGGTGCCGCCCTTCCACTCCATGGAGGCAGGGGTGTCGGCCGCCATCAGGTTCAGGCCGTTCGGTGCTCGCAGGTGACCGTGCATGATCTTGTTGTCATCCTCCGGATTGCCGGTCTTGGCGAAATCGAAGTCCGCGAAGGGGCGCAAATCCAGTTCACCGCCAAATATCGACTGGTAGAACTCGAGCGCGGGACGCGCCGTATCGCGGAAGCTGATGTACGGGTTCAGAATCGTGCCCATGGTGTTCTCCATCGTTTGGCGGTGTTCGACAACTAGCAATTGTGCCCGTCACAACCGGATCCGTGAAGCCTTCGAACCGATAGTTTGCCGTGAATTCGCCGGGTGGCCAACCCGACAAGCTGCCGCCGCATCGAACTCGCGGGCAGCAGCCGCGACCAACACCGTGGTCAGGCCCGGGACGGTGCCGCGCCACGCGGGCAAAACACCGGCGCGCGGAAATGGCAAACGCGACGTCGCGAGGGATTCGAATCGGCGGATCGCCACTAAAATGATTCCCATGACTTCACCGTTCTCCGAATCCCGACCCGACCCGGGATCGGCAACTGATCACGCAACCCTTGATCCATTGATCGAGGACGTGGAAAAAGAGTTTTCCATCATGGTCGTCAAGGCACGCCAGGCCATCCGCAGGCGCGCCGCCGCGATCCATCCCGAACTTCAGCCGCTGGGCTACAAGGTGCTGTCCATCCTGGCGCGCGAGCACGCCCAGCAGCAGATCATTCTTGCCGAGGAACTCCAGGTGGACAAGGCGACCATGAGCCGGATGATCAAATGGCTCGAGGCCAAGGAACTGGTCACCCGCGTTCCGGATCCGAGCGACGGCAGGGCCATGCTGGTCAGCATCACCGAACCCGCGCGTGCAGGCTATCTTGCCTCGAGCGCGGCGTCGCGCCAGTTGTTGAGGAACCGGCTCGTCTCCTGGGACCCCGAGGAAATCAAGCGCTTCGCCGACCTGCTCTCCAAGCTCAACGCCAACGACGCCCCGCCCCGCGAAAGCTGATCGGCGCGAAACCATTTTTCGGCCCCGGCCCTCCATCTGGAGGGGACGGGGCCGATGACGTCTGCACGGTTTCTTCGCCAGGCTGCCTCCAACGCCTTGATTCATTCGCCATTTTGGCCCCAATCGGCAAGGGAGCGGGCACTTCTTCGACGAAAGACCGTTTCATCGTGAAGATTTGTTAAGGACGCGCTTTGCGCGGTCACCACGGAATCGGCAACACTCGTAGACAGAATCACGAGCTCCAATCATTCACGGCCCTGGTCGATTGGACCGCAACCCTCTTCGTCATAGCGGGGTGCGCCAGGTGAAGATTCGACGCCACCCAACCGGATCGGCGTAAGTATGGCGTTGTGCAAGGCCTGCGCCAACCACGAAAGGATCGAACTTCCATGTCCGAAACCCTGATCGACAGCACCCTTGATGAGATTCGCACTGAAAAGCTCACCGCGGCAGGCGCCGCCTGGGGCGAGCGCATTGCCGCCAACCCCGCCAGCGCGGCGCTGACCTTCAAGGCCAGCGGAGTGTCCACCGGGTCTGTCTCCAGCGAAATCACTGCGGGCAAGCACCGCTTCATCGTCGACGAGCCAGAGGCACTGGCCGGGGACGACGTGGCCGCAAGCCCGGTTGAATTCGCCCTCGGAGCCCTCATCTCCTGCCAGGTCGTCGTCTACCGCCTGTACGCACACCAACTGGGCCTCAAGATCGACTCACTGGAAATCAATGCGGATGCCGACCTGGATGTCCGCGGCCTCTTCGGCATCGAAGAAACCATCCGCCCGGGCTTTGGCGAGGTGCGCCTGACGGTCAAGATCGACGGCCCCGAGACCCGCGAGCGCTACGAGGAGCTGCAGGCAACCGTCGATGCACGCTGCCCCGTGCTGGACATCTTCAGCAACCCGACCCCGGTCCATGTAGAGCTGGTCACGGCCGGCTAGGGTCCATATGAACCGATCGTGGGGTTGGTGCCGTTCGAGGGGAACGGCACCAACCCCACGATTTTCGTTTAACGGGGTCCCGTTCCGGCGCCCGGCCGGGGCAAGTGCTCCTCCCCCGCAGACGGGCCGACCAAGCGTCCACGCCTACCCCTCGGCTACTCGCCGAAATCCGTTTCCTTGTAGGGCACCCCTGATTTGTCATAGGTCGTCCAGACGCCCACCTGGCGCCCGAGATCCAAGCGGCCGGAACGCATCATGGTGCCATCGATCCTGAACCATTCCCAGTCCCCGTGGATTTCCCCGTCCAAGGTAAATCCACGCGCCCACAGGCTACCGTCCTTGTGGACCTTCTCAAACGGTTTCAGCTGGGGGGACGTCTCCGCATCGCGAGTGGCCATGCCCCCATGGTCCCACAGGCCCGCAGCCCGCCGCACGGGCATGGGCCCCATCACGGACAAAAGCCGTATGCAACAACCCTTTCACTTCTCCCTACCGCTGGGTAGGATCAGCCGAACGTGCCCCGCCGGTTCACACGCTGCGGGCCGTGCCAACTCGTCACTTTTCCCAAGGGAGTAACCACCGTGTCCGAGATACATCCGTTGCGGCGCCATGCCTTGGTCGCCACCGCAGCATTTACCCTCCTGGCCTCCGCGGCCATGTCCTCCCCGGCACAGGCCGCGCCGGCGGCCCCCGCTTCACCGGGCCAGGACAACAAGAACCACAACGCGCCCACCACGAGCATCCAGCTGGTGGGCATCAACGACTTCCACGGCCGCATCGAGGCCAACGGCGCCGAGGCCGGGGCAGCGGTGCTGGCGGGCGCCGTGAAGGACTACAAGGACAAAAACCGCAATACCCTCTTCGTCTCGGCCGGAGACAACATTGGTGCCTCCACGTTTACCTCGTTCTCGCAGCAGGACAACCCCACCATCGACGCGCTTCTCGCCGCCGGGCTGGATGTCTCCGCAGTGGGAAACCACGAATTCGACCAGGGCTTCACCGACCTGGTTGAGCGCGTTATCCCGCGCTACGGCGCCGGGGATTCCGCGGCGGGCGCCGACTACGCGCTGGGCGCCAACGTCTATGAAAAAGGGACCAGGAAGCCGACCCTGAAGGAATACGCGCTGCGGACCCTCAACGGTGTCACTGTGGGCATCATCGGCACCGTCACCGACCAGACGGGCACCCTCGTGACCCCCGCGGGAGTCGCCGGACTCGACTTCGGCAACGAGCTGGAGGCCGCCAACCGGGTGGCCGCGCAATTGAGCGACGGAAAGCGCTCCAACGGCGAGGCCGATGTGCTGGTGCTGTTGACCCACGAGGGGTCGGCGAGTACCGATTGCGCAGCCATCGGCTCCGAGGAAACCTCCTACGGGGAGCTGGTTCGCGGCGCGTCACCGGAAATCGACGCCATCCTCTCCGGCCACACCCACGGGGGCTACTCCTGTTCCTACCCGGTGGACGGCTGGGCCAAGGGGCTGCAGCGCCCCGTGCTGCAGGCGCACCAATACGGCACCACCCTGGACAGCCTTGAGATCACGGTGTCGAAGCAGCAAAAACAGGTCGTGGGACTCGAGGCGGGGCTGGTCTCGCTGACCACTATCGCCGAAAACGGACAGGTCGTCCCGCGCTTCGAGGCGGTGCCAAAGGTCGCCGAGATCGTCGCGGCGGCGACCGCCCAGGCGGAGGTCATCGGCGCCCGGAAGATCGGGGCGATCAGCGCGAGCATCACCCGCGGCGGAACCGCGGGCTCGGACCGCGGCGTCGAATCCTCGTTGGGCAACCTGGTGGCCGACATGCACCTGTGGGCCACTTCCAACGACGCGTTCGGCGGCATTCCCGCCCAGATCGCCTTCATGAATCCCGGCGGGCTGCGCGCCGACCTCATCTCCGGGGCAGACGGAACGGTCACGTACAAGGACGCCGCGTCGGTCCAACCCTTCGGCAACACGCTGTTCACGATGGACCTCACCGGCGCCCAGATCAAGGCGGTGCTCGAGGAACAGTGGCAGCCCGAGGGCTCCAGCCGGCCCAAGCTGCACTTGGGGATTTCCGAGGGCTTCGGCTACACCTATGACCCCAACGCGGCCCGGGGCCAGCGCATCCTGTCGATGACCTATCAGGGAGAACCGGTGGCCAACGACCAGGTTTTCCGCATCGTCACCAACTCGTTCCTGGCCGCGGGCGGAGACAACTTCTCCACTTTTGCCCTGGGAAGCAACGTGGCGGATTCCGGGCAAATCGACCTGGTGGCCTGCATCGGCTATTTCCAGGCCCACCCGTTAGTGGACCCGGCACCCTTGGGCAGGGCCCAGGCGGCCCAGTAGCCGCAGAGTGAGGGCGACCTTCCGCCTCCCGTGCGGATGGTCGCCCTCACTCTGCGGGCCGGGGCACCCCGTGCGGCTTCCCCGATCGAACGGATTCATTTTTTGTGACATTTTCACGTCATAATGGGCTGTGCCCTTTTGGGACCGGAGTCTTCCATCCGGCGGTCGAACCGGCACATCAGGGGTCCAGCGGACCCCGGGTCAACGATCTCGGCGGGGTCTTGATCCCGCCAGTTCATCAACCGGGAAGCCATCCGTGCATCAGAAACACTGTGTCTTGGGACACGCAAGAATAAGGTCATTCGTTCCATTCCCTACGGCTCGCGGCAACGGATTCGGAGCATCGAACGCCCTGCGGTATGGTCGGGCGCTCCACGAGGGGTGCCGTCCAGTCGTCCCGCTTCGGCAACCGGGCGCCACGGTGGTGCCGGCTCAAAGCCTGTTGCAACCCGAAGCCGGCCAGGTGACTGTGAGCCAGCTCGCATCAAGGCCCCTTGGTGGTGTTGCATGACACCCATGAGCAGAATTTCCGTAGCACTCGAGCCCGAAGCGGCACCCCGGCGCGAACCCTCGAACCCTGTCGGTCCCGTCGGCGGCAAGCACCACAACGAACTCAAGCGCGGTCTGAGCAGCCGGCACCTGCAAATGATCGCCATCGGCGGCGCGATCGGCACGGGACTCTTCGTCGCCTCGGGTGGCACGATTTCCCAGGCCGGACCCGGCGGCGCACTGGTCGCCTATGCCCTGGTTGGCCTGATGGTGTTCCTGCTGATGCAGTCCCTGGGCGAGATGGCGGCCAAGATCCCCGTCGCCGGGTCCTTCCAGACTTTCGCGACGCGCTTCGTCTCCCCCTCCTTCGGGTTCGCGATCGGCTGGAACTACTGGTTCAACTGGGCCATCACCGTGGCCGCCGAGCTGGTCGCCGCCGGAATCATCATGGACTTCTGGCTGCCGGGCGTCCCCGGCTGGATCTGGGCCGGAATTTTCCTCGTTGTGCTGACGGGGCTCAATGCACTCTCGGCCAGGTCCTTTGGCGAAAGCGAATTCTGGCTCTCGCTGATCAAGGTGTCCGCCGTCGTGCTGTTCCTGATCGCCGGGGTGCTCATGATCGTGGGCATCCTCGGAGACAGCTCCCCCGGGCTGTCCAACTGGCAAAACCGCGAGGACGTCTTCCATGGCGGGTGGGTATCGATCATTTCCGTCTTCATGATCGCCGGCTTCTCCTTCCAGGGCACCGAGCTGGTCGGCGTGGCCGCCGGCGAGGCGAAGAACCCCCGGCGCGAGGTCCCCAAGGCCATCCGCAACGTCTTCTGGCGCATCATGATCTTCTACATCGGCGCCATTTTCATCATCGGCTGCCTGATCCCCTTCGCCGATCCGAGCCTGTTGGCATCCGGCGAGGCCGACGTGGCAGCCTCCCCGTTCACCATGGTCTTCGAGCGTGCCGGCATCGCCTTTGCGGCGTCGCTGATGAACGCTGTCATCCTCACCGCGATCCTGTCGGCGGGCAACTCAGGGCTGTATGCCTCGACCCGCATGCTCTACTCCATGGCCCATGACGGCAAGGCCCCCAAGATCTTTGGCCGCACCAACTCGCGCGGCGTCCCGATTCCGGCGCTGCTCGCCACCGCCGCGGTGGGACTCTTTGGGTTCCTGTCCGCAATCGTCGGCCAAGGTGCCGCCTACGCCTGGCTCCTGAACGTCTCGGGCTTGTGCGGATTCATCGTGTGGGCGGGCATCGCCATCTCGCACTACCGGTTCAGGCGCGGCTTCCTGGCCCAGGGCAACAAGGTCAGCGACCTGCCCTACCGGGCGTCGCTCTTCCCCATCGGGCCACTGCTGGCCTTCGCCGTGTTGATCCTGGTGATCGCCGGGCAGAACTACGAGGCGGTGGTGGCAGGACGCGGCATGGAGGTGCTCTCCTCCTACATCGGCCTGCCCATCTTCCTGGGACTGTGGCTCGTCCACCGCTTGGTCACCAAGTCCAAGGTCGTGCCGTTGCTCGAGATGGACCTGGCCGCGCCGCAGGATGTCGAAGACGAGCTCGCCTCCAAGGCGTAGCCCGGCCCCGTCGGCCGGGGAACCTACTGCACGCGCTGCGGGGTTCCCCGGCGATAGCCGCTGGCCACGACACCGAGCCAGAGCTGGATTCCGGCAACGAGAATCAGCAGCAGCAGCGGCAGGGTCCAATCGCCGCTGAGAGCATACAACAAGCCCATGCCGAACGGTCCGCTGGTGGCCACCAGATACCCGACCGACTGGGCCAGGGTGCTCATCGCTGTGGTCTCCTCGGAAGTGTCCCCGCTATGGGAGATCACCAGCAGCACCAGCGGGAACACGGAGAACCCGATGCCCATGGCGACCGCGCATAGCCACGCCAACGACAGCGGCAGCCACACGAGGCCGGCCAGCCCTGCGGCGACCATGACCGAACACATGATGAAGGCGCCGCGCAGCTTGCCGTGCTTGTTGACGAGCCAGAGGGAAAGCATGGTGGCCGGAATCGTCATGGCCTGCAGCGCACCCAAGAGGATCCCGGCATCGGCGGGCGACATGGACCGCGAGATCAGGATGCTGGGCAACCAGCTCATCATGGCGTAGGCCATGAGTGCCTGGACGGTGAAGAGTCCGGTGATGACCATCCCGCGCCGGGTGCGGATCAGCGAGAGCGGGCTGACGCCCGATGGCGACGTCGTGGCGGCGCGGTCCGAGCGGGCCATGACCATAAACGGCAGGAACGCCAGCACGGCCGCGACCGACAGGAAGCTCCAGGTGGCAAGCCCCATGGTCGGCGAACCGGCGGCCAGCGCCAGGGGAACGCTCAGGGCCGAGGCTGCGGTGGCACCCACCGACATGGTGATCGTGTACAGACCGGTCATCATCGAGGTCTTGTCGGCAAAGTTCTCGCGGATAAAAGACGGCATGGCAACATTGCACAGCGCGATGCCGCACATGGCCGCCACCGTTCCTGCCAGCAATGCCCACGTGGTCGGCAAGGCCCTGAATGCCAGCCCGGCGGCAAGCACGCCCAGCGCAAGCAGTATCGTTCCGGAGAGGCCAAGGCGCCTGGCCAGCCATGCGGTCGCCATGCCGGCCACGGCAAAGACCAGGGTGGGGATCGAGGGCAGCAGCGCCGTGACGAACGGGCCATAGCCCAGGAATTCCTGCAGGTCCAGGAAAAGCGGCGAAGCGCTGGTGATTCCCGCCCGCAGGTTCAGCCCGACCAGAATCACGGCGAGCAGCGACAGCACCATGAATCCACGGGACGCCGGCCGCGGAACCGTGGGCGGATTGTCGGCTGCCGGATTTTCCATCTTGGACATGCTCACAGGTTACTGGGCAAGTCCTTGCGGGAGACGGCGACCCGGGGGCAAGGTTGCTCACATCGGCGCGGCGCTACGTCCCGTGGGTTTCGGCCCGAAGGGAAATCGCGCGAAAGCGGGCCGGCGGACCTTGCCTATCGGGCTTGCGATCCCGCCGGAAGCCACAGCCGTGCCTGTTCCCCGGCTGCTTCCAGGGTTGACAGTGCCTCGCCCAGATTCACGCGCGCCATGAGCAGTGCGCCCATGGTCAGCCCCGCGACGATACGGGCCCGGGCAAGAACCACCGCGTCGGTTTGCGTCGGGTCGGCTGCGCGCAGGGCGCCGGCAACGCCGTCCCGCAATTCGACCTGGTACCCATCGATCAACAGCCTCAGCGCCTCGTCGTTGCCCGCGATGCCCGCCGCAGTGTTCAGCAACAGGCATCCTCGGTTTGTGGTCTGGTCCGCTGTTTTCACCAAGGCGTCGGACAACGAGGTCAGGTAGGTCGAGATGCCCTCGGCAGGGTGTGCCTGGTTGTGCAACAGGATCAGGCGAGGCCGCAGGACCGTATCCATGTAGTCCTGGATCACCGCATCAAAGAGTCCCCGCTTGGAGCCAAATCCGTGATAGATGCTTGAACGGCCAAGTCCCGTGGCGGCCTCAAGATCCGCGATCGATGTGGCATCGAATCCCTTGTCCCAAAAAACGCGCCGGGCATCGCCAAGCGCCTTGCCGGTGTCGAATTCCTGCGTTCTTGCCATGAGACCCGGATCCCCCTGTTTTGTGTAACGGTCATTCCAGTATATATTGGAACGAGCGTTACACAATCACTCATTCAATCTAGGGGCGCACCAGATGCTGCTGACAACGATGATTTTCTCCGGACTGGCCGCGGCAATCCATGTGTACATTTTTGTCTTGGAGTCCCTGCGTTGGGATCTGCCCTCCACCCGCAAGGCGTTCGGCATCAAAACGGACGCCGAGGCAAGCGCGACCAAGCCGCTGGCCTTCAACCAGGGGTTCTACAACTTGTTCCTGGCCGTTCTCACGGTTCTGGGCATGGTCCTGGTGCTGGCCTCATCCACAACTGCCGGAGCAACGTTGATCTTTGCAGGCACCGGCTCGATGGCGGCAGCTGGGATGGTCTTGCTCTTTTCCTCGCCCAAACTTGCCCGCGCGGCGATCCTGCAGCTCACGGCTCCCGCCCTGGCCATCATTTTTGGCCTGTTAGCCTTCGCCCGCTAAAGTCCCCGAAAAAATTTCCCCCTGACAAGGAGCCTCGATTACATGTCCACTTCCACCAGCACCCAGATCCACCTCGCCAGCCGCCCCACCGGGTGGCCAACGGACTCGAACTTCTCCACTGTCGCGGTGGAACTGCCCGACCTCGCCGAGGGCGAGATCCGGGTGGCCAACGAGTTCATTTCCGTTGACCCCTACATGCGCGGGCGCATGAACGACACCAAGTCCTACGCTGCGCCGTACGCCCTCGACGAAGTCATGACGGGTGGAGCGGTTGGCCGCGTGGTCGAATCGCGCGCCGAGGGATTCAACGTCGGCGATCCGGTGCTTCACCAATTGGGATGGAGGGACCTCTCCCAGTCCGCGGCAGGCAACTTCCGCGTGGTCAAGGACCTTCCCGGCCTTCCATTGTCGGCCTACCTCGGCATTCTGGGCATGACGGCCTTCACCGCCTACGTCGGGTTGACCGAAATTGCCGGCCTCAAGGACGGCGACACAGTCTTCATTTCCGGTGCGGCCGGGGCCGTCGGAAGCGCGGCAGGCCAGATTGCGCGCCTCAAGGGCGCCAAGCGTGTCATCGGCTCCGCCGGCAGCGCGGCCAAGGTCGACCTGCTGACCGAAAAGTACGGCTACGACGCCGCCTTCAACTACAAGGACGGACCGGTCCGCGGGCAGTTGCACGACGCGGCACCCGAAGGCATCGACGTGTATTTCGACAACGTGGGCGGTGAACATCTGGAGGCTGCACTGGATGCATTCAACCCCGGCGGGCGGGGCGCCTTGTGCGGGGCCATCTCCGTCTACAACTCGACAGAGGCTCCCGTGGGGCCGCGGAACATGAGTAACATGGTCACCCGGGGGCTAACCCTCAAGGGGTTCACCGTGGGGAACTACGCCGAACACTACCCGGCGTTCATGGCCGACATGTCCGAATGGATTGCGCAGGGGAAGATCGTCTTCGACGAGACCGTCGTCGAGGGCCTGGAAAACGCGGTGCAGGGGTTCTTGGACCTCATGCGCGGCGCCAACACCGGCAAGATGGTCATCAAGCTCTAAACGCCCCCGGCGCCGCTTAGAGCTGCCTGGATTCCGTGTAGAACCACTCGATGTGCTCGCGCAGGAGCCTGGCCGCGGCCGGCCCGTTGCCTGCCGCGACCGCCTGGTGGATGCCGTGGTGCTGGGCCCGAAGGACCTTGGCGATCTTCTGCCAGGCAGCGTCGCTGGCCACCGACTCACTGACGTAGTCGCTGATGGACAGGCGCAGCGATTCCATCATGGCCTCGATGACGGCGTTGCCGGCCAGCGATGAGAGCAGCACATGGAATTGGGAGTCGAGGTCGTGGAATTCCTCGCGGTCAAGGCCCGGCACGTCCATGGCCTCAAGCAGCTCGGCGGTTCGCCGCAACACCTCGGCGCTGCGCTCGGGGTCGCTGTCCAGATCGGCGGACTCGGCAGCCCAGGTTTCCAGCAGGATACGGGATTCAACGATGTCTGCAACGGAAAGCTGGCGCGAGGCAACATGAAGCCGCAGCGTCGCCGACAAGCCCACCGCGGGATCGGAAATGACGACGGCGCCGGAATTGGGCCCGGACCCGGTGGAAGTGCGCACCATGCCCATGGCATCGAGGATGCGGATGGCGTCCCTGACCGAGGCCCGGGAGATCCCGTGGGTCTCGGCCAAGGATCGCTCGCCGGGCAACTGGTCGCCAATCTTGAGCTTTCCCGATCGAAGGTCGGCCTCGATGGTGGTCAGGACCGTCTCGTAGGCCCGGGCCGGCTGCGGCGAATTCCTGGCTGTGCTTTTCACTGCTTCTTGTCCCCATGGTCATTGCTCATGTTTGGCCCCTTGGCCAATCAACGAATCATTCAAGCCTAATGGGTTTCGAAGCCGGCCATGGCCCCGTGGATCGGCGATACTCCTCGCCGATCCACGGGGCCGCTTGCCGACCGTTGCGGCCGGTGTTGCCGGGCACGCCTTACGGGGTCGGCAGCATCCAGCCCAGGATCGGCGTGGACTGCAGGTACACCAGCACGCACAGCACCAGAAGCATGCCCACGGACCAGCCGGCAACCTTCTTCAGGATGACCGATTCCTTGCCTTCCATACCCACGGCGGTGGCGGCAATGGCCAGGTTCTGCGGGGAAATCAGCTTGCCGACGACACCGCCCGAGGTGTTGGCGGCGACCAGCAGGTTCGGATCGATTCCGGCGTTGATGCCGGCGGTCTGCTGCAGCTTCGCGAACAGGGCGTTGGCCGAGGTGTCGGAACCGGTGACGGCCGTGCCGATCCAGCCCAGGATCGGGGACAGGAAGGCGAAGAACGCGCCGGTCCCCGCAAGCCAGGTGCCGATGGTGATGGTCTGCCCGGACAGGTTCATCACGTAGGCCAGGGCCAGGACCGAAAGGATCGTGGTGGCGGCCCAGCGCATGTTGTAGATCGTGCGCCCGATTTCCAGGACGGCATCCGAGACCCTGATCTTGTACTTGCCCCCGTCATCGTTGAGCGAGTAGACAATGGCGACAATCAGGCCGGTGAAAAGCAACAGGGTCCCGGGGTTCGAGAGCCACTGGAAGTTGTAGATCGTCGATGAAACGGGGTTGCCCTCGCCATCAAGAACGTGGCCGTAGAGCATGGGCCACTTGATTTTCACGTCGGTGGAGGCCAAGGCGCCGGGTACGTTCACGCCCAACTTCCAGAGCTTGGCAATGCCGAAAATCACGATGACCAACAAGTAGGGGAAGAGCGCAAGGAAGGTTGGCCCGAATTCCAGCTTCTGCTCGTGACCGCGATAGACGGTGCCGGATCCGGCGTGGGCGTTGCCGCCCTTGCCGGCTGATGCACCCTGGGCCGCCTCGCCCACAAGAACGCGGGCGCGTGCCTCGTCGCGGCCCTTCGGGGTCCAGAACCGCAGGAAGATCACTGCGGCGCCCAAGCCGGCGAGCGAGGCGACGATGTCGGTGAGCTCGTAGGAGAAGTACGTGGCGCAGAGGAATTGGGCCACGGCGAAGGAGCCGCCGATGACAAGAGCCGCGGGCCAGACTTCCTTGACGCCGCGCCGGCCGTCAATGATGAACAGCAGCAGCGTCGGCACGAAGATGGCCAGCAGTGGTGCCTGGTGCCCGACGACTGCGCCAATGTGGTTGGCGTCGAGCCCGGTCAGACCGGCCGCGGTGGTGATGGGGATGGCCACGGCCCCGAAGGCCACCGGGGCGGTGTTGGCTACCAGCACCGCGGCGGCTGCACGCAGCGGGGGCATGCCAAGGGCCAGCAGCATTGTGGCGGTGATTGCCACCGGTGCGCCGAAGCCGGCAAGCGCTTCGAGCAAGCCGCCGAAGCAGAAGGCAATCAGGATGGACTGGATGCGGATGTCGCCGCCGCCGATCACGTCAAAGACGCGACGCAGGTCCTCAAATCGGCCCGAGACGACGGTGACCTGATAAAGCCAGATCGCCATGATGACGATCCAGACCACCGGGAAGGCACCGAAGACCGCGCCCAGTACGCCGGACATCAAGGCCATGCCCAGAGGCATCTTGAAGACAAAAATTGCGACCAAAATGGCAACCAGCAATGAGGTAAGCCCGGAGACGTAGGCCTTGGCCTTGACGACGGCCAGCATGACAAAGAAGGTCAGTAGCGGCAGGAGGGAAATGATGGCGGAAAGCGCAATGCTTCCGGCCAACGGATCTGTGGTGGGAGTAAAGGTGTCCACTGGGCGTCCTTCGCGTTGGGAGTGGATCGCGGATAAGGGGGTCTTGGCGGACGCCGGTAGACATCCGTGGTCGGACCACTATGGTCCGACCACATCAGCATAACCCAAATTCAGGCACATTGGTGAGTGGGGTCACAGATTTTTTCCTTCCGGACTGCCGGGTGGACGTGGGCCCGATCACGTCCTAGTATGGTCAGACCACATCAATTCCTCGGCTGAATGCGCCGGAAGGATCACTGAATGAAAATCGCACTTTTCGCCACCTGCATCGTTGACGCCATGTACCCGCAAACTGCTCGCGCCACGGTCAAGATCCTCGAACGACTGGGCCACGAGGTGGTCTTTCCCTCCGGACAGGCCTGCTGCGGGCAGATGCACATCAACTCCGGCTACATGGACGAGGCACTCCCCGTGGTCGCCAACCACGTGAAGGCCTTCGAGGCGGAGACCTACGACGTGGCCGTTGCGCCCTCGGGATCCTGCGTAGCCTCGGTCAAGCACCAGCACCCTGTCCTTGCCGAGCGCTGCGGCGACTCCGCGTTGAAGGCACGCGCCGAGGCGGTGGGCGCGAAGACCTACGAACTTTCGCAGCTGCTGGTCGATGTCCTGGGCATCACCGATGCAGCTGAACAGCTCGGTTCGCATTTCCCCCACAAGGTCACCTACCACCCTTCCTGCCACGGCATGCGGTCATTGAAACTGGGCGACCGCC
Source organism: Paeniglutamicibacter sulfureus (assembly GCF_039535115.1). Taxonomy (NCBI): domain Bacteria; kingdom Bacillati; phylum Actinomycetota; class Actinomycetes; order Micrococcales; family Micrococcaceae; genus Paeniglutamicibacter; species Paeniglutamicibacter sulfureus. The sequence goes on from NZ_BAAAWO010000001.1 coordinate 2,220,748, forward strand.
AGCGTGACCTGCTCCAGTCCGTGGCCGGCATTCAGTTCGCGGAACTGCCCGAGGCCGATCAATGCTGCGGCTTCGGCGGAACCTTCTCCATGAAAAATGCCGACGTGTCCTCGGCGATGCTCGAGGACAAGGCCAAGAACATCAAGTCCACCGGCGCCTCGCTGTGCTCCGGCGGTGACGCGTCCTGTCTCATGCACATCGGCGGCGGACTCTCGCGCACCAATTCGGATACCACCACGCTGCACTTTGCCGAGATCCTGGCCAGCACCATTGACGAGCCGGTCTCGGTAACCGGTGAGATCCTTGTAGGAAAGGCGGGCGTGCGATGAGCAACGTCTTCATGGGCATGCCGACCCTTCCGGTCTTCGGCGACGGCAACCTCCACATCGAGGAACCCTTCCCGGCAGCCGCTCACCGCGAACTGGGCAACACCCAGATGCGCGCCAACCTGCGCCATGCCACCCACACCATCCGCGACAAGCGCCTGAAGGTCGTCGCCGAGCTTCCCGACTGGGAGGAACTGCGTGATGCGGGCTCGGCCACCAAGAACCAGGTGATGGCGAACCTGCCGGCGCTGCTGGAGGAATTCGAAACGAATTTCACCGCCCGCGGCGGAGTGATCCACTGGGCCCGCGACGCCCAGGAGGCCAACCAAATCGTCGCCGACCTGATCCGCGAGCAGGACACCACCGAGGTCGTCAAGGTCAAGTCCATGGCCACCCAGGAAATCGGGCTCAACGAATACCTCGAGGAGCAGGGCATCTCCGCCTTCGAGACCGACCTGGCCGAACTGATCGTCCAGTTGGGACACGACAAGCCCAGCCACATCCTGGTCCCGGCCATCCACAAGAACCGCACCGAGGTGCGCGACATCTTCCTGGCCGAAATGCCGAACGTGGACCCGAACCTCACCGACGAACCGCGCCTTTTGGCCATGGCCGCCCGCGAGCATCTGCGCCGCAAGTTCCTCTCCGCCAAGGTCGCCATCTCCGGCGCCAACTTCGCGCTGGCCGACTCCGGCACCCTCGCGGTGGTCGAATCCGAGGGCAACGGACGCATGTGCCTGACCCTGCCCGAAACCCTGATCACCGTCATGGGCATCGAGAAGCTGCTGCCGTCCAAGGACGACCTCGAGGTCTTCATGCAGCTGCTGCCGCGTTCCTCCACCGGCGAGCGCATGAATCCCTACACCTCCCTGTGGACCGGGGTCACCGAGGGCGACGGACCGCAAAACGTGCACCTGGTGATGCTGGACAACGGCCGGACCGCGGCCCTGGCCGACAAGTACGGCCGCACCGCGCTGAACTGCATCCGCTGTTCAGCCTGCATGAACGTGTGCCCGGTCTACGAGCGCACCGGCGGCCACGCCTACGGATCGACCTACCCGGGCCCGATCGGCGCAATCCTGACCCCGTTGCTCACCGGCATCAAGTCCGAGGAAAACAGTTCGCTGCCCTACGCTTCGTCCCTGTGCGGCGCCTGCTACGACGCCTGCCCGGTGAAGATCAACATCCCCGAGATCCTGGTGCACCTGCGCGGGGAGGACGTGGATTCCAAGCGCGGGGAAAAGAAGCTTCCCAGCCAGATGGATTTGATGATGAAGGGCGCACAGTGGGCGTTCTCCTCCGGCAAGCACCTGGGGCTGCTGGAAAAGGGTCTGCCGCTGGGCAAGCTCGCGGCCGGGCGCGACAAGAAGATCAAGCGTCTTCCGGGCATCGCCGCCGGCTGGACCCAGTCCCGCGACATTCCCGCTCCCCCGGCCCAGTCCTTCCGCGACTGGTGGAAGAAAGACCACGAGCCGGTTGCACCCGTCAATGAGCAGGAGAAGCTGACCAAATGAGCGCCAAGGAAGAAATCCTCTCCCGCATCGCCTCCGCCCTGCGCGATGCCCCGACGCCGGAGCCGGTCCCCCGCGAATACCGGATGTCCTCGGACATGCCGGAAGCCGAGCTCATCGAACTGCTGGTCGACCGGCTCGAGGACTACAAGGCACACGTCGACGTCGTGGAAGCCGCAGACCTTTCGGCAACGATTGCCGCGCGCCTCAAGGACGCCTCCAGTTTTGTGGTGCCGCACGGCATCGACGGGACCTGGTTGGCCGATGCCGCGCCGGCCGGCGATACGCGCCGCCGCATCGATGCCCCCGGCGCCGTGCTGAGCGTGGCCGAGCTGGATGGCACCAGTGCGGTGCTGACCTCCTCGGCGGTCTCCATCGCCGAGTCGGGCACCATCGTGCTGGACGGCAGCGGCAACCAGGGACGCCGCGCGATCTCGCTGGTGCCGGACCACCACGTGTGCGTAGTCCCCGTCTCCAGCATTGTGCGCCTGTTGCCCGAGGCGCTGCCGCGCATGGACATCACCCGTCCGCTGACCTGGATTTCCGGGCCCAGCGCCACGAGTGACATCGAGCTCGAGCGCGTCGAGGGCGTACACGGCCCGCGCCGGCTTGACGTCATCATCGTCAAGGGGCTGTAGGCCCTCAACCATGAAAGCGGTTCCGCGGCTCGCACGTGTTCGTGCACCGCGGAACCGCTTCTCGCGTTGAGGCCGTTAGACTGCGATCCCATGACCGGGTGTCACGGCACGAAGACGGCCGAAGATAGCCGGATGCCGTCCACACGTCACGTTTGTTTTGAACTGCGAATGAGGTTCATCCCGCGATTTGCACCGGTCCCATGGATCGAGCCGCTGGCCAGCTCGATCCTCAGTGAGTCCGGCCGGCAGAGGGTTACCGCTTGCCGTTAACCATCTGCGGCACGTTCAGCGGGTTGGCATCCTGCAGCGCCTCAGGAAGCAGGCCCTGTGGGAAGCCCTGATATGCCACAGGGCGCAGGAAGCGGGAGATTGCCGCGGTGCCCACTGAGGTGCTGCCCACGGAGGTGGTTGCCGGGTACGGGCCGCCATGCTGCTGCGCGTAGGTCACCGAGACGCCGGTCGGCCATTGGTTCCACAGCACGCGGCCTGCCTTGCGGGAGAGCACCTCGATCAGGTCGGCGACCTCGCAGTTTTCGGTGCCCACGAGGGTGGCGGTCAGCTGGCCCTCGAAGCTTTCGGCCAGCGCGACGAGTTCCGACTCGTCGGTGTACTCGACGACCAGTGCGGTCGGGCCGAAGCACTCGGTCTGCAGGGACTCCGGGTGTTCCAGCAGGTCCTCGGCGCTGGTGAGCAGCAGGGTCGGGCTCGGCGGATCGGCCAGCGGGTCCGAGCCCTGGGCCAGGATCTGGACCTTTTCGTGACCCTGCAGGGCCCCAAGCACCTCGACGTAGCCGGCCTGGATGCGGCCGTTGAGCAGCGCGGCCGCGCTCGGAAGCTCGGTGGCGCGCAGGGTCTCGATGATCCCCGAACCGCGCGGGACAAAGATCGTTCCCGGCTTGGTGCAGAACTGTCCGGCACCCATGGTGAAGGATGCGACGAATTCGCCGGCGATCGCGGCGCCGCGCTCGGCTGCAGCGGCGGCGGTGACGAAGACGGGGTTGTTGGAACCGAGCTCGCCGTAGAACGGGATCGGTTCCGGGCGGGCGTTGGCCATGTCGAAAAGGGCGCGGCCGCCGGGGATGGATCCGGTGAAGCCCGCCGCCTTGACGCGTGGATCCTTCAGCGCGGCGGCGCCGGCCTCGGTGCCCATGACCAGGGCGAAGACGCCGACCGGAACGCCGGTTGCTGACAGTGCCTCGGCGATGGTGTTTGCCGTGGCGATCGAAAGTTCCGGGTGGCCCGAGTGGGCCTTGAGGATGACGGGGTTGCCGGCGGCCCAGGCGGAGGCGGTGTCGCCGCCGGCCACGGAGAAGGCGAACGGGAAGTTGCTGGCGGCGAAGACGACGACCGGGCCCATCGGCTCGAGCACCCGGCGCAGGTCTGGGCGCGGGGCGCCCATCGGCCACTGCGCATCGGCGTGGTCGATGCGTGCGTCGAGGTAGGCGCCGTCGCGCAGCACCTCTCCAAAGAGGCGCAGCTGGAAGGTGGTGCGCTTGAGCTCGCCGGTCAGGCGGGCCTGCGGCAGGTTCGTCTCCGCCATGGCGATCGGGATGAGCGTGCCTGCCGCGGCATCGAGGGCGTCTGCAACTGAATCCAACACGGCGGCGCGCTCGGAGGGGCGCAGGGCGGCCCACGGCGCCGCCGCCTGCTGGGCGGCAACGAGGATTTCCTCAAGCTCGGTGGCGGTCGTCGGGGTGACAGTGATGGTGGTGGTCATGATTGGCGTGGTCCTTTCACGGGGGAAGTCGGTGGAGATGCGGAGGCAATCCGCGGGTCGAAAACTTTGGTGGGCGGTCAGGCGTCCCGGGGTTGCCGGGAGTCCATAGTGCTGATCTCGCCTAGGGTCAGCGGGGCGGCGACGGGGCGCTTGGCGATGGCCGCCAGCGATGCGGCTTCGGCCCCGGCGTCCTCGGTGTCCTTCGTGGACAGGCAGGAGACGGCGAAGCCGCAGACCCTGCCCTGGCACCAGCCCATCCCGGCGCGGGTGAAGGACTTCATGGTGCGTGCATCCGTGGCGCCGAGTGTGTCGCGGGCGTGCACGACCTCGGCATGGCCGACCTCCTCGCACCTGCACACCAGGGTGTCATCGGTGAGCATCTCGTCCCACTTTTCGGGGATCGGATGCGCCCGGTGCATGGCCCCGGCGAACCGGCGGTGGCGCCGGATCTGCCGCGCGGTGCCGACTCCCGGTGCCTCGCCGTTGGCCGCCGCGGCCCCGGCAACGAGCCCCTCGGCCACGGCCAGTACGGCACCGCCAACGCCCGTCACCTCGCCGGCAAGGTAAAGGCCCGGCACATTGGATGCCTGCTGACCGTCGACCACGCATACCATCGAGCCGTCGGCATCGATGCGCGTCGCTGCCCCCAAGGCGACGGCAAGTTCGATCTGAGGGGTGAATCCCCAGCCGAAACCAACGACGTCCACGTCCTCAAGCAGTAGGTCACTTCCCGCAATCACGGCTCCCTCGGCGTCGACCTTGGCGATGCGCACCGAGGATGCGCTGGACTCTCCCAGCACCTCGGTGACCACCGTGCGCGTGCGGTAGCGGATGCGGTGTCTGGCGAAGGCGGCAGCGTACTGCGCACCCTCGAGGGCCTTGCCCGGAACGCCGCTTGCGGCGCCCAGGTGCGGGAGCCAGTTCGCCAGCGAGGCGGATTCGCACACTGCCACGACCCTGCCGCCGGCCTCGGCGATGTTTGCGGCCACCGGCAGCAGGAAGGGCCCGGTCCCGGCAACCACAAAGCGCTTGCCCGGCAGGGCTCCGTTGGCCTTGATGAACGCCTGGATCCCGCCGGCGGCCATGACGCCGGGCAGTTCCCATCCGGGTACCGGCAACTGGCGATCGTAGCCGCCGCTGCAGGAAACCAACTTGTCGGCGCGCACCGTTGCAGTGGCGATTGCGGTGCCGGTGGCCGGGGTCAGCCGCAGCACAAAACGGCCGGCGTCCTCGCGTTCGATCATCCACACCTGGGTGGTGGGCAAATAGCGCAGCAAGCCTCGGGCGTTGGCCGCGTCGAAGCGTGCGCGCAAATCCAGGTAGGTCTTCCAGCCGTGGTGGCCGTGACCATCGGACTCGGAAATGACGGACTCGGGGCGGTGGCGCCAAAACTGGCCGCCGGGCTGGTCGCCGGCGTCGAGGACGACGACCCTGGCACCGCGTTCGGCCGCGGCAACCGCAGCGGCCAGGCCCGCTGGGCCCGCACCTATGACTGCTACGTCGAAGGCAATTTCCTCGTGCGAGCTCATGCGTCGAAGTCCCCTTCAATGGTCATGGAATCGGTCGCTTCGACCAGGCAGGCGCGCTGGTTGGGTTGCCCGTCGACGGTGACCAGGCAGTCGTAGCAAGCGCCGATGCCGCAGAACAGGCCGCGCGGCTTGCCTTCGATGCGGGTGGTGCGCCAGGCCTTGATGCCCTGGCCCATTAGGACCGCGCCGACGCTCTGGCCGGCATTGGCCGTCACCCGGGCGTCGTTGAGTGTCACGGTGATCCGCCGCGGTGTGGTGCTCATGCTGCTGACTCCTGGGGGACGTTGCCTGTCGGGGTGAATGCGCCGAAGCGTTCGGGGGCGAAGGGCGCAAGTGACATGTCGGGGACCAACCCGGCCAAGGCCTGGGCCACGAGCTTTCCGGTGCCGGCGGACAGACCAATGCCCGCGCCTTCATAGCCGCTGGCATGCCAGAGTCCCGGGGCGCGCGGGTCATGGCCAATGACCGGCAGGTGGTCCGGGCAGTAGGGGCGGAAGCCGTGGTAGTGGCGGATAATGCGCGTCTTCTCCAGGAACGGGAAGAGCGCGATCGCGTTTGCGGCCATCTGGCGCAGGGCGTCGGTGTTGACGCTGCGGTCGAATCCGACGCGCTCGCGGGAGGAGCCGATCAAGATTGAACCGGCCGGGGTGCCCTCGACCACCGGGGAGGACTGCAGCCCGGCGTCGGAGCTGCCGACGTTGTCCACGTACTCGGCCGCGTAGACCTTGTGGTGCACCATCGGCGGCAACGGTTCGGTGACCATGACAAAGCCCTTGCGGGGCTTGACCGGCACGTTGACCCCGGCCAGTGCCGCGATGTCCTCGGACCAGCTGCCCGCGGCGTTGACGATCGCCGGGGCGTGGAATTCGCCGCGGTCGGTCTTGACTCCGGTGACGGTGTCTCCATTGCGCACAAAGCCGGTGACCGTGGTGTCGGTCATGACCTTGGTCCCTGCTGCCCGGGCCAACTTGAGCAGGTGCCCGGCAACCAGCATCGGCTGGACCTGGCAGTCGTCCGGGTACCACGCCGCGCCCAGCGCGTCGGGGGAAATGTTGGGCTCGAATTCGCGCAGCCGCGGGATGTCGACTCGTTCGACGTCGATCCCGTACTCGGCCTGCGCCTTGGTCAGGCGGTCCAGCGAGGCAAGGGAGGATTCGCGCGAGGCGACGATGATGCCGCCCTTGGACTCGAATTCCCAGTGGGCTGCGTGTTCGGCCAGATCGCCGCGCCAGGTGTCGAGCGAGAACTTTGTCAGCTCGAGTTCCGGGCCGAGTTCCTTGTCCGACACCAGGATGTTGCCCTCGCAGGCGGAGCTGGTTCCGCTTGCCGGAAGGCCGCGCTCCAGGACGGTCACGGACAGTCCCTGCGTGGTGGCGAAATATGCAATCGCCGAACCTATGACTCCGGCACCGATGACGATCACGTCGCTGGGCGCATTCATGTTTACTCCTGGTTACTGGGTGTTTTGCTCTGGTGCATCTTGATCGGGGGTGCCGGTATTCCACATGCCACGAGCGTGGTTGATGTGGCGGATCATCAGTTCGTAGATCGCTTCCCCGTCACCCCGCTCCACGCAATCGATCATTTCGTGGTGTTCCTGGGCCGAGCCGTCAAGCTGGTCATTGTCCATGAGCGTCTTGAGGCCATACATACGCGTGCGCAGGCGCAGCGACGTTGCCAGTTCGACAAGTTGCTTGTTTCCCGCAAAGCTCAGCAGGCGTGCGTGGAACTCACGGTCGGCGGCAAGGTACGCTTCCGGGTCCTTGTCCCGAGCTGTACGAACGATGACGTCCGCCAGCGAACGGAGGTCGGAAATGCTGTCACTTGGAACAGCTTCCAGGGCGCGTTTGGTCGCTGCCGGTTCCACCAGCAGCCGGATCTCGGCGATTTCCTCGAGTTCTGCATCCGTCATGCCGGTGATCCTGAAGCCCTTGTTCTTGACAGTCTCCACCAGCCCCTCACGGACAAGGTCCATCATGGCTTCGCGCACCGGAGTTGCCGAGACCCCAAAGGCCGCGCCCAAATTGGGTGCAGAGTACAGCTCCCCTTCCACCAGGTCACCCGAGATGATCGAGGTGCGGAGCCGCTCGGTGACCGTCTCACGCAGGCTCATCTGGCGGTCGAGCTTTTCAATGGTGAATCTTGAATTGCCGGTCATGGTTTGTTCTCCGATTTTTACAGGTGCGCTCACGCGTTGTTACTCCTGTGATCTTCATACACCACTGCGGCGGAAACCAAGTCTTCCCATGCCATGCCCACGCCCGTGTAAAGCGTCGGCCTGCCCCCGACGCGGCTGAATTTGCCGTTCACCAGGTCCTTGAGGTTTGCCGGGCTGATCTCTTTCCACTCTTCGACGCTACGCGCGGGGATCAAATCCCCGCTTTCGCGCCAAGAGGAAGCACGTCCCTCGACGACGACCTCGGAGCGCCTGACGAGCTTATCGTCGACCTCGCGGGCGTCGAGCCCGTGCTGCCCCACCGATGCGATGATGGCGTGGTCGGCCGGCAGCGATCCGTCAAAGAGCGGTGTCGGCGAGGAAGTGACGCAAAGGATCACGTCCGCGTTCGGAACGTCCTCCACGGAGCCGCGGGTAACGGTGATGCCTTCGGCCGCCAGCTGTTCGATCAGTGCCTGGATCCGCTCGATCCGTTGACCCACCACGGAGAATATGCCCTCGGGGAAGACCGCCTGGGCGGCCCGGATGTGGTTGAGCGCCTGTACTCCTGCCCCGAAGACCAGCACTCTGGGTGTTCGGGTGAACGGAGTGCCGCCCGGCGCGTCTGCGATGTTCTTGACCGCTGTCAGCGTCGCCGCCGGGGTGCGGATGGCCGTGAGTTCTGCGCCGTCCATGGAAGCAATGGGTGCGAGGTTCGAGGAGTCAAAGAGCAGGTAGACACCCTGGATCTTCTCCTCGCCCTTGGCCGGGTTCAGCGGGGCGATGGTTGCGACCTTGAGCCCGGTGTAGCCCTGGCCGATCGCCGGCATCAGCAGAAATTCGCCGTCGGGTGCCGGCGCAAAGATGCGCGGGCCGTCGATTTCCGGATCTGTCTGGCCGCGAAGCGCATCCTCGATGGCGGCGATGGCGCGGTCAAAGGGAAGCGAGGCGCGAACCTCGGCAGCGTCGAAATATGGCAGTTTCACAGCAGGAATCCCTCCGGGAATGGGTCGCTCGGGTCAAGGAAATATTGGGCGGTGCCGGTGATCCAGGCCCGTCCGGTCACGGTGGGGATGACGGCGGGCAGGCCTCCGACGGTGGTTTCCTCGACCAAACGGCCAGTGAATTGCGAGCCGATGTATGACTCGTTGATGAAGTCCGTGTCCAGCGCCAGATCGCCGCGGGCATGGAGTTGGGCCATGCGGGCGCTGGTGCCGGTACCGCACGGCGAGCGGTCGAACCAGCCCGGGTAGATGGCCATGGCGTGGCGGGAGTGCTCGGCGGTGGAGCCCGGGGCTTTGAGGTAGACGTGGTGGACGCCGCGGATGTCGTCGCGTTCACGGTGCACGGGCTCGTCGGCTACATTGATGGCGTCCATGATGGCCAGGCCGGCGGTGAGCAGGTCGTCCTTGCGTTCACGTTCGAACGGCAGGTCCAGGTCGTCGAGCTCGACCACGGCGTAGAAGTTGCCGCCGAAGGCGAGATCGTAGTTCACGGTGCCGTACCCCGGGACCTCGACCGATGCGTCCAGGCGGTCACTGTAGGAGGGCACGTTGCGGATGGTCACGGATTCGGCCTGGCCGTCCTTGACGGCGACCTCGGCGATGACCAGGCCGGCCGGGGTGTCCAGGCGCACGGTGGTCACGGGTTCATGGACTTCGACCATGCCGGTTTCAACCAGCACGGTGGCCACTCCGATGGTTCCGTGTCCGCACATCGGCAGCAGTCCGGAGACCTCGATGTACAGGACGCCGTAGTCCGCGTCAGGGCGCGTGGAGGGCTGCAGGATCGCGCCACTCATCGAGGCGTGTCCGCGCGGTTCACACATCAACAGGGTGCGGATCCAATCGCTGTGCTCCATGAACCAGAGGCGACGCTCTGCCATGGTGTCACCGGGAATGGTGCCGATACCCCCGGTAATGACGCGGGTCGGCATGCCCTCGGTGTGGGAATCCACTGCGTGGAAGATCCTGTTGGTGCGCATGTTTCAAGTTCTCCGGTAAATCGTCGTTGATGGGGTGGCACTGTTGGCCGGCCCCGCGGGGTCGGCCAACAGTGCCGGAACTTTGAGGTTACTTGTAACCCTTGGCGACAGCTGCCTCCGTGTCTGCTATGACTGCGGCCCGGACGGCGTCGGTGAGCGGGCCGCGCGGCGGGCGGCAGGGGCCGCCGTTGAGACCGACGACATCCATCGACAGCTTGATCGACTGGACGAACTCGGTCTTGGTGTCCCAGCGCAGCAGCGAGTGCAGGTCGCGGTAGATTTCCCGGGCGCGCTCCATGTCGGCAAGGTTGCCGGAGGTGGCCAGGCGGTAGAGCTCGACGGTTGCATGCGGGATGGCATTCGGGTATCCGGCAACCCATCCAACGGCGCCGGCGAGGCCCATTTCCAGGACGGTGTCATCGGTGCCGATGAGGATGTCCATGCCCGGTGCCAGTTCCTTGATTTCGTAGGCACGACGCGGATCTCCGGTGAATTCCTTGATGCCGACGATCAGGCCTTCGTGGAACAGGCGTGCCACCAGTGCCGGGGTGAGGTCGACCTTGGTATCGATCGGGTTGTTGTAGGCCACGACCGGCAGGCCTGCGGAGGCGGCGAGGCGGAAGTGCTCAACTACTTCGTCGTCGGTTGCGCGGTAGGTGTTCGGCGGCAGGCACATGATGGCGTGTGCGCCGGCGTCCTTGGCCTGCTGTGCCCACTTCTGGGTCTGCAGTCCGCCGTAGGCGCCAACGCCGGCCATGACTACGAAGCCCTCGGGTGCGGCGGCAACAGCGGTCTCGATGACCTTCGCGCGTTCTTCGTCGGACAGGGTCTGGTACTCACCCAGCGAGCCGTTCGGGGCGATGCCGTCGCAGCCGCTGCTGGCAAGGAAGCGAACATGGTCGGCAAATGCTTCGTAGTCGACCGAGTGGTCATCCTTGAACTGCAGCGCCGATGCGACGATGACTCCGTGCCAGGGCTTCTTGGTGGTGCTCATGTTGTGTTCCTTTCAAGGGGACTTTTCAGTGTTTTGCAAGGTTGGGGGTGATGCCTTCGGCTCCATGCCGTACATCACATTTAGATAGTATCATGTGACATTGCACAGACGGAAGGGGCTGAAATGAATTACTTCTTCCGGGCCCCGCCAGCGGCCAGAGACGCCTGGTTCTTGGCGATTTCCTCCGCCTCCTCGACCCAGAAGTCGGCACCGCGAATGCCCAGGGAATTGGGGTCGAAGACGGGGTCCAGGCCGGCCTTGCACTGCCTGTCGTAGTCGCGGGTGACCTTGTAGACCACCGACGTAAGCGCCAACAGGCAGAGCATATTGATCCAGCCCAGGGTCCCGTAACCGATGTCGCCGATCGCCCACATCGCATCGGCGCTGACGATGCCGCCGAAGAAGGTGATACCGAGCATGCCCAGCTTCAATGCCCAGTCCAGCACCGGGCTGTCGTCGCGGCCGGTGAGGTAGACCAGATTGGTCTTGGCGATGTAGAAGAACGCTACAAGCGTGGTGAAGGCGAAGAAGAAGAGCGCGACGGCCACGAAGCCCGGGCCGACGCCCGGCAACACGGTACTGATGGCCTGTTGGGTGTACGCGGCGCCGGCCTTGAGGTCTGGCACGCCCTGGATCAGGACCGTGCCATCGGGGGCCATGACGTTGTAGGAGCCGGTCATGATAATCATCAGGCCGGTGGCGAAGCAGACTACAACGGTGTCGATGTAGATCGAGAAGGCCTGGACCAGGCCCTGCTTGGCAGGGTGGGACACCGATGCGGCTGCGGCGCCGTAGGTCCCCTCCCCCACGCCGGCGACATTGGAGAACACCGCGCGTCGCACGCCCCAGGCCACGGCCGCACCGACGATGCCGCCGAAGACTTGGTGGACACCGAAGGCCGAGGACAGGATCAGGCCGATGGTTGGAATGATCTGCTCGAAGTTCACTGCGACGATCACCAGTGCGGCAAGGATGTAACCCACGGCCATGACCGGGACCATCAACTGTGCGGCGCCGACAATACGCTTGGTTCCGCCGATGATGACGAATGCCATGAGTGCGGTGATGCCAACGGCGCTAACCCAGGGGGGAACGCTGAACGCGGTCTCGACGCTGGACGCGATGTTGTTGGACTGGACGCCCGGGAACACGAACCCGTAGCCGACCATGGCGACGAACGACACGGTGACGGCCAGCCACTTGAGCTTCAGTCCGTGCTCTATGTAGAACGGCATGCCGCCGCGGTGTTCGCCGTTGATGCGGCGCTTGTAGACCTGAGCCAAGGTGGATTCGGCGAAGGAACTGGCCGATCCGAGCAGTGCGCAGACCACCATCCAGAACAGCGCGCCGGGGCCACCGGCCGCGATTGCCGTTGCAACGCCGGCGATGTTGCCCACGCCTACGCGGCTTGCCAGGGTCAGGAGCAACGCCTGGACCGGCGAGATGCCGTCCGAGCTGTTCTTCTTGCTCAAGATCTGGCGGATCATGTCAGGGAATCGCCGAAACTGGACGAAACCGGTTAGTAAGGTGAAGAACAATCCGACGGCCAGGGCGAAGTACGCCATGGGGTTCCAGATCGCATCGTTGATGCTGGTGAGCATGTCCATAGTTTTTCCTTAAGTCTTTCGGGCGGCTACAGGAGTGAGATCCTAGGCCGGGATGTTGGTACGCAACGCCGACTCGTCGTCAACATCGCGTAGCGACTTACCCTTGGTCTCCTTGGCGAACGAAACGGCGACGATGGAAATGACCGCTGCCCCGACAAGGTAGAGGGCAATCGGCGTCGACGAATTGAACTTCTGCAGCAGCGAGAGCGCAATGAGCGGGGCCAAGGACCCGGCAAGGATCGGCGCAAACTGGTAGCAAAGTGAAAGCGCCGTGTAACGCACGTTGGTGGGGAACATTTCGGTCATCAGCGCCGAGTACGGCGCGTAGGTCAGCGACTCTATTGCAAGGCCCAAGGTGATTGCGGCCATGACGATCCAGTCGTTGCCGGTGTCCATCATCGGGAATCCGACGAATCCCCAGAATGCAGTCAGCACGGCTCCGGTCAGGTAGACGGGCTTGCGTCCGATGATGTCCGAGAGCAAGCCGACGAGCGGGATCATGCAGAAATGCAGGAAGTGCGCGCCAAACATCAGCAGGAGGATCCGCGAGGTATCCATCTCAACGACCAGTTTGAGGTAGGTGATCGAGAAGGTGACCACGAGGTAATAGAGGATGTTTTCCGCAAACCTGGCGCCAATGCCGATCAACACTGCGCGCCAGTGGTAACGCAAGACGTGAAGGACACCTGGAGGGGCCTCCTGCGAAGCAGCCTGGCGGGCCTGGGCCTCCTTGAAGATCGGCGCGTCATCGACCTTCGTGCGAATCCAGTAGCCGATCAAGACCACCACGGCGGAGAACCAGAACGCCACGCGCCAGCCCCATGAAAGGAATGCTTCTTCGGGCAAGGCACTGGACAGTCCAAGGAGGACGAGCGTTGCAACCAGGTTGCCCATCGGGACACCCGCCTGTGGCCAGCTTGCCCAGAAACCGCGCCTGTTGTCGGGGCTGTGCTCGCTCACAAGAATGATCGCCCCTCCCCACTCGCCGCCGAATGCAAAGCCCTGGATCAGGCGCAGAGTAACCAGAAGTGCGGGCGCCCAGTATCCAATGACATCAAAGGTGGGAAGACAGCCCATGAGAAACGTCGTGATGCCAACGACGACAAGGCTCAGCTGGAGCAACGCCTTGCGACCGATGCGGTCGCCGAAGTGCCCAAAGACCAGTCCGCCGATCGGGCGGGCGGCGAAGCCCACGGCATAGAGCGCAAATGCGGCAATGACACCATCGACTGGATTGCCCGTCTGCCGGAAGAAGTGGGTTCCGAAGACCAGGGCCGACGCGGTTCCATAAAGAAAGAATTCGTACCACTCCGCGACGGTTCCAGCCATTGCCGCGGCCACGACACGTTTCAGCCCGTCTGGGCTCGTGGATTTTGATCTGTCGCCGCCACCGCCGTTTCGGGCCATTCTGTCGAGCGTTTCGTTACTACTCATTTGGTCTCCTTGAGAAGGTGGGCTCCGTCACCCATGTGCCCTGCATCACCGATCTATGCAATGGTACATGTCACATTTTCAGGAAACAATGCTTTTCTCGACCCCGGTTCAACTTTTTGAGATCGCGTCCCGCACAAGAATCCACGTAGTGTTAACGGCTGCCGAGCGCTTCTAAGATGCCGCCGGATACGTGGTGCCGAGTCGACGCCCGACCACCACGCCTGCCTCGTCCCGGTCACGTCGATCGTGCGTCTGCTGCCCGAGAAGCGGTCGTGCATAGGCATCGTCCGACTGCTGACCAGGATCTCCCACCCCAACGTCAATGAGATTCGGGACGCCATGAGGTGGCCCCCGGGAGGATCCGGGGGCCACCTCATGGCCGTTTCGGGACGGTCACGCGCAGTTGGCGCCGTCCGATCACTCCCTTCCCGGCGGCCTTGGTGGCCGCGTCGACTTCAACCCGGGCGCACACTGCGTGAAACGCGGGGCCGGACCCCACCGCTAGGCTCCCCCGACGTCGCGGCGGCGCAGCGCGAAGACGGCGAGCGCAACGAAGAGGACGTTCAGGCCCGCCAGTCCCCACAACGCGCCCCAGTCCACGCCGTTGGCCACCGGCTGCCCGCCGAGTGCCCAGTGGTACGGGGAGAAGGCGTGCATCCATTGCAGGTCCTCGCCCTGGTTGCCCAGCGCGTTGAGCATGTAACCCCCGACAGCCACCAGGGCGCCGGCCGCGGTTCCGTGCGTCCGGTGCCCGCCCGCGGCCCCGCCCAGCAGCGCCGCGGTACCGCCGAGCAGCACCAGCAGCAGGAACTGCGCCACCGCCTGGAAGAGAATTCCGGGATCAAGTCCCAGCTCCGAGGGCCCGTTCAGCGCGAGCACCCCCGCATAGATCACCGCCATCAGGAAGGCCATGCGCAGCAGCAGCGCCAGGGACCGTTCCAGGACCACCTGGGTGCGCGTCACCCCGTGGGCGAGCGTGAGCTCCAGCAGGCCGGCATCCTCGTCCTCGCCGATGGCCGCCGCCCCGGTGCCGATGGCCACGGCCGAGGTGAGCATGAATCCCAGCAGGCCGAAGAAGGTCGCCTGGGCGTAGCCGGCGCCCGTCGCGATCTGGTCGTAGTTCAGCGCCCGGATCAGCTCCTCGGGCAGCGAAGCGAGCAGCTTTTCCATCTCCGGCCCGGCCATGGACGGGTAGAGCGGAAGATAGAGCGCCAGCACGGACACAAGCACCAGGGCCCAGACGAGCGTGGAACGCCAGGAGTCCAGCAGCGCCTTGCCCGTCAGTGGCAGGAACGGGCGGCGGGTGGCGGGCGTCATGGCCGCGGCTCCCCCGCGCGATGGCGTCCGTTGCCGGGAGGTGAGCCATAGAGCTCCAGCACCGCTTCCTCCAGGTCCGGCTCCTCAAGGACCAGGTCGAGCACCTGGATCCCGGCCAGGGCGTGCAGTAGCGCACCGACCTCGCCGGAGAATTTCGCCTCGAGTGTGCAGGCCCCGTCGCCGAGCCGTTCGGTGTCCAGCAGCTGAAGGCCGGGTAGCGGTTCCAGCGCCCCGGCCAGCGCCTCCGGGTCGGTGGCGGCCAGGACGCGCAGCCGGCGACGGGCGCCTGCCCGCAGCTCCTGAACCGTGGCCGTGCGCACGATGAATCCGTCGCGCAGGATCGCCACGCGGTCCGCGGCCTGTTCGATCTCGCCGATCAAGTGGGAGGAAAGGAAGAGCGTTTGCCCGCGCCCGCGGGCGTCCTCGACCATCCCGAGGAACTCCCGCTGCATCAGCGGGTCCAGGCCGGAGGTGGGTTCGTCGAGGATCAGCAGCTCCGGATCGTGCATGAATGCCTGCACCAGTCCGAGCTTCTGCTTGTTGCCCTTGGAGAGCTTGCGCGACTGCCGGTCCAGCTCGAGTCCCAGCCGTGAGGCGAGTTCCTCGATGCGGCCGGGTGCCACGGGTCCGCTGATGGCGGCAAAGTGGTCCATCATCCTCCGCCCGGTGATCCGCCGCTCCAGGGCGAGTTCACCCGGCAGGTACCCGATGCGGCGGCGGATCTCCGGGCCTGCCCGGCGCGGATCGGCGCCCAGCACCCGCACGGTCCCGGCCGTGGGCCTGATGATGTCCAGCAGGCAGCGCATGGCGGTGGTCTTGCCGGCTCCATTGGGACCGATCACCCCGAAGACGCTGCCGCGCGGGATCTCGAAGTCGATGCCGCGCAACGCCTCGCGCCGGGCGAAGCGCTTGGCAAGACCCTGCACCGAGATGACGTTCTCCATGCCGCTTCCCCTCCGGGAGCGCCTGCCACGGGCTTCCCCTTATGCTTCATTGTCGGTCCTGAGGAGGATCCACACCATAGGCCCGAAAGCCATGGGCGTTGTTGGCCGCGGGCCGACTCAATTGAACGGGGATTATTCCGTCGCCGCCCGCCTGATTTTGTGCCCGACGTTCACGGACAGACTGCCTATTCCGCGAAGTTACTCGACCAGTTTGCCGGCGCTCGAGACCTCCTTGATCAACTCGGCGATTTCCTCCGGAATCTCCGGGATCGGCTCATGCACCATGCCCTCCATCGGTGACCACACCAGGTTGACCCGCAACCCCGGGTCCATCTCCGGGTAGTCGCTGCGGTTGTGGCAGCCACGGGTCTCGCGGCGTTCGATCGCGGCCTCGAGCGTGGCGCGGGCTGCCAGTGCCGACCCCTTGAGGTCGAATGCGTGGGCCAGGTCCTGGTACCCGGCGATGTCCGGGTGGATCCCGACGTTCCCCATGCGCTCCTCGATGTCGTCCAGCTTGGCGAGTCCTGTCAACAGGCCTTCCTCATCCCGCACAACGCCAGCGTGGTCTGTCATCATGTTCCGGATGGCACGCTGCAGCTCGCGGACGTTTTCCTGCCCGTCGGCCGCGAGCAGGTCATCGATCTCCGCCCGCGCGCCGGTGATGGCGCCAGCCGAACGCGGCTGGGAGTCCAGGGAGGCCGAGTACTTGGCCGCGGCGCGGGCCACGATGCGGCCAAAGACCAGCAACTCGATCAGCGAGTTGCCGCCGAGCCGGTTGGCTCCATGCAGTCCGCTGGAGGCCTCTCCTATGGCATAGAGGCCTTCGACGTCGGTGCCGTGATCGTCCGGGCGAACCCAGACCCCGCCCATGGAGTAGTGCGCGGTGGGCGCAATCTCGATGGGATCGGCCGTGATGTCGAGCATCTGGGTTTCCATCATGGTCTGGTAGACGCGCGGCAACCGCTCCATGATGGTTTCGCGGGGCAGGTGCGAGATATCCAGCCAGACGCCGCCGTTCTTGGTGCCGCGGCCCTCCTTGATTTCGGTGTACGCGGCCAGGGCCACGCGGTCCCTGGTGGAGAGCTCCTTGCGCACCGGGTCGTAGCGTTCCATGAACCGCTCCCCCAGGTCGTTGCGCAGGATGCCGCCCTCGCCGCGGGCTGCCTCGGAGATCAGGGTGCCGGCGGCGTTTTCCGGTTCGATGATGCCCGAGGGATGGAACTGGACCAGCTCGGGGTCGCGCAACCGGGCGCCGGCGTCCACGGCCAGGCGGAAGGCGTCCCCGGTGTTTTCGTCGCGGCGGGAGGAGGTGCGGCGCCAGATGCGGGTGTGGCCTCCGGCGGCAAGGATGACCGAGTCGGCATGGATGAGGTAGCGCTTGCCGGTGTTGATGTCGAAGCCGTAGGCGCCGAAGACCTGGTTGTCTTTCACCAGCAGCCGGGTGACGTACACCGAGTCCAGGATCGGGATCTGCAGCTGCTCGGCCCGGTTCACCAGGCTGCGCTGGATTTCCAGGCCGGTGTAGTCTCCGGCGAAGGCGGTGCGGCGGAAGGTGTGCGCGCCGAAGAAGCGCTGCGAGATGCGGCCGTCCTCCTCCCGAGCGAATCCCATGCCGTAGCGTTCCAAATCATGGATTCCCTGCGCGGCACCTCGGGCCACGATCTCCACGGTGTGCGGGTTGGCCAGGAAGTAGCTTTCCTTGATGGTGTCGGCTGCATGCTGCTGCCAGCTGTCGTCCTTGTCCATGGTGCCCAGCGCCGCGTTGATGCCGCCGGCGGCAAGCGAGGTGTGGGCATCGTTGCGCGGGCGCTTGCCCAGGGCGAGCACGTCCACCCCCATTTCCGCCAGTTCAATGGCCGCCCGCAGGCCCGATCCTCCGGTGCCGATGACCAGGACCGTGGTGGAAATCTGTTGCTCATTCGCGTTTGTTGTTCTCATGTATTCAACGCTAAGAACCGGATCTTGATCCGTCCAATGAATTGTTTGACTCGTTTCAATGCGGATACGCTATCGAACATGAACCTGGAACAGCTCCAAAGCTTCGTGGAAGTCGCTCGCATCGGTCATTTCACGCGCGCCGCTGCGCATCTGCACCTTGCCCAGCCCTCGTTGAGCCGGCAGATTTCCACCCTCGAGTCGGACCTCGGCTCCGAACTCTTTCATCGGGCACGGGGCAACATCACACTGACGGATGCCGGGGAATCGCTACTTCCGTTGGCCAGGCGCATGCTCGCCGATGCGGATACGGTCCGCTATGAGATGCAGGAACTGGCGGGCCTGAAGAAGGGTAGGGTCCGTCTCGGTGCCACCCCGACTCTGTGTATCAGTCTGGTTGCCGACGTGCTGACCTCGTTCCATGTCGCCTACCCCGGCATCGATCTCCACCTGACCGAGCAGGGCTCTCGCGGCCTGCTTGATGAATTGGCCGGCGGAGCCCTCGACATCGCACTCATCACCACCTCGGAGGACGGCGCACCCCCTGCCACCAGTCTCCAGCGGACCCCGCTCCTTACGGAAGAACTCGTGGTCATCTCCTCGATGCGGAGTCCGATCCTGGAGGACCGCCAGTCCCTCACCCTGAAAGAACTGGCGGCCATAGAACAAATCACCTTCCATGAAAGCTACGACCTGCGTGCAACAACCATGCAGGCTTTCCATGCCGCGGGCCTCACCCCCAAGGTCGTGCTCGAGGGCGCCGAAATGGACGCCGTGCTGCGGTGTGTGGAACGCGGGCTCGGTGTCGCGGTCGTTCCCGCAATGGTCATGGTGGACCGGCCCGGGCTGCGCTCGGCCAGGCTCACCGCACCGAGCCTTTCTCGCACCATCAGCCTCGCACACCGCAACGACGTGACCCCGACACGCGCAGCCCAGGCCATGCAGGAAATGATCATCGACACCGCGGACATCCTCGCCTCGGCCAACCGCGCCACGACAGGATTGATCACCCGGGCGCCGCAGCAATGAGCCGCGCATTGCCCGCTGCTCAGCGGCACGAGTCGTTGCCGGCCCCAACGTGGCGGTGCCAACACTAGATTCAGCCCTGAACGCGGCTATGGACGATTAGGCTTGAAGGCAGGCCCATTCGCACCCAATACGAGGTGCCCCGTGGGCCCTAAACAACTTTTCGAGGATTCCCTTGCCGTTCACACTGGCCCACCCGGCTGCCGTCCTGCCATTCCTGCGTCAACCCTTCGTTCCGATCGCCTTGGTTGCCGGAGCCATGGCCCCGGACATCCCGTACTTCGCCATGGTGTCTTCCACCAGTGACGCCTGGTACGCACCCATGCTGAATGGTGCCAACTCGCACGACCTTTCCCAGATCCTGACCGTTGGCTTGCCGCTGGCGCTGGTCTTGGCCGGGTTCCTGTGGCTCGTGGCCAAACCGCTGCGGTGGGCGCTTCCCGACTCGTGGGTCCCGGACAAGCCGGCGCTCAAGGGCCGCCCGCCCACGAGCGCCCGGGTTGCACTGTGGACGTTCTATTCGCTGATGCTTGGACTTCTCACGCATCTGGCCTGGGACTCGTTTACGCACTCCTACGGCTGGGTCGTTGAACACGTGCCGTTGCTGGCCAGCAAACCCGTTGCCGGAATTGCCATTTACCGTCTCCTGCAACATGGCAGCACCTTGGCCGGTTTGGTGGTCTTGGCCCTTTGGTACCTCAAACGGCAGAGGGCATCGGGCCACCCCGTGAAAACGAGCGAACCCGCTGGCCAAGCGGTCCGCACCATCCTGCTGGCCCTGTTCCTGGTGGTTCCGGCCGTGACTGCGGCTGTCCTTGGCCTGGGCTCGACACCTATCCTGGAGGATTCAGCAAGCGCCGGGTCGTTCCTCTGGATCATCATCACCCGCGGCGGGGCCGCGTTCGTTATTGCCTTGGCTGCCTACGGCGCCGTGTGGCATATCGTGGCCTTGATCCGGAAGCTCCGCGCCATGTCCAGGGCCCGCGCCTAGCCCCTCCACCAATGGTGGCGTTGTCCATCTTCACTTGCTATGTTGAAGAATACCGACGCCGGTTTCCCTGCGGAGGGGAAGGCATCCACCATGGAGTGCCAAGCCACCGGCCGTTTCGAAGCCGCAGAGTGTTGCCAAGGACCGATCAAGGCCAAGGCATCTTTTCTCCGGCGCTTCTCCTGATGGGTAAGGAAGTCGCCACCATGACGGGCACCACCGATTCAGCAGTAAACCTCGCGGCAGCCATCGCCATTGCCGCGGACAACGTCCGCAATGCGGGCGGTCCCTTCGGGGCGCTGATCGTGGCCGCCGACGGATCACGCTTCGAGGGCGTCAACAGGGTCACCGCGAACAACGACCCCACCGCCCACGCCGAGGTCACGGCCATCCGCGCCGCCTGCAATGAACTCGGAACCTTCGACCTCACCGGTGCCGTGCTGTACTCCAGCTGCGAACCCTGCCCGATGTGTCTTGCTTCAGCCCTCTGGGCACGCGTGTCTCGTGTGGTCTTTGCCTCCGACAGGCACGAGGCGGCCGAGGCGGGATTCGACGACGCGGCATTCTACGAATACTTCGAGGGCCGCGAGGCGGAACGAGCCACCCTGATGCCGGTCGAACGCATCACAGACGCCGGGGTCGATCGCCACGAGCCTTTCGCGTTGTGGGCTGCCCTCGACACCCGCATCGAGTACTAGGCACGGCGAGTCCGTTGAAATTCACCGACCGCAACCGCCAGCCGGCCAGGGACGGCACGCCCCCACCGAGCACCCGCATCTCGATGCCAAAACCCCCGCTGCGAAGTCGGCGAGCCCGGCTCCGGGTTCCGGTCGCTCATGTGGCTAGTACCGGCGGGTCCTCCCCTTTGCCTTGCACTCGATGCGATCTCGCTACTCTTGGGCGTCCCCAAGGATTCGAGCCATGCTGAATCTCCATTCCGCGTTGAACACCTCGATGACGGCTGTCGGCGAATCCTTCGCTGTGGCCACCATCGTGGACACCCGGGGTTCAACCCCGCATCCCCGTGGAACCTCGATGCTCATCCACGAGGATGGCCGGATCACCGGGTCGCTTTCCGGCGGCTGCATCGATGCGGCCGTGCACACCGCGGCGCTCGAGGCCATGGCGCAAGGGACCTCGCGCCGGGAACATTACGGCTATTCACCCACCGATCCTTTCGCCACCGGACTGATGTGCGGAGGTGAAGTGGACGTGCACATCGCACCCTTTGACGCCGGTTCATCCATGCACCGGCTGCTGGAAACCTATGCTTCGCTCCCGTCAGCGGAACCGGTGGCCCTGGTTCGCCGGATCGATGCAGGGTCTTCCGACTGGACATTGATTTCGGATCCCTCCACCCTGTCCGTTTCCGGCCTGGCCGGGCTAGTGGCCCCGTTGGCGGGAGAAGACGGCAGTTCGCAGACCGCCAGGCTCTGCTTTCCGCTCATTGCCGCCGGCCGCACCGGAGTCATCAAGCTCGACCAGGAATCCGGTTCCTGCAGTGCCGGGGCCGTCGAGCTGTTTGTCGAGTCGCGGCTCGCCCCGCCACGCATGATCGTTTTCGGGGCCAACAGCTATGCTGAGGAACTGCTGAAACTGGCCCCTGCGCTCGGTTACTCCTCCACGCTGTGCGACGCCCGCGCCGCCTTCACCCTGCAGCCGCGCTTCGGGGTTGCCGACGAGATCTCCACGCTCTGGCCGCATGACTACCTGGCCGGCGAAATTGCCGCCCGACGCGTCGATGAACGCACGGTGTTATGCGTGCTGACCCACGACCCGAAATTCGACATCCCGTTGCTGGCCCTGGCGCTGGGGCAGCCTCTCGCCTACGTGGGTGCCATGGGCTCGCGGACCAGCCACGAATCCCGCATGAGCGAGTTGCGGGCAGCCGCTGTCCCCGAAAAAACGCTGGCCACCCTGCACTCCCCCATCGGTCTTGACCTGCAAGCCGCCACCCCCGGCGAAGTTGCCATCGGGATTGCCGCGGAGATCATCGCCAGCAGGTCGCCCCTGGCCACGGGCTCCGCCCTGAACACCCTGTCTGGCCCCATCCACGGCGGAATCCCCGGCAGCCTTTCTGCCAACGAAGCGTCCCACCAACCCGCCAACCCGGAGGCCCCGGCATGGACCTGAACACGGTCGGCCATGGTTCCGACTGCCATCCATTCCGCCAGCGGCCTACCGCGACGACAACCCCGGACTCCCCGCATGGAGCGCTGGGCGCACCGCTCGTTGAGGAGATGCTCGTCGATGGCACGGCGAAGGCCACGACCGACGTGTTGCGGCAGTAGCACGTCCCCACCGTTACCGATATAGCCGCTACTTCCAGCCGAGTGCCTCCAGGTCGGCGACGGTGTCGAGGTCCAGCCCGGTGTCCAGGTCCGAGCAGTCGACGAGGTCGACTAGTTCCCGGTTGGCGGCCAGGTAGTCCCGCGCCCCGACATCGCCCGAGGCTGCCGCTGCCGCCGCCCGAATGTGCTCCGGGGCGAAGAGCACGGGGTGTCCGCGCCGCAACGACGCGTCGTCCCGGCGGTAGCCGGCAGCGGTGATCCGCCCTGCACGGTGTTCAGATGCTATTCGGCGGACAAGGGCTGCGCTCAGGCCAGGTTGGTCCACCAGCGCCACCAGCGCAGCCGCCCCGTCGGGGACAGCGCCCATGCCCAGCGCAAGAGACGACCCCATGCCGGTGGCCCAGAGTTCGTTTATCAGCACCGTGGCACCGGGTTCGTTGACCTGCTCCCTGACCCGTGTGGCTTCGGCCCCCAGAACCACCACGACCCGGGTGCAACCTCCGTCCCGGAGCGCGGCAAGTGCGGAGCCCAGCAGATTCTGGCCGTTTGGGTTGCGCAATAGCGCCTTGGGGCCGCGGCCCAAGCGCGATCCCGCGCCGGCGGCCAGCAGCACGCCCACCACGGGAGGGCTCTCATTGGGGCTGGTCATCTGCCCATCCTAGGTCCTAACGCGGATCAGTGCCCCACAAGGCCGGGGCCTACGCGGGCGCCTACGACCGGACACGTTGAAGGGGACGTTTCCTTATTGGAAGCGTCCCCTTCACCGTTGGACAACGGGAATTTCGGACCTGTTACGGCTCGGTGATGAAGCCCTCCGCGACCATCCATTCGAAGGCCACGTCCGCGGGCTCGCGGCCGTTGACGTCGACCTCCAGGTTCATCTCCTGGAGTGCTTCGTCGGTGAGCAACGGGGCGATCTTGGCAAAGACATCCTCGATGCCCGGGTATTTGTCGGAAAATTCCCCGAAGAAGACCGGGGAAACGTTGTAGGCGGGGAAATACCCCAAGTCGTCCTCCAGAACCGTCAGGTCCAGGGCCTTGATGCGGCCATCGGTGGTGAAGACCTCGCCGAAGTTGCAGGCACCGTTGTCGGTGGCACTGTAGATCGCCCCGGTGTCGTAGAGCCCCACATTGGTGTCGGGCACCGACTTGGGGTTGCCGCGTTCCAGCCCGTACAGCTCGAGCATCGGATTCAGGCCGTCCGCCCGGGAATTGAATTCCGCGTCAACACAAAACGTCAGGTCCTTGGGATCAAGGTCCTTGAGCTCGGAAAGCTTGCTGATCCCGCCGAGGTCCTCTACGGCTTCACTGCGCACGGCCATGGCGTACGTGTTGTTCATGGGTGCGGGCTTGCCCCAGAGGATCCCGTTCTCCTCGAGGTCTTGGTCGTGCACCACCTGCCACTGCTCGGACTGGTCGGCGATGCCTGTTTCGTGTCCCAGGTAGGTCAGCCAGGCGGTTCCCGTGTATTCCCACAGCACGGAGGCCTGGCCGGACACCAGCAGCTCACGGGCCGGTTGGCTGCCGGGAACGCCCGTCAGGTCGTTGACCTTGAATCCGGCGGCTTGGCCGGCCAGCACGGCAATCTTGCCCAGGATCAACTGTTCGGTGAACGACTTGCTTGTCACCGTCATGGTGGGATTCCCCGGGAGGTCGGGAAGCGGGCTAATGCTCCCCTGCCCGGCGGGCGGCACATACGAGCCCGCGGAGGACAGTCCACATCCGGTCAGCAGCACGCCGGCCGCCGCCACGAGTGCGGTTGACTTGATCCATTTTCCTGCATTCATCTCTAAAGTCCTTTCGGCCGGGCGAGCTGCTCCACGACACGGCCAAGCCAGTCGATGAGCAGCGCCAGCAATGCCACCAGCAGGGATCCTGCAATCAGCACGACCGTGAGGTTCAGGTTCACGCCGGTGGTGATCAGGATGCCCAGACCGCCGCCGTTGATGAAGGCGGCGAGGGTGGCGGTGCCAACCAGCAAGACCAGCGCGGTGCGGATGCCCGAAAGCATGACCGGGACAGCCAGCGGCAACTCGACCTTGAACAGCACGGCCATGGAACTCATGCCCATGCCGCGCCCCGCCTCAACGAGGCGTTCGTCAACCTGCTTGAGTCCGACCATGGTATTGGTCAGCACCGGCAGGATCGCATATAGCACCAGTGAGATAACGGCAGCCCAATATCCGAAGCCCACCAGGAACGCCAGGATGACGACCAGGCCAATGGCCGGGGCCGCCTGACCGATGTTGGCCACTGCCATCACCGGGTTGGTGAACCTGCGCATCGAGGGGCGGGTCAGCACGATCCCCAGCGGGATGGCGATGACCAACACGATGAGCGCTGCCACCACCGTGAGGTTCAGGTGCTCGACGGTGTAGCCCCAGAGGACTGCCGGGGCCAGCGTGGTGCGCTCGGTCTCGCTCAGGTCCGAGTTGGCCAGCCAGATCGCCACGGCGGCCAGTGCTGCGAGGATTCCCAGCAACTGAAGCCCCAGCACCAGCCACGGACGCTGTACGGGGCGGCTCGGCTCGGTGATCTGGGCGAGGTTGGAGCCAGCGGCAAGGGTACTCATCGCGGCTCCTCCGTACTTTGCGGCTCCGCCGCCACGGCATGCTCCACGGCGAGGGCCGGAATGGCGCCGGAGTTCAATCCAACGGGTGCCTCGGAACCGTCCGCGGCCGCGGCGTTGGCCTGGGAGATGGCCTCCATGATGGTCTGCACGTTGATCAAGCCTCGGAAGACGTCGCGCCTGCCCGTGACGACGGCGGTCTCGGAACTCGAAACCAACATGGTGTCCAATGCGTCATTCAGGGTGGACTGGTCGCTGACCGATGGCATCGACTCGTCGATGGTGTCGTCGACCACCTGCAGGCGGGAGAGCTGGCGACGGGTGAGGCGTCGAATGGGCCGGCGGCGTTGGTCCAGGACCACCGCATACGATGCTCCCTCGCCCTGGAGCCGGGATAGTACATCGCTGGCCAACTCGCCTGGCAGCGCGGTGATCGCATCCATAAGTGCGACCTCGTTCACCCGGGTCAGGGTGAGCTGCTTGAGGCCGGCACCGGAGCCAATGAAGTTCTCCACGAACTCATTGGCGGGGTTGGCCAAGACGCGCTCCGGCGAATCGTACTGGACCAGCTGGGCACCCTCGTTGAAGACGGCGATCCAGTCGCCCAGCTTTACCGCCTCATCGAAGTCGTGCGTCACCATCACGATGGTCTTCTGCACCTCGGACTGGATGTTCAGCAGTTCGTCCTGCAGGCGCTGGCGGGTGATCGGGTCAACTGCGCCAAAGGGCTCGTCCATGAGCAGCACCGGCGGATCGGCGGCCAACGCCCGCGCAACGCCCACGCGCTGCTGCTGCCCGCCGGAGAGCTCCTTGGGATAGCGATCGCGGTAGATGGCCGGATCCAGCGAGACCAGCTCCAGCAGCTCATCGATGCGGGCAGCGATCTTGTCCTTTTTCCAGCCCAGCATCTTGGGAACGATGGCGATGTTCGCTGCCACGGTCATATGCGGAAAGAGTCCCCCGGCCTGGATGACATAGCCAATGCGGCGGCGCAGTGTGTCGCCGTCCATCTTGGTGACGTCTTCGCCGTTGATGACGATCTTTCCGCCGGTGGGCTCGATGAGCCGGTTGATCATTTTCAGGGTGGTCGTCTTGCCGCAGCCCGATGGGCCAACGAGCATGACGATGCTTCCTGCCGGGATCTCGAGGGTGAGTCCGCCGACGGCAGGCTTGACCTGGCCGGGGTACTGCTTGGTGACTTCGTCAAGCAAGATTGATGCGCCAGTGATGGCGTCAGAGGATTCAGACACGGATACCTCGCGGAGTGGTAAGTCGGCCGATGCCGAGCAAAATGAGATCGAGAATGAAGGCCAGGATGACCACGCCAATGACTCCGACCAGCACTGAGTCAAAGGCCTTTGCTCCACCCAGGCGGGAGAGGCCGGAGAAGATGAATCCGCCGAGGCCGGGGCCCAAGGCATAGGCGGCAATCGCGGCAACGCCCATCACCATCTGGGCCGATACCCGGATGCCGGACAGGATGACGGGCCATGCCATGGGAAGTTCAACCGTTGCCAGGGTGCGCATGCGGCTCATGCCGATGCCGCGGGCAGACTCAACCACTGACGGGGAGATGCCGGCCAGGCCGACGATGGCATTGCGGACAATGGGCAGCGCGGCAAAGAACGTCACCACGATGACGGCGGGGGTCACGCCGAACCCGAATGGGGCGATCAACAAGCCGATCGCAGCGAACGAGGGGATGGTCAGGCCAATGGCCGAGACCCCGTTGGCCAGGGAAGACAAAGACTTATTGCGGTAAACCAGCGCCGCAATCACCACGGCGATAATCGTCGCGAGGATCAGACACTGCGCAACTAGCGAGAAATGTTGCCACGAGGCGAACAATATTTGGCGGAATCTTTCGCCAATGAATTCAAACACATCAAAACCTGCTTCACTTTGGTTACGTAGCCTGCTCTCATCGGCCCGAAGGCCTCAGATACCGTGCAAACATACGTGAAAGGGGGCTTCATATCTACTTGGGAGCGCCTCGGGCAATCCATCGAGATTGAATGGGAATTGATGGCTTTATCCGGGAATTATCCGTCCAAAGCGGTATTTGAAGAGTCGAAGGATATCACCACGAACTGTCGGAAAATCCTTGAAAACATAGGGCTGACAATGGATCTGGTCTCCTCAAGTGAGTGTCTCCCGATCCTACTCCGCGTGTCCCCGGCCCGACAGCCCGCCAAGCGTCCCGAAGAGCAAAACACTGAGTCAAAAAAGTAGTGGCCCTCACATCAGAACGTCGGATTCCGGCTTGCCGCATGGTTCATCAACCATCTGCGCATTGGACACCGCTGAGAGAAAGGGGAATTCCTGTCCGGAGGCGGGACAGGCAGGGTGCCCATGGCCGTTGGCGCCAGCCTGGCCGCTCCGGAACAAGGCCCACCATGGACCCATGGAGAACATCTTCGTGCCACGACAGAATTCGCGCGTCCTTGCCCTTTCAACGACGTCGAAATCAATACTCGAGGCCCATTCGGGGCATCTCACCGCCGTTCGTTTATTCACATTCGGAAGGTGCCAATCCCAACATGTGAATCGTCGATTAATTCCTTTCATTCCGGTCTGTGCAGCCCGCCAGAGCGAACGGTGGAATGCAGTAAATGTCATCGTGGCCATCGGGGGCCGGACGCTGAAGGGCGATTCACCTTTCCTTCATTCGGGCCGTTGTGGTTCCGTCATGGTGCCGCAGCCCGGCATCACCACCGCCGGGGGCCTGTTCGCGTACCGGAATGTGTTGGCGGAATATTCCCGGCCGTGTTACACATTAAGCCTGTGTGTCCGTAACTCCCCATGACCATCCAATACAGTGCCTCTGGCCGAATTAATAAGGAATTAGCCGTGGATGATCTTGCACAATCGGAACGAACTACCCTGGCTTCCCCCGCCTATGCTGTCGATATGATCGCCAACCTGGGTCGCGTCACCCTCGACTGGCGACACAAAGCCATACCAGCCACCTTCCAGGGGCAAAGCGCCGCCGAATTCACTTCGGGGGACGTGGAGCTTTCCCAGCTGCAAACGCCGCTGTTGACCCTGGACCTCACGGCCATGACCCACAACCTCAAGCAGATCTCTGCCTGGGGCAGCGCGCGCGGGGTGTTGTTGTCCCCGCATGGCACCACCACCATGGCCCCGCAATTGTGGGCCGAACAATTGGAACGCGGCGCGTGGGGCATCACCTTGGCCAACTACGCCCAAATGCGTGTGGCACATGCCCATGGCATCGCGAGGGTGCTGCTCCCCAATACGCTTTCCGACCCGAGGGCCATCGCCTGGGTGTCCTCGGTGACCGGGGACGATTTCGAAGTAGTCTCATGGGTCGACTCGTTGCAAAGCGTGGAGCTGCTTGAAACCACGCTCACGCAACTGGCCGCAAGCATGGAAAGCACGCCCACTCCCCTGCGGGTGATGGTGGAGCTCGGCGGCTCCGTCGGCCGCACCGGCGCCCGTACCATCAATGAAGTACTGGACATCTCCCGCGCCGTTGCCGCATCCACCCACCTCATCCTTGTGGGCATCGGCGGCTATGAGGGTACACCGGCCCACGGCGCCGACGAGGCCGCCCTGCAAACAGTGCGTGATTACCTGGTGCAGATGTTCAAGGCGCACAAACTCATTTTGGCGTCCGGGCACTACGCCGCCGGGGCGAATTTGATCTTGAGCACCGGTGGCAGGGCCAGCTTCGAGGATGTTGCATCGATGCTGTCACCCGCCATTGACGCCGGCACCGGCGCCGGGGGCCGTCGGATCGATGTCTTGATCCGGTCCGGGGACTACCTGGTGCATGACGACCGGTTCCACCGCGGCATTTCACACTTCGCCCGCCAGCGCATTGCCCCGTTTCGCGCCGCCATGCACGGCTGGGCCCGCGTGGTTTCGCAGCCCGAGGCGGGTCTGGCCCTGCTCGACGGCGGCAAGCGCGATTTTCCCTTCGATGAGGGACTGCCCGAACCAGAAATGATCGGTCCAGATCTGGGCAGCGAAATGACCGAGTTGGTCGGTGCGAGCATCGTGACGCAATACGACCAGCACTCTTTCCTGCGCTTCGATCCGGCCACCACCACGGTAAAGGTCGGCGACGTGATCCGGCTGGGCCTGTCCCACCCCTGCACTGCCTTTGACAAGTGGTCGTTGATCCCGGTCCTCGAGGACGCAGTGGAGGACCAACGGGTCGTCTCCCTAGTTCACACCTTCTTCTAATGCGGATCGATGCTGTGCGCCCGCTCCCGGTGCGCACAGCCATCACCCGCACCCGCATCATCGACGGCTCCGGGAGCGCCGAATACGCCGGCGACGTCGTGCTCGAGGACGGCCTCATTTCACGCATTCTCCCGGCCGGGGCTTTCATCGAGGACGGCGACACGCTGGTCATCGACGGGTCTGGCCTGGTCACCTGTCCAGGATTCATCGACATGCACGGGCGCTCCGAGCCGACCCAGCCGACCGGTCCTGCCCACCATGCAGCCCTCACGCAGGGCGTGACCACCTTCGTCCTGGGGCAGGAGAAGCTCTCCCCGGCACCGCACGTAGAAGCCCCGGAATCGCGTGCACCACTTGACTGGCCGTCTGTGGGCCAATACCTTGACCGGATCGACGAGGGAACAGGCGCCAATGTGGCCTGCCTGGTGCCGCTGGGGACCGTGCGGGCCGTTGCCATGCGAGGCGTAGAGGGCGCGTCCGTGGCCGAAATGATTGCCGCCCAGGCCAAGGCCATTGCCGATGCCTTGGAGCAGGGCGCGGTGGGCATGTCCTCCGGCCCGGAACATGACCCGGAGCCTCGCGCAACCGCAGCGGAGCTTGAGGCCTTGGGCACGGCCATTGCCGCCTGCGGCGGCTATTGGTCCCCGGAACACGACCCGCACCACGGCACTGTGCTGGAAGCCGTGGCCGGCAGCATCGCCGTGGCCGCCAGGACCGAGGTGTCCCTACAACTGGCCCATCTGCGCATGGATGCCGGGGCATCCCCGGGTACGGTTGCGGAACTTCTGGACATGCTTGACGCGGCCCTGGATGCCGGCGTCGACCTGGGCTGCGATTCCCACCCCTACCTCGAGGTCCCCGGGCTCCTGTCCTCGTTGTTGCCTTCCTGGGCACGGGAAGGGCACACCGCCGACATCCTGGCCCGCTTCGACGATGCCGATGCCGTGGCGCGGATCCGGGCCGAGGTCCAGGCCGATCCGAACATCGACTGGAAAGCGGTGCGCATCGCCTCGGTGGGTTCCGCACGGCTGTCCATGTTGGTGGGCCAGGACATCACCCGGATTGCCGCGATCCAGTCAACCGACGTGGTCACCACTTTCCTGCGCATCCTGGGCGCCGACGAGCTGGCCACCGGCATCCTGCACCGCACCGGGAACGAGGAAAACCTGCGGGCCATCATGGGGCACCGCAGCCACAGCGGGTCCGGTCCCGGAGTGCCTGTGGCCGCTGCCCACCCAGGTACCTGGGGGGCCTTTCCGCGCTTCATGGCGCAGTATGCCGGGGAAGCGGGACCGATGGACATGCCGGGGATGATCCACCAGCTCACCGGCCGTCCAGCGGCCCGCCTGGGACTTGTCGGTCGCGGTTTGCTGGCCGAGGGGAACGCCGCCGATGTGCTGGTCTTCTCTCCGGATGTCATTATTGACAGGGCCACCTTTGCCGATCCATGGCAACCGGCGGCAGGAATACAGCACGTGTTCGTCAACGGCGTGGCCGCCGTTTCCGAGCACCTACCCACTTCGGCCCTCGCCGGCCGGGCGCTGCGACGCAGCGCGAAAGGAAGAACGCAATCCACATGAACACGCCGGAAATGATCCAGATGCTCCAACGCGACAAGGCCCTGGCGGTGGTCCGCACCGAAGCGATCACCGACGCCGCAGAATTGTGCGGCGCACTGGTCTCCGGGGGCATCTACGCGGTGGAACTGACCTTCACGACCCCCGGGATGCTCACCCACCTGGCCCGCGCCGCCGACACCGTGCAGACCCACGGAGCAGTGGTCGGAGCCGGAACCGTGCTGCACGCCGACCAGGCTCGCGCCGCCATCGATGCAGGGGCCCAGTTCATCGTCGCCCCCGGCATCCGCCCGGAGGTGGCCGAGGTCGCCGCACAGGCCGGGGTGCCATTTTGCCTGGGGGCCATGAGCCCGACCGAAGTGGCCATGGCCCTTGACCTTGGCAGTGCCATGGTCAAGATCTTCCCCGCCGCAATCATGGGTTCGCGCTACCTCACCGAGTTGCAGGGGCCCTACCCGGGCGTGCGCCTGCTGCCCACCGGCGGGGTCACCCTGGCCAATGCCAAGGAGTTCCTGGAGGCAGGGGCGCTGGCTGTGTGTGTCGATTCCTCGGTGGTTCCCGGAGCACTGGTGGCCGCTGGCGAACACGAGGCCATTGCCATGCTTGCAGCCGAATTCACTGCCGCCCTGCGCTAGCGGCACCCGCGGGAAAAGAAAAAATGCGTCACCGGTTCCGGCGCATCGGTGCCCATGTGATGGGATAAGGGCATGAAACTTGCCACATTGCGCCGGGCCGATGCGCCCGAAAGCACCTTTGCCGCCTTGATCACCGAGAAGAACTTCAGCGAGCTCGAGGGCTTCGCCGATGTGGGGGCCTTCCTGGCCGCCGACCCCGAGGCCCGCACCGCGGCATTGGGTGTAGCCGCCACCGGCGCCGTCGCCGAGCTGGCCGACGCCGACTACGCCCCGCTGATCACCAACCCGGCCAAGGTGTATTGCATCGGGCTGAACTACCGCAACCACATTGCCGAAGTCGGCAAGGAGGAACCCGAGTTCCCCACGGTCTTCACCAAGTTCGCCTCCTCGTTGACCGGGGCCAACGACGAGATCGAGATCCCGGCCGAGGACCACCGCATCGACTGGGAGGGCGAGCTCGCCGTCATTATCGGCGAACCCGGGCGCCGCATCTCCGAGGCCGATGCCCCCAAGCACATTGCCGGTTACGCGGTCTCCAACGACGTGTCCATGCGCGGCTACCAAGGCCGCACCACCGAATGGACCCAGGGCAAGTGCTGGGACGCGGCTTCGCCATTGGGCCCATGGCTGGTCAGCCCAGAGGACTTCGCCACGGGTGCGAAAATCACCACGCGCGTGAACGGGGAGATCGTGCAGGAAGATTCCACCGCCGACCTGGTCTTCTCCCCCGCGGCGCTGGTGGCCTACCTGTCGGTGTTCAATGAGCTGCGCCCCGGCGACGTGATCCTCACCGGGACCCCCGCCGGCGTGGCCCTGGGCAGGCGCAACGAGGCCGGACGCCACCCGTGGCTGAAGGCAGGCGACGTGCTGGAAACCTCCATCGAATCCCTGGGCACCAGCAGCAACACCTTTATCTAGGCGCCTGCCGATCCGGGGCGCAGTGGCGGATGGCTCCGTCGTTGGGCCCCGGATCCGCTCTACCGATTACGCCCCGCCCGTGCCCAGCTGCTCCCCGATGACCGAACGCAGCACCACGGCCTGGTTGTGTTCCTCGTCCTTGGCCCCATACAAGAGACACAGTCGCTCCTTGTCGCTGGCTAGGGACAACAATTTCTCCAAGGCCTCCGAACCGTCCAGTTCCTTGCGATAGGCCTTGGCAAAGGCCGGAAATTTCTTGGCGACGTGGCCAAATTGCTTTCGAAGTTCATCGGACGGCCCTGCTTCCTTGAGCCAGAGGTCCAGTTCCGCATCATCCTTCTTGATGCCCCGGGGCCAGATCCGATCCACCAGGACCCGGTAGCCGTCGTCGCTTGCGGCTGCCTCGTAGACTCGCTTGATCACCACGTTGCCCATGGCCGCATGCTACGCCGAAACCACCCAGAGGCCCAGCCAACAACTTTGGCCCCACCGGGCGTCGCGAACGGACACCCCGCATCCGGCGTAACACCGGCCGGATTCCGGCACCGTGAATCGTAGGCTGGGGAACATGACGTTTACCACCTGCGATCTCTTCGACAACGATGAAAACCTGCAATCGGTTTCCCTGCAATTTGAGAATTTTGGTGCCCACCCCCGCTTCAGCGGTCCGGTGCGCACGGTGCGCTGCTACCGGGACAACGGCCTGGTCAAGTCCCTGCTCAACTCCCCGGGCGAAGGCGCGGTGCTGGTGGTCGACGGGGCCGGGTCGCTGGAATCCGCACTGATGGGCGACATGATCGCCGCCGCTGCCGTGGAGAACGGCTGGGCCGGCGTCGTGATCAACGGCGCGATCCGTGACCGTGTGGCCCTGGCCGACACCCCGCTGGGCATCAAGGCCTTGGGCTCGAACCCGCGCAAGAGCGCCAAGGATTCGGTCGGCGCGGTGGACCTGGTCGTGTCCTTTGGCGGGGTCACCTTCGTCCCCGGCGCCATGCTGTACTCGGACGAGGACGGAATCCTCGTGGCCGCCTAAGGGTCCCGGCCCGGTGGTTCGCCCCGCACCCGCTCGAAAACTGAAAGACTAGGGACGGAATGCAGCACACCGGGCACCTCATTGGACCGCTCGACGCGGACGCCGCACATCCAGGCACACGTTGAACACGACTCAAGGAGCATCATGAAGGTCACGATCATTGGCGGCCATGGCAAGGTCGCGCTGTTGGCAGCTGCCCAGTTGGCCAAGCGAGGCGACACCGTCATCTCTGTCATCCGCAACCCCGACCACGCCGCGGATGTCTCCGCCACGGGTGCCACGCCACTGGTGCTGGATGTGGAGAACGCGACGACCGCAGAAATGGCCGAGGCCTTCCAGGGTGCCGAAGCGATTGTCTGGTCAGCCGGGGCCGGCGGCGGAAACCCGGACCGCACCTATGCCGTCGACCGCGACGCCGCCATCCGTTCCATGAACGCCGCGGAGATCACCGGGGCCAAGCGCTATGTCATGGTCTCATTCCTCACCGCCGACACCGAGCACCTGGTGGCACTGGATGACCCGTTCTACCCTTACATGGCCGCCAAGATCGCCGCCGACGAACACCTGCGTGCCAGCGCCCTGGACTACACCATCCTGGGCCCCGGGGCACTGACCCTTGCCGAACCCACCGGTCTGCTGAACCCGATGCCCGACCCCGCGTCGGACACCTCGACCTCCCGGGCCAACACGGCACTGGCCATCGTGGCGGCGCTCGATGAGCCGGCTAGCATCGGCCGGACCATCAACTTCAGCGACGGGGACGTCCCGGTCGCCCAAGTCGTGGCCGCGGGCAACTGACCCGGTTCCTCGGTGAACGGCGGGCCACGCGAGGCGCTGTTCGTTGACAGGCGGGTGGCACGGCGAGCACGATGGGCGAGAGCCCGCCCGCACCTTCGTCTTGGGAGAATCCGCCGTGAACGCACCAGTTCCAAACGCCACCCTGTCCGTTGCAGCCATCCTGGCAGAGGGCGCCAAGCGCCACGGCGACCTGCCGGCCATCACCCTGGGCGGGGCCAGCACCAGCTACAAGGATCTGTGGGACCAGGCGCGAGCCTACGCCGGGGCCTTGCGCGAGGCCGGGGTGACGGACGGGGACAAGGTCGCCATCATGATCCCCAACGTCACCGACTTCGCCCGCGTCTACTATGCGGTGCTGGCCCTGGGAGCCGTGGCGGTTCCCGTGCATGCGCTCTTCAAGCGCCATGAGATCGAATACGTGTTGGGCGACGCCGGGGCGCAGACGCTCATTTGCGCCGCGCCGCTGCTGGGCGAGGGGGCACCGGGTGCGCTGGCGGCCGGGGCGCGGGTCTTCACCGTGATGTCTCCCGAGGCCGGGGATCTTCCCGGTCTTGAGGACCTCGCCAGGGCCGCAACACCCATTGGCACCTACGTTCCGCGCGGGCCGTTGGACATCGCCACGATCCTGTACACATCCGGCACCACCGGCAAGCCCAAGGGCGCGCTTGGCACCCACTTCGCCCTTGTCGAGCAGGTCAACGTGCTGTTGCTGAACACCTTCGACATGCGCCGGGGAGACAAGCTCTTTGGCGGCCTGCCGCTCTTCCACACCTTTGGGCAGACCGTGGCCTTGAACGCGGGGTTGCGCGCCGGCGCCGAGATCCTGCTGCTGCCCAAGTTCACCGGAGAGGCGGCCTTGGACATGGTGTTGGACGAGGGCGTGAACATCTTCATCGGCGTGCCCACCATGTACGTGGGGTTGCTGGCCGCGGCCAAGGTGCGCCCGGAGCCTGCCCCGGCGCTGCGCTACGCGGTTTCCGGCGGCGCTGCCCTGCCGCTGGCCATCCTCGAGGGATTCAGCGAGCACTTCGGCGCGACAATCCACGAGGGTTACGGACTGACCGAGACCTCACCGGTGGCCTCCTTCAACCACGTGGGCATCGAGCCGCGGCCAGGAACCGTGGGCCAGCCCGTCTGGGGAGTCGAGATCGAGGTTGCCCGCCCAGAGGTCTCCGATGCCATCGAGTTGCTGGAAACCGGTGAATTGGGCGAGCTGGTGATCCGCGGACACAATCTCTTCTCCGGGTACCTGAACCGCCCCGAGGCAACGGCCGAAGCCATGGTGGATGGCTGGTTCCGCACCGGGGATCTGGGCACCAAGGACAAGGACGGCTACATCAGCATCGTGGACCGGAAGAAGGACATTATCCTGCGCAACGGCTACAACGTGTACCCGCGCGAGGTCGAGGAAGTGCTGGTCACCCACCCGGAGATCACCAATGCCGCGGTCTTCGGGGTGCCGGATGAAAAGCACGGCCAGGAAATCGTGGCCGCGGTGACCCTTGCGGCAGGGAGCCTTTTGGGTGCCGACGCCATTGGCGACTACGCCAGGGAACGGCTGGCGGCCTACAAGTATCCGCGGCTTGTCGAAATCGTGGCGGATTTCCCGCTGGGCCCCAGCGGGAAGGTGCTCAAGCGCGAGCTGGTCACCCGGTACTCGCACGAGTAGGCGGCCGGGGCGGGAGTTCAGGAACGGGTCGCCACGCCCAGGCTGATCGCACCCTCGAAGCGCGGCGCTCCGGGCAGGTAGAAAGTGTCCAACTCGGTGGTCTGAAACCCTGCATCGTGAAGCATCTCAGCGACGGAACGGGTGAGATGGCAACCTCCGGCCAGCGCCTTCTGAAGGGGTTCGACCCGGCGCTGGAAGCGTTGGACCTTTTCATCGGGGGCCAGCCCATGTTCCAGGAAATGCAGCGCCCCGCCGGGCTTGAGCACGCGGTGGACCTCAGCCAGGGCAGCGGCGGCATCCGGAATGGTGCACAGCGTGAAGGTGCTCAGTGCGGCATCGAAGTACCCGTCGGGCTCCCCCAGCTGCTGGCCGTCAACCGATCCGCGCAGGATCCGGATGGCCGATGCCGCCCGTGCGCCGGCCGATAGCCGCCAGGCGGTGTCGGAGGGCTCAATGGCCACCACCTCCGTCGTTTCCTTCGGGTAGTGCCCCACGTTGCTTCCCGAGCCGAAACCCAGTTCCAGCACCCTACCGGCAAGCCCGGAGCACGCCCGCGTTCGCATCGGGTCCAGGGACTTGGTGCCGCAGGAGAACGCGGCGAGACGAGGCAACACGTGTTTCTCATAGAGATTGGTCATCAGGCCAAAACCTCCGATCGGCCGGATCCTTCATCGCTCATGCCAACAGTCTCTGTGCGGACGGCCCTGCTTGCAAGGGGGCAAGGGCTGTCGGCACAAGGCATGGCACAAATGGAAAAGCCCGGCAGGTGCGTCGTGAAACGCACCTGCCGGGCCATGGTCACCCGCGGGCGACCGGAGGTCTTAGGCGTTCCACAATCCGTAGGAGTCGGCCAGGTCGGCGATCTTCTGTGCACGTGCCAGACGCGGCAGGTAAGAACCATCGCCCACCGTGGCGCCGGCCGCGTGGGCGTCAAGCATGTCGTGTGCCCAGGACAGCTCGTCGGTGCTGGGCGAAAGACCCCGGTTGATCTCATCGACCTGGGTGCGCGAGAGCGCCAGCTTGCCGGTCATGCCCATCGATGCGGTGATCGCGGAGTCGGCCAAGACTTCGGCGGCATCCGCACCCGGTGCAGGAGGCCCGTCGATGGCACCGGGGAGCTTGCCCACGCGCGATGCCACCACGAGCTTGCCGCGGGCGTAGGCCAGAGCCAACGGGTCTCCGGAAACGCCGGTGTCCTTGCGGAAATCGTTCACGCCGAAGGCCAGGCGGAAAGTACCGGGGGCCGAGGCGATCGCGGTGGCGCTCTCGATGCCGAGCGCGGATTCAACCAGGGCTAGCACCGGGGTGCCTGCCTGCAGGCGCATGGCCGTGTAGGTGACCTGCTCGGGCTTTTCGGTCATGGCCAGCATGACCCCGCGCAGGCCAGGGGCCTTGGACAGGTCGGCCAGGTCCTTGGCCCAGAAGTCGGTGTCGATTCCGTTGACGCGCACCCAGGCCGTCATTCCGGTGGACAGTGCCTCGACCACGGCTTCGCGTGCGGCATCCTTCTTGTCGTCCGGAACTGCGGCTTCCATGTCGAAGATGACCGAATCGGCCTCGGACGCGAGCGCCGGGCCGAAGTCCTCGGGCTTCGAGGCGTTGACTAGCAGCCAAGAGCGGGAAAGTTTTGCCGGAAGGTTAGCTGCGCGACGGTTACGGAATGCCATGCCTCCAGCCTACCGACTTCGCGTGCCAAGGTACCAACGCGCGACGTGCAGCAGGCACGCAAAGTCGCCAATGATCGGCAAATGCGTCAACGGTGTGATTAACTCGACCCCCATTTTCGCCGGTTGCGGGAATTGCAGTAGGGTTTTTGAGGCTCTGTACTGGCCGTCACAGGCAACACCAATCTCCACAAGGATAGTCCGCACCATGACTGAAAAAACGCTCGACAAAGCACCGGGCGAAGAGTCCACCGACGGCAATCCGCCACTGGAACGGGCCCTCTCAAACCGCCACATCCAACTCATGGCCATTGGCGGTGCCATCGGCACGGGGCTGTTCATGGGTTCGGGCAAGACCATCTCGGTGGCCGGCCCCTCCGTCATCTTCGTTTACATGGTCATCGGCTTCATGCTTTTCTTCGTCATGCGCGCCATGGGCGAATTGCTGCTGAGCAACCTGAAGTACAAGAACTTCGGGGACTTTGCCGGCGACCTCCTGGGTCCATGGGCTTCTTTCTTCACCGGCTGGACCTACTGGTTCTGCTGGATTGTCACCGGCATCGCCGACGTGGTGGCCATTGCCCACTATGTCGCATTCTGGTGGCCCGACCTCGCCCTGTGGATTCCGGCCATCCTCTGCATCCTGGTCTTGCTCGCATTGAACCTTCCCACGGTCCGAGCCTTTGGCGAGACCGAGTTCTGGTTCGCGCTGATCAAGATCATCGCCATCATGGCCCTGATCGTCGTCGGCCTCGTCATGATCATCATGAGCTTCGAAACCGATGGTGCCCGAGCATCGTTCACCAACCTGTGGGAACACGGCGGGATGTTCCCGACCGGCTTCATGGGCTTTGTTGCAGGCTTCCAGATCGCCGTGTTCGCCTTCGTCGGCATCGAATTGGTCGGCACCGCTGCCGCCGAGACCAAGGACCCGGAACGGAACCTGCCCCGCGCAGTGAACTCCATCCCGATCCGCGTGCTGCTCTTCTACGTCGGTGCTTTGTTCATTCTCATGGCTGTCCGTCCGTGGACCAGCTACTCCGCCGATGAGTCACCCTTCGTGGGAATGTTCGCCTTGGCTGGCTTGGTCGGTGCCGCAGGCGTAATCAACTTCGTCGTGCTCACCTCGGCGACTTCCAGCGCGAACTCGGGCATATATTCCACGTCACGCATGGTTTACGGGCTGGCTCGCGAGGGCGATGCACCCAAGGTCTTCGGAAAGCTCTCGAGCCGCAAGGTTCCGAAGAACGCATTGATCTTCTCCTGCATGTTCCTGCTCGCCGGCGTGGCCCTGCTCTATGCGGAGGGTTCGGTGGCCGAGGCCTTCACCTTGGTCACCACGATCTCGGCGCTGTGCTTCATGTTCGTATGGTCGATCATCTTGATCAGCTACATCGTCTACCGCCGTCGCCGCCCGGAGCTGAATGAGGCCAGCAAGTTCAAGATGCCCGGCGGATTGTTCATGCCCTATGTGGTGCTTGCTTTCTTCGGCTTCATCATCTGGGCCCTGACCACCCAGCCCGACACGCTGATGGCTCTGGTCTTCACCCCTATCTGGTTCGTAGCACTGGGCCTCGGATACCTGATGGTTCGCCGCAACCCGGAGCACGCGGCAATCCGCGCCGAGCACGATGCCAAGGTCGCGGCCGAACACGCAGCACGCAGGGCCCGCCTGCGCGCCTAGCACCCCCACCCCAACGAAGCGGCGGATGCGATGACCCGATTTACGGGTGGTCGCATCCGCCGCCTTTCGCATTGACGGGGAGTCATTCCAGGCCCCCCGCGGCCCTGGAGTCAGTTGAGGCAAACCGGTTGGACTTTTTTCCGTTCCGTAGGGTTCGGGGAACAGGGAGCGACCTGCAGCAAGGAGAACTTTGGGCCGTACAGCCCGAGGTTCACGTCGCACTGCGCCTTGTAGAGGGTCTCGGGCACCAGTCGTACCCACTGCCCGTGGAATTCAAAGATGTCACCTTCCCCATAGCTGCCGCCCCGCGCCAGCAACATGCGGGCCAGATGGTGCAGCATGCCCGGGGACCCCTGTGGAAATTCGGTGAAGTCTTCCATCCCTGCGATGAGCTCGGGCAAGCCTTTGTCAGTCAGTCCAACCGAGTAGCAGACTTCCTGTCTGTGTTCGGAGTCGGTGTCGTTGACGACGGCGTAGCCCTCTTGGCAAATCAGCTCGCGAATCGGCCGCAGAAACTCCAGGCTTGCGGGATCCGAAGCCGGTCCAAACAGCATGTCCTTAACGCTTTCGGCCCGTGACAGGTCCGTGGCCGACCGGGGCCGACACCGACTTGAACATCAGTGCGGGAGTCGACGGCGGCACCTCGCGATCCATGAAATGGATTTCCAGCACCCGTGTTCCGTGCCCGTAACGAGAGTAGGCACCCAGGGCGAACTTGGTGGCCCCGTGCATGGTGGAGAAATACAGCTTCCGTCCGTCGGGCCCATCGGCCGTGTGGCCGTTGTCGAAGTGTTCATGGCGCCGGGTCACCGAGGTTGCAAAGCCGTTGAGTAACCGGTTGGTTTCGGCCATGTCGAGGCCGCGGACCAGGAATTCCGACTCACCCAGTTTCGCGAGTCCGACGGTGTAGCCGAAACACCGGCGCAGATTGGGGTCTTCCACATATTGAACGGCCCACCCGTATTGATCGATCAGGTTGTCGATGCTTTGC
The DNA here is from genome assembly GCF_039535115.1 of Paeniglutamicibacter sulfureus. Taxonomy (NCBI): domain Bacteria; kingdom Bacillati; phylum Actinomycetota; class Actinomycetes; order Micrococcales; family Micrococcaceae; genus Paeniglutamicibacter; species Paeniglutamicibacter sulfureus. The sequence continues at coordinate 2,260,894 of NZ_BAAAWO010000001.1, forward strand.
CGCACCTCGTCGGCCGTCCACCCATCGCATTCGAGGCACATGATTCCCGCTCCTTGGTTCGTCCCCACGTTTTGCTGACATCTCCCAGTGTTCGCCGTTCCCGTCGTGCGGTGGGGCGCCGGGTGGGAATTGTGGATAACGTCCGAGACGGACGGCGGGTCCGGCACCCGGGGCACGGGTTCGAATCCGCCGTCTCGTCGCCGGAGCCGGTGGCTTTCAAAAGGAAGGTGACACACCGGGGTGCGGGCAGGCGGTCCCGTCCGGAGGTCTTGTCCTGCAGCGTGCCGGGCTCCCTGCCGATCTGCCGTGAACCCACGGGGTTATTGCTGCGCCGCGAACCCGACCGGGACCGCGGCGGCCGTCCAGATGCTGCCGTCCTTGGCGCTGGTCTCGAACAGCAGCAGCACGCCGCCGCCGGAGCCTGGATTGTCCCACTGGATGCTCCCGCTGAACGGCCCCAAGTCGGGCCCGGCTCCGCCCGTCACGATCCCGGTCCCGAGTGCCTCGGCGCCACCGTGGGATCGGACCACGACCTCCACTGTCCCCTCGAATGCGCGCGAGGTCCCGGACAGGGCCACGGGAGAGGTGATCGGGTCGCCGGCCCTGGGTGAATCAAGAACGATCTCGCTGCTCATCGCCCCGATGGCGTACCAATTGCCGTCGGTGAGCTGGCGCAACAGGACGGTGGTCACGGCGCCGTCCGATATGGCACGGACCTCCAATTCACCCGAGCGCGAATCGCCCTGCATGAAGTCCCCGTAGACCGGGTCGGTGAAGCCCGCCAATTCCTCGGCGAATCCGGCGGCGGCTTCTTCCGGCGCCGCGTAGCGCAGCGTGCTTCCCGGATCCGGCCAGACGACCATCGCAGCCTCAGCTGCGGGCAATGACGGCGCGGCACTGGGTACATCCGAGGCACTCGACGTTGGCGAGGGGGTGGCGGAGGGGCTTGCCGGCGCACTGGTCCCCAGCGAGGCCGTCGTTCCCGGACCGTCTTCGCCAGGGCCGTCCGCGGGCTGCATCAGCAGGATCGCCACCCAGGCCAGGGCGGCCGCCAGTGCCACCACGAGAAGCGCGACAACGATCTTGCGGCCACGGCCGGACGGTGCTGGGTTCTGACTCATGAGGCACTGTAACAGCGCGCCCGGCGCCGAAACGAGACCGGGGAGGCCGCTTTTCGGTGACGTTTCCATTGCATCCAACGATCCCGCACCGGGACGAAGGAAACGGGCGGAGCACCTGTCGAAACGGTACTCGTCGGGCGTGGAGAGGCCGGACGCCAACGGCTCCGGTTCTGTCCACCCGGGGGGATGGACGAAGCGGAGCCGTTGGATGGATCCGAAGTGCTACTGGCCCTTCGAGGCCTCGGCTACGGCGGCGGCAACTGCCGGCATGACGCGGGGGTCAAGCGGCGAGGGCACGATGTAGTCGGCGGAGAGCTTGTCCTGCGCCAGTTCGGCGATGGCGTGGGCCGCGGCGATCTTCATGTCGGAGGTGATGCGGCGGGCGCCGGCATCCAGTGCACCGCGGAAGATGCCGGGGAAGGCCAGCACGTTGTTGATCTGGTTCGGGAAATCCGACCGTCCGGTGGCGACCACGGCTGCGTACTTGGCGGCAACGTCGGGCATGACTTCCGGATCCGGGTTGGACAGTGCGAAGATGATCGCATCGTCGTTCATGCCGGCCAGGTCCTCTTCCACGAACTTGGAGGAGGAAACGCCAACGACCAGGTCCGCTCCGTCGAGCGCCTCGCGGATGCCGCCGATCAGGCCGTCCTTGTTGGTGATGGCCGCGTACTTGGCCTTGATGGCGTTCAGGTCGTCGCGGTCGCGGTGGATGATGCCCCTGGAATCGACGAGCACCACATCGCCCAGGCCGACGTTGATGAGGATCTCGGCGATGGCGATGCCCGCGGCGCCTGCACCGGAGATGACGGCGCGCATCTGGCCCAGTTCCTTGCCTGCAACCTTTGCCGCGTTGAGCAGGGACGCCAGGACGACCACGGCGGTGCCGTGCTGGTCATCGTGCATGACCGGGCAGTCAAGGGCCTCGATGAGGCGCTCTTCGAGTTCGAAGCAGCGCGGGGCGGAGATGTCCTCGAGGTTCACGGCGCCGAAGCTGGGGCGCAGGCGAACCAGGGTTTCGATGATTTCGTCGACGTTTGTGGTGTTCAACACCAACGGGATGGAGTCGAGGCCACCGAATTCCTTGAAGAGCGCGCTCTTGCCCTCCATGACCGGCAGCGAGGCAGCGGCTCCGATGTCGCCCAATCCCAGCACGGCGGTTCCGTCGGAGACCACCACGACCAGGCGCGAAGCCCAGGTGTGGGTCGCGTGCATGGCAGGGTCCGCGGCAATGGCGCGGGAAACCTGGGCCACACCGGGGGTGTAGGCGATGGAGAGGTCCCGCTTGGTGGCCAGCGGCATCTTGGACTGGACCGTGAGCTTGCCGCCGATGTGGGCGTCGAAGATATCGGCCTCGGTGATGGAGGCGGCGGCGTTAAGAGAGGTGTCAATGGACATGGAAGACTCCTTGAAAGTTCTGAAATGTGTCGGAGCGAGGAATCGATTCGATGATCGTAGATGTCGTAAGTTTCGGCCGATCCCACGTCGACGTGGTGATCACCTACTGCTTAGCCTCGCTGTGCGTCTGCCGGCCCGGGGTGGGGGCTCAGACGATGCGCACTGGTCAGTACTTTCTTTAGACCGTGGTCCACACACTACTGCACTTCGACGCTATCGTGCCACCGCTTGGCGCAACCATCGTGAAACAAACGCCACCGGCAGGCCGCCGGGGAACAGCGGATCCGGCATGCGGACCCGCATCAGCGACGCGCGTCCGACCGGCACTTTTGTGCGGCATCATGCATGATGGAAGAATGTCGTCTCCAACACCGTCATTGAGCAAGGTCAGGGCCTTCCCCGCCCTGGAAAAGAAGGCCGCGGCAAGGCTCGCGGCGGCCCTGGAAGAATCAGCGGACACCACCATTTTTGTCAATGGCACCACGTTGCAATTGCCGGATGTCGCCCATGCGGCACTCATTGAGGTGCTCCAACGCATGGCGCTCGGCGACGAAGTGAGTGTGAGTACCGTCGAATCGTTATTGAACACCTCGCAAGCGGCGAAAATGGCGGGCGTTTCGGCTAGTTACCTGCGCAAACTTACCGATTCGGGAATCATTCCCGTCGAGTACCGCGGCACGCACCGCAGGATCCGTCCCGCCGCGGTGCAGGCCTGGCTCGACAACCGCGCCGAAGCGCCGACCGACACCCCGGAATAGGCCCAACCGCAACTCCACCGTGCTGGATTCGGCGGGCAAGACCTTCGTATGTTGGAAGTGGCCGCAATGGCGGATGAAGGTGCTTGAAGGAGTGGGAAGCCGTGTTCCGGAATCGTTTGATGCGCCTCTTGCTGGGCGGTCTTGCGGGTGCCGGAATGGTTCTGGCGCTCTCGGGTTGCACCGGCGGTCCGGCACCGGCGCCACCAACAACCGGGACAGGGACGTCTGAGTCCAAAGCCCCCTCGGTCTCCGCCCCGCCGTCAAATGTTCCGTCAAGCGTGCCGACACCGATGCCGGCACCGTTTCCGACGCTGACACAAACACCGACACCGTCACCGTCACCGTCTGCCAACGGTTCCGCGATCCCCAGCGAGGTTCCGTCCGCCGCTGCCGCACCGAGCAGCATCCCGACCCCGGCAACGCTGCCGCCAAAGCCCTCCGATTCGGCGAGCGCCACCGGATCCTCGGTTGGAAGTCCCCCGCCGGCTGAAACTCCCGCCCCGGAGTCCCCGTCCGCCACAGCGCTGCCGGAGACGACGACCTCCTCATTGACGATTTTCTACGTGGCGGTCAGTGACCAGGGCAAGGCAGGTCCCATGATTGGTTGCGGCGACAGCATCGTTGCCACCGAAACGGGTCCGGTGATCTATGCCAGCCAGGTGGAGGCGGCCATGAGCGGCTTGCTTGAGAACAAGGAAATCGAGCTCGGCCAGTCGGGCCTGATGAATGCGCTCGCGGGTTCGGACCTGTACTACGTCTCGTCCACGGTGTCGGAGGGCATCGTCACGGTGGAGCTCACCGGAGAGCTCAGCTCCGGCGGCATTTGCGACGATCCGCGCATCATTGCCCAGCTCACCCACACCGCCATGGTTGCCGCCGGGACTGAAGAAGCCCGGATCCTCATCGATGGCGTTGATATCGGTGAAAGCCTTAGCCTGAAATAGCCCGGTGTTGACTTATAGGCAACAAGTGTTGATAAAGTGCCGGTGTGACCTCAACTACAGAACCTGGCATGGGCAGTGAAACCGAAATCGCGATGACCCGTGCGGCCGCGCACGAATCACTCTTCTCGGAGCGCGCATCGCACATCAAGCAATCCGCGGTCCGCGACGTCTTCGAACTCTCCCTGGACCCCACCTTGGTCTCGCTGGCGGGCGGCAACCCCTACCTGCAGTCGCTGCCCCTGGAAAAGCTCGGTGCGATGGCCTCCGAGCTGATCGCGACCCAGGGCATGACAGCGTTGCAGTACGGCAGCGGCCAGGGCACCGAGGAACTGCGCCTGCAGATCTGCGAGGTCATGGCCGAGGAAGGGATCACCGGGGTCGACCCAAATAACATTGTGGTCACCACCGGGTCACAGGCCGCACAGGATGTCGCCTGCAAGGTCTTCTGCAATCCCGGGGACACGGTGCTGTGCGAGGATCCCACATATGTCGGCGCCCTGAACACCTTCGAGGCCTACCAGGTGCGCGCCGAACCCGTTGCCACCGACGAACACGGACTGATTCCCTCGGCCCTGCGCCAGCGCATCGACGAGCTGCGCAGCGAGGGGGCACGGATCAAGTTCCTCTACACGATCCCCAACTTCAACAATCCCTCCGGCATCACCCTGGCTGCCGAGCGCCGGGCCGAGATCGCCGAGATCTGCATCGCCGAGAACATCCTCATCCTGGAGGACAACCCGTACGGCATGTTGCGCTATTCCGGGGAACCGATCAAGCCGCTGCGCGCCTACCACCCGGACCACGTGATCTACATGGGCTCGTTTTCCAAGATCCTGGCACCCGGCCTGCGGATCGGCTGGGCGGTGGTTCCCCCGCACCTCTTCCGTCGCTTCTACCTGGCCGCCGAGGCCGTCACGCTCTGCCCGGCAACGTTCAACCAGATGCTGATCAGCAAGTACCTCTCGGAGCATGACTGGCGCGGGCAGATCCAGACCTACCGGGAACTCTACGCAGGGCGCTGTGAGGCGATGCTTCAGGCCCTGGACGAGTACATGCCCGACGGTGTTGGGTACACCCGGCCCGAGGGCGGGTTCTTCATCTGGGTCACGTTGCCGGAAGGAATCGACACCTACCCACTTCTGTCCAAGGGGATCGAGGCAGGGGTGGTCTTCATTCCCGGTGCTGCCTTCAGCCCCCACGACGCCCCCAGCCACCGGTTGCGTCTGGCCTTCAGCGCGGTGCCCGAGGACAAGATCCGCGAGGGAATCAAGCGCCTGGCCCCGGTGCTGGCCGAGGCCATCGCCGAAAACGGCGTCCGCTAGGAACTGCCGCACCAGCGCGGTGGAACTCCCGCGCGGAGGGATTCACGACTCCTGCCGGAAGGCGCATGATGTAGCCATGTGGTTTGGATGGATCGAGTTCGATCTCTTACTGGGAGATGTGCATTCGCTCAAGCAGAAGCGTGCCGTCGTGCGCCCGATACTCAGCGAGATCAGGCGCCGCTTCGAGGTCTCCGTCGCGGAGACCGGCGGACATGACCTTCACCGGCGCGCAGGGGTGGCCGCGGGACTCGTCGCGGCGGACGCCGTGCACGTGATTGAGGTGCTCGACGGCATCGAGCGCCTGGTCGCGGCCCGCCCTGAAGTTCAACTGCTCAGCGCGCGCCGTCGCCTGGATTCCTCCGAGGACGAGTAGCAGCGTCGTTCACCCACCGCTTGGCTGTCGGCCGGTCTGGAGGAAATCGCTAGTGGATCACCCAGGTGACCACGCCCAACAGGGTGCAGACAACGGCCAGGAGGATGCCCAGACGCGGGGCAATCCATGCGGTGACCTCGCCCTCGCTCGGCGGTGCCGGTTCAGGGGCGGGGCCCGTGGCCGCTGCCGCGGGTACGACTGCCATCTCGTAGGCCAACAGGATGCGCGAGGGCGCGAGCATGGTGGCCATCGAAGCGGTGACATTGGATACCGCGACGATCTGCAGGACCGAGGATCCCATGCTTGCCGCCGCCTGGGCCTGGGTTGCGGCCAGCATGGAATTTGCCGCCGTATTGGATCCGGAAATGAATCCGGCCAAGCCGTTGACGACCGGCCCCAGCACCAGATATCCGGCACCGATTCCGGCCAGCGCCGCACCCAGCTCCCTGCCCATTCCGGTGGCCGCGAGCAGTGCACCCAGGATGGTGAATCCGCCGGTGGCTATCCCCACGGGAATCCAACTGCGGTAGGCCAGGGCAGCGCGTGCGCGCAGGCCGGAGGTTCCGCCGCCCAGGGAGGCGGACCCATATTGGGCGACCAGGCATGCCACCACCAGCCAGACGCCGCCGCTGGTGATGGCGCGCTTGAGCAGGGAGGCTTCCATCGGCGAACTCAACGCGCGGGCAGCAAGCAAGCCAAGAGTGAGCACCGCATAGGGCAACAATGCCACCCGGACCGCGCGCCCGGCCGGAACCAGCGACCCGCCGATCCTGAAGGCCATCAGGTGCGCCGCCAACACCAGCAGGGAGCCGACGATGCCCGCCGGCGGGGTGCCCATGAGCAGGTTGGCGAACAGGATGCCGGCGTTGAGCAGCACCGCGGCGCCCATCAGGTGCGCCAGCAACCGCCCGGGCCTGGTCGATTCGCCGCGCAGCACCAGCCATGCGGTGATTCCCGCGCCCAGTACCACCGGCAGGGTCAACAGCGCCGAACGGACACCCACGTCGAACAGCGTGAGCCCGGCCAACTCGGCTGCCACCAGGGTGCCGGGACCCAGCGCTCCCCAGGGAACGGCAACCAAACCGAGCAGGCTCAGGATCGCGGAGTGCTTCACCGAATGTCCCAGTTGGATCAACAACGGGACGCCCACGGTGACGCCAATGCCAAAGCCCGTGACCGACTCGGCGAAGGGAACCAGCCCAAAAACCACCAGCACCGTCCCGGCCTGCTGGTTCGAGGCGCTTTGCCGCAGCCAGCCGGAGATCCTGTCCATGGCACCGGTTTCTGAAGTGATGCGCGAGAGCAGCACGCCGCCGAAGAGAATCAACAGCACCTCGAGGATCGTGGGCCCGAACATGGCCCCTGCCCGCATGAGTTCAGCGGGCGGCGTGGGGAAGAAGAAGACTGCCGCAAGCACGCCGGTGAGCAATGAGTAGATGGCCATGGTGGTGGCCTTCGTCCGGGCCAGGAACAAGCCCATGGCCACCACGATCGGGGAGGCGGCAGCCAGTGCCAGCATGCGGCGGTTCCTTTGGTCGGGGCGCCGCCCCCTGGGGGTTCACGCGGCATGTTCTGCTGCGATTGACCATACCGCTCCGACCACGAAACAACGAGTTGGTTGCGGCGGCAGCCCCCCATAAGGTCATGGCAAACGAGAACCGCCGCACGCTTCACATGGTGAGCGTACGGCGGGTCCCGGGATCGGATTCGGTGGGGAAGTAGGGGCAGGCTCAGGCGGTGCGTCGGGCCGGGGTCGGGTTCTTGCCCAGGGCCAGGCCCAGTCCGGCCATGCCGACGCCCAATGCGAAGTGCAGGATGTTGTCAGCGGTGTTGACCGGGACAAAGTTCGCGGCACTGGACTGGTCGATGAAGACGCCATAGAAACCCAGCACCAGATAGATGATTCCGCCGACAACGAGGAAGGTCTTTGCCTTGGCCGCACTGCGCCACAGCGTGAGGCCGAGGACGCCGAAGAGCAGGTGGACGACGTTGTGCAGAACCGAGACCTGGAAGATGCCCAGCAACATTGAGCCCGAGTGGTGTCCGGCCATTCCAAGGTGTTCGGTGTTGCTGGTGATGCCGGGGATGAAACCCAGGATGCCTACCAGCAGGAATACAGCGCCGACGGCCAACGCCACGTACTGGAGAAGGGAAGGGCGGGTGGTGATGTGTGTCGAGGCCATGATGGGCTCCTTGGTTTCCTGTCGATTTTCAACGCCTCTGCGTTGCTGACAAAAGGAATTCGGAACCGCCGTGCCGACGGATTGCCCGAAACACAAAAAGTTTTCAGGAAGGAACCGGTGCCTCGTGGAGGTCGTCGTAGTCGTTTCGTGCCCGGATGATTTTCTCGGCATGGTCCTGGGACCATGCCCGCACGACGGCAAGGGGGCCCAGCAAGGTGGCACCAAGTGCGGTGAGTTCGTATTCCACCCGTGGCGGCACCTCGGGGTAAATGGTCCGGGTCAACAACCCGTCACGTTCTAGGGAGCGAAGGGTTTGGGTGAGAACCTTGGGTGTGACCCCGCCGATGTCCTGCCGCAGCTGCGAGAAACGCCGCGGCCCGGATTCCAGGGCCAGGAACACCAATGGCGTCCACTTGTCCCCCATGCGCTGCATGATCGAGCGCGAGGGGCAGTCGGGGCTCATCACATCGAAGGCACGCCGTTCAGTATCCATCAGGTAACCATATTACGTTGAGGTACTCAATATCAATTGGATACCATAGACGTCATGCAACTGTGCGGGCCGTGATGGCCCGCACCACCAGAGAGAAGGGAACAGCCCATGAAGATTGCCGTTTACGGAGCCACCGGAATGGTCGGCAGCCAGATCGTCGCCGAGGCAGCCAAGCGTGGACATGACGTCACCGCCGTGTCGCGCAGCGGACGCGAAGTCCAGGGAACCGCCAACGTGGCCACCGCCGAACTGGGCGACATGGCGGCCTACCGCGCCCTGGCCACCGAGAATGACGTAGTCGTCTTCTCGATTCCGCCGTCGCGCACCGGTGAGTCCCACCAGCCTTTCGTCGACGCACACGAGGAAATCTCCGAGACCCTCGTCCCGGCCCGCGTCTTCATCGTTGGCGGGGCCGGCGCGACCGAGGTCGACGGCGTGCGCCTGTTCAACATCCCGGGCTTCCCCGAGGAATATATGCCCGAGGCCCGCACCATGGGCGAGGTCCTTGACTTCTACACCTCGGCTTCCGGCCTGGACTGGACCATGCTGGCACCGGCACCGGTGATCGCCCCGGGCGAGCCGACCGGAGCCATCGTCCTGGGCAACGACTCCCCCGCCGGAGACAAGGTCAGCACCGGGGACTTCGCCGTTGCCGCCCTGGACGAGCTCGAGGATCCCAAGCACCAGCACCGCCGTTTCACGGTGGCAAGCGCCTAAAGGCCTTACCGCGACGCCGTCGCGCGGGATTCATCCCCGCGTTACAACGGGTGCGGTGGGACCGGGAATACCGGTTCCCCCGCACCCGTCGGCAATTAACCTCCAGACGTCGGTGCCGGGAATCGGCTATGAACTCGCCCACACAGCCCTGCGCCATGTCCGCGTCGCGGACTAAGGTGGATGGCGGTACCTAGCTGCCCGCGCTCCCGCCGCCATCCGCCCCGGGAGCCTCGCGGCCGGCCACCACACATCACTTCATCGGTTCGCAGGAAGCAGCTACATGAGACACGTTCGCCCCCTGGCAACTCGCCTATTCCCGGCCGCAACGGCCCTGGCCGCGGCGTTGGTGCTCGCCGGCTGCGCACCGGCCACCACGACGCCGGAATCCGGCACCGATGCCGGCACTCCGGTCGCCGGCGGCACCCTGGTCTACGCCTCAGGCGATGCCGAGCCCGACTGCCTGGATCCGCACGTGGGCGGCAACTACCCCCAGGCGCTGGTCTCCTCCCAGTACCTGGAGACCCTGTACACCAAGGCCGCCGATGGAAAGCTGGTTCCCTGGCTCGCCGAGGATTCCACCGTCTCCGCCGACGGGCTAACCCGCACCGTGAAGGTCCGCGAGGGCATCAATTTCACCGACGGCACCCAGTTGACCGCCGAGGCCGTCAAGGCGAACTTCGAGCACCTGCTCGATCCCAAGACAGCGTCCTCCACCGGGTTCCTGGCCCTGGGCAAGATCGATTCCATGAAGGCGATCGACGAGGCCACCCTCGAGCTGAAGCTCAAGGCCCCCGACAACTCCCTGCTCGAGTCCTTCTCGATGCCGTGGGTCTCCATCCAGTCCCCGGTGGCGCTCAAGCGCAGCCAGGAAGAGAACTGTGCTGCACCCGTGGGCACCGGCCCGTTCAAGGTCGCATCCTGGAAGAAGCAGGACGCGGTGAACATGGTGCGCAACGAGGACTACGTGCAGCCTGTGGCCACGCCCGGCCACGAGGGCGCGGCCTACCTGGACGGCATCACCTGGCGCTTCATCCCCGAGGCCGCCACCCGCTACGCCGCCCTGCAGGCCGGCGAGGTCCAGATCATCGACAACGCCCAGCCCGACACCATTGCCGCCGCCGCCAAGTCCCAGGGCATCGAGCACCTGGACGCACCCCGCCCCGGCGCCTCAAACCGCATCGAGCTGAACTCCTCCAAGGCCCCGTTCAACGACGCCTTGGTCCGCGAGGCCTTCATCCACGCGGTCAACGTCAATGCCGGCATCGACTCGCTCTTCTTCGGCACCGCGCCGCGCTCCTACTCCCCACTCGCCAGTGTCGAGCCCCTGGCGTACTCCGCTGAATCGCTCTTCGGCTACGACCCGGCCAAGGCAGCGGAACTGCTGGATGCCGCCGGCTGGACCGAACGCGACTCCGAGGGCTACCGCATCAAGGAGGGGGAGCGCCTCTCGCTCACTTTCCCGGTGAGCACCAGCCAGTCGATCCCCGCCGAACAGTCGCTCTTCGAGCAGCTGCAGGCCACCGCCAAGGAATCGGGCATCGAGGTCAAGATCAACCTGCTGGATCTCTCCAGCTGGTACGGCGAACTGTTCAAGAACAACTACAACCTGGTCTCCGCGCCCTACACCAAGGTCGGCCCGAGCGTACTGAGCATTCTCTTCCACTCGGATTCGACCATCCCGGCACCCTCGGGCTACTTCGCCAACCTCTCCCAGGTCAAGGATCCGTCGCTCGACGCATTGCTGGAAACCGCCGGTTCCACCGAGGACGAGGCACAGCGCAAGGACCTGTACGCACAGGCGCAGAAGTTGGTGCTCGAGGGCTACTACCTGCTGCCGCTCTACAACCAGCAAAACCATTTCCTCCACTCCTCGAAGCTGCAGAACGTGGGAACCACCACCGCGGTGGCCACACCGACGTTCTTCGACACCTGGCTGGCCAAGTAGCCCACTGCCCCGAATACCTCCACCCATGAGCCTTCGTGCCCCATACGGCAGGCGGTCGACCCGGATTGCCCGGTCGACCGCCCGCTGGGTGCTGGGCAAGGTCGGCGGAGGGTTGTTCGTGCTGTGGGCGGTGTCCACGGCGATCTTCTTTGGCATCCGGATGATTCCCGGCGACCCGGCAGAGGCGATCATGGGCGGGCCCGGCTCGCAGGCCTCGGCCGAGGCGCTGGCCCAGGCCCGTGCCGACTACGGCCTGGACCAACCGCTGTACGTGCAATATTTTGGCCAGTTGTGGCGCCTGGCCACCGGCGACCTGGGCACCTCCTATTCGCTGAAGATCCCCGTGGCCGAGGTCCTGGGAGAACTGGTTCCGCCCACCCTGGTCCTGGCGGTGCTCGCCCTCTTGGTGGCGTGGGCGCTGGCGCTGGTGGTCGCGGTGCTCTCCACGCGCAGCGGTGCCCTGGGCTCGGCCTTGGCCTCGGGCCTGGAAATCGTCTCGGCCGCCGTCCCCCACTTCTGGCTCGCCAGCGTACTGATCATGCTCTTTGCCACGGCGCTGGGCTGGCTGCCTCCGGTGAGCACCAATGCGCCGGCCGGCTTGGTACTTCCGGTGGCCACCCTGGCCCTGCCGCTGGCCGGTTTCCTGGGCCAGGTCATGCGCGACACCCTGAACGCGGCGCACCGCTCCCCCTTCGCGCTCTCGGCCCGGGCGCGCGGGGAATCGGAGACAGGCGTGCTGCTGCGCCATTCCCTGCGCCACGCGGCGCTGCCGGGTATCGCCCTTTCCGGCTGGGCTTTCGGTTCCCTGCTCTCCGGCGCTGTGGTCGTTGAATCCATTTTCGCCCGGCCGGGCCTGGGCCGCTCGCTGCTATCGGCGGTCACCGCCCGCGACATCCCGATGGTCACCGGCGTGGCACTGCTCTCTGCAGCCGCCTATGTGGTGATCATGGCCTTCTCCGACCTGGCCGAGCGCCTGGCCGACCCGCGGATGGCCGCATCGTGAGCATGGACAAAAACGAGCTGAGCCCGGGAGACCCGGTGTTGGCCCCGCATCCATCCAAACGTCCTGCACCCGGCACCGGGGGGCTAAGGGCATTGGCGGCCCGCCTGCCGTTGCTGCTCTCGGCAACGGTGCTCGCGTTCTTCTTGCTGGCGGCAATTTTCCCGAACCTCTTGGCTCCCTACGACCCGTTGGCCATCAACCCCGCCGATGCATTCTCCGGTCCCGGGCCCGGACACCTGCTGGGCACCGACGAATCCGGGCGCGACATCTATTCGCGCATCATCCACGGCGCGCGGCCCTCGCTGCTGATCGGTGCCGCGGCCACGGCGATCGGCCTGGGGCTGGCCCTGGTGCTGGGGACCATTGCCGGATTCGGCGGCAAGTGGCTGGACTTCGGCGTCGGACGGGTCCTGGAGGTGCTCTTTGCGTTGCCTGGCCTGCTGCTGGCCCTGGTGTTCATTGCCTTGGCCGGACCCGGGGTGGGAACCACGGTGGTTGCCGTGGGGCTGACCACGGCCCCCGGGTACGCGCGGATGATCCGCGCCCAGATCATCGCGCTGCGCACCTCCCCCATGGTCGAGGCCGCCACGGTGCTGGGACGAACCCGCTCCCGGATCCTGGCCATCCACATCCTGCCCAACGCGCTAGCACCGATCGCGGTGCTGGGCACCCTGGGCCTGGGGCAGGCCGTGGTCTGGGCGGCGTCGCTGAGCTTCCTGGGCCTGGGCGCCCCTCCCCCGGCTCCGGAGTGGGGCGCCATGCTTTCGGCCGGGCGCACCTACCTGGCACTGGCCTGGTGGATGACATTCTTCCCCGGCCTGGCCATCGTCTTGGTCGCCGCCGCCTCCACCGTCCTTTCCCGGGCCATGAAGGCCGCGGGTGCCCGATGAGTGCACCGGCACCGATCCTTCGGGTCGAAAACCTCGACGTCTCTTTCGGGGAAACCCCAGTTGTCTTGGACGTTTCCCTCTCCGTAGGCCCCGGTGAATGCCTGGCGCTGGTCGGCGAATCGGGCTCCGGAAAGTCCGTGACGGCCCGCTCACTGATCGGTTTGGCGGGGCCGGGCTCCACCGTGCGGGCCGGCGCACTGGAGGTGGCCGGCGTGGACGCACGGGGCCTTTCACCACGTGCCTGGCGCTCGATCCGCGGCAGCAAGGTCGGATTCATCCTGCAGGACGCCCTGACCTCGCTGGATCCCCTGCGCAAGATCGGCAAGGAAATCGACGACGCGCTGCGCCTGCACGGTTCCGGCTCCGGTGCCGCGCGCGCCGCCAAGGTCGTGCAGTTGCTGGAATCGGTGGGGCTGGATGATCCGGTGCGCCGGGCCGGGCAGCGTTCCGGGGAACTTTCCGGCGGCATGCGCCAGCGCGCCCTGATTGCCTCGGCCATCGCCCTGGACCCGGCCCTGGTCATTGCCGACGAACCCACCACCGCCCTGGACGCCACGATCGCCGCCGCGGTGCTGGATCTGCTGGGCGAACTGCGGGCCGCGGGCTCAGGCATGCTGTTGATCAGCCACGACCTGTCCACGGTCTCCAGCGTCGCCGACACCATTGCGGTGATGCAGGCCGGGCGCATCGTGGAAACCGGTCCGACACAACGGATCCTGGGCGATCCGCAGCACCCGTACACCAAGGCATTGCTGGCCGCGGTGCCGGCCGGCAAGCCCCGATTCGCACGACTCTCCCCCGTCACCGCCATCCCCGCGACTCCGGAACCGGGACCCGCTGTGCCGCCGGTGACCCCCGGGGATTCCATGCAACTGCCGGTGCTCAGCGCACGCTCGCTCTCCCGGTCCTTCAAGGTGCCGGGGGCCGCCGATTTTCCGGCGGTGAAAAACATCGACTTCGACCTGTTGCCCGGCCGCACCCTGGGTGTGGTGGGCGAATCCGGGTCCGGGAAGACCACCACGGCCCGCATGGCCCTGGGGCTGCTTGGCCCGGACACGGGCTCGGTGGAACTCTTCGGCGAGCCCTGGAGCTCGGTGCCCGAGTCCCAACGGCGGACCCGCCGCTCGTGGCTCGGCGCCATCTACCAGGACCCGTTGTCGTCCTTCGACCCGCGCCATTCGGTGGGGCAGGTGCTGGCCGATGCGCTGAGTTTCGGGGCCACCCGCAATCCGCGCAAACACGCCGGGCGGATCACCGAGCTGCTCTCCCTGGTGGGCCTCGCACCCGAGCTGTCGGTCAGGAACCCCGCCACCCTTTCGGGCGGCCAACGCCAGCGCCTGGCCATCGCCCGCGCCCTGGCACCCAACCCGCGCGTGCTGATTTGCGACGAACCGGTCTCCGCCCTGGACGTCTCGATCCAGGCGCAGGTGCTGGATCTGCTGGACGAGCTGCAGCAGCGCCTCGGGCTGGGCTACCTCTTCATTTCCCACGACCTGTCGGTGATCAGGCACATGAGCGATACGGTACTGGTGATGCGCGCCGGGGAGGTTGTCGAGTCTGGCGCCACCGAGTCGGTCTTCACCGATCCGCGGCATCCATACACCCGTGCCCTGCTGGCCGCATCCCCGGGCATTTCACCAGGGCGCTTGCCCAGGTAGGCGCCGGGTTCAGGACCTGAGGTCCCGGGCGGGGCCGGATTCCGCGGATTCCCTGACCACATCCAACGGGCGCGTCCCGGTTTGGATGAGGATGTCATCAAGCTTGGGCAGCGCCCGGACGAGCCGCAGCTTCGCTTCCCGGATGGTCGATTCGACCTCGGAGAGCGCCGCGTCCCTGACCTCGACAGTCGCCGTGCAGTGCAGCCGGTGGCCGACCCAGCGCAACTGGATCCGGGGCGTCGCCAGGATCCCGGGAACGGAGTTGAAGGCTTCCTCCGCCCGGGCCAGGAGATCGGGTTCGATGCCATCCATGAGCCGGCGGCCGATGCTGCGCACGGTGCCGAAGAGCAGGACCATGATGGCGGCGGAGATGACCAGTCCCACGATCGGATCGGCCAAGGGGAACCCCAGCATGGCGCCTCCCGCGCCCAGGACCACGGCCAGGGAGGTAAATCCGTCGGTGCGCGCGTGGACCCCATCGGCAACCAGCGCGGCGGAACCGATCTTCCGGCCGATCCTGATCCGGTACATGGCCACGGCCTCGTTGCCAATGAAGCCAATGACCCCGGCCGCCAGGACCCAGCCCAGATGCTGAAGCGGTTGCGGGTGGATCAGGCGATCAATGGATTGCCAGGCGGCGAGAATGGCTGAAAGCGCGACTACCGCGACGATGAACAGCCCGGCCAGGTCCTCGGCCCGCCCGTATCCGAAGGTATAGCGGCGGTTGGCTGCCCGGCGTCCGAGGATGAAGGCAATCCACAGGGGCACGGCAGTGAGCGCATCGGAGAAGTTGTGGATGGTATCGGCGAGCAA
The DNA here is from genome assembly GCF_039535115.1 of Paeniglutamicibacter sulfureus. NCBI lineage: Bacteria > Bacillati > Actinomycetota > Actinomycetes > Micrococcales > Micrococcaceae > Paeniglutamicibacter > Paeniglutamicibacter sulfureus. Next base: position 2,276,512 of record NZ_BAAAWO010000001.1, read on the forward strand.
CGCCACCGAGCCGCTGACCATGACCACCGCCAGTTGCAGCACCGTGGTGCCCAGCAGGATGAACATGCTGATCTTCAGGGCGCGGATTCCCTGGATGTTGGATTCCAGGGCGTCGTCGATCGAATCGGCGGAGTCGTGCGTGTGCGGGACGAAGAGTTCAAAGAGCCACCCCTTGAAACCGGAATGGTGGTGGGAATGCCCGTCATGTCCGTGGTCGTGATCGTGGTCGTGATCGTGGTCATGACCGTCATGCCCGTGGCTGTGTTCTGCTGACTCATCGCTCGGGCTCATGCCGATTGCCGTCCGCGCGCGTGGTGGGCGGGTGTACCACCCAGGGCATGTTCGGCCTGGTGGATCGCGTCGACGACCAACTGGCGGGCGTGCTCGTTTTCGAGCCGATAGAGGACCTTCGTTCCTTCTTGACGGGTGGCGACCATTCGGGCCAGGCGCATCTTGGCCAGGTGCTGCGAGACCGAGGCAGGGGTCTTGCCCAAAAGCTCGGCCAGTGCCCCCACCGCCATTTCCCCGGACCTAAGGGCCAGAATGATTCTCACGCGGGTCGCGTCGGCAAGCATGCTGAACACTTCAACGGCAAGCTCCACATACTGGCTGTCGGAGTCCAGGGTACAAGACTTGTTATCTGCATTCATACGCACATAGTTGCACAGCACGAGCGCGGGATCAAGGATCCGCCTTCGGCAGTGGTGGCAATGCGGTGCCGAAGCAGCCAACCAAGAGACCGACACCGCCCATACCCAGGACGCCGTTTGGGCCGATTCCGGGCCCGCCCTTTTGGCGGCCTGGATGATGACCAGCATAGGAGACGGCAACGGTGATGAATCTGGCGCAGTTGGCGCTGATCGAGACTTCTCCCAGGACCCCCGGAAGGCGCCTGCACTGACCTCGGGTCCCGGTTCCGGCCTGCTGGTGCTGGGCCACGATTGGAACCGTCTTTTGAAAGGAGGACAACGGCCTCCATCCCTGTGGCGGCACGGGATCCGGCCCGGGGAGAACCATTTGGGGCCCCACGCTACGGCGCGGGCGCGCCGTAGACAAATACCCAGATCTTTGTGATTGATATCGCAATCCACTCAATGGACATCACCCTGGGTCAACCCTAGGCATATGCCCAGTGTGAGGTCACGCACATACTGACATGGTGTATCTCATGGTTTCGCCACCCACCGGGTGGACCAGGGCGCCAGCGCCCGCTACGAAGGATGGAGCACTCCATGACAGAAACACTTGATACCGTCTCGGCCCTGCTTGATGATGCACTCGTCGACAGCCCGGAGACCGGCCAATTCCGCGCCAACCGAAATATCTTCACCGATGAAGAGACCTTCGAGCTCGAAATGAAGCACATCTGGGAGGGCAACTGGATTTACCTGGCCCACGAATCCCAGATCCCGAACATCGGCGACTACTTCACCACGAACATCGGCCGCCAGCCGATCGTGATCTCGCGCAACAAGGAAGGCGTGCTCAACGCCCTCATCAACGCGTGCAGCCACCGCGGTGCCATGCTTTGCCGCCGCAAGACCGATAACCGCACCACCTTTACCTGCCCGTTCCACGGCTGGACTTTCAACAACTCCGGCAAGCTGCTCAAGGTCAAGGACTCCCGCGGCGCCGGCTACCCGGAGGGCTTCAACAAGGACGGCTCGCACGACCTGACCAAGGTCGCCCGCTTCGAGTCCTACCGCGGCTTCCTCTTCGGCTCGCTGAACGCGGACGTCAAGCCGCTGACCGAGCACCTCGGTGAATCCACCAAGATCATCGACATGATCGTGGACCAGTCCCCCGAGGGCCTCGAGGTCCTGCGCGGCTCCTCCACCTACACCTACGACGGCAACTGGAAGCTCCAGGCGGAGAACGGCGCCGACGGCTACCACGTCTCGGCCACGCACTGGAACTACGCTGCCACCCAGGCCCGCCGCAGCGCGGGCGAGTCCACCAATGACACCAAGACCATGGATGCCGGCGGCTGGGACAAGCAGGAAGGCGGCTACTACTCCTTCGAAAACGGCCACCTGCTGCTGTGGACCGAATGGTTGGACCCGGCCAACCGCCCGCTGGCCGAGAAGCGCGACGAATTGGTTGCCGCCCACGGCGAAGCCAAGGCCGACTGGATGATCGGTGTCTCCCGCAACCTCTGCCTGTACCCGAACGTGTACCTGATGGACCAGTTCTCCTCGCAGATTCGCGTCTTCCGCCCGGTGGCAGTGGACAAGACCGAGGTCACCATCTACTGCATCGCCCCGGTCGGCGAATCCGACGAGGCCCGCGCGAACCGCATCCGCCAGTACGAGGACTTCTTCAACGCCTCGGGCATGGCCACCCCGGATGACCTCGAGGAATTCCGCTCCTGCCAGAAGACCTACCTGGCCACCGCCGCCAAGTGGAACGACCTCTCCCGCGGACAGGCGCACCAGATCACCGGTGCCGACGAGAACGCCAAGAAGATCGGCCTGGAGCCGATTTCCTCCGGCGCCCGCACCGAGGACGAGGGGCTGTACCCGATCCAGCACGGCTACTGGCTGGACACGATGCGCAAGGCCGTCGCCGCCGAGGCCTCATCCACCACCACCGGCACCACCGAACAGGGGAACAACCATGACTGCAACCACTAACGCCATCGTCACCAAGATCCAGACCGGCGCCGGTGAGGTCAAGCTGGAGGACATCGCGCAGTTCCTCTACCGCGAAGCCCGTTTCCTGGATGACCGCGACTTCGATCGCTGGATCGACTGCTACCACCCCGAGGCCACCTTCTGGATGCCCGCTTGGGCCGATGACGACAAGCTCACCGAGGACCCGCAGCGCGAGATCTCGCTGATCTTCTACGGAAACCGCGGTGGCTTGGAAGACCGCGTCTTCCGCATCAAGACCGACCGCTCCAGCGCCACTTCGCTGCCGGAGCCCCGCACCGGGCACAACATCTCCAACGTCGAGATCGTTTCGGTCGACGGCGACAAGGTCGATGTGCGCTTCAACTGGTTCACCCTGTACTACCGCTACCAGAACGTCGACACCTACTTCGGCACCTCCTTCTACACGATCGACTACTCCGGCACCCAGCCGGTGATCATGGCCAAGAAGGTCGTCCTGAAGAACGACTACATCCACCACGTCGTGGACATCTACCACATCTAGTCCCGCCCGGACCGGGCCCGTTCCCGGCCCACCGAATTTGGTGGGCCGGGGGCGCATCTTGCGCCCCCGGCCCACCACCTTGCACCCGCTGTCGCACCACCCTGCACTATTTTGAAAAGAGCCCCCCTCATGACCTATCAGGTTGCCCTCGCCTTCGAGGACGGTATTACCCGGTTCATTAAAGTCGGACCCCGCGAAACCGTCGCCGATGCCTCCTACAAGGCACGGATCAATATTCCGCTTGACTGCCGCGACGGCGCCTGCGGCACCTGCAAGGCCTTCTGCGAATCCGGCAAGTTCGACGGCGGTGACTACATCGAGGAGGCACTGACCGACGACGAGGCCGAGAAGGGCTTCTGCCTCCCGTGCCAGATGGTGCCCGAGTCCGACCTCGTGCTGCAGATCCCCACGACCTCGGATGTCGCCAAGACGACTGCCACCACCTACTCCTCGACGCTGACAGAGATCCGCCGCCTCTCCGAGACGACCTACGCGTTCAGCCTCGAGATCGAGAACCGCGACGAGCTCTCCTTCCTGCCCGGCCAGTACGTGAACATCGAGGTTCCCGGCTCCGGCGGCCAGACCCGCTCGTACTCCTTCAGCTCCGGCCCGGAGGTCTCCACCCTTTCCTTCCTGATCCGCATCACCGATGGCGGTTTGATGTCCACCTACATGCGCGACGTCGCAGCCGTCGGGGACCAGATCAACTTCACCGGCCCGATGGGCAGCTTCTTCCTGCGCGATCCCAAGCGCACGTCGCTGCTGCTCGCCGGCGGCACCGGACTGGCCCCGCTGCTGGCCATCCTGGAAAAGCTCTCGGGCATGGACACCCCCCACCCGACCCACCTCATCTACGGCGTCAACACCGACACCGACCTGGTCGAGCTCGACGTGCTGGAGGACTACAAGTCGCGCATTGACGGCTTCACCTTCGACACCGTCGTCGGGGACCCGAACAGCGCCGCGGAAAAGAAGGGCTACGTCACCAACCACTTCGAGCCGCACCACCTGGCCGAGGGCGACGTGGATATCTACCTCTGTGGCCCGCCGCCCATGGTCGAGGGCGTCCGCCGCCACCTGGAGGCCGAAGGCATCAAGCCGCAGAACTTCTACTTCGAGAAGTTCGCCCTTGCAGTCGTTCCCGATGCGGCCGCGGCGCCGGAGGCACCGGCACCGGCAGCTCCCGCAGAGGAAGCAGTGGAAGCTCCGGCAGCCCTGCCCACCTACGAAATCGGCGAAGAGCACGCAACTTTTCAGGCGCAATTCGACGCCCGCATGGCCCTGGAACTGGCCATCGTTGAACTGACCATGGGCAAGCTGACCCCTGAGCAGCTGGCCGAGTTCAAGGTTCTGGCCGAACTGGCCGGCAAGACCCTGTCGGGTGAGAATTTCGTGGACGCCGCGGAATTCACGGTGACCAATGACGCCTTCCACCAGTTCCTGTTCCGCTGTGTCGGCAACGAACACCTGCTGCAGGCGTACAACCGACTGGAGGTCCCCGCGACCATGGCCAAGGTACTGCGCCAGGAGCACTGGATCGACGGCGCCGTCGACGCCGACCACTTGGAAATCGTCGCCGCCTTCGAGAACCAGGACTTGGCAGCTGCCCGCACGGCCATCATGGCCCACAACGAGCACGCCAAGGCCACCATGGCCGCCGCGTCGCGCGCGTCCAAATGAGCGCCGACAACCCGGCGGTGAACCATGCCGCCGCGGCACCACTGCCCGAATCCTTCCACGCGGGCCGTTTCGCCTCCAAGGTCGTGCTCATCACCGGAGCCGCCCAGGGCATTGGCTGGGCAGTGGCCCGGCGCATTGCCGCCGAGGGTGCGGAGCTGGTCCTGGTGGACCGTTCGCCGCTGGTGCACGACATCGCCGAGGGCCTGCGGGCGCAGGACGTCAAGGCGCTGAGCGTCACCGCCGACCTCGAAACCTTTGAGGGCGCGCTGGCCGCGGTCACCGCCGCGGTCACCGAATACGGCCGGATCGATGTGCTCATCAACAACGTCGGCGGGACCATTTGGGCCAAGCCGTTCGAGCACTATGCCCCGGAGGAAATCCAGAAGGAAATCCAGCGCTCGCTCTTCCCGACCCTGTGGATGTGCCGCGCGGCGTTCCCGGAAATGGTCAAGGCCGGCTCCGGAACCATCGTGAACGTCTCCTCGGTTGCCACCCGCGGACTCAACCGCGTCCCGTACGCCGGAGCCAAGGGCGGGGTCAAGGCCATCACCTCGGCCCTGGCCATGGAGGGGGCAGCCCACGGAATCCGCGTGGTGGCCACCGCCCCCGGCGGCACCGAGGCCCCCGAACGCCAGGTAAAGCGGGGCCCGGCCCCCGAAGGCGAGCAGGAGAAGGCCTGGTACCAGCAGATCGTTGACCAGACCATCGATTCCACCCTGATGAAGCGTTACGGAACCCTCGACGAACAGGCAGGACCCATCGTGTTCCTGGCCTCCGACGAGGCTTCATACATCACCGGCAGCACCCTTGCGGTGGCCGGAGGGGACCTCGGCTAGATAGGTATCTTTCAATTGCATGCAGGCGGCGGTATCCCCGCCGCCTGCGTGCTATCCACGGCCCGCCGCCCGATTATCCTTCGGGTCAAGGCTTCCACCCCGCAGCCTCACGCTGCGGCACTTGTCCGTGCCCCGAAACCCCGCACAAAGCCGTGCGCCCGGGGCCCATAAAAATATGGAGCAAATCGTGAAATCACCGGAAGCAAGCGCCACCAAGAAGCAAAAAAACACCGTCCACTGGGTCGTCGCCATCGCCGCGATCGCCCTGATCTTTGATGGATACGACCTGGTCGTCTACGGCACCGTCGTCTCCACCCTGCTCAATGACCCGACCCAGCTCGGTGCAATCGGACCGGCCACCGCAGGTGTGCTGGGAAGCTGGGCACTGTTCGGGGTCATGGTCGGGGCCTTGGTCACCGGCGCGATCGGTGACTACCTCGGCCGCCGCAAGATCATGATCGCCGGCATCATCTGGTTCTCCGTGGGCATGGGCCTGACCGCCCTGGCCCCGAACGTCATCGCTTTCGGCGCCCTGCGCTTCGCCACCGGAATCGGCGTCGGCGCACTGGTTGCCACCGCAGGTGCGGTCGTGGCCGAATTCGCACCCAAGGGCAAGCGCAACTACTACAACGCCATCGTCTACTCCGGTGTCCCCGTGGGCGGGGTCCTGGCATCACTGCTGGCCATCGTCCTGCTGGACCTTGTCGGCTGGCGCGGGCTCTTCTTCATCGGCGCAACCCCGCTGCTCTTCCTGCTGCCCATGGCGCTGGCAAAGCTGCCCGAGTCCCCGCAATGGCTCATGGCCCGCGGCCGCACCGAGGAAGCCGAGCGCGTCTCGATCCGCACCGGCGTCCCGATCGCAGAAACGGCCCCGACGCACGGTGCCCACGCACTTGTATCCGAACCGGTCGACACGAAGATCGGCTTCCGGGCACTGGCCTCCAAGAAGTACGCCCTGCCCACCTTGTTGCTGGGCCTGATGAGCTTCGCCGGCCTGATGCTGACCTACGGCCTGAACACCTGGCTGCCGCAGATCATGACCCAGTTCGGCTACGGCAAGTCCTACTCGCTCGCCTTCCTGCTGGTACTCAATGCCGGCGCCGTCTTCGGCGGGTTGATTGCCTCCGTGGGCGCCGATCGCGTCGGTGCCAAGCGCGTGGTTTCCACGACGTTCTTCCTCGCCGCGGTGGCCATGGTGATGCTGACCCTGCAGCTTCCCTTCGGAATCCTGCTCGGGCTGGTTGCCGTGGCAGGCGTGGGTACCATCGGCACGCAGGTGCTGATCTACGGGTTCGTGTCCAACTACTACAACAGCGCCGCCCGCGGCGCCGGGGTTGCCTGGTGCGCCGGATTCGGCCGCCTGGGCGGCATCTTCGGGCCGTTGATCGGCGGACTGCTCATCGCAGCAGGCGTGCAAAACCACGTCGCCTTCTACGTCTTCGCGGGAGTTGCTATCGTTGGTGCAATGGTGACCGCCTTTGTTCCCTTGCGCAACTCCGAGACCCAGCTGCCGGCCGGCTCCGCGGCACGGGTCAAGATCGCCAAGTAACCACAGGTCGGCTGCAGAGCCGGCCACCGGGGGCCGCGTGGACAAGGATGTTCGCGCGGCCCCCGTCTTTATACATTGAAAGGTTGGCTGGGGCGGATCCATGCATCAACAACGAACACTGGCGCTCATGGCCCGACTGCTGCAGTTGGCCGAGGCCGGCAGCGCCCAGCTGGTGGTGGTCAGCGGGCCGGCCGGGTGCGGGAAAAGCGCCTTGGTCCGGCGTTTCATGGACAACAACAAGCACCTTGCCTCGTGGAGTGCCTCGGGCGCGAGGTGGGAAAAGAACGTTCCCGGATCGGCCTTGCAGGAATTGCTCGGCCCCACGGACACTGATGACTCCCCCCTTGCCGAAGGCCTGCTCGCCTTCATCCGCAATGCGGGAAGGCAAAGCGGAATCCTCTTGCTGGAAAACCTGCAATGGATCGATGCCCAGTCCCTCGCCGCGTTGCTGTTTGCCTGGCGGCGGCTGCGCACCGAAAAGCTGCTGGTCATTCTGACCCTGCGCGAGGAGGAAGCTGCCTTCCTGCCGCCGGGTGCCCGCGAACTTCTCGAGTCACAGCACAGCACCACGATCGACCTGGATCCGCCCACTGCTGCCGCATTGAAGGAAATTTCCGTGTCCCGGCTCGGCGTGGACCTCTCGGCGGCCGCGGCCGACCAGTTGGCCGGCTACACCGCAGGCAACATCCACACCGCCTTGGAACTGATCCGGGAAAACCCCGACGAAACCTGGAACCACCTGAACCACCGGTTCCCGGCTCCCCGGGCCGTCACCGCAGAGGTCTCCGAGCGGTTGGACGCCTTGTCGGTGCCCGCCCGCTCCGTCATCGAGGCCGCCGCCATCCTGGGCGTTGGCCCCCGGCTGGAACGGGTCGTCGCCCTGGCCGAGGTCGGGGACCCGCTGCCCCTGCTGGAGGAGTGCGTGGCCTCCGGGCTGGTGGAGGTTGCCGGCAGCGGCGGAAACCTTTCGCTGCTGTTCAACGGCCACATCAATCACATGGCCGTCTACCACCTGGTCCCTCTCTCGCGCCGCCTGGCCCTGCATGCAGCGGCTGCCGCCCTGGGCGAGAACGCGGGCGACGCGCTGGCACACCGCGCCGATGCCACGTTGCTTTCCGATCCAGCCCTGTCACACCAGCTGGAGCTCTTTGCCGAGAGCCAGGCGGGCAAGGGCGAGTGGGCTTCGGCCGCCATAGCGCTGCACCGTGCCGCGCATCTTGCGACCCACGCCGAGGACCGCGAGCCTCTCCTGCTCAAGGCCGTCGATGCGACGGTGGCTGCCGGCGAACTGCCCCGCGCCCTGGCCTACTCCGAGGAACTGGCTTCCCTGGCGGCCAGCCCCGAGAGCGACCTGCTCTCCGGTTACATTGCCATCCTCCAGGGCCAGGCGCCGACAGCTGACCGCTGGCTCTCCCGCGCGTGGTCGGGCGCCGAGGACGCGCAGCAAATCGACATCATGGCCACCGTTTCCCAGCGCCGGGTCCTTGACTCGCTGGGCCGGCTGGATGGGCACAGGATTGTGTCATGGGCCGAACGGACCCTGGAGCTGGCCGAAGCGGAAAGCCCGGTGGCCGTGGAGTCCTCGGCCGTCCAGGGACTGGGCCTGGGCATGTTGGGCCGGGGGCCCGAGGGTGAGAAGATCCTGTCGCGTATGCTCGCCACCTTGCCCGCCGGCGCCCAGCGGCAACGCGCCGAAATGGCCATGGGATGGCTGCACGTGGCCGGGGACCAAATCGAACTGGCCCGGCACGAACTGATGATCTCCAGCTCCACCGACTACACCGAAGGATCCCACCGCATCGCCCTGTGGGCCAGGGCCTGGCTGGCCCGGGCCGAGTATTCGGCCGGCGACTGGGACCAGGCCCTGGAGACCGTGCGTGCAGGCGTCGCACTGCAGGAACGATCCGGCATCGAGCTGGTTCGCCCCCTGCTGCACTACACCGCGGTGCAGATCCACGCCATGCGAGGGGAGCAGGAGGAAGTCGAGGCCCACCTGGCCAAGGCCTGGGCCAGGACCGGAAGCTACGAGGTCATGCAGGTGCCCTACCGGATGGCCAGGGGTGCCTCGGCCCGCGCCCGCGCCGACTACGACGAGGTCATCCTGGCGTTGGAGCCCCTTTTGCTGCTGGACCGCTCGCGCGGGATCGATGAGCCGGGGTTCTGGCCGTGGCACGACATGTACGCGGATGCGTTGGTGCGCAAGGAACGCTATGACGAGGCCCTGGAGTTCATGGAGCCGCTCATGGCGGCCGCCCGCAGGTGCAAGCACCGCTCGACCACAGCACGCTTCCTGGTGGTGCGCGGGCAGGTGCTCGCTTCACGCGGCGACCTGGAAGGATCTCGCGACGCGTTCGAGGAGGCACTGGCCCTGTTGCAGGGGCTCACGCTGCCGGTGCTGCGGGCAAATGTCGAGTACGCCTACGGGCAGTCGTTGCGCCGCGCAGGCAAGCGCGGCGAATCCGCCGGTCCGCTGACCCGTGCGCTGGCAGGTTACACGCAGCTGGGGGCGACGATTTACATCGAACGCTGCAACCGCGAACTCAAGGCCACCGGCATCAGCGTCCCGCGCCGGGACGCCGCCGACTGGTCCTCGCTCACCTCGCAGGAAAAGGCGGTGGCCTCGCTGGTTTGTGCAGGTGCCAGCAACAAGAAGGCCGCCGAGGAGCTGTTCATCGGAGCCAAGACGGTCCAGTACCACCTGACCCGGATCTATGCGAAGCTGGGCGTATCCTCGCGCACCGAACTCGCCGCGCGGTATCGGGACGCCGACAACTAGCCTTGGGAATGCCGGATGGCCGGGCGTAGCCTGAGTACATGGAATCCGACGTCCTGAAGCTGCGTCTGGCCACGGGGATCGAGGTGCCGTGTTTCGTCCACGGCGACGTGGATGCCAGGCCGCTGATGTTGCTGCATGCGTGGGGAGAATCCCGGAGAAGCTTCGACCGCCTGGTGCCCAGGCTCGCCGGCTTCAGGGTTCTTGCGCCCGACCTGCGGGGGCACGGTGATGCGGAAAAGCCCGGGGACGGCTATTCCCTGGTGGCACAAGCTGCCGATGCCGCAGCCATCTTGGATGCCTTGGATGTACCTGCTGCATTCGTCCTTGGCTCATCCAGCGGCGGCTACGTGGCCCAGCAATTGGCCGTAGACCACGGTCAACGGGTGCAGGCCCTGGTGTTGGCTGGAACCCCCTTGACCCTGCGGAGGCGACCCGAATTCGCGGATTCGGTCGAGGCCCTCACGGATCCCGTGAGCGTCGACTGGGTCAGGGATTCCCTGTCCTGGTTTCCCCTGCAGCATGCGGTTCCAGAGTGGTACCTTCAGGACCGGGTGCTCGACGGTGCGGCAATGCCCGCGGACATCTGGAGGGCCAGCTTGGAGGGCCTATGCGAAGCCACCCCGCCCACCGAATCGGGAACCATCGATGCGCCGGCCTTGATTTTGTGGGGTGGACGCGACCCCGTGCTTTCGCGGGCGGATGAGGAAACCCTGTGCGAGCGGATCGCAGGTTCCTTCCTGAAAATCTATCCGGAGGCAGGGCATCTGGTCCTGTGGGAACGTCCTGCCCAGGTGGCAGCGGATACGACGGCTTTTCTTGGCTCGCTCGGTTGAGCCTCACAGGATCGACAAGGTGGCAGCCGGCTGGGCATTCTTGGCCGCGTCGATTCGATCCGCCAGGGTGGCGAGCGTGCGGGGCACCCTGGGACGACGAGGCCGGAGGCCCCGGACAGCGTCATTGCTGTCCGGGGCCTCCGGCACGTGTCCGTGCTGCTGTGGACGAAAGTTTAGGCGGCAAGCATTGAGGCGTGGTGTTCGGTGGCCTGCAGGGCGGAATAGGGAAGTTCGCGTTCCGCTTCGGGCATCCATCCGGTCCAGGCCCAGTGGTTTAGTTCCTGGACGGTGTCGGTGGTGGTCCGCGAGTTGCGCGCGGACCGGTGTTCTCCTGCGGTCTTTCGCCGTGCCGAGGCAAACATGATGTGCTCCTTTGGGGCCAAGTAATGCATGGATTTGATGGGTGAGTGATCCGCACCGTCGGTGCGGGCGCTCAAGTGGTGTTACGGGATGAATGGCTGGAAGGACCTGGCGCCGGCGAACCAGCTTTCACCCTGTCCGTCCTCGAGTCGTTCACCGATCCGGCGGAACGTGCCCTCGTGGAAGAGCAGCGGATCCGCATCCCCCAGCGCCACCGAGCTGACTTCGCCAACCACGATGATGTGGTCGCCTCCGTCGTAGTTGTTCCACGCCCGGCATTCCAGCGTGGCTGCGTTGCCCACCAGCACCGGGACGTTTCCATTCAGGACCCACTCGGGTTCGCAATCGATCGGTTCGCCGGCGAAGTGCTTGGCCGCCTTCAGCTGGCCGTCCGAAAGGATGTTGATGGCGAAGGATGAGCCATCCAGGTGCTTGGCGGCCTTGGAGCTGCGGGTCAAGATGATCTGGGCCAGGGGCGGATCCATCGACACCGCGGCGAACGCCGTCACCATGGCGCCGTAGGGTTTGCCGTCAGTGCCCTGTGTGGTGACCACCGTGACGCCGGTGACAAATTGCCCGAATACGCTCCGCAGTTCCATCGCGTCCACCGGTTTCGACATGGTTTCCTGGGTCATTGCGGGTTCTCTTTCACATCAAATTACAGGGATACGAAATGGGTCATGGTGTTGTCTTGGTACCCCTTTGTGACGCCGCGCGGCATCACGGAAAGCATGGTGGTACGACAACGGCGGGGTCCCCGAATGCATTCCGGGAGCCCCGCCGTGACGAGGTGGGGGTGTGGACCCTACTTGGACTCGGGGTCAAGCACGAAGTCGTAGGTGGTCTGAACGCCTTCACCCTCGGTTGCCGGCTGGATGTCCAGGAGCAGTTCCGGCTTCACAGCGGTCGCGATGTCGTCGTCATTGTGCGCGTCGCCCGGGAAGTACAGCTGGGCGGTGAGCAGCTCGTGGCCCGGTGCGGAAACCTTCAGGTGCAGGTGGGCCGGGCGCCAGGCGTGCCATCCGGCGGCGGCGATCAACTGGCCGCAGGCACCGTCGGTCGGGATCTGGTACGGGGCAGGCTGCATGGTGTTGATCTGGAAGTTGCCTTCCTCGTCTGCGATGAAGGTGCCGCGCAGGTTCCAGTCCGGGATGTTCGGAGCGAACTGCGAGTAGAAGCCCTCTTCGTCCGCGTGCCACAGCTCGATCTTGGCGTTCTTCAGTGCCGAGCCGTCGGTCGAGCGCACCTGGCCCTGGAAGAGCAGGTGGGTGCCCTTCTCGTCCTCGCGCATCTCAATGGTGGCCGGGGACTTCTGCTCCGGGGCTTCCGGGATGTAGTACGGGCCCTCGATGGAGCCCTTGTTGCCCTCGCGGTGGTCGGTGGCCACTTCCTCGACCGAGTGCTCGAGCCACACGTCCATGAACAGCGGCCATTCGCCGTCTTCGCCGACCTTGATCAGCCATGCCTTCAGTGCGTTGAACTCGTCGTAGCTGACGCGCTCTTCGAGGATGATGTCGTTGGCGGCCTCGATCAGCTTGCTGGCCAGCAGGTTGACGCGCTCGACGTCGGCGGTGATCGATGCCGTCTTGCCGGACTGGCGGAAACGGTCGGTGGCGGCGTTGCCTGAGGCTGCGGCGCTTGCGGTGGTTTCGGTGCTCACGAGTTGCTCCTTCTATCTCCAGTTGGAGGGGGGTGTTGATGCGCTGGTCTGACGTCACATGATGCGGTGACTACAGTCACAGCGACTTTCTATGCATTCAATGTATGCCGGTTATTGAGAAGAGGGAAATACTTCTTTCCGATCCATTGAGACGCTCTGCATATAGGACCGCAATTGGCAGCCTTTCTTGCAATTAACGCCCCGCGGCCAATGGAATGGGCCGGATCCAAAAGGACCCGACCCATTCCGCATCATCCCCGCGGCGTTCCCGCCGCAGATCCGCCTAGCGGATCGAGTTCGGGTGCTTGGCCAGCGGCGTGACCTTGATCTTCATGTACGGGTACATCGGGAAACCGCTGAGGATCTGGTGCAGCTCGTCGTTGGATTCGACGTCGAACAGCGAGTGGTTGGCGTACTCGCCGACGATGCGCCAGATGCCTGCCATCTTGCCGCTGTTCTGCAGCTGGCCCGAGTATTCCTTTTCGCGGACCTGGAAATCGGCGATTTGGGCCTCGGTCAGGTGGGCCGGGAAGGTTACGTCCATGCGGGCTAGGAATATCATGTCTTCTCCTGGATTAAGCGTGGTTGGTGGGTGCTAGTTCTGGCGGTAGCGGGCGAGTTTTTCTTCGTCAATGGCTGCGCCGACACCGGGGACGTTGCGCACCGAGATGCGGCCACCGGTGATGCGGATGGGCTCGGCAATCAGGTCATCGGCCATGTCCAGGAAGTTGGACAGCTCACCGGCGCGGCGGTTGCTCGCCTCATGGGCGGCACCGAAGGTCACGGTGGCCAACGATCCGATCTGGGTGTCGATCTGGTTGCCCATGGTGACATCGACGCCGAGCCCGGTGCACAGGCCCAGGATCTCGGTGGCCTCGGTGAACCCGCTGCGGGCGGTCTTGATGCAAATCGCGTTTGAGCCACCGGAGAGCAGTTCTCGGGATACGTCGCCTGCCGTCGGCACCGACTCGTCGCCCACAATGGGGATCGGGGACTTTTCCACGAGCCGGCGGCGGCTCATGGCTTCCTTCGCATCACAAGGCTCTTCCAGCGCCGTCAGGCCCAGGCCCTCGGTGCGGCGCAGGACTTCCATGGCCTCGTTTGCGGTCCAGCCGCGGTTGGCATCCAGGTAGAGCTCCACGTCGTCGCCGAGTCCGGCGCGCAACACGTGGCAGGCCTCGATGTCCAGGGCCAGCGGGCGGCGCCCGACCTTCAGCTTGAAGGTGGTGATGCCGTACTCCTCGCCGAAGCGCAGCGCCTCGTCGAGCAGTTCCTGCGCCGGGCGGAAGCCAAGCATGTGCGAAACGCGCATCGAGTCGGAGTATCCGCCCAGCAGCTTGTGCACCGGGGTTCCCAGTGCCTTGCCCAACAGGTCCCACAGGGCGATGTCGAGGGCGCCCTTGGCGACCTGGTTGTGGATGGTTCGGGCCATCACCTCGTGCACCTTGCCGCGGTCGAAGGGATCCAGCCCGATCAACTGCGGTGCGAAGACGTTGTCGATGATCGTGATGATCGATTCCTGGGTCTCGCCATAGGTGTAGGGCCGCGGCGGGGCATCGGCCTCCCCCACCAGTCCGTCATCCGAGTGGAGGCGCACCAGCACGTGCTCGGCATCGGTGACCTGCCCGCTGGCAAACTTGAGCGGGTGCGTATAAGGGATCGAATAAGGGATTGCTTCGATGCGTAGGATCTTCACGCCGGGTTTCCTTCCGTGGGGGCTGGAGCCTCAAAGAGGTCCAAGAACTTTTTCAGCAGTGCGGTTTCGTTGTCGGTCTTCCAGGCAACGGCAAGATCGACCGCCGGCGCATTGCGCAGCTGGCGGAAGACAATGCCCTGCAACGCGAACATGCGCCGGGCGGTGGGGACCAACGCGACGCCCATCCCGGCCGCGACGAACGACAGCAGGGTCGAGGTTTCCTGGGTCTCCTGGACAATTTGGGGGCTGAAGCCCGCCTGGCGGCAGGCCTCGATGGAGATGGTGTTCACCGCGGAACTCAGCGGGTAGGTGATAAAGGGTTCATCGGCCAGGTCCGAGAGGTCAAGCAAGCCACGCGATGCCAGCTCGTGGTCCTCGGGCAGGGCCACAACCAGTTCGTCCTTCTCCAAGAACTTCAGGCTCAGTTGGCTCGAACGGATTGGCGGTCGTAGTACGGCGACATCCACGCGCTGCTCTTCCAGCGCGATTTCCATTTCGGGGGTGAGCATCTCCCCCTGTACGTTCAGGCGCAGGCCGGGCATGTGGACCCGGGCGGCCTGCACGATCATGGGCATCAGCCGGTAGGTGGCCGTGCCGGAGACGCCGACCCGCAGTACGCCGCTGGCTCCCTGCCCCACGAGCTTGACGTCTTGTTCGAGCTTGTCGATCTCGGCCAGCAGCAACCGCGCCCGGGTCAGGAGCAATTCGCCGGCGGCGGTGAGGTCGACCTTGCGCGTGGTGCGCACCAACAGCTGGGTGCCCAGCTGCTCCTCGAGCGACTTGATTTGTTGGGACAGCGGAGGCTGGGCCATGTGCAGGCGCTGGGCCGCACGGCCGAAGTGTTTTTCCTCGGCCACCGCAATGAAGTACCGCATCTGACGTACTTCCACGTCGTCCACCTCCGGTCATGGAGCACCGATGTGCACCACTGCCAGATTAGGACGCAAAGATTACTTATGGGAAATACATGTATGCGCGCGATTCAGATCCAATAAGTATCAGTGGCGCTCCCGGCTTCCGCACGGGTGAGATCAGGGACACGGAACGTGCCGCCCTTGCGGTGCCTAGGGGCTCGTTGCGCAGGAGGACCGGGCCGCCGCGATGAATGCTTCGATCAGGTCTACATCCTTGGTACCGCGGCTGGACTCCACCCCGGAAGAAACATCCACGCCTGCCGGGTGCAGCGTGCCCACCAGGTGCGCGACATTCCCCGGGTTCAGCCCCCCGGCAAGGATCCAGGTTCCGGCAGGCGGTGCCTCAACGAGTTCGGTGGCGTCGAAGGTGATGCCGGCTCCCGGCTCGACCGCGTCCAGCAGGATCCGCCCGGATTCCCAGCGCTGTCGTTCGGCGTCATCCAGGGCGCGATAGCCGTCGATTGAGAAGGCCCGCAGCGTCGCGAAACCCTGGGCGTGCAGCGCCTCGAGATTCGCGTACGGTTCATCGCCGTGCAGCTGCACCGTGCCGACACCCGCCCGGAGGGCGAGGTCGATGACGTCCTGAACCGGCTGGTTGCGGAAGACCCCGACGGTTTCGACATGCTCCGGCACCTGCGCGACGAGTGTCCTCACGAGTTCCGGTTCGACGGTTCGCGGACTGCCGGGGGCAAAAACGAAGCCCACCGCGTTGGCGCCGGCGGCGACGGCCGCCGCGACGGTCTCCGGTGTGCGAAGTCCACAGATCTTTACGTACAGCTCGTAATTCACTCGACTCTTCCGCGTTGGCTCGTTGATGGCGTTTGTCTCCATGCTACTTCTCAACGCGCATGCTGAGCATCACCGCACGCAGCAGGCGGTAATCCCGGCTCTGCATAATCTTCCCGGCATCCGCGAGGCTTACGTGGTCGTCATGGAATCCCAGTTCCTCGGCCAGGTCGTCGGAACTTGTCAGCTGTGCCACGAAGCCCTGCTTCGGCAGGAAGAAGCTCAGCGCGGGGTTCTTGTCCCGCGCCTTGGTGGCTGCCGCGTCGTTGAGCATCAGCAACACCTTCTGCTCCCGGGTCTTGCCCGGGGTGTCCAGGACGAAGTGTTCGAAGACCACCTCGGCAGGGGCGAGGAAGCTCCCTTCCACGGGCGTGGATTCCAGCACGGTTCGCTTGTAGGTGCTCGTGTCCCCGTCGGTGTCGGTGGCCGAGTGGGCACGGAACTCGGCGATCTCGTTGCCCTCGGAATTCTCGATGTCCCATTTGGTGAAGGGGTCCGCCAGGGGCTTGGCCGTGGCGTTGCAGTTGCTGCAGTCGTCCTCCTCGATGTTCCAGTCGGGAGGGTATCGAAAGCTCAGCCCCTGGGTGGCGAACGTCTTCCAGCCCGTGGTGTCGACCTCTTCGGCGGGCTTCGGTGAGGGAGTTGCCATCGCACTTCCCCCCTCCACGGTCATGGGCCGATCGGACGGTTCCTGTGGCGGGCCGAAGGGGGTCGAATCGACGGTGCTGGAGTCGTTCGGAGCCCATTGTCCGGGATCCGCGCATCCCGACAGGAGGAAAAGCCCGAGCAGCGAGGCGATGCACAGGGCCCCGGTCATTGCCTTCGGTTTGCCGGATACGGTGGCGTCGGCGCACTTACTCATCGGTTGTCTCCTGGGCGCGAGTGCCAAATCGGACATCGATACCTTCCCCACTGTGCCCCATCCGATACGCGCTTGCAAAGGCCTGAAAATGCCCGGTGCGATGCGCGCACTGCGCGTTGCACCGGCACCCGGCCACTTTTCCCGGAAGTACCAACACGCATGTCAGTTAATCAGCAGTGCGGGATCCTGCATAATCGAGGCGACATCGGCAGTGAACCGCGTCGACATGTCCTTCCTCGTCCACATGGTGGTCGAGGAAGGACACAAGAGGTGCTTCCCGCCTGTCATCCCCACCATCCCGGACGGGAAGCCAGAGGGGGACATGATTCAGAAGGAGCTCGCCCGGACCGAAAGCATGACCTGCTTCATCGTCCGGTAGCGCTCACTGTCCATGAACTTCCTGGCATTGCCCAACGTGACGTGGTCCTTGTCCATGCCGCCGGCTTCCGTGAACTCCGGCGTGGTTTGGATCCAGATCGCTGCCTCGGCCCGCGAGTGGAAGACAGGCAGGAAGGGGTCTTGGCCACGCGAGGGCGACACGAAAGGATAACGATCAGTCCAGCAGCAGCGCGGGCTCCTGCATGATGGCAGCCACGTCGGCCATGAAGCGCGCCGACAGGTCCCCGTCAACCACGCGGTGGTCGAAGGAGCCGCCCAGGGTGGTGATCCAACGCGGGACCACCTGGCCATCGACAACCCACGGCTTCTGCCGAATGGTGCCAAAGGCGAGGATTGCAACTTCACCGGGGTTGATGATCGGGGTACCGGTGTCGATTCCCAGCACGCCGATGTTGGTCACCGTCAGCGTGCCGCCGGTCATGTCCGCAGGCGAGGTCTTGCCGGCCCGGGCGGTAGCAGCCAGATCATTGAGCGCAATCGCCAGTTCGCGCATGGAAAGATCCTGCGCTTCCTTGATGTTGGGGACCAGCAGGCCGCGCGGGGTGGCCGCGGCGATGCCCAGGTTCATGAAGTGCTTGACCTGGATCTCCGCCCCGTTCTCGGTCTCGACCCAAGAGGCGTTGACGGAGGGGTTGCGTGCGGCAGCCCAGATGACGGCCTTGGCCAGCACCAGCAGCGGAGAGACCTTGATGCCCTCGAAGTCGCGGCTCTTCTTCAGCCGGGCCACGTATTCCATGGTGCGCGAGGCATCCACGTCCACGAAGATCGACACGTGGGGGGCGGTGAAGGCCGATTCGACCATGGCCTTGGCGGTGGCCTTGCGGATGCCGCGCACCGGGGTTCGGATGAGGCGTCCGTCCTCTTCCTGGCCCTTGGCCGACCAGAACATCGGTGCGGCGTCGCGTTCGGCCTCGCGCTGGGCCTTGTAGGAGAGCACGTCATCGCGGGTGATTTCGCCCCGGCCGCCGGTGCCGGTGACCTCGGTCAGGTCCACGCCGAGTTCCTTGGCGACCTTGCGCACCGGCGGCTTGGCCAGGACACGGTCGACGAATGCTGCCACGGCGGGCTTGGCTGCCGCGGTCAGTCGGGTGGAAGCCTGGCCGATTTCTGCGGCGCGCCGGGAAATCGTGTCGGCAAGCGCTGCCGGGATCACCGGGGCGGCCCCCTGGGCACCTGCGCCCTTGGCGGGCTTGTTCGTTCCCGGGCGGCTGGTGCGGGCACGGCGCTTGACGGCATCGGCCTTGGGGCCCGAACCGACCAGCGGGCCGGGTTCTTCGCTGGCGACCGGGGTGTCGGCCTCGGCAATGTCGGCCACGTCAGGCACATTGGCCAGCGGGGCTGGCCGGGAACCGACCTCGTCAACGCTAAACAGCGGCGAGCCAACGGCCAGGGTCTCGCCCTCGGCCGCATGCAGTTCCTTGACCACTCCGGCGTAGGGGCTGGGCAGCTCGACCAGGGACTTGGCTGTCTCGATTTCCACGAAGACCTGGTTGACCACCACGGTGTCCCCGGGCTTGACTTTCCAACCGACGATTTCGGCCTCGGTGAGGCCTTCGCCGACATCGGGAAGGTTGAAGGTGCTCATCGTCTGACTCCTTTTAAGAAACAATGCTGCAGCGGTGCGGTGGCGCTCGTGCGCACCACTCAGTTAGTAGGCGAAGGACCGATCGAGTGCTTCGAGGACCTTGTCGATGTCGGGCAGGTATTGTTCCTCGACCTTGGCCACCGGGTAGGGCATGTGGAATCCGCCCACGCGGATGACCGGGGCCTCCAGCGAGAGGAAGGCGCGCTCCCCCACGCGGGCAGCGATTTCCCCGCCGATGCCGCCAAAGGTCGGGGCCTCGTGGGTCACGATTAGCCGGCCGGTCTTTTCCACGGATTCGGTGATGGTGTCGAAGTCGATCGGGGAGACCGAGCGCAGGTCGATGACCTCCACGCTGCGCCCGTCCTCGCGCGCCGCCTCGGCCGCCGCCAGGGCGACGGGCACCAGCGGGCCGTAGGTGACGATGGTGGCGTCCTCGCCGGGGCGGATGACCTGGGCCTTGAAGGCGTCGGCGGCCGGGTTGGACGTGTCGACCTCGCCCTTGAGCCAGTAGCGGCGCTTGGGTTCGAAGAAGATCACCGGGTCCTGGCAGGCTGCGGCCTGCTGGATCATCCAGTAGGCGTCGTGCGCATTGGACGGGGCCATGATGCGCAGGCCCGCGGTGTGCGCGAAGAGCGCCTCCGGGGATTCGGAGTGGTGCTCGATGGAGCCGATGCCGCCGCCGTAGGGAATGCGGATGACCACCGGGGCACCGAAGCGGCCCTCGGAGCGGGCGCGCATCTTGGCCAGCTGGGTGGTGATCTGGTTGAAGGCAGGGAAGACGAAGCCGTCGAACTGGATCTCGGCGATCGGCGAGTAGCCGCGGATGGCCATGCCGATGCTGGTGCCCACGATTCCGGCCTCGCCCAGCGGCGAGTCGATCACGCGGTCCGGTCCGTAGGTGTCGATCAGCCCGTCGGTGACGCGGTAGACCCCGCCCAGGCGCCCGATGTCCTCGCCGATGAGCAGGGACTTGGGGTCGTTGGCCAGGACCGCATCGAGCCCGGCGGTGATGGCCTTGGCCAGGGTCATCGTGGTGGTGCTCATCGGGTGGCCCCTTCCTCGGTGGTGTCGGCGAATCCGGCCTCGTATTCCAGGTGCCACTTGAGCTCCTCCTGGATCAGCGGGTGCGCCTCGGCGTAGACATTTGCGAAGGACTGGGCGAGTGACGGATCGGGGAACGCCATGGCTTCCTCGCGGACCCGGGTCGCCATCTCGTCTCCGTCAACGGCGACCTGCTTGAAGAAGACCTCGTCGGCCAGGTCGTTGTCCTTCAGGTGCTTTTCCAGGCGCAGCAGCGGGTCGCGTGCGACCCAGGCTTCCTCGTCGGCACTCATCCTGTACTTGGTCGGATCATCGGCCGTGGTGTGTGCGCTCATGCGGTAGGTGACTGCCTCAATCAGGACCGGTCCCTCGCCGCGGCGGGCTCGTTCCAGGGCCCAACGGGTCACCGCCAACACCGCGAGCACGTCGTTGCCGTCGACGCGGATCCCGGGGAAACCGTAGCCGGCGGCACGCTCGGCCAGGGGCACCTTGGACTGCACGTGGAACGGAACCGAGATGGCCCACTGGTTGTTCTGGCAGAAGAAGACCACCGGGGAGTTGAAGCTGGCAGCAAAGACCATGGATTCGTGGACCTCGCCCTCGGTGGAGGACCCGTCCCCGAAGTAGGCGACCACGGCGGTGCCGTCTTTTTCAAGGCGTTCGGCGTCCCAGCCGGCTTGGTCGCGCTGCACTCCCATGGCGTACCCGGTGGCGTGCGGCATCTGGGCCGCGAGCACCATGGTGTACATGTGGAAGTTGTTCTCCCGCGGGTCCCACCCGCCATTGGAGATGCCGCGGAAGATCCGCAGCATCTGCGGAAAGTCGACGTTGCGGGTCAGTGCGACGCCGTGCTCACGGTAGGTCGGGAAGATGTAGTCGTTCGCTCGGGTGGCCCGGCCTGATCCGATCTGCGCAGCTTCCTGCCCGCGAAGCGGAACCCACAGGGCCAACTGGCCCTGACGCTGCAGCGCGGTCGCCTCCTGGTCAAAACGGCGCGTAAGCGCCATGTCGCGGAAGAACCCTCGCAACATTTCCGCGTCGACGTCCTGGATGTAGCTGTCATACTCGGCGTGCGAGCGACGTTCCCCTTCAGGGGTAAGTAGCTGGATCAGCGCCTGCTCCGAGGGCTCGTGCACGGTGTTGGTCATACCGAGGGCGTCCTTACGTACATGAAATATGCCCCGTGCGGAATAGATTCCGCATGGGGCATATAGCGGTTTTGTCTGTTCTAGCCTAGCGGTGAAACGCCGCAAATCACGACTTATCCGCCCCTAGGAAAGCGTCGAGCCTTTTGGATAGTTCCGACAAAGCTCAAGGAAGCGGGTGTTGGCCTCTTCCTCGCCAATGCTCACCCTCACGCCTTCGCCGGCGAATCCACGCACGGCCAGTGCTTGCTCCGAAGCCAGCTCAACGAATTCGGCGGTATTGGCGCCCAGCGGCAACCACACGAAGTTGCCCTCGGCGGCCGGAATCTTCCATCCGAGTTCCTCGAGACCGGCAACCACGCGGGTACGTTCGTCAACGATCCTTTGTACCCTTTCCACAACCTTGTCATAGTGGGCCAGGGAGGCCACGGCAGCATCCTCGGCCACGGACGAGACGGCGAACATGGTCGCGGCAACTCGAATGTGTTGGGTGACTTCGGGGTGCGATACCGAGTACCCCACTCGAAGGTTTGCCAGCCCATGCGCCTTGGAGAACGTCCGAAGCACCATCACGTTCGGGTGGCTGCGGTAGGTGTCGATCCCATTCACGGCCTGAGTGTCCCGCACGAATTCCTGGTAGGCCTCGTCAATGACGATCAGCACGTTGGAGGGAACCTTGGCGATAAAGGCCTCGACCTCTTCTCGCAACAGCGCCGGACCGGTGGGATTGTTCGGGGTGCACAGCAGGATCACCGAAGTGCGTTCGTTGACCGCCGCGGCCATGGCGTCTAGGTCGTGGCGTCCATCGGCCAGCAGGGGAATCTGCACGGGCAGCGCCCCTGCGGTTTCGACAACGATCGGGTAGGCCTCGAAGGATCGCCAGGCAAAGATCACTTCGTCCTGGACACCGTCGTCGTCCTGACCGGCAAAGGTGGCCAGGATCTGGGTCAGTGCCCCGAGCGAACCGGCACCGGTGACGATGTCATCGACAGGGACCGAAAGGAACGCGGCCAGTGCTGTGCGAAGCTTCGTCGACATTGGATCCGGGTAGCGGTTGATGTCGAGCTGGGCGCGAATCGCTTCCATGACCTCCGGGATCGGCGGCAGGGGGGTTTCGTTCGAAGAAAGCTTGTAGGCGTTCAGGCCAGGTATTTCGCGAGGAGGCTTGCCCGCAACATACTTCGGCATCCGGCCGATGACGGTGCGGGGCTGTACCGGATCGCGAGGCGCTGGGTTTTCGGTGGTCATGACCCAAAGCTTAGCCCTTGCCCTCGCGGCGTACCCCATGTGTTGCATTGGCAATCTCTCTCCGGGAATCGGCTGGCCCACGCGGCCGGAACGCAGAAAGGTATGCCAGTATGGGTCCATGATTGCGTTCATCCTCCGGGTGGTGATCAACGCGCTGGCCCTTGCGGCCGCCGCGTGGGTCCTGCCTGGCATCACTGTCACTGCTGCACCGTCCTCGGACAAAACCGTTGGCCTGGTCTTGGCCTATTTGGTGGTGGGCCTGGTCTTCGGGCTGGTCAATGCGGTGGTCCGGCCCATCGTGAGTTTGTTGTCGTTGCCCATCACCTGCTTGACCCTGGGTCTCTTCACCTTGGTCATCAACGCCGGCATGCTGATGCTGACCTCGTGGTTGACTCAATACCTGCCCTTTGGGCTGCACGTCGACCAGTTCTTCTGGGACGCCATCATCGGCGCCCTGATTGTTTCCATCATCTCCGCCGTGATGGGTTGGATCGCTCCGGCCAAACGGTAGCGTCCCCGCCCGAAGCCAGACCCGGCGAGCGGTGCGCGCCCTAGCGCGACGGAGCAATCCTGTTCAGGCGCCCGTGCTTCCCGTCCTTCGCGGGCACCTTGATCCTGAGTTTGGGTTGGCGGGCCAATTGGTACGATCGGACCTTTCCCTGCCTGGACCGGCCAAAAAGGGCACCCAACAATCCAAGTGATTCAACGACCCCGGGATCCGTGGCACCACGCAGCCCCTTGGCATGGGAGTCGTAGTTCTCCAGCTTGTGGGCCTCGCCGAATCCGTCGTTTCCCAGGTTCTTTGCCTGGTCAGGACCGTCGAAGACAACTGTCAGGCGGTTCCGCTCATCAGGGTTCGTGGTCCCGTCGGTACCGGGAACCAGGTCGTATTTGTCTTCCAGATGCAGTGCCTGGGTGTCACTTGGAACCGGGGTCCGCCCCGTCGGGGCGCCGAACGTTGAAAGATGCTGGAAGTCAAAGAGCTTTCCGAGATGTTCGTTGTTGACGATGTTGACGGCGTGGATTCCACCTTGGCTGTATCCGGTCACCACCACGCGGTCCCCGTTGCGTGCTCCGGACTGTCTTAGGGCGTCCTCAACGGCGGGGACAAGATTCTTCGAATCATTGCCCATGCCCTCGATGATGCCAACCCCGTCCCAGGGGTTTCCCGGCACCTGTCCGGGCCCCGCACCCTTCACCCGCCGGACGTTCCCTTGGCGGTCCAGGGGCGGATCGGATTGGGTCCCGGGAATTGTCAACACGTAGACACTGCCTTCAGGGGCTTCGACCCGGGTAATCAGCAGGCTGCCCGGCGGTTCGCGTTCCGCCACCTTCTGCAAGTCCACCAGGGATTCGATGCTGCCGTCGAATTCCACAACCTGCTCCGGGCCATGTCCGACCACTTCGATCGGCCGCAGGTGGACGAGGTTCTGGTCGCTCAGGAAGTCGGTGAGTTGCGGGTAGAGGCGGTCGGTCACTGAGGAATCAAACAGGCCACCGTGCTCGGTGTCGCGCAGAAAGCCAAAGGGCAGGCCGGGGGCATTCGGCAGCTGGTTGATGATGTCTTCAGTTGTTTGCGTGCGCGGACGGCCCTTGTTGCTGGCCAGGTCCCACATGATGGTCAGCGGCAACTGGCTCCCGCGCGCTTCGTTCACTTTGCGTTGCACCGCGAATTCGGCCTGCTCGTAGGTGATGCGCGCTGTAGAGACCTTCAACGCCAGCACACCCGTCTCCGCTGCTCGTGCCGTGCACGACCCGGCAGCCTCGGCCACCGCTGCCACGGCGCCAAGCACGCGCGCACGCAGCAACACCGTTCCCAGCGCCAGCATGGTTGCCGGGATCTGCGGGGACCTGGCCAAGAAGGATGTCGCTTCCAACAGGTCCGCACCGGCGCCCGTGAGCATTGAGGTGGTTCGTTCCATTTCGGTGATGGAAAACCGGATAGAGCCCAGTCCCCCGTGCACTTCGTATCCCATGTCCGTCTTGCTCCCCTTTCGCGCCTTACAAACCACCGAACAATCCGCGCGGCACGGCACCGGGCGTGAGGATGGGCCCCAAAGTTCCCGTGGTGGCCAGGATGGTCGACTCGAGCTCGGCCAAGTCGGCGCGAGCGGCCCAGATTTCCCCGCGGGCCGCTTCCAACCTGGTGTCCAGGTCCGCGACATTGCCGGCTAGTTCCGCAGCCCGGTCACGGAACGCCCTTCCGGCCGGGGATTCCCATTGCAGGGTCTGCACCTGTTCAAGTTGTTCGCGGGCCCGGTACACGGCGGCTTGGGCGGCCACCACCCGCATGAGCATTTCGTCGGCGATGGCCTCCAACATGGTCTTTTCACCGCATCCTTTCCATGTCCGCACCGGTTTCCCGGTGTCGTTGTCCTGGACCCAACAGTGACTGCAGCTGGCCCCGGCGGCGCGCTGGAGGCGACGGCGTGTGGATAACCGTGAAGTGGGCGGCGTCACGCGCTGGGCATCGCAGGGTTGAATCGTGAAAGAATGGGCATCATGGCTGATTCCGCGCGCATTTCACTTGCATCCGAACCCCTCGCCCTAGGTGCCCTGGACGGTCGTTACCGTACCGCCGTGGCCCCCCTGGTCGACCACCTCTCCGAAGCGGCGCTGAACCGCGACCGCGTCCACGTGGAAGTCGAGTGGCTGATCCACTTGACCGACAACTCCGTGCTGCCGGGCACCTCCCCGCTCACCGAGACCCAGCGCACGGCGCTGCGCAAGATCGTCACCGACTTCAACGCCGCCTCCGTGGCCGAGCTGGCCGAGATCGAAGCCGTCACGGTGCACGACGTGAAGGCAGTGGAGTACTACATTGGCCGCCGTCTGGGGAACATCGGGATCGAGGACCTCACCGCACTGGTCCACTTCGGCTGCACCTCCGAGGACATCAACAACCTCTCCTACGCCCTGGGCGTCAAGGACGCCGTCCTGAACGTCTGGCTGCCCGCTGCCCGCACCTTGGTCGCACAAATCACCGACATGGCAGAGGAATCCCGCGACGTTCCGATGCTCTCGCGCACCCACGGACAGCCGGCCACCCCGACCACCCTGGGCAAGGAACTGGCCGTGCTGGCCTGGCGCCTGACCCGCCAGCTGGACCGCATCGAGAAGACCGAGTTCCTGGGCAAGATCAACGGTGCCACCGGCACCTACGCCGCCCACTACGCCTCGGTACCCTCCGCCGACTGGCAGGAAGTCTCGCGCTCCTTCGTCGAGGGCCTGGGCCTGACCTGGAACCCGCTGACCACCCAGATCGAGTCCCACGACTGGCAGGCCGAGCTCTACGCCGACATGGCACGCTTCAACAGGATCCTGCACAACCTGTGCACCGACGTGTGGAGCTACATCTCCATCGGCTACTTCGCGCAGATCCCCGTTGCAGGCGCCACCGGCTCCTCGACCATGCCGCACAAGGTCAACCCGATCCGCTTCGAAAACGCCGAGGCGAACCTGGAGATCTCCAACGGCCTGCTCGACACACTGGGCGCCACCCTGGTGACCAGCCGCTGGCAGCGCGACCTCACCGACTCCTCCTCGCAGCGCAACATCGGTACCGCCTTCGGCCACTCGCTGCTGGCGATCTCCAACGTCGCCAAGGGCCTTGACCGCCTGGACGTTGCCGAGGCCGTGCTGGCCAACGACCTGGAGCACAACTGGGAGGTGCTCGGCGAGGCCATCCAGATGGTCATGCGCGCCGAGGCCATCGCCGGGGTCGAAGGCATGGAAAACCCGTACGAGCGCCTCAAGGACCTGACCCGCGGCCAGCGCGTCGACGCGGCCCGCATGCAGGAGTTCGTCTCCTCACTGGGCCTGTCCACCGAGGCCGAGGCACGCCTGCTGGAGCTGACCCCGGGGTCCTACAACGGCATCGCCTCGAAGCTCGTTGACCACCTGAAGAAGTAGCCGCACCTATTTTTCTGGGGGTGCCGCCTGGCACCTCAAGGCTGTGGCCTGTCGGGATCCTTTTGGATCCGGGCAGGCCACGGCCTTTTTTAACGAGACATCTGGCAGGCGGCAGGGACGATGTTTCGGCCAGGTTTCCTTTTCCTCCCCCTCCCGGGCACCTCGGTGATCTACATGTTCGCTTCCCGCAACAACACGTGCGTCCAGGTGAAACTTCCCTCGGCAATGCTTGAAGGCATCAACCACCAGGCACGAGGGGACGATACGTCTTGAGCGCACAGCTAGAGCAGGAACAACATCGCACCGGCACGCCGACAACGCAGGCCCGTCTCGAGATGGGTCCGGGGCGCTGGGTACACAATTGGGATGCCGAAGACCCGGGATTTTGGGAAGGCATCGGTCGCACCACCGCCAATACCAATCTTCGCTGGTCGATCTTCGCCGAATTCCTGGGGTTCGTGATCTGGCAGCTCTTTGCGGTGGTCGCGGTCTATCTTCCGGCCGCCGGTTTCCAGCTGAGCACCACCCAGCTCTTCTGGTTGATCTCCATGCCCAGCCTGGTCGGTGCCACGCTGCGGATCCCCTACACCTTCATGGTCGCCCGCTTCGGTGGGCGAAACTGGACGATTGTCTCGGCCCTGTTGCTGCTGATTCCGGCCGGCGGACTGGCCCTGGCAGTCTCAAACCCAGCGACCCCCTTCTGGTTGTTGCTGACGCTGGCCGGTCTGGCAGGATTCGGCGGCGGCAACTTCGCCTCCTCGATGGCCAACATCACCTATTTCTTCCCTGCCTCGCAGAAGGGCTGGGCGCTGGGACTGAACGCCGCCGGAGGCAACCTGGGTGCTGCAGTGGCCCAACTGCTCGTCCCCATCGCCATCACCATTTTCGCCGCCGGTTCCCTGCAGCTGCCGCTGGCGGGGCTGATCTGGATCCCGCTGATCCTTCTGGCCGCCTACGGCGCCAAGCGCAACATGCACAACCTGAGCACCGCCCGCTCGGACGTACGAGGCGCACTGGCCTGCCTGCGCGAACCGCACCTGTGGATCATTGCCGCTCTCTACATCGGAACCTTCGGCTCCTTCATCGGTTTCTCGGCCGTCTTCCCCAAGCTGATCCACGACACCTTCCCGCAATATTCATCCTTCACCCTGGGCACCGCGGCACTCTCCCTGGCGTTCCTCGGACCGCTGGTGGGGTCCCTGGCCAGGCCGGCCGGCGGCAAGCTCGCCGACAAGATCGGCGGGGCGCGCATCACCCTGTGCGCCCTGGCGGTCATGGGCCTGGTGACCCTGGGCGTGGTGCTGATCCTGCCGGCGGCCAACTTCTGGGTGTTCCTGGCCCTGTTCCTGGTGCTCTTTGCCGCCAGCGGCATCGGCAACGGCTCGACCTACCGGATGATCCCCGTCGTTTTCGCCCTGCGCGCGGAAAACAACACAGGCAACGTCTCTGCGGCACGCAAGGGTGCCGCGGCCCTCGGATTGATCTCTGCCATCGGCGCCTACGGCGGCTTCATGATTCCGCAGGCCCTGGGACTGTCCCTGTCCCGCAGCGGCTCCTACACGGCGGCTTTTGTGCTCTTCGTGGCGCTGTACGCGGCCCTGATGTTCCTGGTCTGGTTCTGCTACATCCGCCGCGGCACGGCCTTTGCCGGTCGGAGCATCTAAATGACGATCACCGCCCCAGACCCCAAAACCACGCCCACGCACTGCCCGTACTGCGCCCTGCAATGCGGCATCAGCCTGGACCCCAGCCCGGGTGCCGGTGCGCGGGAACCGGTGTTGCTGACCGGGCGTGACTTCGAGACCAATGCCGGGGCGCTGTGCCGCAAGGGATACAGCGCGGCCAACCTGCTCAACCACCCCGAACGGCTGGGCAGTCCGCTGCTCCGCCGACCCGACGGCGGCTTCGAACCGGTGGGCTGGGATGAGGCACTTGACCTGCTGGCCTCCCGCGCGGCATCCATCCGCAAGGAGCACGGGGCCGACGCGGTGGCGGTCTTCGGTGCCGGCGGGCTGACCAACGAAAAGGCCTACCAGCTCGGGAAGTTCGCCCGCCTCGCCCTTGGCACCTCGCGCATCGACTACAACGGGCGCTTCTGCATGTCCTCCGCGGCTGCGGCGGGAAACCGGGCCTTCGGCCTGGACCGTGGCCTGCCCTTCCCGCTGGCGGACCTTGATGCCGCCTCGATGATCCTGATGCTGGGCTCGAACGTCGCCGAGACCATGCCGCCGTTTGTCCGGCATCTGGAAAACGCGCGCGCTTCCGGTGGACTCATCGTGGTCGACCCGCGCAGGTCCGCCACCGCCGAACTGTGTGTGGGCGGATCCGGCTGGCACCTGCAGCCCACGCCCGGCACCGACCTGCAGCTGCTGCTGGGCCTGGCGCACGTGCTGCTGGCAGAATCCCTGGTCGACGGCCACTACCTTGCCACGCGCACCAACGGGCTGGCGGGACTGCGGGCCTCGGTTGGCGCCTGGTGGCCCGAACGCGTCGCCACCATCACCGGCGTTCCCGCCGCGGAGATCCGGCGCACCGCCCGCGCCCTGGCCGCCGCGGCCGCCGCCGCCAAGACCGGCGGCGGTGGCGTGTACATCCTGACCGGGCGCGGGGTCGAACAGCACGCCAACGGCACCGACACCACCACCGCCGCCATCAACCTCGCACTGTTGCTGGGCCTGCCGGGCACCCTGGCCGGGGGTTTTGGCACCATCACCGGCCAGGGCAATGGCCAGGGCGGGCGCGAGCACGGGCAGAAGTCCGACCAGCTTCCCGGCTACCGCAAGATCACCGATCCCGCCCACCGCAAACATGTGGCCAGGGTATGGGGCGTGGCCCCCGAAACCCTTCCCGGTCCCGGCATCCCGGCCACCGAGCTTTTGCACACCTTGGGCACCGAATCCGGATCCCGCATGCTCATGGTCCACGCCTCCAACCCCGTCGTTTCCTCCCCCGATGCCTCCAAGGTCCTGGAGGGCCTGCGCCGCCTGGACTTCCTGGTGGTCTGCGACTTCTTCCTCTCCGAGACCGCAGCGGAGGCGGACCTCGTTCTGCCGGTGCTGCAGTGGGCCGAGGAAGAGGGCACCATGACCAACCTCGAGGGTCGGGTCCTGCGTCGCAGGGCGGCACTGGTCCCGCCCGAGGGGGCGCGCGGCGAATTGTGGATCATGGCCGAACTCGCCAAGCGGCTGGATTCCCCCGGAACGTTTTCGGCCGACGCCCGCGAGGTCTTCGAGGAGTTGCGCCTGGCTTCGGCCGGCGGGCTGGCCGATTATTCCGGCGTTGACTGGGACGACCTTGACGCGGGGGCGGCCGTTTACTGGCCCTGCCCCGCCGGCCACGAGGTGTCCCGGGTTCCGGGGCAGCGTTCGGGCACCCCGCGGCTCTTCCTGGAAGGGTTTGCCCATCCCGATGGAAAGGCACTTCTGGTCCCTGTGCACTCGCGCGCCCGCGTCGAGGCGCTGCACGCCGAAGGCCAGTTGGCCCTGGTCACCGGGCGGTTGCTGGAACACTACCAATCCGGGGCGCAAACCCGCCGGGTCGCCGAACTGGCGGGGGCGGCACCCGAGGCCCGGCTGGAAATCCATCCCGGCACCGCACGCGCCCACGGCATCACCGAAGGCCAACGCGTCGCAGTGCGCAATGTGCGCGGGGAGGTCGTGGCCCGGGCGGCCCTGAGCACTGCGGTCCGCCTGGACACCGTGTTCCTGCCCTTCCACTTTGCCGGGGCCCAGAACGCCAACCTGCTCACCGGTTCCCAGGTGGATCCTCTCAGCGCCATGCCCGAATTCAAGAACGCACCAGTGTCCCTGCACCCGTTGGGAGATGAATCATGATTGAGACGATCCGCGAACGCATCCTGGTCATCGGCTTCGGTCCGGTCGCGGCCTCGTTGCTGGAGGGACTGCTTCCGGGCCTGGCCGCGGGCCTGTTCACCGTCGATGTCGTCTCGGCCGAGGAACATGCCGCCTACAACCGCGTGCTCTTGGCCGAGGTGGCCAGCGGCGCGACCTCGGCGGAGCACCTGGCGATGATCGATCCGTTGCGCCTGGTGGCGGCGGGCGTCGGTTTGCACCTGGGGGAAACCGTCACGCGGGTGGACCGCTCGCGCCGCCGGGTGCACCTGGACTCGGGACGAACGCTGGGCTATGACCGGCTGGTGTTCGCCACCGGCGCCCGCCCGGTGGTGCCGACGCTGAACGGGCTGGACTTCGCCCCGCATGCCGAGGCCAACCTGCCCTCCGGCGTCATGGCGCTGCGCACCCTCGAGGATGCCGCTGCGCTGAACCGGGTGCTGGAGTCCGGCGGCCGGGTGTTGGTGCTCGGTGGCGGCATCCTGGGCATCGAGGCAGCCCTTGCCATGGCAGAGGCCGGGCACCGTCCGGTGCTGGTGCACCACGGTCCCGCCCCGCTGGGCCGTGCCGTGGACACCGATGGCGGCATGCTTTTGGCCCGCTGCCTGCGTAGCGCCGGCGTCGAGGTCGTCTCCGGGGTCCGCGCCACGGCCGTGCGCCGGGATTCCTCGGGATTCACCGCTCTGGCGACCGAGGACCATGGCGAGATCGCCGGGGATGCGCTGATGCTCTCTTGCGGGGTGCGGGCACGCACCGAGCTGGCCGCCGGTTGCGGGCTGAAGGTCGGCAGGGGCATCCACACCAACGAATATCTGGTGGCCGACACCGAGAACCGGGTCTTTGCGCTGGGAGACTGCGCCGAGGTGGCGGGAGCAGCCCCGGCCGGGTTGTTGGCCCCGGGCTGGGCGCAGGCCGCATGGTTGGCGGATTTTCTGCTCACCCACCGGGCGCCGGCCCCCGACGCGGCGAGCGCGCCCCTGGATCCAACGACTGCCGCACCGAGGCACGGTGCCTCAAACGTCTTGATGCTCAAGGGCCAGGGCCTGGAACTGGTGGTTGCCGGAAACGTGATGGCCGGCCCGTGGGACGAGGGCCAGGCGCGGGTGAGCGTGTTTGCCGATCCGAAGGCAGGCCGATACCTCAAGCTTGTCACGGAGCAGGATGTGCTGACCGGGTTCCTGGCGATCGGGTTGCCGCGCACGGGTGCCGAAATGGTGCTGGCCTTTGAACGGGGCAGCACGTTGCCGGAAGATCGATCCTCGTTGCTGCGGCTCGATGACCCGGGCCTTGACGATTCACTGGTTGCCGCGGGTGCCGATGACCAGCTTTGCCGTTGCTCGGGTGCCACCCACGGGCAGGTGGCCCACGCCGTGGAAGAAGGTTGCTCCACGGTGGCCGAGGTCGGTGCCGCTTGCCGGGCAGGCACGGGCTGCGGCGGGTGCCGCGGGAAGATCGAAGCGCTGTTGCGTGTCCCTGTCCCGGCTTAGACACATCGAGCAGGGGAGGTCGCCGTTCGAAAACTCAGGAATCTTCGTCGGGATGTCCGCTACGCAGTCCGATACGGCGGCCAATCGCGCCCAGCGCGGCCAGAGGAGCGCTGAGCATGCGGTGTTGTGACGCGGTCGCAAAATCGAATTCCTCGCGATAGGCGTCCAGCAGCACCGCCATCTGCAGCGGGTTTCGGGGAAGTCCCGCGGCATTGGCCTTGCCCTCGGATGCCAGCAGACAGAACATTGCAAAGAATTCCTCGGAGTGCAGTGCGGGGCTCAGCCGCACGATCGCATGTGCGGTCTCCCCGGCATTGCCCCATCGGTGTGCGGTACCCGGCGGAATGACGCCAACTTCGCCAGGACCCAGCACCGTTCGCTTGTCACCTTTTACCAAGTCAAGACGCCCGAAAACCGTGGTGAAGCGCTCTTCCTGATTCGGATGGCGGTGGGCGGCCGCCACCCGCGCGCCCGGTGCCAAGTACAGATCAAACTCGCAGTATTCCCCACCCGTTGACACTCGCGTCGCCCGCCAGACAAATCGTTCGCCGGAGCGGGCATTGATCATCTCTTCTCCAATTTGCACCATGTTCCGAGACTAGACTCACTGCCACCCCAAGGCCATGGCCACGGTGATTTCAGTGCCCGCGTCTTGCCCCGATCCGGGGGCAGGCTCGATGCGCCTCGACTGGCTGATATATATATGCCTTCGGAGTTGACCGGCAAACCCACGTCTATCCCGCGGGTCCCTGTTCCGGCCTAAACGCGGGACTCGGCAGCGGACATCGCATAAAGGGCATTGGCGTCGGCGCCTCGCGCCCCAAGCAGCAAAGCGCCGACGTCAATGTTTCCCCCCTGCCGTCGGGAACCGGTGGCCCGGTCCCGGCACATTTAGCCTTGCCCGATGTCCTGGGTAATCCAGAACTCCGCGCCCGTTGGATCCTTCAGCGCTGCATTGCGCCCGAAGGGCGTATCTTCCGCAGGCTGGACGACCTCGCCACCCAATGCCAAGGTCTTTTCGATGATGGCGTCGGCGTTCTCAACCGCGAAGTACACATGCCAGCTGGCCGGTGCGCCCGCGGGCAGGAACGAACTGGCATCCATGATCCCTGCCTTGGAATCATCCCCGGCACCGAGTGTGGTGTATCGGAATTCATCGGTGTCGCCCACCACCGCGGTGTCCCAGCCGAAGACGTCCTCATAGAACTTCACGGTCGGGGCAAAGTCCCGGGTAAAAAGTTCGTGCCAGGCGGGTGCACCGTTTTCGGCAGCCACTTCGTATCCGGTGTGCCCGCCAAACTCCCAGATCCCCACCGCCGCGCCTCCGGGGTCCCCGAACATCGCCATCTTGCCCTGCTCGGGAACCTCCATGGGCGGCAGGTAGACCTGCCCGCCGTGCTCGGCCGCGGCCTTCGTTGCGGCGTCAATGTCATCCACCCGCAGATAGGTGGTCCAGACATCCGGGGACCCGGAGGTGCCGTCGTTGTTCATGATCCCGGCTACCATCTTCCCTTCCTTGGAAGCGGTGATGTAGCCGCCATACAGTTCTGCATCCCCGGCCTCGTAGGTCCAGCCGAAGAGCTCGGTGTAGAACGCCTGGGATTTCTCCGGGGCGGAGGTCAGCAGGTCGATCCAGCAGGGAGCGCCGACGGTGAGTTCCGGCTTGGGCATGGTGCCTCCAACGCAATGAATGAGGGTGTGTAACGTGGGTCCAGGCGTGAGTCTATGCCCGCGGTGGCGACACATCAATGGGCTGAAGCCACGTACCGGGCAGTAAGTAGGATGGAGCGTCGGTCCGTCTCATCCGCCGCCCTGGCACCGTGGCCCCGGCGGACCGGAATTCTTCCCCGAACGCACACCCCCCGACGTTCGGACAAACAGGGTTACGCCGAGGCGTACATCCATGTACGTCATGCCGTACTATGAATTACCCGTTGTTTTCACCCACCGACACACCGCCCCGCATAGGACCTCAATGACGAATCCTTCCCGCATCCGCGCCTTCACTTCCTGGCGCCGCCAGCTGTCCGCGGCCCTGGCCTGCCTGGCACTTGCCGCGACGCTTTCCGGATGCGACTCCCCCGGTGCCATTTCCGGCCAGGACGACTCCGACCGCCCAGTGGTGCTGACCACCTTCACCGTGCTGGCCGACATCGCCAGGAACGTTGGCGGGGACAAGATCACCGTCGAGTCGATCACCAAGGCAGGTGCCGAGATCCACGGCTATGAACCCACGCCGCAGGACATCGCCAAGGCCTCGCGCGCGCATCTGATCCTTGACAACGGATTGAACCTCGAGGCCTGGTTCGAGCAGTTCATCGTCGAACTCGACGTGCCGCACGTGGTGGTCAGCGAAGGGGTCGAGGTCATGGACATCTCCGAGGACGCCAATGCCGGCCTGCCCAACCCGCACGCCTGGATGAGCCCGGTCAACGTGCAAGTATACGTGGAAAACATCCGCGACGCCTTTATCGAACTCGACCCGGAAAACCGCGAGTACTACACCCGAAATGCAACTGCCTACAACGCAGAGCTGGAAACGCTGGAGAAGAACCTGGTCCAGGGACTCTCCGGGCTCAAGGAAAATGAGCGTGCTCTGGTGACTTGCGAGGGCGCCTTCTCCTACCTGGCCCGCGACGCCGGCCTCACCGAAAAGTACATCTGGGCGGTCAACGCCGAACAGCAGGCCACCCCGCGGCAGATCGCCTCGGCCATCGAGTTCGTCAAGGACAACGAGGTGCCCGCGGTGTTCTGCGAATCCACCGTCTCCGACGCCCCGATGCAGCAGGTCGTGCAGGGCTCCGGAAGCACCTATGGCGGCACCCTGTTCGTCGATTCGCTCTCCGAGGCTGATGGCCCGGTGCCCACCTACCTCGATCTCATCCGGCACGACACCGACGTGATCCTTCAGGCCCTGACCGGGGACAAGCCATGAGCGCCCCGGCCATCACCGTCCAGGACCTCACCGTGCGCTACGGGGATGTCCTGGCCCTGAAGGATGCCCGCCTGGAATTGAAGAACTCGCGGATTTGTGGCCTGGTGGGCATGAACGGTTCGGGGAAATCGACGCTGTTCAAGGCCATCATGGGCCTGGTCAAGCCGGACTCCGGGACGGTGCGCGTCAACGGCGGCACTCCCGCCCAGGCCCGCAAGTCGGCGGCCATCGGCTACGTGCCGCAAAGCGAAGACGTCGACTGGGCCTTCCCGGTCTCGGTGCACGACGTGGTCATGATGGGCCGCTACGGGCACATGGGTTTCACCCGCCGCCCCTCCAAGGCCGACAAGCTGGCGGTCGACGAGGCCCTTGAACGCGTGGAACTCACCGATTACGCCCAGCGGCAGATCGGGCAACTCTCCGGCGGGCAGAAAAAGCGCGCCTTCGTGGCCCGCGGCATCGCCCAGGACGCCACGATCCTGCTGCTCGATGAACCTTTCGCCGGGGTCGACAAGCGCTCCGAGGCCACGATCACCCGGCTGCTGCGCGAGCAGGCACGGGCAGGGGCGGCGATCCTGATCTCCACCCACGACCTGCACGCCCTGCCCGAACTGGCCGACGAGGCGGTGCTGCTGCTGCAGCGGGTGCTCATGCACGGGGATCCCAAGACGGTCCTGCGCCCCGAAAACCTTGCCCTGGCCTTCGGCCTTGACGTGCTGGGACGGGGGGACGCAGCATGAACCTCCTCGACTTGCTCCTCGAGCCGCTTGGCTACGGCTTCATGATCAACGCTCTGGCCACGGCGGTGACCGCCGCTGCCGTCTGCGCGGCGCTCTCCTGCTGGCTGGTGCTGATCGGCTGGTCGCTGATGGGCGATGCCGTCTCCCACGCGGTGCTCCCGGGCGTCGTGCTGGCCTACGTGTTCTCGGTGCCCTTCGCGATCGGCGCGCTGCTCTTCGGTTTCCTTGCCGTGGCATTGATCGGGGCGGTGCGCGACACCAGCCGCATCAAGGAGGACGCGGCCATCGGCATTGTCTTCTCCACGCTCTTTGCCCTGGGCCTGGTGCTGATCTCCGTCACCCCCTCGCAGACCGACCTGGGCCACATCATCTTCGGAAATCTTCTGGGGGTTTCCAAGCCCGAGCTCATCCAGATCGTCATCCTGGGCGTGCTGGCCCTGGGTGCATTGCTGCTCAAGCGCCGGGACTTCACGCTCTTTGCCTTCGATGCCACCCACGCCCACGCCATCGGTCTGAATCCGCGCCTGCTGGGTGCTGCGCTGCTGGGCCTGCTGGCACTGACCTCGGTGGTGGCGCTCCAGGCGGTGGGTGTCATCCTGGTGGTCGCCATGCTGATCATCCCCGGCGCCACGGCGCATCTGCTCACCGACAGGTTCGGGCGGATGCTGGTCATCGCCCCGGCTGTCTCTGTGGCCTGCGCGGTCATCGGGCTGTACGTCAGCTACTAC
The DNA here is from genome assembly GCF_039535115.1 of Paeniglutamicibacter sulfureus. NCBI lineage: Bacteria > Bacillati > Actinomycetota > Actinomycetes > Micrococcales > Micrococcaceae > Paeniglutamicibacter > Paeniglutamicibacter sulfureus. Next base: position 2,312,691 of record NZ_BAAAWO010000001.1, read on the forward strand.
CTGGACACGGCCTCGGGCGGCATGATCGTGCTGACCCAGGGAGCGGTGTTTGCCCTGGTCTACCTCTTCAGCCCCACCCAGGGGCTGCTGGGACGCCGTGTCTCCAGATCGGCGCGCCGCCTGCGCACCCCCAAGTAATACCCGTCCACCCGAAGCGGCGGACTCCAGGCCGTAGGGGGGGGTGCCTGCCCGTCCCGACAGGCTTTCCACAAGGTACAAAAGAAGCCGATGTTGCGCTGCAACATCGGCTTCTCGTGTGTTTGCTGTGGGTGCGGAGTGGGGGTGTTACTCGGCCAGCGTGTGCGATTCGGTCGCGCTGCGCTCGATCGTCTCCACCTTTTCGTCGGACGGATCCTGTGCCTGCGCACCGAGGTGGCCGCGGGTGAGCTTGTTCATGATCAGTGCGATGGCGCCGTCGCCGGTCACGTTGGTTGCCGTGCCGAAGCTGTCCAGCGCGATGTATGCGGCGAACATCAGGCCAACCTCGACCTCGCCGAAGCCGAGCATCTGGGCCAGCAGGCCGGCCGCGGCGGCGATCGCGCCGCCGGGAACGCCCGGGGCGGCGATCATCATGACACCGAGCATCAGGATGAACGGGAGGTACGCGCCAAAGGTGACGTCACCGCCGGTGAGCAGCAGCACCGCGATCGAGAAGCAGGTGATCTTGACCATCGAGCCGGAGAGGTGGATCGTGGCGCACAGCGGGATCACGAAACCGGCCACCGAGTCGGAGACGCCGTTCTTCTTGGTTGAGGCCAGCGTGACCGGAATCGTCGCGGCCGAGGAGGAGGTGCCCAGCGCGGTGAAGTAGGCATCGCGCATGCGCCACAGTGCCTTGAGCGGGTTTTGCCCCGTCATCGATCCGGCCACGGAGTACTGCACCAGCAGCACGACAAACGTCAGGGCAAAGGATACGAGGGCCACGAGCAGGAACTTGGTGACCACGGCGACGGCGGCACCGCTGGCCGAGAGGTCCATGAAGATTCCGAAGATGAACAGCGGCAATGCGGGGACGATGATGCGGCGGATCACGGATTCGATGATCGTGCGGAATTCGACGGCTCCGCGGAAGAGCACCTTGGAATGGAACGCGGTCAGGCCCACGCCGATCACGAAGGCGAGCACGAGTGCGCTCATCACGCCGATGACCGGCTCAAGCACGATCTCGGTGGCCGAGTCGCCGGCACTGGCCACCAGCGTGATGTAGGGGGTGAAGCCCGAATCGGATTCTTCGCCCAAGGCCTCGAGGCCGCCGCCCGACAAGGACGGAGTGAACAGCCAGCGGCTCACGAAGTAGGCGAGCAGTCCGGCGAGGATCGTGGAGCCGTAGGCGATGGCGGCGGTGATCCCGAGCCATTTGCCGGCACCCTTGCCGAGTTCGGCGATTGCCGGTGCGACCAGGCCCAGGATGATCAGCGGCACGATGAAGCCGAGGAAACCCGAGAAAATCGAGTTGTAGGTCAGGAATGCCCCACCGAGCCAAGCCGGCATGATCGGCCCAGTCAGTATGCCCAGGACAATGGCCAGGAGAATCCAGCCAAGCAGGGGAATCGATTTGAGCAGCTTCATGGGGGGTCCTTAAGTCGACGGGGTCGGGTCGCACGGCGATGCGCAAGCTGGTTTGTGGCGCAGCCCACGCCTCAGCCATATTAGACGCTGTGAGCCATTCCTCGAAATCAGTCGCTTTGACTCAAGATTAGTGCTCGCAAGAATCCTTGCGTGCCTCAGTTAATTTGCTCGCCAAATGGAACGTCAACGCCCTGGGCCCGCGTCTTGGCCCGGTTAATGAGCTGGTTCCGGTTGGTCTTGAGGCTGCGGGTGATGACCGTCGGGTTCAGGAACCGTTGGATAGCCGCGAGCGCCTCGGTATGGAACTGGCTTATGGCCTCGTGCTCCAGCAGCCGCTGGTACGCCGTGCGCACCTTATCGCAGGCGCCTTTCCGGCGGCTCGATAGCGCCGTGGTATGAGACCGACAGTGATTTTTCCTGCGTGTTCACCGGCACCGGACCTATGCTTAAGTTGACGCTTGTCCGTACCGCCGAAGGAGATCTCGGATGTCGCGCATCATTTCGACCGGAATGGCCAAGACCGGCCTCCTGCTCGGCTACAAAGTCGCCCGCGATACGGGCAACCGTCAGGCAGGTGGTGCCGTTTTGGCGGCATGCGGCCTGGCCGCCTTCACCGTCTGGAAAAACGACGCCGGCACGGCACGGGCGGCCGCCCTCACTTGCACGTACATCGCGGCATTCGTTGCGTCCCACCCACTGGCCAAAAAGATCGGTGCCTGGCCGGCAGTATTCACCGTCACCGGGGTCGCAGCGCTGGCCTCGATGATCTTTGGCGGACACCGCAAGGAATCCTAGTTCTACCTTCGCGCCAGTTCCGGTCCTTTTATACGCCGCCTGGAACTTTCAGGGATACCGCCCACAAAATGGCTAAGCATAGTCAAGATGTCGTTGAAAGGGACCGGGAAGTCTATTCGGCGATGCGGCAGCCCCGCTGGGCGGTCAAGGATCCCGTCCGGAGGAACCTGCCATGCATGTCTTGATCATGTCGTTCGGGACCCGCGGCGACATCCAGCCCTACGCCGCCCTCGCCGGCGCGCTCGCCCGCGCCGGGCACGACGTCACCCTCGCCGTCCCCGAGGGGTTCGCGGATCTGATCCCGCACAGCGGTCCCGGGACCATCACGCACCAGCCCGCCGGCTCCACGATGCTGCGCCTACTCCAGGAAGTCATGCCGGATCTGAGTGGACCCCTGGATGCGTGGCGAACGCTGGGGATCATGAGCACCGCGATGCGCGAGCTGAACGCGGAGTGTTGGGCTGCCGCGCAGGCGGCGCACCCGGACGTTGTCGTGTACCACCCCAAGTGTCTTGCCGGGCAGCACATCGCCGAGGCGCTGGGCGTGCCCGGCGTGCTGTCGCTCCCGCTGCCGTTTTTCACCCCAACGCGTGCGCACGCGATGCCGTTCTTCGGCGGCGCCTCCTTCGGTGCGTGGGGAAATCGCGCGACCTACGGGTTCAGGCGGATGGCCGGTGTCATGTATGGCGGCATGGTCAACGACTTCCGGCGCGAGGTCGGTCTGGGTCGCATCGGCCACCTCGCGGACCCGCTCAGGAATTCGGACGGCAGCTCGGTCCACGTCATGTACCCGTACAGCAGGCACGTTCTGCCGGTCCCCGCGGACTACCCGCCTTCGGCCCACGTCACTGGGTACTGGTTCCTGGATGACGTCGACGGCGCCGCCTGGGAGCCGCCGGCGCACCTGGCGGACTTCCTCGCGGCAGGTGAGCCTCCGGTCTATGTCGGGTTCGGCTCCATGGGCTTCGGCAAGGGAGCGAACGAGCGCCGAGACACCATCCTGGCCGCACTGCGGGTCCACGGCCTGCGCAGGATCATCGCGACCGGCTGGGGAGGCATCACTCCCGGCGAGGCCGGGACCGAGGACGTGCTGGTCATCGAGGGCGCGCCCCACGCGTGGCTCTTCCCGCGAGTCGCGGCAGTCGTGCACCACGGCGGCGCGGGCTCGACCGCGGCCGGACTGCGGGCGGGTCGCCCGACGCTGGTCGTGCCGTTCCCTGGGGACCAGCCATTCTGGGGAACGCGGGTCCATGCGCTCGGCGTCGGCCCCGCCCCGCTCCCGGCCAGGGACCTGGGCACGGGCCTGGCCAGCAGTCTCGGCGCCCTCGTCCACACCGACTCCTATACCTCCCGCGCCGATGAGATGGGTGCCGCCATCCGCGCTGAAAACGGTCTCGTCGTCGGCGTGCACGTCCTGGAACAGATCACGGGAGTGACAGCCGTCGGCCAATAGGCCATCCCACGGCGATCACCCGGGTGGTCGCGACCACAGCCGGTCTTCCCCGGAGGTGCAGTACCCATGGAGCGTGTCTGCTTCGTCTTGGAAATCGAGCAAGGCACGCATAACATCTGGCCAGCTGCCCAACTCGTATTCGTTCCACCATTCGACACACACCCGGCAGAAGCGCTACCGGACTTCAGTGCTGAATCTTCTCACGGGCGCCACCCTCCCGTGGAATACGGTCCTCCTCGACCGGGCGATCGCCATCTTGATTCAGTAAGGCAACGCCATGAACCCTGATTTGCCGCGATTCCTATCGCTTTGGAGATGCGAACATCAATCACCGGCGACCATTCCTTGCCATACACCATCAAGATCAAGCCCGACAATTGCAGGCCGCCAGGTAAGCCGCCCCGGAGCGACATCGACGGCGAAGCCAGGACCCTGGCAGCGCGTGGTGCCGCTGCCCTTCTAGCCGCGCGAGACGTGCAGCGCCTCGGTGGCCTGGCGTCCCAGGCTGATGGTGCCGGTTCCGTCGGCGACCTGCAGCAGCACCGCATCGGAGAACGGGGCTGCCTCGGTGATGACCAGGTCCACCCCGGGCACAACACCCTGCGCGCTGAGGTACTGCAGCAACGCCGGGTCCTCGTCATTGATCCGCTCCACGGTGACCCGGACGCCGGGCTCCACGGTGCTCAGCAATACGGCGTCAGGCCTGGTCAGCACCCCGTCGGCACTGGGGATCGGGTCCCCGTGCGGATCGCGGTCGGGGTGGCCCAGGAAGGCATCAAGGCGTTCGACCATGAAGTCGCTCATGGCGTGCTCGAGGTTTTCGGCTTCGTCGTGGACCTGGTCCCAGTTGTAGGCCAGGGTCTGGACCAGGAAGGTTTCCAGCAGCCGGTGCCGGCGCACCATGTCCAGTGCGTACTTTCTGCCCACTTCGGTCAGCTCGACGGCACCGTAGCGGGCGTGGCTGACCAGGCCTTGCGCGGTCAGCTTGCGCACCGCATCGGAGACCGAGGAGACCTTCAGCCCGGATTTCTGTGCGATGTCTGTTGCGGTGACGGGATCGTCCGACCATTCGGAGAGCCCCCAAATGACCTTCAAATAGTTTTGCGTGCTGATGGAAAGATCCGAAACCGACATGTGTACGAGTCTACAGAGCGCACCCGCACACCGGTTTCCGGCCCGGGTGTGACATCGCCTGGATCCGGCCCCGCTCGAGGCGGTCGCGGAAGTTCAAAATGCCGTACAGGGGGCTTGGCGCTTGCGCGTGCCCGGAGGCTCCCGCCCATGCGAACGGCCCGGTCGCTTGACCGGGCCGTTCGCGTACATGGACCGGGGTCCGGGTCGCCGTGTACCGCGCGGTTACGCCTGGCCGGCGACCCCGGCCTTGTCCTCGACGTATCGGCCGGTACGGGCCATCATGATGCCGCCCAGAGACATCGGGATGAAGGTTGCCACGTACACCCACAGCGGGACGGTCCAGCCACCGGTGGTGGAGAAGAGCCAACCACCCAGCAGCGGGCCAAGGGTGCCGAAGAGGTAGCCGACGCCCATCGCGAATCCTGCCATGGCCGCGGACCCCGCGGTGGTGCGGCTGCGCAGGTTGAACATCGCGATCGCCAGCGGGAAGGCTCCTCCGGCGAGACCTGCCACCAGGGCGGCGAGCCACAGCGGGCCGATTCCGGTCAGCATCAGCAGGTAGCCCAGCGGGCCGGCCGCCGACAGGATCACCGCGAGGATCGCCGGGTTGCGCATCTTGTTGGCGATCAGCGGGGTGATCACCGCCATCGGGAGGGTCATGAACGTGTAGACGGAAAACGCCGTGGCGGCCGATCCCTTGTCCAGCCCGAAGCCCTGCTGCATGATCGTGGGCAGCCAGGCCAGCATGGCATAGATGTTCAGCGAGGCCATGGCGTAGAACAGTGCGGTTCCGACGGCGACGGGGCTGGCGACCAAGCGGCCCAGGCCCAGACCCGTTCCGGCCGCCGCACCGGCCGTGGCACTCTGCGCCGCGGTGGGGGCACCGCTGCGGCGTTCCTTCAGAAGCACCAGCGTCCAGGGCAGGACGGCGACCAGTGAGAGCACGCCCCACGAGGCGAGCGAGAACTGCCAGCCACCGGCATTGGCCAGCGGGAGCGCCGTCATGGCCGGCAGCGTTGCCCCGGCCTGCATCAGCAGGGCGAAGACGGTGACCATGGAGGCCTGGCGGTCGGGGAAGTGCTTCTTGACCAGCGGGGCGCCAGCCACGTTGCCGAAGCCCATGCCCAGCAGGGCCACGAACGTCAGGGCCATGAAGATCGCGGGGCTGTCGCTGAAGGGACGCACCATGGTGCCGACGGCGGCCAGGATCACGGCGATCAGGGCGGTTGCCTCCAGCCCGATCTTGCGCACAATGACCGGGGCCAGGAAGCCGCCGATGCCGAAGCTCAGCGTGGGCAGCATGCCGATGAAGGTGGCCCCGGCGGTGCCGATGCCCAGTTCGCCGGTGACGGTGGTCAGCAGTGGCGAGAGCCCGGTGACCGCGTAGCGCAGGCCGATGCCCAGCAGCAGCAGCCCAACGATGATGATGATGCGGCCCTTCCACAGCCCGGGGCGGGGGTTGCCCGCGCCTGCGGCCTGTGCAAGGTTTTCGCCGAAAGTGTTACTTGTGGTGGACATGTCCGGTTCTGCGATTCAGCTAGTGGTTCAGATTGCCTAGGAGTGCTTCGAGTCGCCGTCGATCGGGAACATCTGTCCCGAGATCGTGCGGGCGTGCGGGCCGGCCAGGAAGAGGGCCAGCTGGGCGATGTCGTTGGGGTCGATGAACTTGCGGATCGACTGGTTGTCCAGCGCCTTGTTGGTTTCTTCCTCCACCGTGGTGCCGTTGGCCTCGGCGCGGCCTGCCAATACGCTGCCCATGCGCGGGCCCTCGACGGCTCCGGGGTGGATGGTGTTGGCGGTGATGCCGAAATCGCCCAGTTCCAGGGCGAGCGTCTTGGCAAAGCCGACCAGTCCCCACTTGGTCGTGGCGTAGGCGATGCGGTTCGGGTAGCCGAAGCGGCCGGCCAGCGAGGACATCACCAGGATGGAGCCCGCGTCGGATTCCTTGAGCAGCGGGATGGCGCGCTGGGTGACCATGAGGGTGCCGGTGAGGTTGATGTTCACGACGGCGGCCCAGGTGTCGATCGGGTAGTCGTTGGCCGGGGCGGTGGCTCCGGCGATGCCGGCGTTGTTGACGAGCACATCCAGGCCGCCAAGCTGTTCCTCGATGTCCTTGAAGAGCACCTCGAGGTCCTCGGCCTTGCTGATGTCGCCGACCGAACCGGTGATGTTCTCGTTTTCCGCGACGATCGCCGCGACGGCCTCGGCGTTGACGTCGGCGATGTGGACGCGGGCGCCGTTGGCAACGAAAGCCTTGGCGATGGCCAGTCCGATTCCGCCGGCTCCGGCGGTGATGAGTACACGCTGTGACATGATTTCGACTCCTTCTACGCGATGCCGTGGATCCCACGACTTCGGTTCGCATTCTTATGTACGGCGAGGGCCGGGACTCTCGGGCCAGGTGGTCCGGCGGGTGACGGTCCGTGCTTGTATGCGTCTCACGGTGCGGAAAGGAATTCCGCTCCCGGTGTTGATGCATTCCATACAGTAGGCCTGCCCGAATCCGGCGTCAACGGCGCCGATCACACCGCAATTCCGGTTTTCCCGCTGCCGGAATGTCAAGTTCTCACCCTCGTAGAAATTACATGCAATTACATACAAGTAGGGGTTCTGTCCAGGAAATCTCGTCAACTTTTCCGTCCAGAGGAAAGTCGAACGCAACATTTCCTTGGTCACACGAAGCGGGGATTATTGCCCGGCAGGGAACTATCCGACCTCAGAGCGCGCGCGTCAGATCCGCGATGCGACGGCCGGTCTCGTCCGCCGCCTGAGCAAGGGCCTCAACGTAGCCCTTGAGCTCATCCCGATGGAAGCGTGCCGTGGGCAGAACGGTCGTAAAGGCCCCGAGCGGCTGTCCTGTCGTGGGGATCGCAACGCCCACTCCACAGATGCCCGGTGAGGTTTCCTCCAAATTCACCCCATAGCCATTGCGGCGAACCACAGCCAGATGCCGCTTCAGCGTTGCAAGCGATCCACCTTCCGACCCGGCCCGCTCGTCCAGCGGCGCCGGGACCCCCGATGCGGATGTAACTGCGGCAAGGTCGTCATTTCGCAGTTGCGCCAGCATGGCCTTGCCGCCGGCCGACTCGAGCGCCGGCAACTTGTCCCCGACACGAATCACCACCCTCAGGTTCTGCTCCATTTCATCTATGCCGTCGAGGAAACGAACCGAGCCCATTTCCAACACCATGAAGCCCACGGTTTCATGGAGCCTGGCATGGAGCCGTTCAAGTGCCGGGCGGGCCAGGTCGCGCAATGAACTTCGGGCTATGGCCCCGACCGCGTGGGCGGCAAGAACAGGTCCCGCCACATAGCGCCGTTCTCGGTCCTGGCCGGCAAATCCCCGGTAGGAAAGGGCGGCCAGCAGGCGGTGCGCCGTGGAGACCGCCACGCCGAGCCGCGCGGCCGCCTCGGTGACGGTCAAGGTGCCACCGAAGCGGAGTATGAGAGCCAATTGCAACGCGCGGTCAACCGATTCGATGGGCGGCTGCGTTGCGCCGTCGGTCCAAGATTTGGAATCGCTCGCAGCTGCATCCGGCGTGGAGTTGGTCATGGCACAAGCATCCCATGTTGCCGCCCGGCACCCGGGCTCCGCTGACGGGTGCGGCACCGCCCATGCCGCTCCCGGGGGACACACTCTGCGCGCCCTCCTCCCAACCATCATGAATTCCTTCATACGGAATGAGTCTGACGATCGAGAGCCGGGCACGTACCCCGCGGATTCCCTACAGACCCCAAAGCCAAAGGGTGAATCGCGATGAAATCATCATCAACAATTCTGTATAACGGAATTTGCGCACAAAATATGGTTCCTCCGTCACATCCATGACTAAACTCACATTGACGGGCGGCGTTCCGCCCGTTGCACCTTTACCAAACCAGGAAGCTCCCATGGAAACTCTCGCGGAAATACGTAGTTCGGCCATGAGCCGGTTCCAGGTAATGGCGGTCGTCATCGCCCTGACCCTGATCCTCATTGACGGTTTCGATGTGGCCGCCATGGCCTACGCCGCGCCGGTGCTCTCTCGCGAGTGGGGCATCCAGCCCGCCGCCCTCGGATTCCTGCTGAGCGCAAGCCTCTTCGGCATGGCTGCAGGTTCCATCTTCCTCACTCCGCTCGCCGACAAGATCGGGCGCCGCCGCCTCACCCTGATCTCCCTCGTCGTCATCAGCATCGGCATGGTCGCTTCGGTCTTCGCCGGCGATGCCACCCAACTCCTGGTCTTCCGGATCGTGACCGGCCTGGGCGTCGGCGGCATGATGGCCAACCTGAACGTCCTGGTGTCCGAATACTCCTCGAACAAGCGTCGCGGTTCAATCATGGGCATCTACACCGCCGGCTACCCGATCGGCGCCACCATCGGCGGCCTCGTGGCCGGACCGTTGATCCCGAACTTCGGCTGGCACTCCCTCTTCGCCGTCGGTGCGGTCTTGACCATCATCATGCTCGTCGTCTCGTGGATCTGGCTTCCCGAATCCCTTGACTACCTGTTCACCCGCCGGCCCGCCGGCGCCCTCAAGCGCGTGAACAACATCCTCGCCAAGATCGGGCGCCCGGCACTGGACGCACTGCCGGCCATCACGGCCACCGGCAAGGAGCAGTCGGCGATCGGCGAAATCCTGACCACCCCGATCCGTTTCCGCACCTTCATGCTCTGGGCGGGCTATGGCTGCCTCGTGGCCGCATACTACTTCGCCAACACCTGGACCCCGAAGATCATTGCCGGCGTCACCGGCGACAACTCGATCGGCGTCACCACAGGCACCATCGCCAACGCCGGCGGCATCCTGGGCTGCTTCGTCTTCAGCGCCTTGGCCGTGCGCTACCGAGCACGCCCGCTGCTGGTCATCGCGCTGCTCGGATCGGCCGCCGCCTACGTTGTCTTCTCCATGCTCTTCACCCAGATCACCCTGGCCATGGTGCTTGCGCTCTTCTTGGGCATGCTCACCACCGCGGGCATCGCCGGCTTCTACACGGTCTCCCCCGAGATCTACAGCGCCCGGGCCCGGGCAACCGGTGTCGGCTGGATGATCGGCCTCGGCCGCCTGGTTTCCATCGTCGCCCCGATCCTGGTCGGCTATCTGCTGGCCGGCGGCTGGAAGCCGGAGAACATCTTCGTGCTCTTCGCCGCCCCGCTGGCCGCTTCCGCCCTGTGCATCGTGGCGTTGGCCTTCTCGCTCAAGCGCCAAACCCGCTCGACGGAACCGGTTGCCGCAACTCTTTCCTGACCTGCTTTCCCCTTCCGACAAACCAGCGATCGGTGGCGGCCCCGTCCGCCACCGGCTAGGAATAAACGCCACCATGAGCAAGATCAACGTCGCCGACCTGGTCGCGATCGACATGCACGTCCACATCGAATCCGACGACCACGGCCACACCGACATGCCTGACGATTTCCGCGAGGCCGCGCAGGCGCACTTCGGCGCGGCCCACGACCCGCTGGGGATCGAGGCCGTCGCGGCCCACTACCGCGAACGGAACATGGCAGCCGTCGTGTTCACCGTCGACCACGAGGCCACCACCGGCCACCCGCCGATCTCCAACCGCTACATCGCCGAGGAGGCGGCCAAGCACGCCGACGTGCTCATCCCCTTCGCCAGCATCGACCCGGCGCGCGGCAAGGCGGCCATCACCGAGGCCCGCATCCTGGTGCAGGACTACGGGATTAAGGGATTCAAGTTCCACCCGAACCTGCAGTCCTTCTTCCCGAACGACCGCACCGCCTACCCGCTCTACGAGGAAATCCAGTCACTGGGCGTCCCCGCACTCTTCCACACCGGCCAGAGCGGCATCGGCGCCGGAATGCCCGGATCCGGCGGGATCCGTTTGAAGTACTCCAACCCGATGGCCCTGGACGACGTGGCGGTGGACTTCCCCGAACTGCGCATCATCATGGCGCACCCCTCCTTCCCCTGGCAGGACGAGGCCCTGGCGGTGGCGGTGCGCCACAACCACGTGTACATCGATCTCTCCGGCTGGTCGCCCAAGTACTTCCCGGCCAACCTGGTGCAGTACGCCAACACCATGCTCCAGGACAAGGTCCTCTTCGGCTCCGACTTCCCGCTGTTGCCGCCGGATCGCTGGATGGCCGACTTCGCGAAGCTGGAGCTGCGCGAGGGACCGCGCCAAAAAATCATCAAGGACAACGCCGTGAGGCTGCTCGGACTCGATTCCGGCACCACCTCCTCCTAACGCACCGCCACGCCCGCCTCCGGGATCCCTGGACGACACGAAGACCATTAAAGGAAAGCACCATGAAGAACACCGAACCCGGCGCACTGCTGCGGCCCGCACCCGCCCGCGAGGACTGGTCAAGCAGCCAAATGGGCCGCTTCCTGGAAAAGATCGAGGCCAAGACCGGCCGGCACTTCACCGACTACGAGGATGCCTGGGCCTGGTCGGTTGAAAACCTTGAGGAGTTCTGGGGCGAGGTCTGGGACCACTTCGAGATCATCAGCCACGCCCCCTACACCTCGGTGCTCACCGAGCGCACCATGCCCGGGGCGCAATGGTTCACCGGAGCCCGGATCAACTTCACCGAGCACGTCCTGCGTTCCCTGGCCCGCCGCCCCCAGGACACCATGGTCAAGTCCCGCAGCCAGACCAACGGTTCCATCGACTGGACCGGCGCCCGGTTCACCGAGGAGATCGAGCGCATCCAGCAGGGCCTGATCCGCCACGGCATCAAGTCCGGGGACAGGGTTGCAGGCTACCTGCCCAACATCCCGCAAACCCTGGCCACCTACTTCGCCGTCATCGGCCTGGGCGCCATCTGGTGCTGCGTGCCGCCGGAAATGGGTGTCAAGGGCGTGCTGGGGCGCATCGGCCAGCTGGATCCCACGTTGTTGATCTCCATCGATGGTTACCGCTGGGGAGCAAAGGACATTTCCAAGCTCGGCGACCTGGCTGCCGTCCGGGCTGAGCTCGGCGACATCCCCACGGTGGTGCTGCCCTACCTGGATGAAGAGCTGGACGTTGCGGCAGCCGCACCGGGTGCAGAATCATGGGCGGATTTCACCGCGGACCACGCACCGGCGATCATCGAACCGGTTCCGTTCAACCACCCCATGACGGTGCTCTTCTCCTCCGGCACCACCGGAACCCCCAAGGCCATCGTGCACTCCCACGGCGGCCTGCTGCTGGAGCACTACAAGGCCATGGGCCTGCACTTCGACATCTCCGAGGCCGACACCGCCTACTGGTTCTCCACCACCGGGTGGATGGTCTGGAACATGGGTGCTTCTTCTCTGCTGGTGGGTGCCTGTGTGGTCCTGCAGGACGGGGATCCCAATTGGCCGACCCTTGACGGGCAGTGGTCGCAGTGGTCGGTCATGGCCGAAACCGAATCCACCTACATGGGCACCGGCGCCGCCTACCTGGCCGCCTGCGCCCACGCGGGTGTCGAGCCGGGCAAGAAATGGGATCTCTCCCGGCTGCGCGAGATCCAGTGTTCCGGATCCCCGCTGGCCGCCGACGTCGCAGGCTGGGCGTACGACTCGATCAACCCCGACATCGTGATGGCGCCGACCTCCGGTGGCACCGACATCTGCGCGGCGTTCCTGGGCGCCAGTCCCCTGTCCCCGGTCCACGCCGGGGAAATGGCCTGCCGCCCGCTGGGTGTAGCAGTGGATTCCTGGGACCACGAACGCAACTCCCTGCGCGGGGAACCCGGCGAACTGGTTGCCACCCTGCCGATGCCCTCGATGCCGGTGTTCTTCTGGAACGATCCGGACAATGAGCGCTACAACTCCAGCTACTTCGACGTCTTTGAGGGCATCTGGCGCCACGGCGACTGGCTGGTGCGCACCGAGCGCGACAGCTGGGTCATCACCGGGCGCTCGGACGCCACGCTGAACCGCGGAGGCGTGCGCCTGGGCACCGCGGAGTTCTATGCACTGCTCGATGGCCACCCCGGCGTCAACGACGCCATGGTGATGCACTTCGAGCAAGGCGGCGCAATGGGCCAGCTGGTGCTGCTGGTGGAGGCCGCCGATGATGCGGACACCGTGGGGCTGGAGCGCTCGATCCGCACGGCGCTGCGCACCCAGCTTTCCCCGCGCCACGTCCCGGACCACGTGTTGTTCGTGCGCAGCATCCCGCGCACGCGCACCGGCAAGCGCATGGAAATCCCGCTCAAGCGCCTGGTGCAGGGCGGTTCCGGCGGCGTGCTTGACACCGGCGTGCTGGTGAACCCGCAGGACCTGGACGAGACGGTGCAGTCCGTCTCCCGCATCCTGGCCGGAGCCTAAGCGACAGGTGCCGCCGGCGTCTCCCCGAGGGGAGGCACCGGCGGCACCGTGAGTGAAGCCCTATTCACCGTGGGAACCTCAGACTCCGCGCAGTTTCTCCATGATCTCGGCGGCGGCCAGCTGCAGCGCCTCGACATGCAGCGGCATCGCGGAGCGGTCGAAGCGGATGCTCGGCGTCGCGGTGGTCACCGCTGCCACCGGGCGCCCATCGGCGTCGTTGATGCTCACGCCCAGGCCCACCACCCCCTGCTCGGTTTCCTCGAAGCTGGTGCCGAAGCCGTCCCGGCGGATCTTGGTCATGCTGCGCCTAAGCGAGGCCAGGGTGGTGATCTTGCCGGTGGGCCAGGACTGCAGGCCTGAGCGGTAGATCTCCTCCAGCTCGGCGTTGGGCAGCTGCGCCAACATCGCCTTGCCGCCCGAGGACACGAAGGCCGGCATCATGTCCCCGATGCGCCTGGCCACGCGCAGGTTCCGCGCCGACTCGACCCCGTCGACGAATTGGATGTTGCCGCCGTTCAGGACCATGACCTGCACCGTCTCCCCTACCGTGCCCTGTAGCCGGACCAGGGCAGCCTGCGAGTGCTCGCCCAGCGTCTGGGTGGAGAGAAACGGCTGGGGGTGCCCGGAGATTTCGGGGCCCGGGCGGTAGGTCCGGTCGTGGCTCTGGGCCGCGAAGCCCCGGAAGGTCAGCGCCGTCAGCAGCCGGTGCGCCGTCGAGGGCGCCACATCGAGCTGCTCGGCGGCGGCCTTCACCGACAGCGGACCTTGGTCGCGCATGCGCATGAGCAACAGCAGTGCGCGGTCTACCGACTCGACGGGCGATGACTTGTTCTCCATGGTGAAATCATGGCACAGCCTGCGAACCGCAACCCAACCGCCGCTGCATCATGGCCAGGCGCACATCACCTACGCTGGAGAAGTGGTCAACTACACCTTCAAGCAATTGCAGTACTTCATCGCCGTGGCCGATGCCGGCACGATCTCCGGTGCCGCAACGGCCTGCCACATCTCGCAGGCGGCGATGCACCAGTCCATCGGGGAACTCGAGCGCATCGTCGGCTCCCAGCTGCTGGTGCGCCACCGGGCCCGCGGCGTGGTGCTGACCGCCGTGGGAACCCACTTCCTGCGCGATGCCAAGGAGCTGGTCAGGCACGCCGAAGAGGTCCAGGGCCTGATCGGCGAGCGCCAGAGCGGCCTGGTCGGGCCGCTGAACATCGGGATGTATTCCGGGCTCTCCGCATTTTGGCTGCCGGTGGTCTGCGAACAGTTCACCAAGCCCAACCCGGGCCTGGAGGTGCGCATCATCGAGGGCGACGGCGCCGAGCTGCAGGAGCGATTGTTGGAGGGCTACCTCGATGTGGTGATCACCCACACCCGCCACCTATTGCCCGGCGTCAAGCACACCACGGTCATGAGCGGGCGCCCCTACGTGCTGCTTGCGGCCGGACACCGGCTTGCCGGCGGCGGAACCGTTCGGCTTAGCGAACTCGCTGACGAGGACTTCGTGTCCCTGGACATCCCCACGGTGCGTGACAACCAGTTGGTGAACCTACGCATGTCCGGCCTGGACCCGAAGATCGCCTGGAGCAGTTCGAACTTCGAGGCTGTGCGCGGCATGGTGGCCCGCGGCCTGGGCTACACGGTGCTGGTGCAGCGTCCCCCGGTGAGCCTGAGCTATGACGGTTTACCCCTGGCCGTCCTGGAAATCGAGGGGCCGGTTGGCCATAGCGACATCTGCGTCGCCTACACGGCATCGGAGAGGCCAAGTCTGCGACTGCGGGCCTTCATCGAGTTCTGTGAAGGCATCGGTGCCGAACGCGAGCAGGGACCGGATCCGTCCTGAATGGACGGGTCCGGCCCCTGGCCGCGGAGGCGTTGCCCGGCTACATGTGCTCGGCGCCCAGGTCCGCGTCCTTGCCTTCCTTGATGCTGCGCATGGCCAGCGCGGCGACCAGGAAAACCCCTGCCCACACGGCCCCGGCGATCCACAGCGAGCCGCCACCGAGCAGCACCAGGCCGGTGACAATCATCGGGGTGAAGCCGGCACCGAGCGTGGAGGAGAGCTGGTAGACCAGCGAGGCGCCGGTGTAGCGGATCCGGGTGGGGAACAGCTCTGCGGTGAAGGCGCCGAACGGCCCGAAGATGGTGCCCTGGACCACGCCGTTGGCCAGGAACAGCGCGATCGCGAAGAGCCAGAGCTCGCCCAGTTGCAGCATCCACATCATCGGCAGGGCCAGCACCGCGCCGGCCAGGATGCCGAACATCATGACCGGGCGGCGGCCCAGTCGGTCGGAGTAGCGAGCGGCAAACCACACCGCCACGATAGTCAGGGTGGCGCCCACGGCCTTGATGTTGAGCACCGCGGTGCGGTCCATGCCGGCTTCCTCCACGACGTAGGAGATGGCCCAGACCGTCATCAGGCCCTGCACGGTGTAGGAGCTCATGCCCACCAGTGTGCCCATGAGCACGGATTTCGGGTACTTGGTCAGTACCTGCAGCAGCGGGATCTTGCGCTCCTCGGCCTTGTCCTCGAGCGCCAGGAAGAGCGGGGACTCGGTGACCTTCAGGCGGATGACCAGGCCGATGGCGACCAGGCCGAGGCTGGCGATGAACGGGATGCGCCAGCCCCAGGCCAGGAACTGCTCGGTGGGCAGCGTGGAAACGGCGGAGACGGCAAGGGTAGCCAGTACCGCGCCGGCCGGGCCGCCCATGTTTGCGAAGCTGGCGGCGAAGCCGCGGCGTTCCTTGGGTGCGTGTTCCAGGGCCATGAGCATGGCCCCGCCCCATTCCCCTCCCACGGCCAGGCCTTGGATGATGCGCAGGGTGATCAGTGCGATCGGGGCAATGACACCGACCTGTGCGGTGGGCGGCAACAGGCCGATGATGGTCGAGGCGACGCCCATCATCACCATGGAGGTGATCAGCACGCCCTTGCGGCCCAGTTTGTCTCCGTAGTGCCCGAAGATGATGCCGCCCAGCGGGCGGGCCAGGTAACCCACCGCGAGCGTGGCGAAGGAGGCGAAGAGCGCCACTGCGGGTGACTGGTTGACGAAGAAGACCTTGTTGAACACCAGCGACGCGGCGGTGGCGTAGAGGATGAAGTCGTAGAACTCGATGGCGCTGCCGATGAAGGAGGAAGCCAGGATCCTTCGCATGTGCGGATCGTTCAACGACGGAACGGCGATCTCTGCCGACTGCCCGGCCGATGTCTTGAGGTGGGTCATGGCGCAACCATCAATTCTGTGTGAGCGCGGCTAAAGGAAATGGTATCGAGGTCATCGGGAACCAGGAAGGTCCCGGAGAAATCCTTGGCGTGGGCGAGCCACGTGGAGACCGGTGTGGTCCCTGGCACCAGGTGGTGCAGGGCCAGGGTGCGGGCCCCGGCACGTTCGGCCAGCTCGATGGCCTGGGCGGCCGAGGTGTGCGAGAGGCGGTGGTGGTCCATCGAGGCGGCAGCGGCCTCGGTGCCGATGCTCCCGTAGCTGCGCTGGACCCAGTCGAAGTCGATGGCCTCGTGCAGCAGCAGGTCGGTGTCGCGGGCCAGCCGCACGAGGTTCTCGCACGGTGCGGTGTCCCCGGAGATTGTCACGGAACCCTCGGCGGTGTCGAAGCGGAAGGCGAAGGCCGGGGCGATCGGCGGGTGCTTGACCAGGGTGGCGGTCACGGTGACCAGCTCGTCCCGGTAGATCTCGAACGGCTCGAAGCCCTCGGGGGTCGGGTTCGCATTGGGGTGGTAGCCGCTTCCGGCGGGGATCGCGATGTCCGCGGCGATGAAGTGGTCCAGCGGGGAGGGACGCAGGGCGTCGATCACCCGGTCATTCAAGTCGGTTCCGTAGGCCTGCATGAGGTGGCTGAACATGTCCGCGGTGCCCGGGGTCGGGTTCTTCGGGTAGAGCGGGGTCGGCGGGATCTGGGCGCGCGGCGAGGCCGGCGGCAGGGCGCCACGGTCGCCGGGGCCGATGATGCGGACCGGAGCCTGGCCGGGGGTGATGGTGAAGAGCCCGAAAATCGCCAGCGACGCCAGATCGATGGTGTGGTCGGAGTGCAGGTGGGTCAGGAAGATCCCGCGTAGGTTCGCGGTGCTGAATCCGGCCTTCATGAGCTGGTTTCCCACGCCGGTTCCGGCGTCCACCAGGTACACGGCGTCGCCGACGACCACTGCGGTGGCGATGCCCGCGCGCTTGCCGGCGTTTTCGCCGGTCCACCAACGCGGGCCGCCGGCCGTGCCCAGTGTGACGACGCGGGGTTTCAGGGAAGTGCCTTGCACGTGTGCTGCTCCTTATGCGAGAAGAATGAGATTTCCTTCACACAAGGATGTAGCCTCACGGCACATACGTAAAACTGTTTTTATCGATTCGAATCCTCGGTTTTGCCTATGTTAGGCGGCTCCTCCCGTTCACCCCATGGAGCGGAACCCCAATTCGGTCAGGCGCACCGCACGCAGACCGTCGTAGCGGCTGATCCGTGTCAGTGCCTCGGTACCCCACAAATCCTCAAAGTCATCCATCGCGAACGCGGGATCGACATAGCGCACATCAACGATTCCGAGCGTCGCCGCGTATTCAAGGAGCAACGCCATCAGGTAACGCCTGTCCACGAATCCCCCGAAATCGATGTGGTCATACCCGAGGCTGCCGTACTCGGGGTCTTCGACATAGAGCTTGAACGCCGCCATGTCGTTGCGCACCACGGTGAAGTGCGCGCCCTCGTGGATCGAGGCGTTGTAGGCCTGGGTCACCATGGTGAACTCGCTGGTGGAGAGCACCTTCAGGACCTCGGCCGCCATGAACCTGCGGTTCTTCAACCCGGAGAGCGTGTTGGTCCGCTTCTGCCCCTTGATGGCCTCGATCCTGGACAGCTCGTCGATCACCCCGCCGCGGACCCACCGGTCCCACAGCCCCAACAGGACTTCATCCGGCTCCTTCTTGAGTGCGGCCCGGCCGCGCGCGGTGAGTTCGAGCTTGGTTCCGGCTGCCAGTCCGCCGGCCTGCAGCAGCAATGGCCAGGCGAAGGCCGCGATGTGCTCGTCGGGGTAGAAGTCACCTCCCGGCAGTGCCTCGGCCAGCAGGCGCATGGTTGCGGCCGACGGCTTCTTGGTGGCCGCGCTGCAACGCACCTGGCCACCCTCCACCAACATCAACATGGTACGTAGCTGTTCCCGGGCACGGTCCAGGGTCTTCAATTCAATTTCGACGCTCATCTCATCCACCATCCAAACCTCCCATGCAACCGGCCTCCGCGTCCAAGGATTCCCCCCAACCCGTGCGTCGATCCGTTGTACTGTGGTGGGAAGTTGCCTGCCACCTCCCACCAGCAAGAATGCGAGAGCCCGTGTCCAAGAAGAAGAAACCCACGTCCCGCAAGGCCAAGCAGGGGCACCCCGGGCGGACCGGGGCGGCCGGGAACATCGTCAGCATCGACGAGTTCCGGGTCCGCAGCAGTGGGGACGAGGTGGCTGCGGGATTCATGAAATGGGTGCGCGCCAACACCTCGCTGCCGGAACTGGGCGAACCGCTCCCGGTGCTGCAGGGATTCCTGGAAAACTACCTCGTTGCCGCCAAGACCCAGGTGGCCACGGAGCTTCATCCTTTCGCCACGCGGGTGGCCCTGGGCAAGTACTTCTTCGACCACCCGGAGGAGGACTTCGGTTTCGTCCTGCAGGTGGTCATGGGGTACCTGCTGTATCTGGACGACTCGGATTTGTGGAGCGGCAGCGACCAGTTGTTCGATGAGGTGCAGGAAGAGTTGATGGAAGCCGCAGACGAGCAGGCCGACGCAGATTTCGACGAAAGGGTCTTCGAGGTCCCGGCCCTGTCACGCACCCAGACCCGGGATGCACTGCTCGCATTGCCGCTGGCCGCGCACCTGCAGGCATTCTTCGCATGGTTCGGGTACAAGCGCGACGTCACCTCCACAGGCCGGCTCACCCGCAAGGACATCCAGGCTGCGGCCGCGGCACTGGGAGTTTCGGCGCAGGGAGCCAACACCATCCCGGTCCGTGGCCCCGATGCCGAGGACGCGCCGTTCCAGGCGACCAGCGCCCAGCAGGTTCCGCTGCTCGATTTGTTCTGGGAAGCGCTGGTGCGCATCGGCATCCTCGAGGTGGGTTCGCGGCGCGCGACCATGAACCGTCCCCTGGATGCCCTGGCCGGGGCCGCGCACGAGGAGATGCTGATGCACCTGGTACGGGACGTGGCGTTGAGCCTGTACCTGCAATTCATCGCCACGGCGGCCGCCGGGTTCGACGACGACCAGGAGTCGGAAGACGATCTCTTCGCTGACCTGCTGTCCTCCATCCTCCTGGAAGCCGGGTTCGACGAGGGGGTCCCGGTGGAGCACCTGGTGGTGGCCATGGCGACGCTGGACGAGGTGGACACCGACGAGGTGGTCCTCGCACAGTTGTTCCTGGAGCTCATGGTCGCCGAAGGCCTGTTGGAACGCGACACGCACTTCCGGATTCCCGCGGCGATGAAGAAGCTGGTCGCCTTTGCCCTGGCCGAACCCTCCGGCGTCGAGATCAGCTACGAGGACCCGGAAGACGAGGACCTGGCGTACCTGGGTGCCGAGGACTGAGGCCCGCGCACGGCGTGCTCGCCGGCCAGCGCCGCCCTGAACACCCAGGGGTGGTGGTCCCCCTGCATGGGTGCTCCCTTTCGGGGTTCGGTTGCGTGGTTTAGGTATACAGGGAGAGCGGGGCGTTGGTTCCGTGCAGGAAGTACTGTCCGACCTCGATCTTCTTGTAGTCCACCGGGTCGTGCAGCGAGTGCGTGCGCACATTGCGCCAGAACAGGTCCAGCCCCACGTCGTTCCCGGTGGAGCTGGCTCCGGTGACCTCGTAAATGCGGTTGGCCACCTCCAGCGCCACCTCGGTGGCGACGACCTTGAGCTCGGCGATGGCCACCGCAACATCACCTCGTTGCGCCGCATCGAGTGCGCCGGCGCGGCCCACCTCGGTGTCGAAGCGGCGGTTGAGCTTCTCGGCCAGGGCGCCGACGGCGGCGGTGCGCGCCTTCAGCTCCCCGATGGTGCGCTGGAAGATCGGGTCCTGGGCGTAGCTGCCGGCCGCGGAAAGGAACCAGGAGTTCTTGCGCTCCAGCAGGATCTTGCGCCCGGCCGCCAAAGCGCCCTCGGCGATGCCGAGGTAGAAGTTCCCGAAGGCCAGCTGCAGCCCCGGGGTCAGCAGCGTGACAATCGGATCGGGCGTGATTTCGCCCAGCACGTCCTCGGACGTCACCAGCACGTCGTGGTACCTAACCGAGCCGGAGGCCGAAAGCCGCTGGCCCAGGTGGTCCCAGTCCCCGAGCAGCTCCAGTCCCTCGCGGGTGCGTTCGAGCACGAACGCAAGGACCTTGCCGTCATTTGTCCCGCCGCTTACCGCGGCATTGACGACGATCACGTCCCCGACGGAGGAACCGGTGGAGAAGCGCTTGAGTCCATTGAGCCGGTAGCCCTCGTCCACGGCGGTGAGGGAGAGGTCGGGATCGACGGGGTTCACCGAATCACCCCAGAGCCAGCCTGCGGCGGCGCTGCGGGCGAACCAGTCCCCCTGGGTCGCAGGATCGGCATAGAACGCGATGCTGGACTGGTTGGCATAGTGGTAGGCCAGCAGCTGGGCGATCGAACCGTCGGCCGCCGCAATGATGCGCACCGCGGCGAAGGCCGACTCCCAGTGTCCGCCGGCCCCTCCGGATTCGGCCGGGACCAGCAGGTTCAGCAGCCCCGAATCCCGCAGCAGGCCAACCTCGCTGAACGGGTCCTGGTTCGCGGCGTCGCGGGCCAACGCGTCAACGGCGAGGGCCTGGGCAACCGTGCGGGCTACGGATGCCCAATGTTCAAGTTCGCGCTCGTCGGCATGCCCGTTCCATGGGGTGCGGGGAAGAGTGTCGGTGTCAATGGCGGTGGTGCTCATGCGGGTGGTCTCCTTCGAGGGTTCGCGTCGAATCAATGACTCGACTCTAGGAACCGGGAAGGGGGTTGCGCACCCGGCGCGTCAACGGCCGAAGCGCGTTGTCATGAAGCGTCACCCCCGCCGCTGGAACGCCGCCGCGCATGCCACGGGAAGTCACCGGGCGTCATCGAGCGGACATGCGGGCACACGGAAGGTCATGGATATTGCCCGCGCTCGCCGGTTATGCGGCGGGATGCGCGGTGGGCCTGGGGGCTGGCTAGCCGTTGCCGCTGGCAGCGACCGCGGTGACCAGGCCCTGGAGCTCG
Organism: Paeniglutamicibacter sulfureus; assembly: GCF_039535115.1. Lineage (NCBI taxonomy): Bacteria > Bacillati > Actinomycetota > Actinomycetes > Micrococcales > Micrococcaceae > Paeniglutamicibacter > Paeniglutamicibacter sulfureus. Next base: position 2,334,106 of record NZ_BAAAWO010000001.1, read on the forward strand.
GGGACCCGGGCGGCGTTTTCGAGCGCTTCCCGGAGCACCGCATCATGTGTCGGGTGAGCCTCGACGAGCAGTTGCTCCCCTGCCTCGGTGAGTTCGGTATAGATCCCGCGCCTGTCATCCAGGCACAGGATGCGGGTCAGCAGGGCACGGTCCTCGAGACGGGTCACCAATCGGGTGGTGGCCGACGAAGAGAGTGCGGCGGCACGGGCGAGCTGGGCCATGCGCATGTGCCAGCCGTCCTGCCGGCTCAGGGCATCGAGCACCGTGAATTCAACGACGGAGAGCCCGTGCTTGGCCTGCAGGGCGCGCTCAAGCTCTCCCTCGATCAGGTTGTGCAGCGCGGCGAGCGTGCGCCAGCCCTGCGCGCGGACCTGCACTGCGTCGTCCTTGATCCCCATGGGTAATGCTCCTCGTGTTTTCCGACTCCCCAAGAGTAGCACCTTGCGCCGATATAGCGCGTATGCAATCATTGTGTCAGCAGTTAATTGCAGACGCAACGACCGATGTGGGGAAACCCTTCGCATCTCATCCCAGCCCTCATACACCGAAGGTTCTCCATGCCCATAGCTCTCTACGCCCTTGCCCTGGGCGGTTTTGGAATCGGCTTGACCGAGTTCGTCATCATGGGCCTGTTGCCCGAGGTTGCCGCGGATTTCGGGGTCACCGAAACCGTCGCCGGCTACCTCATCTCCGGCTATGCCCTCGCCGTGGCCATCGGCGCCATCATCCTCACCGCAGTGCTCAGCAGGCTGGACCGCAAGAAGTCGCTGCTGTTCCTGATGCTCCTGTTCATCATCGGAAACCTGCTCAGCGCCACCGGCCCGAGCTACGAGTTGGTCATGGTCGGCCGGATCATTGCCGCGCTGTGCCACGGCGCCTTCTTCGGCATCGGTTCGGTGGTTGCCGCCGATTTGGTGGCGCCCAACAAGCGTGCCGGGGCCATCGCCTTCATGTTTGCGGGCCTGACCATCGCCAACGTCCTGGGCGTCCCCTTCGGGACGCTGCTGGGCCAGGCCACCGGCTGGCGCTCCACTTTCTGGGCCATCACCGCCATCGGCATCATTGCCTTCATCGGCATCATGGTCCTGGTCCCGGGCAACCTGGCCCGTTCCGCGAGCACCGGCGTCTTCGCCGAATTCAACATCTTCCGCAGCCCCCAGGTCTGGCTGTCGATGGCTGTGACCATCCTGGGCTACGGCGGCATGTTCGGAGCCTTCACCTACATTGCCTTCACGCTCACCGGCGTCAGCGGTTTCGCCGCCACGTCAGTTCCCTGGCTGCTGGTGCTCTTCGGCGTCGGACTCTTCGTGGGCAACATCCTCGGGGGCAAGGCCGCGGACCGCAATCTGGCCGCCACGCTGATCACGGTGCTCTCGATCCTCACCGTCGTTCTGGTGGCCTTCGCACTTCTTGCCGGCAACCAGATTGCCACCATCGTCGCCCTGCTGCTCATGGGCGGCATCGGCTTCGCCACCGTCCCGGGCCTGCAGATGCGCATCATGAACCATGCGGCGCATGCACCCACGCTCGCCTCGGGCGCCAACATCGCCGCGTTCAACGTGGGCAACGCGCTGGGCGCCTGGGTCGGCGGCCTGACCATCGCCGCGGGACTGGGGTACACCTCACCGCTGTGGGCCGGCGCGGGGATCACCGTGGCGGGACTCGCCGTCATGCTCCTTGCGACCCGCGTGCGCGGCGGCGAATACTCCGGGGCCCGCGCGCCCGAATCGGTGCCCGTCACCGTCGGCTAGTGCCACCCCCCACCCCAACCACCCGACCCAGTCAATCCCAGGAGAATCCCCATGAGCATTTCAACCACCACCGTCCCGACCATCACCCTCAATGACGGAACCAGCATGCCGCAGCTGGGCTACGGAGTCTTCCAGATCCCCGAGGCACAGACCACGGCCGCGGTGTCCACGGCACTGGAAACCGGGTACCGCAGCATCGACACCGCCGCCATCTACGGCAACGAGTCCGGGGTCGGCCGCGCCCTGGCCGATTCCGGCATCCCGCGCGAGGAGCTCTTCGTGACCACCAAGCTCTGGCTTGCCGACCTGGGCCGGGAAACGACCCGCGACGGGCTGGCCGCAAGCCTGGACAAGCTGGGCCTGGACCACGTGGACCTGTACCTGATCCACTGGCCGGGCACCGACACCGAGGCGTACCTCGAATCCTGGCAGGTGCTGGAGGAACTGCGCGCCGCGGGGCTGAGCCGGTCCATTGGAGTCTCCAATTTCCTGCCGGAACAGCTCGAGCGCATCATCGAACTTGGCGGGACGGTGCCGGCGGTCAACCAGGTGGAGCTGCACCCGTTCCTGCAGAACCGCGAGACCGCCGCGGTGAACCGTGCCCACGGGATCGCGACCGAGGCCTGGAGCCCGCTGGCCCAGGGCGCCGTGCTGGATGACCCGGCGGTGCTGGCAGCCGCCGCGGTCCATGGGGTCACCCCGGCCCAGGTGGTGCTGCGCTGGCACCTTCAACAGGGCAACGTGGTGATCCCGAAGTCCGTCACCGCCTCGCGTATGGCCTCGAACCTGGATCTGCTCGGCTTCGACCTGGACACCGACAGCATCGCGGCGCTCGATGCCCTGGATCGCGACGGGCGCACCGGCCCGTTCCCGGGCACCTTCAACGGCTAGTTCCGCCCACCTTCCACCGCTTCCCGGACCACCGCGCTCCGGGTCCGCCTTGGTGCGGGCCCGGGTGTGCCGGTGTTCCGTGCCATGTTGTGCTGCCGCCGTCTGCGAAACGCGCGATACTGAAGACATGGAACTGGTTTTGCTCGTAATCCCCGGATGCCCGAATTCCGGCACCGCCAAGGAACTCTTCGACACGGCACTAGGCCTCGAAGGCATCACGAATGCGGTCGAAGTTCGTGAAATCACCACCCAGGACCAGGCCGAACGATACGACTTCCACGGCTCTCCCAGCTTCAGCCTCGAAGGCACCGACCTCTTTGCCTCCACTGCCGCACCGGCCGTGGCCTGCCGGGTCTACCCCACGGCCTCGGGACTCGCCGGCCAGCCGGAGATTGGCGAGTTGCGCCGGGCCATCCGGGCGGCCCTCCCGGCAGCTGCACCCAACGCCCGCGCCTAGCCACAAGGCAGTCATGGACCCGGACCGGGAACGCATCCTCGCCCAGTACGCCCGCGCCGAGCACCAATTACGCGACTGGTTGGCCCAGGCGTCCCCGTCCGACCTCGGCCGCCGCAGCAAAGGGACCCGCTGGAACAACGAGGAACTGCTCTTCCACATGGTCTTTGGATATATGGTGGCACGCGCCCTGTTGCCGCTCCACCGGGTGCTTTCCCGGTTGCCGACCCCCGTATCCGCCGGATTCGCCGCCGCCTTGGATGCCGCATCCGTCCCCTTCGATGCCGTCAACTACTGGGGCTCGAAGGCCGCAGCCCGCTTCTACAACCGTCACCGGATGGCGGCAAGGCTCCATCGGGTCCTGGCGGTGTTGGGCAGGAAGCTCGAGTCCGAGTCTCCCGCCGCGCTGTCCCGCGCCATGCCCTTCCCGACCCGCTGGGACCCGTTCTTCACCCGAGCCATGACCCTGGCGCAGCTCTACGCCTACCCCACCGAACACTTCGACTTTCACGCCGGGCAATTGGACCTGCCCCGCGGGCCGGATCGACTTTCACGCCGGGCAGTTGGACCTGCCCCGCGGGCCGGAACGCGGATCTTCCTGAGTCCTCCGGACACGAAAAGGCCACCCGCCGGCACGTTTGGATGTACGCCAGGCGGGTGGCCTTTGCTTGTGGCCGTGGCCCCGCAGACCTAACTGGAAGCCGGGTCTTCGCTGCCGGGAGCGAACTGCGCCAGGGAAATGGCCAGAGCTTCCTCGAGCTGTTCGCCGGTGGCCGTGCCCGATTCGCGCACCGCCTCGGCCCAGACCCGGACCGAACGCTCGGAAAAGGCCAATGCCTCGGGGGAAAGCGCGGCCGCGGCCGGGTCCTCGGCCACGATTCCATCCACGAACAGCCCCAGGGCCAGGAACATTCCGTCCCAGCCCGGACCCACCCATAGTGCCCCGGCACCGCTTTGGGCCATGGCCAGCGGGACGGTGTGCTCCAGCTCCAGGGTCGTGGTGCCGGGTTCGTCGGCGGCAAGGCGCAGCTCGACGAGGCTGTCCTCGCCGCCGAAGGTGACCTTCAGGCGGGTCGGTGGCGAGCATTCCAGGATGCGTCCACCGGCGTTGCCCTCCAACTGGAAGGTTCCGCCTTCATGCAGCTCACCGCTGATCGGAAGGAACCAGCGCGGGATCCGCTCGGGATTGGTCAACGCGTCCCACAGCTCCGCGGGATCGGACTTGTAGGTGCGGCGCGCCAGGACCGAGACGGCTTCGCTTCCGTCTTCCAGCTTCCGCTGGGAGACCGTCCTGTCGATGGCGCCGATCTGGCTTGCAATGTCGATCATTGTTGCTCCTTGGGTGTGGTCTGTGGGTCGTCCGCGGCAGAAGCGGCCAGCCGCCGTTCCCGTTTTCCGCGGGCAATTTCGGTTTCCAGCGCATCCAGCGGCTGGTCCCAGAAATGCCTGAAGTCCTCGAGCCAGGTGTCGATCTCGCGCAGCGGTTCAGAGGAAACGGCGTAGAGCCTGCGGGTGCCCGCCGCCCTGACCGAGGCGAATCCGCTTTCCCGCAGCACCTTCAGGTGCTGCGAGACGGCGGGTTGGGAGATCCCGAACTCGTCCCGGATGCGTCCGGCGATGGCCCCGGAGCTTTGCTCTCCATTGGCCAAAAGCTGGAGGATACGGCGCCGGGTCGGGTCGCCCAGGACTTCAAATGCATGCACAACCCCATACTACAACTCTGCCTTATATAAGCAAGAGCTTAACAAGGGTCATTGGAGACCCCTTCGCCGGACACGAAAAAGCCACCCGCCTGCACGTTGGGACGCGCGCAGGCGGGTGGCTTCAGGACCTGACGTTAACGATCTGGTGCGCTACCTCGCACTGAGTCATACTCCGTCGTTCAACGGCTTCAAGCTGCTTCGCGGCGTGAGGTGACATCGATGCGAGCTGGCAAAGCGGCTGAAACCGATTGCTTGCCTGTAGGGGTGCCGCATCTTGGAACCCGATGGTGCGAAGTTAGCGGGGAAACCATGTTCCAAATTCGACAAGAACCGACTCTGGCACTGGATTACTTTTGCTGCATTCCGGCCTTAATGACACCAGATAGGTAGGTCTCTGGTTCAGCCAACACTCGAATCTCCTCGAGCGGGTTGCCGCTCAACAACAACAGATCCGCGTGACCACCAACTTGCACGGCCCCCAAATCGGCTTCGGCACCCAGCAACTCGGCACCGATCGTGGTCGCCGAAGCGATGATTTGTTCGTTAGTTTGAACTTGGGCACGAATCGTAAACTCTTCGCTTTGGTGCTTTTGCATGTCTCCCAGCAGGTCAGTTCCGAAGGCTATTTTGACCCCGCCCCTCGTTGCCAAGCCCAAGGCGTCCAGACCCGCGTTCAGGACGAGATCCACCTTTTTTCGACTTTCTGCCGAAAGCCCAGCTGCCTCGCCGTCCTTCTTCAAATGAACATAGGTGACAAGTGTCGGCACCAGGAAGGCACCGTGTTCTTTGAAAAGTTCCACGCTTTCGTCATCAATCAGGTTTCCATGCTCAATACTTCGGACACCTGCGCGCAACCCACGATTGACGGCCTTGGCCGTATAAGCGTGTCCGGCTACATAACGATTGGCCGCCTCGGCTTCTTCGACTATTGCTTGGATTTCCGAATCCGAGAATTGAATTGAATCCACTCGATCCGTCGGTGAGGCAACACCGCCGGACAACATGATCTTGATGTGGTGGGCTCCAGTTCTCAGCTGTTCACGAGAGGCCTTTCGAACCTCCGTCACCCCATCGCAAATCACTCCAATCGTCGGGCAACATGGATGACTGTCCACGAAGGTACGTCCCGGCCCACGCATGTCACCATGCCCGCCAGTTTGACTCAATGCCTTGCCACCGAAATAGATTCGTGGTCCTTGAAAATAGCCCTCTTCCACCGCGTCTGCAATGCCCCAATCGGCTCCGGCCACATCTCTCACCGTGGTAAATCCGCGAAGGAGCATGTCTTTCATCAGGGTCGAGCTACGGGCCGCGGCGTAGTTCGGTGACCAGTCGGCAAGATCTCCGAGCGAGGCAGTGGCAGCGGTAACGTGAACATGGGAATCGATCAATCCCGGCATGATAATTTTTCCTGCCGCGTCAATGGCGTTTTCACAGGTCACGTCATCGCTATTGCTGTCGCGAATCTTCGAGACGCGACCGTCAATAATCTCGATGGTTTTCCCGGACGAAATTTTGAAGTTCCGTGTGTCTAGAATCTGGGCATTCGCGATAAGGGCGACTGGCTGCTGGAGCATACGGGCCTTTCAAGAGCTGCAATGTTTGTTGCAGGCTATCATCCATGCGGACTTGGCATGCTTTTTTGCAAGAGATGTCGCTGGATGGGGCAGAATGCCTGTATGTCCGAAATTGTTGAATGGATCGATTCCCTGGTTGAGCAGAGGGAAGTATCCTCCGCCACGCTTCGCGTACTTGAAGTGCTGAAAGACGATCCGGGCGGAACTTTTCCTCTTTCTGCCCAGAAAGTTGCAACTTATGCACGAGTCAATGTGGCGTCGGTGGTTCGCGCGGCCCAATTCCTGGGCTTCAGCGGTTGGTCCGAAATGAAGCAGGAAGTCAGGCATAGGTACCTCGCGACTTTGAGCGGCGACCAGCTCCTGCGCAACAGGGGCACTTCTGGCAACTCCCCGTCGCGATCCAGCATGATGGCCGATGTCAAAAATCTTCATGACTTCGTTGCCCGCGCCGACGATACCCAATTCCGTCGCATTGCGGAGCTGATCTCCGAGGCCAATAGATCCATGGTGTTGGCCACCGGAAGTTACGCGGCACCCGGTCTGCAACTAACGCACATTGGTCAGTCACTCGGTCATGATCTGGAACTTCACATGGCCATGAGCACCGCATTGGCTTCCCGATTGCGGCTTCTAAAAGCAGGCGATTGCATCATCAGCTGCGCGCTGTGGCGCTCCAGCTCATGGATATTGGAAACTACTAGGGTGGCGAAAAAGCGCGGCGCCAAAGTCATCGTTATCTCCGACCGGCGAACCGCTTTGTCCGACCTTGCCGACGAATCGGTAATCGTGCCTAGTGAAAGTGTCAGCTACGTCCGCTCCATGACAGCTGCTATGACTGTCACCCAAGCGGTCATCGCCGAGCTTGCAGCACTCGATCCCGATCGTTCTGCCATGAACTTGATGGATGTTGAGGAGATCTGGAAGGAACTGAATCTGGTGGAACCCACCGACTAACTTCGAGCAGTAACGTTACTGCAACAAACGTTGCATAGATTTGAGATACGTGTCACTGTAGTTGGCGTTAACCTCATCCATCGCTGGAGTTCCCTATGCAACTTACTCATGTTCTGATTCTCGTGGGCTACGTAGCCCTCATGATCCTGATCGGAGCCTGGTTTAGTCGTTCAAAAGCGACCTCCACTGGTGACGACTTCCTGCTGGCAGGACGATCGCTGCCCGCCCCGGTCCTCGCCGGCACAATGCTTGCAACCTTCGTCGGTTCGGGCTCCATTATCGGCGCCGCAAGTTTTATCTATGAATATGGTCCCTGGGCCGGGATGTTCTTCTTCAGCGGTACGTTCATCGGCATTATTTGCCTACTGATACTTGCTCCACGCGTACAGCGCTTGGCCAAGTACACAGTTCCACAAATTTTGGAGATGCGGTTCGGAAAAGTTGTCCGCCTCATCGCCACAGTCATTATCCTGGTTGCCTTCGTCGGCATCACCGCCTACCAGTTCACTGGTGCGGGTTACATCATCAGCCTCATCACGCCGCTTAGCCCGTCGCAGAGCACCATTGCGGCCACCGTCCTGATCACCTTCCTTGCCCTGAGCGGCGGGTTGAAGTCGGTGGCCTGGTCCGACTTCATTTCCATCGCAATTGTCGCAATTTCACTGATCGCGCTGATGATCTACATCTTCGCCGTTGACTTCGGCGGGCTTGCAACCTACGTAGATGGCCTTAACCCGATCCAACTAACTCTCACCGGCGGTCTCTCGCCGATCCAGCTGCTGGGATACTTCCTGCCGGTCTTCCTGCTTTTGCTTGGGGATCAGAACATGTACCAGCGTCTTGCCGCGGCAGCCAGTGAAAAGACAGCGCGCTTCGCGACCCTGCTGTTCTTCTTCGGAGCCTTCTTCATCATCGTCCCGGTTATCCTCTTGGCCTCGGCGTCGTCAGTCCTTCAAGACGGCATTGACCCGGATACTGCCATCCTCTCGCTGGGTGGGGCAGAATTCAGTCCAGCGGGTCTCGGAGGATTGTTGCTGACTGGTGCGTTCGCCCTGATCGTCACCACCGGTTCGTCGTACCTGCTTACATGTTCGGCAAACATCGTCCATGACCTCGTAGCTAGGCTGCGGACCCAGGAAACCACCGATCGTCAGGCCATGATCATCGGTCGCTGGGGAGTGCTGCTCCTAGCGGTGTTGGGCTTTGTCATGGTCCAGTTCTTCCCCAGCGTGCTCTCGCTGCAAATGTACGCTTACACCATGTACGGCGCTGCCATCACGCCGGCTCTGCTGGCTGCCTTGTTCTGGCCACGCGCCACCGGAACCGGTGTTGCAGCTTCCATGGTCGCCGGCGGCCTGGCAACAATCTTGTGGGAAATCAACGGTCTTTCTCAGTCAGTGATGAACGGTGTGATTGTTTCACTGCCCGTCGCTTTGGTCGTCATGGTGGTGGTCAGTCTCTTGGGGAAACCTGCGCCGGCAGCGAAAACCACAGCGGATTCCCAAGCCGAGCATATTCAGTCATAGCTCGTCAGCGGGGGCGAGCCGGTTGCTGCCCGCGCTGACCCGGCATTGGAAACTCCCAATGTTGCCGCCTGGTTTCTTCCTCACCGGTACCTTATAGCAACGTTCCTGAGGCCATGGCTGGCAAAGCACCAACGATGGCATCCGCATGTGCCTCGCCTCAAATCTTGATTCGTTGGTGTTCTCGCACAGATCAGCAACCCGCTGTCCTAGATAATCTCGATCGATCCAGCTGCACGTGCCCACCACAGGGCACTTTCAGCGGAGGCCTTCCGGATCAACGAAAAAGCCACCCGCCTGCACGTTGGGACGCGCGCAGGCGGGTGGCTTTTGGTGCGGATTGCGCAGATCCGGACTAGGCGTCGACGAGTTCCTTCTTGTCGTCGTCCGCGTCCGTGGCACCCGGAGCCCCGGCGTCCGGGTTCTTCCCGGTCCAGGCATGGCCCTGTTCGTTGTCCAGGTGCGTGGTCTTCTTGTTCTTCAGCGCGAAGATGTAGACCAGCAGCGAGATCCCGATGGCCACGGTGACGTAGGTGAAGAACAGGTCAACGCGGTCGGCCTTCTGCAGCGCGGCGCCGATCAGCGGGACGGTTCCGCCGAAGAGCGAGTTCGCGATCGCGTTGCCCAGGCCCACGCCCAGGGCACGGATGGAGGCCGGGAACAGCTCGGCCTTCACCAGCGCGTTGATCGAGGTGTAGCCACCGACAATGACCAGCCCGCCCATCATCAGCAGGAAGGCGAAGAGCGGGTTCTGGGTCTTGGACAGCATCGAGAGCAGCGGCCAGGTGAACAGGACACCGGTGATGCCGAACCAGAGCAGCAGCGGCTTGCGTCCGACCTTGTCCGAGATGATGCCGTAGACCGGCTGAAGCAGCATGAAGATAAACAGCGCCCAGAAGTTGATGACCGAGGTCGGGGTCTTTTCGATGCCCGAGGTGTCGTTCATGAACTTCAGGATGAAGTTGGTGTACGTGTAGAACGCGACGGTGCCGCCCAGGGTGATGCCGATGCAGATGAGCAGCGGCCTCCAATACTGGGTGAACAGCAGCTTCATGGTGCCCAGCTGGGCCTCGCCGGCAACGCCCGGCTTGTTGGCCGCGGCCACCTGCTCGGCGGAGACGGTTTCCTCCATGGTGCGGCGCAGCCACAGGACCACGAGGACCGCGACGCCGCCGATGGCGAATGGAATGCGCCAGCCCCATTCGGTGAGCGTTTCATGGCTCATGGTGTTCTGCAGGATGACCAGCACCGGCAGGGCCAGCATCTGGCCGCCGATCAGGGTCACGTACTGGAAGGAAGAGAAGAACCCGCGGCGCTTGGAGGTCGCGGCCTCGGACATGTAGGTGGCGCTGGTGCCGTACTCGCCGCCCACGGAGAAGCCCTGGACCAGGCGCACGAAGACCAACAGCACCATGGCCCACATGCCGATGGCTTGCTGCGTCGGCAGCAGCGCGATGGGGAAGGAGCCGGCGGACATCATGGTCACCGACAGCGTCAGTGCCGCCTTGCGTCCGTGGCGGTCGGCGTAGCGGCCGAAGAACCACGCGCCCACCGGGCGCATCAGGAACGAGGTCGCGAAGACGGCCATGGCTTCCAGGCCGGCCTGCAGCTCGTTGGTGGCGTTGAAGAAGTGCGACTGGAAGTACACGGCAAACACCGTGTAGACGTAGAGGTCAAACCACTCCCCGAGGTTTCCGGCCGAGCCCTTGAGGATGTTGCTGACAGCCCTACGGGTTGCCGCCGCCTCGTTTGCATCTTTGGTGCCGGCACCGGGTCTCGGTGCCTTGTTCTTGCTGTCCACGGCAGGTTGTCCCATGGTTCCTCCTCTTGCATTGAGGCCCCGCAAATCACCGCGGGCCTCAACCGAGGCATTCGTGGGACATGTTACAACCAACGTGAGAGCGGATTCCTAACACTTCCTTAGGAGTCCGTCAGGGGTTCCGGAGCGGCCACGATGGGGAAGCGGGCGGGACGGGAAACGCGAAGAAATGATACTCTCCAAGACGGGCGCAAGATGCATTAGCGGGCCGTGAACCACGATTTCTTACGACACAATCCACGAATCAAGGGACCCTTCCATGGACGTACTCATCGTAGAGGATGACGACTCCATGGGCGCGGCACTCACCGCCGCGGTGAAGTCCACCGGACACGGCGCCACTAGGGTCGCCCGCGGCACCGACGCGTTGCTCAAGCACCGCGAATTCGACGTGATCCTGCTGGATCTGGGGTTGCCGGACATGGACGGTCTCGAGGTGCTGCGCAAGCTGCGTCAGGTCACCCAGTCCCCCATCCTGATCCTCACGGCCCGCGACGACGAACGCTCGGTGGTGCTCGGGTTGCGCTCTGGCGCTGACGACTACCTGATCAAACCGGTCAAGCTCGTGGAACTGCTCGCCCGCATCGAGGCAGTCACCCGGCGCACCATGCCCGCCGGCGGACGCAGGAACCCCAGCATCCAGATTGGGGAGCTAGCCATCGACCTCGACCGCCGCGTGGCCGAGGTCAAAGGCATCGAACTGTCTCTGACGCCCACCGAGTTCGATTTGCTGTCACTGCTGGCCCGCAATGCCGGGTCGGTGGTCACCCGCGAACAGATCCTCGATTCCCTGTGGGGAGATGCCTTCCTGGCTTCCTCACGCTCGCTGGATGTGCACCTGACCGGACTGCGCTCCAAGCTTTCGCTGCCCGGATTCATCGTCAACGTCCGCGGCGTCGGCTACCGGATCGAGGCCGACCCGCAGTGAAGCTGCGCGTCCTGGGCATCCTGAGCGTGCTGGTGCTGCTGCTGGTACTGCTCGTGTCCAACGTGATCCTCTCCTCCGCGGGACGCGAGGTGACCCAACAGCTGCAAATCAACCGTGCTGCCTCGCTGAACCGGATCGCCCAGCTCGCCTACGATGCGGCCAACGACGGGGACAGCACGGTGCTGCGGCGGGACATGGAAACCTACTCCGGCCTCTACTCCGAGGGCCTGGTGGTGCGCCTGCAAACCGGCACGCTGGCCTCCGGAGGGCTGGACCCCGAGCGCCCGGACGTGCGCGAGGCCCTGGGGCGGGCCTCGCTGAACCTCGCCGACACCACGCTGGACCCCGTCAGGCCCTTCGGCACCGGCAACGAGGTCATCTCCCGGTCCTTCGGCAGCGCCAGCCAGGTCCTGGGCGAGGTAGTCATGGAGGTCAACCTCGATGCCGCCCGGGATAAGCTGCGCTACCGCTGGCTGGTCACCGCCATTGCCGCCATCGCGCTGGCAGCGGTGTTGCTGCTGCTGGCGGGCAGGGTCACCGGCTGGGTGTTGCGCCCCGTGCAGCGCCTCGGCGCCGCGGTGCGTGAATTCAAGGACACCGGCCACACGCCGCCACTGCCCGAGGCCGGCCCCCCGGAGCTGCGCGAGCTCTCCCGGTCCTTCACCGACATGGCCACGACACTGGGTGAGCTCATCGATTCCCAGCGCCAACTCATTGCCGACACCTCCCACCACCTGCGCAACCCGATCGGGGCGCTGCGCCTGCGCGTGGACTTGCTGCTGCTGGAATTGCGGAATGAAAAGGAGCGTGCCGCCGGGGCCGGGGTGCTGGCGGAGCTCGAACGGGTCGAGGAAATCCTGGATTCGGTGCTCAGGCTGGCGGTGGCCGAACACCGGGTGATCGAGGATTCGGCCGGCGCCTCCCCCGAGGTCTCCGAGGGCCCCGGCTCCGGGAGCGTCAACGCCTTCGTGGTGCTGGCCGAAGAAGTGGACCGCGCCCGGCCCGCCGCCCTGGCGGCGGGATCCGACCTGGTACTGACCACTCAGGAGGATCCCGGCGCGGAGCTCGCCTGCAGCCGGATCGAACTGGCGCAGATGCTCGGCGAGCTGCTGAACAACGCCATCAAGTACGCGCCTGGGGCGCAGATCACCGCCTCGGTGCGGACCCGGGGTTCGGCCACGCTCATCGAGATCGCCGATACGGGCCCGGGCCTGGAGCCCGAACAGCTGGCCGCCGCCACCACCCGCTTCTGGCGCGCCCCCGAACACTCCTCGATCCGCGGCACCGGCATGGGCATGACCATCGTTGACAGGCTGGCCACCGCAAACGGCGGTCGCCTGGTGCTGGCGCCCAACGAACCGAACGGCCTGCGCGCCCGCATCGAATTCGACGCGGCACCCACCCTCCCCGGGCAGGGGGAAGCCTCATGAACGCAAACCCCGCTAGCGGCCTCCATCCGTCGCGGCGCAGCGTGCTGCGCGCGGCCTTCACGGCCGGGTCGATCTCCCTGCTGGCCCCGGCACTCGCCTCCTGCGTCTCCGGACCGCGCCGCGAAACCATAGTCGTCGCCGGCGGGGAACCCGGCGGCTTCTACCTGGAATTCGCCACGCTGCTGGCGGCCTCCCTGCAACGGCACCAGGTGGCCCGCACCGCCACGGTCAACCCCACCGGCGGCAGCCTGGACAACGTCGCGCAGCTGCTCTCCGGCGAGGCGACCCTGGCCGTCGCGCTGGCCGACGCCGCCTCGCTCGAGGGTGGCCCGCAAGGCAAGCACCCCGGGCAGATCGCGGCGCTGGGCAAGGTCTACCAGAACTACGTCCACGCCGTGGTGCGCCGGGACGGATCCATCACCTCGCTCGATGACCTGGCCGGGCGCACCGTGGCGGTGGGCATGCCGGGCTCCGGCACCTCCTTGATCACCCCGCGCCTCTTCGAGGTCGCCGGCCTGAAATCCGCCCCCGCCGGGACATCGGCCGCGGGCCGGGACGTCATCGTGAAGGCCCTGGGACTCAACGACGGGGTCGCCGCCCTGGCCGCCGGAGAGGTCGACGCGCTCTTCTGGTCCGGCGGGGTGCCCACCGCCGCCATCGCCCAGGCCCACACCGGATCCGCGTTCGCCCTGCTTGACCTCTCCTCCCTGCTCCCCGGACTGCGGGAGAGGTATGGGGCCTTCTACGACAAGGTGCTGATCCCCGGCGACAGCTATCCGGGCATCGACGCGGTGTGGACGGTCGGGGTGGCCAACCTGCTGCTCTGCCGCACGGACCTGGACGCCGAGACGGTGCGGCAAACCGTGGACCTGCTGGTGGGGCATGCCGATGAGCTGATTCCGCGCTCGAGCGTCGGGGTACAGTTCCTGAGCCCCGATTCGCTGATCAACACCGCCGACGTGCCGCTGCACCCTGCAGCCGCCCAGGCCTACCGGGAGCTTCACGGGTAGCACTGCACGGCCGGCAGCTTCCGTCCGGAAAGCGAAATCGCTCCGTGCAGGCCTGCCCCGGTGGGGGCAAACCTGCGCGGAGCGATGAGCGGATGTTCTTCTTTCCCGCGACGCGTCTGGGGATCAGAGCGTCATGTGCTCCAACTGGCGCCCGTTGGTCTCGCGCACCAGGCGCCAGACAAAGAGGAACGAGAGCAGCGCGAAGCCTGCGTAGATGCCGTAGGCAAGCTGCAGGCCCGCCTCCGCGAGGGTCGGGAAGGTCGTGCTGACCACGAAGTTCGCGATCCACTGGGCGGCGGCACCAAGTCCCAGGGCCAGCGCCCGGATGTTGTTGGGGAACATCTCCCCCAGCAGCACCCACACCACCGGTCCCCAGCTGGCGCCGAAGCCCACGACGAACAGGTTTGCTGCCACCAGCGCGATCATGCCCCAGGAACCCGGGAGGCTGAGCTCCCCGTTGACGGTGACAGCCTGGGCGAAGGCCACGGCCATGGTGCCCAGCGACAGGGTCATCATGGCCGAGCCGACCAGCAGCAGCAGCTTGCGTCCCACCACATCCACCAGCGAGATCGCCACGATGGTTGCCACGATGTTGGTGACCGAGGTGATCACGGAGATCATGAACGAGTCGGATTCCTGGAACCCGACGGACCTCCACATCGTGGTCGAGTAGTAGAAGATCACGTTGATTCCCACGAGCTGCTGGAAGACCGAGAGCAGGATGCCGATCCAGACCAGTGTCTTGAACCCGAACTTGCCGCCAAACAGGTCCGCGAAGCGTTGGCGTCGTTCCACGTTCACGGTCGCCTTGATCTCGGCGATCTTGTTCTCCGTCGCCTCTCCGGCTTCCATGCCCACCACGTCGATGAGCACCCGTCGAGCGCCCTCGTCGTCGCCTTTTTCCACGAGGTAGCGCGGAGACTCGGGCAACCGAGAGGCAAGGATCCCGTAGACGAGGGCCGGCACCAGCAGGGTGAGGAACATCCAGCGCCAGGCCTCCAGGCCCAGCCACGCGCTCTGGGCGGCGCCCCCGGCCAGCCACGCGATCATGGCCGAGAGCAGAAACGCCAGGAAAATTCCGCTGACCAGTGAGAGCTGCTGCAGCGTGGCCAGTCGGCCACGCGCCTTCGAGGGTGCAATTTCGGCAATGTACGCCGGGGCGATCACCGAGGCAAAGCCCACGCCGATGCCGCCGACGAAGCGCCACCAGATCAAGTCCCACACGCCAAAGGCGAACCCGCAGCCCAGTGCGCTGATCGAAAGCAACGCACTGGCAACGAGCATCGTGCGGATCCGGCCAAAGCGTTGCGAGCAAACTCCTGCATACCAGGCACCCAGTGCCGCGCCCAGCAGGGCGCAGGACACGGTGAAGCCCAGCAGGCCGGAGCCGAGTCCGAACTGCTCGCGCACCGCATCAACGGTTCCGTTGATGATCGCGCTGTCGTAGCCAAAGAGGAAGCCACCTAAGGCGGCAACAGCGGCCATGGCGACGAGCCTGGTCGTGACTCGCCCGTCATTCCTGTTCGGCGTGATAACCCGCTTTGCCTCAGACATCGAGTCCGGCCTTCGCAGAGCGCCCGGTCTTGAAGTCACCCGGCAGGCCGTGCTTGACCTGTGGCAGCCCATGGCTTTGGTCCACGATGTAATCTCCCTTGATTAATTGGTAAGACTCAATTAGTAAAGGAGCCTAAAGATTGTGATGTCCAGCATAAGGCACTGCGGTAGGATTTGGAAAGACTGCCTAACCAAAGGATCGATTCCATGATCACAGCAGCCGCCTCCGGAACCTCCGCCAGGCCCCTGCCGCAGACGCTGGCAACCGCCACCGACCGACGCTTCCTGCAACACCTGCTCGAGCATGGCCCCAGCTCACGCACTGCCATCGCCGCTTCCACCGGACTCTCGCGACCCACCGCCTCGGAGGCCGCCACGCGCTTGTCGGAGACCGGTCTACTGAGAACCATCGAGACTCCCCCGGCCAAGAAGCGAGGTCGAATACCGGAGATCTACGACCTGGATCCCGCCTACGGCCACACACTCTCGCTCACGGCGGCAGCAGGGCGGACCCGGGTTCAAACCCACGACCTTCGTGGCACATTGCTGTATGACGCCGCCCTGGACCTGCCCGATTCCATGACCCGGGGCGAGCTGGAGAGGACCCTGCGCGACCTTGTCACCGCCGCGGTCGATGCCACCGGTTCCCCCTGCCTGGCGGCAACCGCATCACAGGGCAACCCCGTGGATCCGGCCACCCAGCGTCCGGTGGTCCTGCCGGCTTCCGCATTCCCGGAAGGGCGCGTTGACGTGAGCGCGCTCCTTCGCGAGGTGTGCAGTGGACCGGTGCGCCTGGACAACGACGTCAACTGGGCAACCCTGGCCGAACAGCGCATAGGTGTCGCCCGCGGGATCGATGAGCTACTCCTGGTTTACCTGGGACCGGGCATAGGCGCCGGACTGGTCATGTCAGGAACCGTCCAGCGCGGCCGACACGGCATGGTCGGCGAACTGAGTTACCTGCGCTCGGGCGGACGAACGCTGATCAGCCAGCTGCTGGAACACTCACGTGCGGCTCCCGGAAGCGACCGGCTCGACGTCCCCGCATGCTTGTCGCTTTTTGCAACCACCCCGGCCGCGGATAACGCCCGGCTTTTTGTCGAGGCCATTGCCCAGCAAATCGGCAACATTGCGGCCATCACCGATCCACAGGCACTGGTGCTTAGCGGCCCGATCGCCGAAGGCTCCACCTTCACACAAATGTTCCTCGAGGCCCTGCAGCCGCTGCTGCTTGATGCAGACCTCGAGGTGTTGGCCAGCGCCCTGGGCGAGGATGCCCCCCTGATCGGGGCCAGCCTGGCCGCACGGGACATGGCCGAAGCCCACTTCTGGAGCAGCTACCGCTCCTGATACCCAGAACCCGTCCCACCGACGCCGCCGCCCGGCTCGCCAAGGACGTGGCGTAGGCTACACCCAGGGAAATTACCGGGGAGGGGCGTGTCCATGTACCAGATCGAGGAAGCGGATTCCTTTGCCGCCTGGCGGCGGCTGATCTCCTCGACCTTCGTGCCGCTCGAGGCGGAACAGGTACGCCCCGGCCCGTTCACCGGACGCATCGGCGGGCGCCAGTTACACGACGTCGGGATCATGCGCCTTGATGCCGACGCGCAGACGGTGTTTCGTTCGCCGGCCCTGATTTCCCGCGGCGGCATCGGCCACTACAAGTTGAGCCTGCAGCTCTCCGGCCACGGACTGCTGCTGCAGGACGGCCGGGAAGCACTACTCTCCCCCGGGGATGTGGCCATTTATGACACCCAGCGCCCCTACACACTGAACTTCGATGACTCCTTTCAGACCCTGGTGCTCATGTTCCCGCAGCATCTGCTGGGCCTTGCCGCCGACGACGTCGCAGAACTCACCGCGGTTTCCATGGGCAAGGGCAACCGACTGGCCGAGGCAGTTGCCCCGTTCGTGGCGTCCATCGCCTCCCAGCTGCCGGAACTCAAGAGCCCCATCGGGCACCGGCTGGCGATGAATATCGTCGACTTGCTTTCCACGCTGTTGGCCGACGAGATCTATTCGCGCCCCGAGTCCAGCACCGACAACCATGCCAAGGTGCTGCGGCGCATCCAGTACCACATCGAGGCGAACCTGGCGGATCCGACGCTGGGGCCCGAGGCGATCGCCGCCGCCCACCACATTGCCACGCGCACGCTGCACAAGATCTTCTCCGCCTCCTCCCTGACGGTTGCCGGGTGGATCCGCGTGCGCAGGCTAGAGTCCTGCAGACGCGACCTGGCCGACCCGCTCTGCGCGCACGTTCCCATTGGCGAGATCGGCGCCCGCTGGGGGCTGGTCGATGCCGCGCACTTCAGCCGCATCTTCCGCGCCTCCTTCGGCCAATCCCCCAGCCAATACCGCTCCAACCCGGCGCCCGTGCGCTAGGGAACAAGAAGCGTACGGGCAAAGCCAAGCATGGGGCATGTGTCGCGGGACACACTGGGTACAGAAGTGATTCCCGCGTACCTAGGAGTGCAACATGCCCACCGCCACCACAAGCTTTGCCACCGACGCCGACCTGTTGGCCGCGATCCAGCCGTCCTCCGGCGGCCGGGACATCCACGACCCCGCCACCGGCGAGCTCGTGGGCAGGGCACCCGAGCACACTGTTGCCGACCTTGAACGTGCGGTTTCCGCCGCCCGCGCGGCGCAACCGGCCTGGGCGGCACTGACCCACGCCGAACGCAGTGCCGCACTGAATCGCGCCGCCGATGCCGTTGAGGCCAACGCCGAGGCGCTGGCGGTGCTGCTCTCCCGCGAGCAGGGCAAGCCGCTGAACGGACCCAACGCCCGATTCGAGGTCGGCGCCTGCGCCGCCTGGCTGCGCGCCACCGCCGGGTTCGAGCTCGAACCCGAGGTGCTGGTCGACGACGAGGGCGGCCGCGCGGAAATGCACTACCGCCCGCTGGGCGTGGTGGGCGCCATCGGGCCATGGAACTGGCCGATGATGATCAGCGTCTGGCAGCTGGCCCCGGCGCTGCGCATGGGCAACACCGTGGTGCTCAAGCCTTCCGAGTACACCCCGCTCTCGGTCCTGGCCCTGGTCGAGGTCATCAACGGGGTGCTCCCGGCCGACGTGCTCCACGTGGTTTCCGGCGGACGCGAGGTCGGCGAGGCGCTCTCCGCGCACAAGAACGTCGACAAGCTCATGTTCACCGGCTCCACCGCCACCGGCAAGGCCATCATCCGCTCCTCCGCCGACACCGTGAAGCGCCTGACCATGGAGCTGGGCGGAAACGACGCCGGCATCGTGCTGCCCGACGCCGATCCGAAGGCGATCGCCGCGGACCTGTTCTGGGGCGCCTTCATCAACACCGGCCAGACCTGCGCCGCGCTCAAGCGCCTCTACGTGCACGAGGACATCTACGAAGAGGTCTGCACCGCGCTCACCGAAGTCGCCGCCCAGATGCCCATGGGCGTGGGGTTGGACGAGGCCAATGTGCTGGGCCCGCTGCAGAACAAGGCCCAGTTCGACATCGTCGCGGACCTGGTCAAGGCCGCCACCGACTCCGGGGCCCGGGTGCTCGCCGGCGCCAACCCCGAGTCCGGCCAGCCGGGCTACTTCTATCCGACCACGCTGATCGCCGACATCGACAACGACAACCCGTTGGTCGCCGAGGAGCAGTTCGGCCCGGCGCTGCCGATCATCAAGTACTCGTCCGTCGACGAGGCCGTGGCGATGGCCAATGGGCTGGACGTGGGCCTGGGCGCCTCGGTCTGGTCTTCCGACAAGGAGGCTGCCCGCGAGGTTGCAGCCCGCATCCAGGCCGGCACGGTGTGGATCAACAAGCACGGTGCGGTGGATCCGCGGGTACCCTTCGGCGGGGCCAAGGCCTCCGGCTACGGCCTGGAATTCGGCGTCGCGGGCCTCAAGCACCTGGGCCAGCCACAGGTCATCAGCTACTAGGGGACGGAAGAGACCACCATGGAACTCGACTACATCATCGTCGGCGCCGGCTCGGCCGGCAACGTCATCGCCCGCCGGCTGCTCGATGCAGGCAAGCGCGTAGCCCTACTCGAGGCCGGCGATTTCGACACCAACCCGAACATCGCCACGCTCAACACCCTGGGCCACCTGTGGCACAGCGAGCAGGACTGGGACTACTACACCACCGAGCAGAAAGGTGCCTCCAATCGGCGCCTGCACCTTCCGCGCGGCAAGGTCATGGGAGGCTCCCACGCCCTGAACGCGGCCATCTGGGTGCGCGGGGACAGGTGGGACTACGACACCTGGGAAAAGGAAGGCTGCGCCGGCTGGGGCTGGGACGATGTCCTGCCCGTCTTCAAGCACATCGAGAACTTTGACGGCGGAGCCTCGGAAACCCGCGGGGACTCCGGACCGCTGGACGTCGTTGGGGACTTCGAGCGCAATCCGATCCAGGAAGACATGCTCGCTGGTGCCGTGGAGACCGGCATCCCGTTCAATGATGACTACAACTCCGGGGACGTCCAGGGCGTCTCGCGCATGCAGCTCACGGTGCGCGATGGAAAGCGGTTCAATACCTGGCACGCGTACCTCAAGCCCGTGGCGGAGAACCCGAACCTCACGCTGCTCACCGGCGCGCACGTGCGCCGGCTGGTCGTCGAGGACGGGCGCGTGGCGGGCCTGGAGTTCGACCACGAGGGCGAGCGCAAGACCCTGCGCGCCACCGAGACCGTGCTGGCCGCAGGTGCGCTGAATTCCCCGGAGATCCTGCTGCGCTCGGGCATCGGCCCGGCCGACGAATTGCGCGCCCTCGGCATCGAACCGGTGCGCGATCTGCCCGGGGTCGGCAAGAACCTGCAGGACCACCTGCTCTCCCCCGTCATCCTCACCACCGGGACCCGTCCGGTGCCCCAGGGGGCAGTTGCCCCGGCCGAGGTCCACTTCTTCGCCAAGAGCCGGCCCGACCTTCCCGTGGCGGACACCCAGCCGCTCTTCTTCTCCGTGCCGATGTACTCACAGGACTACGCCCCCGGGGAGATGACCGGACCGGAAAACGGCTTCTCCATGCTCGGTGGCCTGGTCCGCCCGCAAAGCCGCGGGGAACTCACGCTCTCCGGCCCCGGCGAGGACGACCCGCTCTTGATCGACCTCGGCGCCCTGCGCGAACAGGCGGATGTCGACGCGCTGGTGGCCTCGGTGCGCCAATGCCGGGAGATCGGGCGGAGCCAGTCGCTGGCAGGATGGGAACCGACGGAGATCCACCCGGGCCCGGGGATCAAGGACGAGGACCTGGAACAGTATGTGCGCGACTCGGTGGTCACCTATCACCACCAGGTCGGCACCTGCAAGATGGGCGTGGACGAACTGGCCGTCGTGGACCCCGCATCGCTGAAGGTCCACGGCCTGGAGGGTTTGCGCATTGCCGATGCCTCGATCATGCCTCTGGTGCCCACCGGCAATACCAATGCACCCTCGGTGATGATCGGCGAGCGAGCTGCGGCGATGCTTATCTCCGAGCGAGCCCCCTTGGCCCGGGAATCTGTCGTCGGCTAGCGGACCCTTGGAATCGTCGGCCCACCGCACCGTAGGGACTTTACCCAGGTGAACGAGGGCCGACAGCTTCAAACCTCCAGACGAATCGTCCCGGCACCCCGATACTGGGTGCCGGGACGATTCTTGCTTGCGTCAATGTCGAGTGGTTCGCCTGACCAACACCACAGTGAAGCGCCGCAGCCTTGGCTCAGTGCCCGGGATCCGGCTAGTCCCGGGGCGGGCCGGGATCCTGGACGGGCACCGAGCCGTCCTCGACCGGCTCGGATCCACCTTCCCTGGCTTCCTTGACCCGTGGGTCCTTGGGCACCTCGCCGTGCGGCGGGCGGTCGTAAAACTTCTTGTAGCGCTCGTCCTCGTGATGGTTGTTGCCCATGGCCTGCCTCCCGCGAAAAAAGGGTGTGGATACCTCAACCGTGGCACTGCTTCCGGTTCTTGGCAACAGTCGTTGAGCGGCGGCCGAGGGCTCAGGCCGTCAGCTCCTCGCCGGCATCACTGATGACCTGTCCGAGACCTCCGCGGCGGAGGCTGGCGCGCTGGCGTTGGGCGCCGTTTCCGTCCCTGGCCAGTCGTTCCAGACCCGTCTGGACGAAATCAGTGTCGCCGTTCACGGCCAGGGCCTCGCCGATGAGCTGCAGCAACGCAACCAGTAGCTGCTTGGTGCTGATTGCCCGCCCGGTGACAGGATCCACCTGGTTCCCCGTTAAGCCGTGCTTGGCTGCTTGCCAGAAGGCGAGGTCCAGGACTTCGGACAACAGCGGTTCGGTCGCGGCCGGGGCACGCAGGCTGGTGTCTACCAGTGCGCGCACAATGAGCGCCAGCAACACCGAGTCCTCGGCGCGTAGCTGGGCGTCCGCGATCCTGACCTCGATGGTGGGATACCGGTTCGATAGGCGCGCTGCCCAGCCAATATGGCCCTGGTCCAATACGACGTCGGATGCCAGAAGCGTGTCCATCCGGGTCCGATATTCCCGTGCGTCGGCAAAATGCGGCTGGATGCCCTGTATCGACCACCGGCGGTAGTGGATGCTGCGCCATGAAGCGAACCCTGAATCCGCACCGCGCCAAAACGGGGAATTCGAACCAATCGCCAGCACCAGCGGCAACCAAGGCCGCAGGGCATTCAAGGCCACCACCCCGGCATCCGCGTCAGGTATCGAGACATGGACGTGAAGCCCTGAGACATACTGCTCCCCACTGATTCCGGGCAGAAACTCGTGCATTGCGCGGTAACGGTCATCGTAGGCGATAGCGGCGGCGCCGGCGCGAACCAACGGTGCCGCACCCAGACCCACGGGCAGTAGATTCAGGCCCTGAACGGTGCGAGCGAGTTCCTTGCGGTACTCGCGCAGCGACGCCAGCGCAGTGGTTCCGTCACTGCAGATCGGCGTGGCGGTCTCTACCTGGCAGGCCAAGAGTTCGGTCTGAGTGGAATTCCCCCCTGCCTTGATGCCCATGATGATGGCCGACGTGGCAGCATCCGGGTCGGCAGGCAAACCGGTTTCCGGGTGAAGCAGGAAGAACTCTTCCTCGATGCCGAAGGTGCTCATGGGGATCCTTCCGTTAGAGATGCTAAGACGAGGCAATAATGCGTGGACAAGGGGATCGTCCGTGGCGACTTGGAATTTCACTCCATTCGCATCGGCAGGTGAATGCCAACATCTACCCTCCCGGGGAAGGGTGCCAACTCCCAACGTGGTCCCTGACGTCTTTCGACGACAGGGACCACGAAGCAACGACTCGGAGCCGAAGCCCTACTCGCTGTTGTCGTTACTGGTCGCCGGGCCGCTCTTGATGGCCCCGCCCTCGTCCGTCCAGTCATGGCCCGTCTCGGTGGACAGCGCAGGGTCCGATACGTGGTCCTCCCGCTTGGCCTGCTCTTTCTTCTCGGCAGCGTCCGTGGTGGATTCCTGGGATTCATTCATGGTGTTCTTCTCCTTTGTATTTTTGTGGGAAAAATTCAGGGGAGGATTGTCGTCCTCATTGGCGTTCTGCAACTGCGGCTCATCAAAACGAAGCAATTTATGGGTGCCATCGCAAAACGGCTTGATCTTCGACCCGCCGCACCGGCAAAGCGCCACGGTTCCGCGCCTCGGATCGACCGGCTGGTTGTCGCCGTCCACGATGTCGAAGCTGCCCCTGACGATCAGCGGACCACGGGGACAAACGGTGATGCTGGCGGGCCCGGAGTTGCTCATGCTGCAGCCCGGAGTTCGGCGCGCAACGAGCTGCGGTCGGATTGCCAGGCGTTCATCTGCCATTGGCCGGCCAGCGTGTCGAGCAGGATGACAGTCGCAGCACCGAAGAACACGTCGTTCATCAATCGGGGGTCTGCCTCAATGAGTCCGCCGGCAAGGTCCCGTCCGGCAATCTGTTCATGAACGGCGTCGGCCTCCACGTGTTCATCGAAATAGTCAGTGACCGGCGAGCTAAATCCGAGTCGTCGGAATCCCCGGGCATACTTCGCATTCGGTATGGATGAGGTCATCTCGTAGATCGCCAAGTGGCCGCAGGCAGCGCCCCGGTGCCTGCGGTGCAGGCCGAAGAGTGAAATGACATTCACTGAAGCCAGGGTGATGGCAGGGATGGCATCGATGTAGCTCCCGAAGTCGTTCTCGAGCCCCAGCCCCTGCATGGTCCGGGCAAATAGTTCGGCGTGCGTTTGGCCGGGAACCCCACCGCCGTATTCGTCGGCTTGGATCTCCACCAGCGCCGATTTGGCACGGCCGGTGAGTCGCGGAATCGCCCAGGTGTGGGGATCGGCTTCCTTCAACTGGTAAATGGACTTGTGGACCAGGAATTCACGGGCCTGTTCCAGGGTCGCATTGCGCGCAACAAAGGAGGATACCGATGGCCCGGTCGCTGCTTTGGTCATGTCGAAGAGTGCCTCGGCCACTGATTGCGCGGTCGGGGCCGGTTGCGGAAGTTCTCCTATGGTGTCGTTCAAGCGGTTCTCGAACCGCTCCTCGAGCCGTTTGCGCAGGGCCAACAGCGGCGGATGCCATTCCCAGCCATCGTCGATGGAGTCGAAGCCCGAGTAGTGGAGTTCATAGAGGACAAACAAGGTGAGCTGCAGATCCTCGTTGAAGAGGATATCTGTATCGACGCGGAAGGCTTCTGCTGCCGTTTCCCCGAGTTGGTCCAGGTCATCTGGCATGTCATTGCGCACCAGAGCCGCGATAAGTGCGGAACTGAGCGGCCCACGTCCAGTAGGGAGGTCTCGCATGATGCTCCGTTCGTGAAGGGGAACCCCGGGGGCGGCTCCAAGAACACCCATGTGTCGTCATGGAGCTTCCTGGAATCCGAAATTAATCTTGAAATTACCGTAAGTTGCCTTCACTGGAACGACAAGAATTTTGACACTCGCCTCAGCTGATAGCGGACAATCAGGTTTGGTGCCGGACGGAAATCAAGAGGGCGGCCATCCGTTCCGCCGGATCACCAAGGAACACCCGCCCGCCTCGCCGAGCATTCGCAGAACGCCCTTGAAGCGTTCTTCCGTGCGATGGTTCGACCCTGCACCGTGCGACGGTCAGACACTTGCCATTCACACCGTGGCGAGGGCTCTCGCAGTGAGTCGGCGATCACGCGAACCGAGTGATACCTCCTGTCCGCTAACCCTCGGGAACCTGCTGCTGAGGACACTGGCTGGTGATGATCCGCTTGATGCCGGCATGTTCGGCCTTGGTCATCCACAGTCCATGCTTGGTCTTGACCGCGGTCTGGCGTGCCACGTAGGAGCAGCGGAACGACTTGTTCGATGGCAGCCAACTGGAAGCATCGGAATCGCCCTTGGAAGCATTCGATGGACCGTCCACGGCCAGGAGGTTCAGCGGATCGTTGGCAAATTTAACTCGCTGTTCCTCGGTCATCTTTTGCGCACCCTTTTGCCAGGCGTCGGACAGCGCGACGACGTGGTCGATCTGGACCTTGGTGCTGGTCCCTTGGCCGCGCACAAAATCGATGCGTTTTCCGGTGAACGGATCGGAGAGCACTCCGCTGGTGACGACGCAGCCGTTGGTTCCGGGCTTCGCCGCGATGCCGGTCAGGTCCCGACGCAGCATGTCGTTGCGGGCATCGCAGCCGTTTCGGTCCGGGTCCTTCCAGCCGCTACCGAAGAGGCTACGTTCGTAGCCCGTCTTCGGAGCCCTGCCCTTGATGGGGATGCCGGCAAGCTGATGCAGCGTTGTGCCCGCCTTGGCCTTCGAGGCGTTTTCGGTGCTCGAGGGCGCGGAAGCCGCCTTCGAGCTGGCTGCGGCTGAATTCGACGCTACGGTCGGAGCGGGCCTTGCCGCCACCTCGGGTTCGGGCACGTGTTCGGAAGCTGTTGGAGCCGGAGCCTCCGACCAAACCACCAGGGGTTCACCGACAGGAGCTTCCGACCAGATGACCGGAGCTGCAACGGCCGACGCGTCGGAACCAGCGCAGGATGTCAGGACCAGTCCGAGAACAAGCACCATGGCAGAAAGCGGCCCTGCAGTGCCTAGGCTCTTTCCGGGATTGGTTCTCTTCCGCGCCCGAACTCCACCCGAGCCCGCACGATCGCCGTCACTCACAGGCGACACCGTCGCCGTCCCTATCAAGTTTTCTGCTGTAGCCGGGATCGCCCTTG
The DNA here is from genome assembly GCF_039535115.1 of Paeniglutamicibacter sulfureus. NCBI lineage: Bacteria > Bacillati > Actinomycetota > Actinomycetes > Micrococcales > Micrococcaceae > Paeniglutamicibacter > Paeniglutamicibacter sulfureus. The sequence goes on from NZ_BAAAWO010000001.1 coordinate 2,359,788, forward strand.
TAGATCGGGTCTGCTCCGGCGTTTCTTACCGCTGTGCAGTTCTTGTAGTAGGTGTTGGCGGTGACCTTTGGCGCCTTGGGCTTGGCAGACTCTTTCTTCTCGCGAGCCTTTTCTGCGGCACGGGCGGATTTCGCTTCTTGTTCACGGACCTTGGCCGCTTGCGCATCCGCTGCCTTCCGGGTGGCTTTTGCCTTGGCCGTTGCCTCCGCCTTCGCCGCCGCTGCCTTCTTCTTGGTCTCGGCGGCTGCCTTTTCAGCGGCTGCCGCTTTCTTCTTCTTGGCGTCGGCTGCTGCCTTCGCTGTGGCTGCAGCGGCTTCGTTCGCTTTCTTCTTCGCTTCGGCAACGTTCTGGGCCTCGGCTTCGCGGGCCGATGCCAGATCGGCCTCGGCCCGATCGTGGGCATCCTGGTCGACCCAGACCAGCGCACCCGTTGAATCCGCGTCGCAGTAGTTGTTCGCGGCGCCCTGGGTCATGACCTGATAATCGAATTCGCAGGACTGGCCGACGTGGCTCGCGAGATCAGCCGGAAGGGTCTCGGCCACCGCGGCTTCCTCGAGCAGCGTATCCCCGTTTCCGGGGTCGGCCGTGGCCATCGAGCAACCGACCAGCGTCAGGGCAAGCACGACACCGGCGATGCTCTTTCCAACGATGCCCCTCGACATTCGTTTACCGTTGCCGTCCCGGGCATCACGCGCCGCGACCCCACTCGACTGCCCGTCCAAACCCATGACGCGCCGCCGCATGCAAAAGAAACCCTTGTCCGTGCCCATAATTCCCCAAGTCTTCAAATATTTCGATCAACGGATCAAACCATAGCCAAAACCGCGACGACTAGTCATTTCTTACTTAGTTGCATGGCAACGGGGAACATGAAAACTCGGGATGACAGCGAAGTATGCGCACATGCGGAAATCGAATGTGACCCCACGGGTCGAGCCGTCCGGCACGCAACGCATTCCATGTCGGATCGTACTGGTGGGGCGGGGTCCCCCGAGAAGTCAGGCCTCGGACCCGACCCCGGCCCAGCGCAGCACCCGCAGCGCGCGCAGGGTGTTCCAGCGGCTCGGCTCACCCTCCGCTGCATCGACGTCCAGATAGGTCTCCCCGGGCCAGGGAACCCCGGAAGACCAGCGGCCGTCCCCGCGGCGTTTGCCGATCAGCGCCTCAACCGCCGGGTCCAACCGCGGATCAAACGAGCTTCGCGCCGCCCGGAAGTAGTCCAAGGAACGCAGCACGTCGTAAAACCAATACGGCGGGAAGGAGAAATTCAGGTAGCGGCCTTCGGCCACTTCCCCGGTGCTCAGCCGCTTGAACCCCGAGCGCTTCAGCAGGTATTCCTCGCCGCGGGACCGGGCGTCGGCGAGCGCCGCCGGTGCCTCCCCCACGGCGCGCTCGAGTTCGAGCAGTCCCTCGAGTACGCCGAGGGTGCTGTCAAAGGACGAGACCTTGGATGAATCGGGGGCCTCGCAGTTCCAGCCGCCGTCGGGCAGTTGCTCGGTGAACAGCCGCGAGATGATCCGCTCGCTGCCCTCGCCGAGCTGTCCGAAGTAGGCACCTTGGGAAAGGACACCGCCATTGATGCAAGGTTCGACCTCTCCATGGAAGTAGGGCAGGTTCTCCCAGTACTTCCAGGTCACCGAATCGCGCACCCTGCCCACCGCCGCGCGCACGGGCGGATCGTTCGGGTCGGCACCGAGCCGGCGCAGCAGCGCCAGCGACCAGAACACGGACTTCCGGTTGTGGTCCTCCCCGTATTCGTCGTTGTTCCAGTATCCGCGGGGATCCTGCAGTGCCAACAGCTGAGCCCCGAAACCCTCAACGACTACACGGGATCGTTCCTTGGCCACCTCGGTTTCGGGGGCGTCGAGCAGATCGCGCAGCACCTGCCAACGGAGCGAGGGGTCGGAGTCGAGCAACCAAGCCACAGTGTCCATTCCCCCATTGTTGTCCTCCGCGGGGCATGGTTCCAGGGTCAGGAGAGAACATCCTTGCTGGCGAACCGGCCATAGGCCAGGGCGCCGAACACCAGCAGGTACCCTCCCTGCAACAGCGCGTTCTGCCCGAATTCGCTCCAGCGGATGGGGTCTCGCAGCAGATCGGCGAAGCCCAGCCAATGATGGGTGAACAGCCATGGATGCAGCCAATCCAGTTGCGGTAACTGGCCAAGGATCTGCGCGGTCACGGCCAGTACGGCGATGGCGGCCATGGCGCCAACGGGCACGTCGGTCAGCGTGGAGATGAACAGGCCCAGCATGGTGAGCCCCAGCAGCGACACCGCCACGTAAAGCGCCACCAAGCCCACCCGCAACACTGCCGCGGGTGCGGAAATGGTGGTTCCCGACAGCAGCGTCACCGGCCCGGTGGGGAACAGCAGCGCCCCGATGCCCAGTCCGCATACCGCCACCATGGCCGCCGCGGCCAGGCAGAAGAGCGCCGCCACGATGAACTTGACCAGCAGCAGGCGCGGGCGGGAGGCAGGTGCGGTGAGCAGGTAGCGCAGCGTCCCGGTCCCTGCCTCGCCGGCGATGGTGTCCCCGGAAACCACGGCGACCGTCAGCGGCAGGAACAGCGGGATGCACACCAGCAGACCGGTGATTGCGACAAACAAGCCGTTTCCCGCCACGCGGTCAAGGAACGCCGGCCCCCGCCCGCTGGGCGGACCCGACGTCAGGCGCACCGCGACGGCAATGAGCACCGGCACCGCGCCCAACGCCAGGAGCATCGCCCAGGTGCGGCGGCGCCGAAAAAGCAACGCCACCTCGTTGGCCAGTAATCCGCTACTGGACAAGGTCGAACCCCTCCCCCGTCAGCGCCACGAATCTCTCTTCGAGGCTGGCGGCCTGAACCGTGAAGCCGCGCACGCGCACGCCTGCGGCGACCAGTTCCTCCACCAGCCTTTCGGGCTCGGGCGCCTCGGAGCCGAGCACCGCATCAAGGACCCCGTCGTCGCCGGCGGGCACCGGGTCGACACGCGCGTCGAGGCCCAGCCGTTCCAGCACCGCCAGGGCAACGCCGGTGTCCGGGGTGCGCAGGGAGACCAGGGGCCTCCCATCGGCCCGCAATTCCTCCAGCGTGCCCTGGGCCACCAGGTTTCCGTTGCTCATCACCGCCACGTGGCTGCACGTCTGTTCGATCTCACTGAGCAGGTGGCTGGAGACAAAGACCGTGGTCCCCTCAGTGGCGAGCACCCGGATCAGGTGTCTGACCTCGCGGGTTCCCTGCGGGTCCAGCCCGTTGGTTGGTTCGTCGAGCACCAGCAGCTCGCGTTCGGCCATCAGCGCATGGGCAATTCCCAGGCGCTGCTTCATGCCCAGCGAATAGGCGTGCACTGCCAGCCGCGCGGCCTTGCCCAACCCGACCTTGTCCAGGGCTGCGTCCACGCGGCGATGGCGGGTGGACGCGTTGGAGGTGCGGTCAGCGGAATCCAGGCGAACGAGGTTGGCCCGACCGGAAAGGAACGGGTAGAACGCGGGACCTTCGATCAGGGAACCCACCCGGGGCAGTACCCGGGCTGCTGCGGCGGGCATGGGTTCGGCGAGTAGCGAGATGCTGCCGGCATCGGGGGTTGCCAGGCCCAACAGCATCCGGATGGTGGTGGTCTTGCCCGAGCCGTTCGGTCCCAGGAATCCGAAGATCGAACCGCGCGGCACGGCAAGGTCCAGGTCATTGACCGCACGGCGTTTTCCAAAGCTCTTGCCCAACCCCGTCGTGCGGATGGCCAGGTCCTCGAGTTCCGGCACCGCGGTCACTGGTCGTTGGCCGCGGCCTGTAGCCTGGCCACCGTCACGGCGCCGAAGACCATGCGCCCGTCATCGGTGACCAAGACATTGAGCAGCGAGGTGTGGAGCAGTTTTCCGCCTTCGACCGGGGTGGCCAGCTGGTTCAGCAGTTCGTTCGCAGCCAGGTCCTCGGGGACCTGGCTGGCGGGAACCACCATGACGGTGTCCCAGCCGGTGCCGTTGATCGCGCCGGGGGGATCGGCAAGGTCCTTGGAATCTGGTTCGACGGTTTCATCCTTGGCACCGGGTTTGTGGTCCGGGAACCGCTCGGGGTTTTTGCGGCCAAGGTGATCCTTCGGGATTTCCCGTTCCCTCACCTCTGCCCCCGGCGGTGGCGTGAATTCGAAGAGATCTGCCGCAGGTGTCTCCGGGGTGAACGTGGTGAATCCAACGGCCATGGCCGGATCTTCCTGCCCGACCGCATCCACGACGACCTCCAGTGGTGCCCCGGTGGCGGCGTCGACGCCGATGCTCACCTTTGCTATCAGCGAGTTCTCGCTGCGCGGGTCCAATTCAAGGGTGTAGGCGTCCCGGCCGGCCACGCGAGTGTCCGCCTGCACGCTGATGTCGGTGTTTGCCCCCATCGCATCGAGGAAGCGGTCAGCGACCACCTCGGGAGTTGGCGGCTGCATCGTGTGTCGTGGCGGACCGGCCTGGCGGTGGGATTCGGGAAGCTCCACATGAACGGCGGTGTTCTCGGCGGAGTCGTAGTGCCACAGCGAGGAACCATTTCGGATGATGTTCTGCTCGTTCATCTCTTCCATGACCTGGATCCGCGCCTTGTCCGGTTCGTCCACGTACACCCTTGCCTCGTGGGTTCCCGAGAGCGCCGAGAGCATCCCCAGCATGTCGGCGCCGGCGGATTCGGGATCATCCGAGGAAGGAGAGTCGACCCCTGCCTCCGAGGGGCCCGGCTGCGCCATGCCAGTGCTTTCCGCATCCGGCAGCTGCGGGATCCCCAGGTCGAGCGTCGTGCGGGCGGTTCCGGAGAAGTCGGTGACGTGGGATCCCGCGATCATCTGCAGGACCTGTTGCGGGGTCTTGGGTTCGAGCTGCACCTGGGCGTTCGCGGAGATCGAGGCTCCCATCGCGAAGGCGGCAATGACGGCGGGCGCCAGCGCGGCGGGTATCCATTTTTTGAGTACAGCGGGTTTCACGGCCATCAATCCCCATCAAGCGACTTGGTATCTCCACCGTACGCCGGTGCGGCGGCGTTGGCGATGCCGAGCAAGGAGGGCTCCCGGAAGGCCGGCAGGAACAGTCAGGCTTCCGAGGCACCGGCATCGGCCGACGGTCCGGGTTCCCACCGCAGCAGGTCCCCGGGTTGGCATTCGAGCACGTCGCACAATGCCTCGAGCGTCGCGAAGCGAACTGCCTTGGCCCGTCCGTTCTTGAGAACGGCCAGGTTGGCCGGCGTGATGCCGATGCGTTCGGCGAGCACTCCAACCTGCATCTTGCGCCTGGCCAGCATGATGTCGATATCCACGATGATCGGCATCAAATAACCTCGTCGAGTTCGGCACGCATTCCCAGAGCCTGGGCCAGCAGCATGCGCAGCACAATGACGATGAGCGCCACCCCGCCGACCAACAGTGCCCCGCCGCAGAGCAAAAGGACTATTCCCGGGGCGACTGCCTCGCCGGGCGCCAGCACCACGGCCATGGCGAAGGTGAGCAAGGCTGCCGCGGCGACGGCACCAATCACGATGTCCACGTAGCGGAAGGCACCGCGGGAGAATACCGTTCCCCTGCGCACCATGCTCAACAACCGCCACACGCAGACCATGGAAACCTGGACGGTAACGATACCCAGCAACACAATCACGATCACGGGGGTCCGCACGGCAATGACGTCGGGGCCCGCCTCATTCAGGTCGATGGCCAGCAGCGGGACCATCACCGCCTGCACGAACAACGATCCGGCAAGGCCCAGCGCAAGGACAATGCGCAACGCGAGGACAGTAATTTTTCCCATTGAGGGGCTCCTAATATCGAGTAACGACTCTAATCTATCGTTAAACGATAAGTTTAGCCATCCTGCTACAGCGCGCAGAGGACCTCATTGGGAACGAAAAAGGGGACGAACCAAAGCGGCCCGCCCCCTCTATCCCCATGCAATTCCCCGCGGAAACGGCTATCTGACAGGAGTCTCGGCAAGAATCGCGTCGATCTGTCCCGCTGCCTCGCGCATGCCCTCGTCCATGCCCATCTTGGTCATTTCCTCGAGCTGCTCGGCGCTTTCAAATGAGGACACCGAGGTCATCCGGGTTTTCCCGTCTTGTTCCTCCAGGCTGACCACGCAACGCGTGGTGCCGAGAAAGCCGCTTGGCTCCCCGTCGTCCCCGGCGAATCCGTCCTGGAATTCAAAGCCGTTCGGCGCATCTACCGACAAGATCTTCCACCAGCCACGGGCCTTCTCACCGTCCGGTCCAGTCATGTAGTACCTGCATTCCCCACCCTCGGAAAACTCGTGCCGAACGAAGGTTGCGGGCCACGTCGGCGGGCCCCACCACCGCTCGAGCTGCCGGGGATCTTCCCAGACCTGCCAGACGCGTTCCTTCCTTGCCTCAAATTCGGCAACGAGCGTGAGGGTGAGGTTTTCCGGGTCGGTTTGAACGCTGATGACGCTCATGGTCTTACTCCTTCATGTTCGCCGGAGAGAATGTCTCCGATCATGCCGACGCGTTGCCGCCAAATGCCCTCGTAGGCTTCCAGCAGCCGGGCGGCACGGCGCAAGGATTCCAGGTTCCCGTGCACAATCTGCTCCCTTCCGCGTCGCTCCTTGGTGATCAGCGATGCTTTCTCGAGCACCGCCACGTGCTTTTGCACGGCTGCGAAGCTCATCTCATAGCGCTTCGCCAAATCGGAGACCGACTGTTCCCGAAGCATCGCCTGCTTGATGATGTCGCGCCGGGTTGCATCTGCCATGGCCTGGAAGATGCGGTCGATCTCGAGTTCACTCAATAGATGTACAACCATTTGGTTGTACATTAGCGCGCCGCGAGGTCCTGCACAAGGGGTTGTTGGGGACAATTTGGGCTGCGCGGGCTTGGGGCCGGCGGCTCGCGTCGACATGGGTTTAACGACCAGTCAGCATCGACGTTGCCGTCCGGCATCGACTCCGCGATGTTTGGGGCTTTGCATCGCGGGTGCGCCAACCGAATGTACCGAATCGTCCGCCACCGACAATCAGCGTGCGCCCGGATCGTCTTTCGGCTGGGGATCTTGCGAGCCCGGGTGTTCCGCGGCGGTTTCGATAAGGTCTCGTGCCGTCGTGTCGCCGTATACCCAGCTGGCGAGGGTGCGCAGCTTGGATTCCGATTCGGAACCGGGATCCGTGGTGTAGATGAACATCGTCTGGTCCGGCTCCCCGGTGACCGTCAGGGCCTCGTAACGGATGTCGAGGCGGCCCACCAAGGGGTGGTTGAGCCGCTTGATCCCGTCACGGCGCTCGACCACGCGATGGTCGGCCCACCATGTGCGGAACTCGGCACTGTTCACCGCCAGTTCCCCCACGAGCTGGGCCAGGAGCGGATCGTCCGGGTGGCGACCGGCATCCAGACGCAACGTACCCACCATCGAGGAGGCTGTCTTCTCCCAGTCCACGTAGCGGGTTCTTGCTTCCTCCTCCAGGAAGGTCCAACGGATGAGGCTGCGTTGGCGTACCGGCTTTGCGGGAAAGTTCGCCAGCAGAAAGGCGGCCAACGGGTTCATGGCCAGCACTTCGGTGCGTCGCCCGCGGATGAATGCCGGGTGCTCGGTGAAGGAGGCCAGCAGCAGATGCAAGGAAGGGCGCACGTGCTGGACGGCGCTCTGCGACTCGGTACGGCGCGGGGATGCCACGGCACGGGCAAGATCGAACAGGTGACGGGTTGCCAGGTCATCGAGCTGCAGGGCATGGGCCAAGGCATCCAACACGGCCTCGGACGGACGCTTGTGCCGCCCTTGTTCCAGGCGGGTGTAGTAGTCGGTGCTGACCTTGGCCAGCGCGGCGACTTCCTCCCGCCGCAGTCCCGGTACGCGTCGTCTCGGACCTCCGTCACCAGCAGGTGAGACCAGGGCGCGGCGGACCTTGAGGAACTCACCGAGCTCGGTGCCAGCTGTCATCTCCGGGCTCCTTTCGCCACTGTCCATGATCCCACTTCCAGGGATGCGGGGCATTACGGCGTGCGGTGCAACTTGTGGATTGCCGCTTGGGCCAGCGGCTTGACGACCAGTTCATCGATGTTCACGTGGTGGGGTCGATTCAGGGTCCAGGCGATGCATTCGGCGACATCGTCGGCCGAGAGCGGCTCGGAGACCCCGGCATATACGGCATCGGCTGCCGACTGGTTCCCGCCGAGACGGCGCAGGGAAAACTCCTCGGTGTGCACCAATCCCGGCACGATCTCGATGACCCGGATCGGTTCGCCGTTCAGTTCCAGCCGCAGGGTCCGGGCGATGACCCGCTCCGCGTGTTTCGCGGCGGCGTAACCGCCGCCGCCCTCATAGGTGTCCTGGCCCGCCACCGAGGAAACGACCACGATGTCGCCGCGTCCCGACGCCCGCAGTGCCGGCAGCAGTGCCTTGGTCAGCCTGAGGGTGCCCAGCACGTTGACCTCGTACATCCAGGACCACTTTTCCAGGTCCGCGTCGGCGACGGTCTCGGTGCCGCGCGCACCGCCGGCGTTGTTGACCAGCACCTGGACATCTCCGGCGGCTTCCACGATGCGCGCCACGTCGTCATCGGAAGTAATGTCGGCGGCCAACACATCGCAGCCGATCTCCGCCGCCAGGGCCTCGAGGCGGTCCCGGCGGCGGGCTACGGCCAGCACCGAGAACCCTGCGGCCACCAGATGGCGGGCGGTGGCTGCACCGATGCCGGAGCTCGCGCCGGTGACGACGGCACGGCGGCCGCTGAACTTGGTGGACTGATTCGCTATGGTGTTCATGGGTTCCATTTCACCAGCCCCCGGCCCCAGGCCAGGGGCTCCAGCCGGGCCCACTTTATCCGGGGTATGCCATACCCCGGATAAAGTGGGCCCCGACCGTGGCCCCCCATGTGCCGGCAGGCGTGATGGACTTGTAGGAGCATCATCATCGTCAAGCCAGGAGCAACCATGCCCAGCCCGATCCCCGAGAAGAGCACATTGGACCCCGCCATGGCTCCCGGCCGTTCACCGCTGTTCGAACGCCCGGCGCTCAAGCCCGCCGGGGTGCGCGATTTCCTGCGCGACATCGCCCCGCACTATGCGAGCAACGGGGTGATCGGGCTGGTTTTCTCCGCGTCCGGGCCCATCGCGGTAACCCTTGCCGTGGGTGCCGCCGGTGGCCTGAGCCAGGCCGAATTGGCATCCTGGGTCTTTGGCATCTTCCTCTCCGCGGGCCTGGCAACGCTGGTGATGTCCATGCTCTATCGCCAGCCACTCGGATTCGCCTGGTCAATCCCCGGAACCGTGCTGTTGGGCCCGTCCCTGGCGCATCTTTCGTTCCCGGAAGTGGTGGGGACCTTCTTCGTCTCCGGCCTGCTCATCCTGGCGCTCGGGTCCACCGGCCTGGTGCGGCGGATCATGGCTGCCATTCCCATGCCCATCGTCATGGCCATGGTGGCGGCGGTGTTCCTGCGCTTCGGCACCGACATCGTCGCTTCTTCCCAGGCCAACCCGGTGGTGGCCGGGCCCATGGTGCTCGCGTTCCTCGTCCTGTCCGCAGTGCCCGTCCTAGGCAGGTACCTCCCGCCGGTGTTGGGCACCCTGGTGGTCGGCATCATCGCGGTGGCGGCCAGCGGGCAGTTTGCCCTGGACTCCGCGGCCGGACCGATCTTCGCCACCCCGGTGTTCACCGCACCTGTTTTCACCTGGGCCTCGCAACTTGAACTGGTGGTGCCGCTGGCGATCACCGTGCTGATCGTCCAGAACGGTCAAGGCGTGGTCGTGCTGCGTGCGGCGGGCCACCACCCGCCGGTCAATGCCTTCGCCATCGCCTCCGGCGCCTTCTCCTTGCTCAACGCCGGGTTCGGCGCCGTCTCCGCCTGCGTGACCGGTCCAACCAACGCCCTGCTGACTTCTTCGGGGGAAAAGCACCGGCAGTACACCGGTGCCGTGGTTTACGGCCTGTTGTCACTTGTCTGTGCACTGCTGGCCCCGACCCTGACCCGCTACATGCTCGCCACCCCGGAGGCCTTCGTTCTGGCCCTGGGCGGCATTGCCATGCTCAAGGCCCTCCAGCAGGCCTTCGTCAGCGCATTCTCCACAAAGTTCACCCTCGGTGCACTGGTGACCTTCGTCGTCACGATCTCGGGCCTGGACCTGTTCAACATCCACGCAGCGTTCTGGGGCATCGTCATCGGTTACGCCGTATCCCGACTGTTGGAGCGGCCCGACCATGCCGCCTCCACGCAGGTCCCGTGAGCCGGCCCGTCGCCGCGGCCGGTTCCGCCGGCCGTGCACGAAGCGGCGCTGACCGGGAGGGGACGGTCTAGTCCAGAACGACGGTTCGTCGACGCCGGGCAACAGCGGGACCCGCCACCAGCGCCGCAGCCAGTAGAACCAGCACGCCGCAGGAGAACGGCCCATAGCTGCTCTCGCCGACCAAGGCCGGCAGGTTCAGCAGGATGATGGCGAAGAAGGCCAGAAGTCCTGCCAGCCCCAGCGCGGGGGCGACGCGGCGGGACCACAGCGAGCCGCCGCGTTCCCGCCGCGCAAAAAAGACCAGGACGGCAATCGAGGTCAGCGTCAGCAGTAGGACGATCCCCACCGAGGAAATTCCGCCAAGCCATGTGTAGAACTGGCCGATCGGATCCAACCGCAACGCCGCCGCGGCGACAATGAGCACGGCCACGGCTGCCGAGGCAGCCACCGAGGCGGCTGAGGGAGCTCCCAAGACCGGATGGGCTTTGCCCAGGCGCGCGGACAGCACGCCGCGGGCACCGAGCTGGAACAGGTACCGGGAAGCAATGTTGTGGAAGGAGAGGATGCAGGCGAACAGGCTGGTCACAAACAACAGCTGGACGATGTGGCCGCCGGCCGCACCCAGGTAGGCCTGGGTGGTGGTCTGCAAAATGGTGCCGGGATTATCCGTGGCGTTGGCGACGATGCCGCTCTCGCCGTTGGCGCTGATCAGCACCCAGCTGGAGACCGTATAGAAGACGCCGATGGAAATCAGCGAAATGTAGGTAGCCCGGGGAATGGTCCTATCCGGATCCTTGGCCTCGTCGCGGAAGACCGCAGTGGCCTCGAAGCCGACGAAGCTGAGTATGGCGAAGAGGATTCCCATGCCAGGTGCACCCGAGACAATTTCGGAAGGCGTGACAAGGCCGGTGGCAAAGCCTTCCGGGCCGCCTCCGGAGAAGATGACGACCGCGTCAAGCACGAGCACGATGGCAACTTCTGCAATGAGCAACACCGCCAAGAGCTTCCCGGAGAGCGCGATATTCCTGTAGCCCAGCGCCGTCACGGCGACGAAGCCGACCGCCGCCCACACCCACCACGGCAGGTCGGGCCCACCGTAGGATTGCACGAGTTCGGCCAGTCCGGGGCCGAAGAGCCCGAAGACCCCTGCCTCGAGTGCCAGGTACGCCAGCAGCGCGACGAAGGCCGCACCCAAGCCGAACCCGCGGCCCAGCCCCTTGCTGACGTATGAATAAAAGGCACCGGCGGTTGGCACGTAGCGGGTCATCTGGGTGAACCCCACGGAAAAGAGCAGCAGCACGACGGTGGCGATGACAAATGAGAACGGGAAGCCCGCACCGTTGCCGAAGGCGATTCCCAGTGGAACCGGGCCGCCGATGACTCCCAGCGGCGAGGCAGCGGCAACCACGATGAAAACGATGGAGGCAACGCCGAGGTTTCCGCGCAACCGCGTCCTTGGCGGCGAGGTATCGGCGCCGGCAGCGGGCGCCGGCGGGGAAACGAGAATCTGTTGCTGGGACATGCTGTGTTCTCCGAACGGACGTTCACGAATTGGGAATCGGAACCACGCTAGGATCACCTTGCGGCTCCCAGCGACCACATGTCCGCCTATTTCCTTCAAAGTCCAACGATGACCCCAGTCTCGATACCGCGGGACGCTGCGGGCCGTCACGAAGCGTCTTCAGGCACGCACGGGGGGTCGTTTTTCGACACGAAGTTGCCCACCGCCTTGGAACCATGACGGCGGGACGTTACTCCCATGCGTCCCGGGCGCGGCCGAATCCTCGAAGGCGCAGGGCGGGCCTGACGGTTGCCGGAGACAGAACGGCCCGCCCCGGATCGGCGGAGCGGGCGGTTCCGCCGGTCTTGACCGGCTTCGCGAGGCGTCGTTAGGCCTTGGCGATGGCTTCCTTCAGCGCCGAGAGAATCAGCGCAACCGAAGTCGGGTTCGCATTTGGGCCCATCAGCCCGATGCGCCACACGGTGCTCGCGTACTTGCCCACGCCCCCGCCAATCTCGATGTTGAAGCGTTCCAGCAGGTAAGCGCGGACCTTGGCCGAATCCATTCCCTCGGGAACGTACACCGTGGTCAGCTGGGGCAGGCGGTGTCCTTCTGCGGCGAACAGCTTCAGGCCCATTTCCTCCAGGCCGTCCTGCAGCGCTTTTCCGGCAGCCTGGTGGCGTACGGTGACAGCGTCCAGCCCTTCGGCCAGGATGCGGTCGATGCCCGCTTCCAGCGATGCCACCATTCCCACCGGCGCGGTGTGGTGGTAGGTGCGTCCCCCTCCGGAGCCCCCCGTGGCGTATCCGCCAAGCAGGCCAAGATCCAGATACCAGGATTGCGGCTTTTCAACGCGGCGATCGAAGGCACGGTCAGAGATCGTGAACGGTGCGAGACCCGGGGCCACACCGATGCACTTTTGCGTTCCGGCGTAACCGACATCGATCCCCCATTCATCGGCGAGCACCGGCATGCCGCCGATCGAGGTGACGGCATCAACGATCAGCAACGCGTCCTTCTTGATGGCGCCGAGTGCCGCGATGTCCGAAACGACGCCAGTGCTGGTTTCGGCGTGCACTGCGGCAATGACCGTGGGGTTCGGGTGCGCGTCGGCCACGCGCTGGGCGTCGACCGGGGTTCCGTATTCGTGGTCCACGCGCACCACTTCGGCCCCGGCGCGCGAGGCGACCTCGCACATGCGTTCGCCAAAGAGGCCGTTGACCGCGACGACCGCCACGTCCCCGGCTTTCACCGTATTGACGAAGGCGGCTTCCATGCCCGCCGAACCGGTCGCGCTCAATGGCAGCGTGCGCGTGTTCTTGGTTCCCCACAGGGTGCGCAGCCCCTCGGCCGTGCGATCCATCCGGGCAATGAACAACGGATCAAGATGACCCAACAGCGGCAGTCCAAGTGCGGCGGTGGCTTCGGGGTACGGGTTGCATGGGCCGGGGCCGAAGAGGTGGCGAACCGGAACGATATGTGTCATGTGGTCTCTCTTTCTCATGGCAAACTCTGGCGTGCGCAGAGCCAGCCTATTCCTCGCGCAGTTTCATGAAGTCATGTCCGGTACCCGGCACGGAGGCGAGTTCACGATGCTCCGCTTCTGCTCGGGCACCAGTGCCGCAGGGAAAACGCACCCAAGTCCCCGCAATTACGCTGCCTTTAGTGCCCTGTCTGTCGAAACGTCGTCAAGCGACATCAACCGACGGGCTTCCCGCAATGCCTCGGATGCGTCCTTCTTGTCCAGCTGCGCCAATAGCAACAAGTTCGCGATCCGCTGTTCCCTGCGGCTCTTGCTGCTCTCACGTGCCACCTCGATCATGGCCAGGACCCGGGCATGTGCCCGGCGTCCGCGGGCCTCTGGGCTCGCGTCTTCGGGATCCGTAATACTGAGTACGTTCAGTGCCTCTGCGATAACGTCGTTCATATCCTGCCTTCCATTTGGTCTCCGCCCCCACATCTTCGTGACGCGTATCACCACCTTCTTCTCATGGCCAGCCTAGCCTCCATATGAGGGCGAAGCAGAATCGCGAAACTCAGGCGCGAAACCCCGCGCAACATGGGCGAGCGCCATGTCCGCGATACGAAAGTCCGGGGCGGGAGGTCGAATCGGCCGTGGCCACCGAGGAAAATCCCGCGCTATTCGGGCGTCGCTTCACGGGGTCCCGGCGGATGGCCCCGGCCCGCCGACCTGCCTTCCGCCGTCACGCACTGGCCGCCCGCAGTCATTGCCCCCGCCAAACGTTCATCCGGCATTAATGGCAACTCCGCAAAGCCGGGGGAAAACGATGGCAGGTTAAGTAGTGTTGCAGCTCAAGTAAAAGTGGTTGACACGTCAACATAGTTGTGGCATATTTATATGCATAAGCATGCAAACCGGTTGACCCGACCGGCTTCCAACACGAAGGAGTTCTCCCATGAGCATTGAAATCACCCCCGGCACCTGGACCCTCGACACCTCGCACAGCGAAGTTGGCTTCACCGTCCGCCACGCGGGTATCTCCAAGGTCCGCGGCGCATTCACCGATGTCACCGGCACCCTGACCGTAGGCGAATCGGTTTCCTCCTCGAAGGTCGAGGCCATCGTCAAGACCGAGTCCTTCGACTCGAACGACAACAACCGCGATGCCCACGTCAAGGGCGCGGATTTCTTCAACGTCGAGCAGTTCCCGGAAATGACCTTCGTGTCCACCGGCGTTGCAGGCTCCCCGGAAGAGTTCGAACTCCTGGGTGAATTGACGATCAAGGACACCACCAAGCCGGTGACCTTCAAGGTTGAATTTGGCGGCGTTGCGGTTGATCCGTTCGGTGCCACCCGCGCCGGCTTCTCGGCCACCACCCAGATCTCCCGCAAGGAGTTTGGCATTACCTGGAATGCTGCCCTCGAAGCCGGCGGCGTACTGGTTGGCGACAAGGTCACCATCAACATCGACTCCGCATTCGTGCTCGCGGGACAGAACTAGGCCCTTTCGGCCCCAGTCGGGGTGCCGTCCACCGTGGTGGAGGGCACCCCGAGCCCGTTAATGCTGGCATCCGGGTCTTGCCTGCGATTCGCCTGCGCATTAAGCCCGCCCGCGCTGAATGCGCACCTCACCAGCCCTCCTCTACACGGGAGCAGTGCGGTACCTTGGAAACGGGGGATCTGCATTTCACTAAACTCGCATAGGGGACGCAACTAATGGTGACACCAAAGAAGGACGAGCTGCATCCACTCGCCGAGGTACACCCGGGTTCCGATCAGGATCTCTACGAATCCAAGATCGTCACGAACATTTCCGGCCGCACCGCGATGACCCGCAAACGCCTGGCCAACGGCCGCGAGACCCGAGCCTTTCTTGATGCTGCGTTGGACCTCACCACCGAACTGTTCAGCCCGGCGCTCTCCGAACAGCTGCTTGATACCGACGAGGAGGACGCTCGTCCGGTCATGTCGTATCTGTCCCGCCGCAAAGTCCTGGCCAAGGCCAGGCAGAATTGCGGCGACGACTACCCCCTCAGTGAGAACATGATGCGCCACCGCTGGAGCACACACGGAGATTTTCTGGCCGACTTCGTTTCCTATGCCCTGGCCGACAAGCACTGGAGCCTTCAGGTCGCGCTCTCGCAACACGCCAAGGACCTTCTGACCTCGGATGATAATTTCCCCAGTGCGGTCCATCGAGTCGCCTATGAAGACCTCAAGCTCGTGCTGGAGCTGCCGGCCTTCCGGTTCCAACTGTTGGCAGTGGCCACGGCACAGGCGGATACCGCATCCGCGCAAGCCCTGGCTCGCATGTATACGAATCTTTCACAGGTGTGGATCACGCTCTACACCAACGTATTTGAACACTATGGGCTCACGTTCAGGCCAAACGTGACCATGGAAGACTTCAACATCTTGCTGCAGGCCATGGCGGAGGGTCTTGGGCTGCGCTTGATTTCCGGGGTGGGAGAACGACTGCTCGATCATGAGAAGCGGACTTCGCTGCTGGGAACCGCAGCACTTTCGCTCTTTCTGGCCTTGGTCGATCCCGGCGATGGGCTTACCATCGAGCAAGCAGCGGAGACCGCCATGGGCCAGAGGCGAAAGCCGTAGGTTCGGATTTGCCCGACCGGGAGATTTAGGAGCGGAGGCCGGCTGCCCCAAGCAGCCCGGCGCCCCCACTCCAGCTGCGACATTGGTCGTTATCGGCAACGGTCCACATCGACATCCTCCCAGGTCCTACCCTGAAAGGTCCGGCCCAGAGTACTGGTGCCGAAGTGTTCGATGCGCCCCGATCCCCCCGCCAAAAACGCAGGTGGTACGGAACCCAACGAGTATGCAAACGCTTGAAGGCGCCGGGAAGAACCGCTTCACCATCAGCAGTTCGGCTTTCCCCCAAAATTCCACCCCACGCTTTCAAAGCCGATATACCCGTTTGGTTCACAACCACAGGACTTATCCAAACAAAGAGTGGTTCCCCGGCTCTACCCTCACTTGGGTCGACCTGACTGGGTCCACCCAGCTGGGTCCCAACTGTGAAACCACGCCTGGACAGGTTGCTGTGAAGCTACTTTTGGGCCAGCAGTCGCTGCACGCGCGGCTTGACCTCGGTGGCCAGCAACGTGATCGACTCCAGCAGGTGTTCCTGCGGGAGGCCTCCGATATCCATTTGGAGGAAGTGGCGCATATGTCCCATGTAGCCATGCAGATGGACGATGCGCTCGGCCACCTCGTCAGGCGAACCAACGTAGTAGGCGCCCGGGGCCTCGGCCTGCGCGTCGTAGGCGCGCTTGTCCGGCGCCGGCCAGCCACGCAGTTCACCCATTTCCACGTTGAGGTTGTACCAACCCGGGTAGAAGCGCTCGAGCGCTTCCTTCTTGGTCGGGGCCACCAGACCCAGCGCCGCCACCGAGACCTTGAGCGAGTCCTCCGAATGCCCGGCCTGGGCCCCGGCGCGCCGGTACAGCTCGGCCAGCGGGGCGAAGCGGTGTGGCTCCCCGCCAATGATGCCGTAGGACACCGGCAGGCCCATCTGCCCGGCCCGGGCGGAGGAACTTGCATTGCCGCCGGTGGCCACCCACACCGGGAGCTTGCCACCGAGCGGACGAGGCACCACTGCCAGGTCCGCAATCGCCGGACGCTTCGTGCCGGACCAGGTGACGTTCTGGGTGTCGGCGTTGTTGATTGCCATGAGCAGGTCCAGTTTTTCGGCGTAGAGCTCGTCGTACTCGCCCAGGTCGTAGCCAAAGAGCGGGAACGTCTCCACGGAGGAGCCGCGTCCGGCGGTGATTTCGATGCGTCCTCCCCCGGAGATGGCATCGGCCGTGGCGAATTGCTGGAAGACGCGCACAGGGTCGTCGGTGCTGATGATGCTCGCTGCACTTCCCAATTTGATCCGGTCCGTGGTGGCCGCCGCGGCGGCGATCAGGGTGCCGGGCGAGGACGCAGGCATGCTGGTGGTGTGGTGTTCACCCACGCCGAAGTAGTCCAGGCCTGCCTCATCCGCGTGCTTGATCGCCGCGAACAGGTTTTGGATGGATTCTCCGGTTGATCGCAGTGATCCGTCGATATTGCGCTGGGTGTCGCCGAAGCTGTAGGCACCGATTTCCATGTGGTCAATCCTCATTCGTTGGGTAAGCGTGTGGCGGTTCAAGCGGCGGCAAGGCTGCGCTGCAGCTCCTGCGCCAGTTCGGCGGCGTTGAAGCGGCCGTTGAAGATCTCGGTGCCGGGTTCAAAGGATCTGCCCGCCGCGAGTTCGCCGGCATCAAGGGAGTCGAAGCCCAAGGTGTCGATGAACGTGGACACCAGTGCCTTGGCGCTCTCGTCGTCCCCGGCGACCACCAGTGCGCGGCGGTTCTGCGTCCCCGGCGCGGCGGCATCCGGTTCCATCTCGTGGTAACCGATGTGGTTGAAGGTCTTCACTACCCGAGACCCGGCCAGGTATGCGGACACGACCTCGCTGGAGGACAGGTGTGTGTTCTCGAAATCGGCAATGTCGCCGTCGGTGGCAGCCCAGTAGTTCATGGCATCGATGACGATCCTGCCGCCAAGGGCTTCCGCATTCAGGGACTTGTACTTGTGTAGCGGGATGGCGACCACCACGAGGTCCGAGGCCGCGGCCTCGGCCGCGTCGACGGCCACCGCGCCAGGGGTGACGATTTCGATGATCAGCGCGTTGTCGGCTGCTGGCTTCGAAGTCGCGACCTTGACGCGGTAACCGGCGGCAACCGCCAACCGGGCAATAGCCGTACCTACGCGCCCGGCACCCAGGATGCCGATCGTCCCCCGGGAAGCCACGTTTTCTTGTGCGCCGATATCCATGTCCTGCCTTCCGAAAATTTATGTTGTAATACAGACTATATTCCGAACAGATCATCTGCGCAACACCGCAATCTCCGGTATGATGGATGTCATGGCTTCCACTTCGCACCCGCCCCTCGTCTTCGACAAGTCGTTGCCGGGATTCCTTCCCGGCGATCTCGCTTGGCACCTGGGAATGATCCTGCGCGGACACCAAACGCACTTCGCAGAGGCTGTCGCGGAGATGCCATGTTCGGTGCGCGGCTTCCAGATGCTTTCCACCGTGGTTCACCATGACCCCGCAAACCAGCAGGCTTTGGGTGCTCACCTGGGCATCGACCGCACGGTGTTGACCTACCTCATCGACGACCTCGTGACTGCCGGCCTGGTTGAACGCGTGCCTGCTCCCACGGATCGACGAGCGCGGAAGATCGTTGCCACGAACCAGGGCGAGGCATTGCTGAAAAGGATGGAGGCACGCGTAGCCGCTGCCGAACAGACCCTGCTCACCGAACTTGACGCCGGTGAAAGCGAGCAGCTCGCGCACCTGGTTTCCAAGCTCTCCATGGCGATCCATCGAGCGCAGCCCGGCGCCAATCCCTGCGAGGCCATGGACCACCTGGGCTAGCCACCGAGCCGGCGGGCACGGACCTCCGACCTGCCCCGGGCGAACGGTTCCGGTCACCAACTGTGATCCAACAGTCGCCAACACCATAGACTCGTGACATGAATACTGGCGACATCACCTTCCACACCCGCAAATGGGTCCGCCCCGAAGACCTCAACGCCAATGGCACGCTCTTTGGAGGAAGCCTGCTGCGCTGGATCGACGAGGAAGCCGCGATCTACGCGATCGTCCAGCTCGGAAACGGATTCGCCGTTACGAAGTACATGTCGGAGATCAATTTCGTTTCCTCGGCGCAACAGGGCGACCTCATCGAGATGGGCCTGACCGCCACCCACTTCGGCCGCACCTCACTGACCATGCGCGCCGAGGTCCGCAACATGATCACCCGGCAGTCCATCTTGACCATAGAGAAGATCGTGTTCGTGAACATGGGCCCGGACGGTATCCCAGCCCCGCACGGCTACTCGGAGATCACCTACGACCGCGACCGCATTCCCGGCGAGCACCTGAAGATCAAACAGCCCGAGGAGCTGTAGCCGCAGCGTCCGGTTGATTGCCCCGAAATCGGGCGTGCTCCGGCGGGTTTTGCGGAACCCACCTGAATTCCCGGTTACGACGCATCCTTCACGGGGCGAAAGACTCCCCCGCCCCACTGGACACCGCTGCGCATCAGCCACAATTCACATGGCCGAATGGTTCCCAGCCGGACCTTGTGGCATGGCGGAACATAGCTTTCGTCGAGTTCTCCGTCTTCGCCGCGAGTCCAGAGCTCGTCGTTGATCCTGAACACGTTGGCCATGACCTCGCAATCGCAATAGCCTCCGAGTTCGGGGAATTTCCGCTCCAACGAGGTTGCCCGCGGTGCACGCAGATCACGGTAGGTGGTGCACCACTTCAACCCGCTACACCCATGCTCGAGCATCCGGTTGACGTAACAAGCCAAGCATTCGTAGCGTGGCGGCAGCAGCAACTTAACGACCTTGAGCGCATCCTCAAGTTCCGAGACGGTGTATTGGTCCATGGCGAACTCCTTGAATCGGTGGAGTCTTCAGCATGCGATCAATACCCGACGTCCGGCCCTTCAAGGCGTCGGGACTGTGGGCAGGTAAAGTTAACCGCCCGGCGCTCGTAGCTGTGTGGGGAGGCTTTCTTACCGTGCGGGAAATCAGATGTTGCCCTGGAACCGCACGATCCGTTCGATGGCCTCGGTCACCGCATCGAATCCGGCGGCAAAACTGAGGCGAACATGGTGCTGTCCGTTGACGTGGTCGAAGTCGTTGCCGGGAACAATGGCCACGCCCTCAGCTTCGAGTAGTGCGGCACAGTAGGCGGCGGCATTTACATGGGGGCCGAGCTGGTCGCCCAGATCCGCATACAAGTAGAAGGCGCCGTCGGCAGGCGCGCTCTCGCCCCAGCCAAGGCGACCCATGGAGCCCAGCACCGCGGCGCGGGTCCGCGCGAATTCGGCAACCCGCGCTTCGGCCTCGGCGTAGGAGTCCTCGGTGAATGCGGCCAGCGCGGCATATTGCGCTGGGGCCGGCGGGCACAGCGCCACGTTGCCGGCCAGCGCGTCCACGGTGGACAGCATGTCGTCGGGAACCAGTGCCCAACCCAAGCGCCAGCCGGTCATGCCCCAGTATTTGGAGAAGCTGGAGATCACCACGGTGTCGGTGTCCAATTCCCAGGCACTGACCGAACGGCGGACTTCCGACCCCGGTTCCGGGTAGTCGATGCCGTGGTAGATCTCGTCGCTGATCAGCCTGACGCCGCGTTCCTTGCACCACCCTGCGAGCTCCTCGAGCTCACTGCCGGAGACCATGGTGCCGGTGGGGTTTGCCGGGGAGGCCAGCATCAGTCCGTCGAGCCGTCCGTGTTCCCGCCAGGCTGCTTCCAGCAGCTGCACGGTGGGCTGGTAGCGGGATTCCTGTCCGGCATCCAGCTCAATAACATCGATTCCCAGAGTGCGCAGGATATTGGCGTAGGCCGGATATCCGGGCCGCGCCAATGCCACCTTGTCTCCGGCATTGAAGGCGGTTAGGAAGGTCAGCATGAACGCGCCGGAACTCCCGGTGGTTACAGCGACGTTGTCCGCCGAAACCTCCATGTTGTACCAACGCTTGTAGTGTCCAGCGATGGCTTCCCGCAGTTCCCGGATGCCCAGCGCGGGCGTGTAGGTAAACGGCGTGCCCGCGGCATGGATCTCGGCCGCCCGCCGTGAAACCTCGGAGGGGGCACCGTCGCTGGGCTCGCCCGCGCACAGGGAAATGACATTCCGGCCCGTGGCACGCAACTGGGCGACCCGATCCAGGATGTTCATGACCTCAAACGCCGGAACCTTCGCCCGGTCCGCGACCTTTAACATGCTCTGCACTTTTCCTCCGGTACCTTGTGCCGCATTGACGACTTCACCAAGCCTGTCACATGCCGGTGGGCAGACGCGCGAAGGCCCCACCGGTTGAACTGGTCCCCGAAAGTTGGACTCGGTAAGTAAAAGTCTACGCAGCCAGTGCCTGGGCCCGGTATTTCATCGGGCTCAGGCACTCGAGCGTTAACGAGATGCGGTCATAGTTGTACCAGTGGATGTAGTCGTCGAGCTCGGCGGTGAACGCCTCGACGCTGGTGTGTTCGTGGTGGTGGAACATCTCTTCCTTCAGGTGCCCGAAGAAGTTTTCCATCACGGCGTTGTCCAGGCAGTTGTCCTTGCGCGACATGGATTGGGTCATGCCGGCGTCGGCCAGCAGCCTCTGCCAGCTGGCGTGCTGGTACTGGAATCCCTGGTCCGAGTGCACCATCGGCGCCTCGCCCGCGGCCAGGGTCCCGATGGCCTCGCTAAGCGATTGGTTGGCGAAGGCCACGGTCGGGGACTGCGACACCGAGTAGGAAACGATCGAGCGGTCGAACAGGTCCAGCACCGGCGAAAGATAGACCTTCCTGTCGGCAATCTTGAATTCGGTCACGTCGGTCACCCACTTCAGGTTCGGTGCCTCGGTGTCGAACTGGCGCTTCAGCAGGTTTTCGGCGACCTTGCCGACAGTGCCCTTGTAGGAGGCATACCTTCGCTTGCTGCGGACCTTGCAGACCAGGCCCTCGGCGCGCATCAGCTTCAGCACGGTCTTCTTCGCCACCTGCCACCCGCCGCCGAGCAATTCGGCGTGGATGCGGCGGTGCCCGTACCGGCCCATGGCCTTGGTGAAGATCTCGTGGATCCGTGCGCGGAGCTCCGCGTGCCGGTCCGGTGCCTTGAGCGCGGCCTGGCGGTGGAAGAACGTGGAGCGGGGAAGCCCGGCAGCGGCCAGGAGCAGGGGCAAGGGGTGGGAGGCCTTGAGGGCGATCACCGCGCTGATTTTCAGCGCGGTGGTTGGTTCCTCAAGGCCCGAACTTTTTTTAGGTATGCATTCTCCGCCTGCAGCCGCTGGTTCTCGCGGCGCAGCTTCTCGAGTTCGGTGGGTCCACCCGCTTCGGCGCCGGAAGCGGTCTTGGGACGCAGCCCGTCCTCGCCCTGTTCCCGGTAGGTCCTGACCCAGGTCCTGAGAAGGTTCGGGGAGCTGAGCCGGTGTCGTTGGGCAAGCTCCATCAGCGTCGCCTCGCCGTCGAGGAACTGGCGGACGACCGCGAGCTTGAACTCGAAGGAATACACCTGATTGGTCGGTTTGCTTTCCAACGCTGCCCTACCCCAAATCCTGAACCGTTTCTCGAGCCCACGAACGGCGTGTTCACCGGCGTTCAGTCTTGAGGATACCGCCTTATGCCCGATTCCCTGCTCGAAAAGATCGACGGCAGCCAGCCGCTGCTCGGCGGTCAATGAACTATTTTGACGCATGAAAAACTCCCCGAAAGTAAGGATCTGAATTATTCAGTCCAACTTTCGGGGAGCAGTTCAGGTTGCGGGGCCTTCTAATCGCTAACGAGCAGGTGTCTTATGCCTGGGATCCAGCAGCGATGTCCTTCTTGATGGCATCCATGTCTAGTCCCTGGACCTGTCCGATCAAGTCTTCCAGCGCCTCTGCCGGCAATGCGCCGGGCTGCGAGAAGACGAGGATTCCGTCACGGAACGCCATCAGCGTGGGGATCGAGGTGATGTTCGCGGCAGCTGCCAGCTGCTGCTCGGCCTCGGTGTCGATCTTGCCGAAGGTGATGTCCGGGTACTTCTCGCTGGCTGCCTCAAACACGGGTGCGAAGTTGCGGCACGGGCCGCACCATGCGGCCCAGAAGTCCACGAATACGGTGCCTGGTTCGGTAATGGTGGATTCAAAATTTGCGGAGTTTAGTTCAACGGAAGCCATACGTGCTTCATCCCTTCGGGAGGTTTGATTGCCGCGGATCACGAGCGTATCCGCAAATAGGTCAACCACACGCTCAACGGTAATATTCCTAGAGAGTTCGTTCAAAAATCTTCCAAAGGAGTCACCCCATGTGCAAGAAGGTCACCTGCGACAGCTGCGCCAAGCCGACTTGGGCTGGATGCGGCGAGCACATCGAGGATGCGCTCGGCGACGTCGCCGTTGCTGATCGCTGCAACTGCGCCTAGCAGGCCAGCTCGTACGAAAGCAGTCTCGTTCCGTCACCATTGCATAAGCAATGGCAAGCACGCGTTTCGCTGGATCACATTCGACATCCAAGGGGCCGGATTGATGTCAGGATGCGTTAGTGAAGTCGCACTCTTTCTCACCCAGCAACAGCAAGGGGAAGGTCGCACGAGCAGTGGATACCTTGGAAGACCAGCCTGACTCGTGAGTCGCAGATACTCCGACGTCGGTAGTTCCCCCGAGGAGGTCGGTCAGCAGCCCGCCCTCAAAGGTGCTCGTGTAGGGACCGGGATCCGTCCCCGTTGTCGAAACCTCCTCCCCGTAGAGCAAGGGGCCCAGAACAGGTAGGGATCCGATCGCAGGAACATCTCCATACCAATATTGAGCATCGTTGAGCGCGTATTCGGTCGACGGATAGTGCCAGATGAGAGTGATGCGGGGTTTGAGATTCACGCCGGCGATGCCAATCTCTGCCGTGCAGCTGTCGATGATCGGCGCCGGCACCACTAGCGCTGAGAAGTCGGCCGACGAGTGTTCGGCATTCTTCCAAGCAGCCGTCGTTGCCGCTGGCGAGACCGATGAAAGCAGGAGTCCGGCACACATAACGATGGCTGCACAAAGGCGCAGGCGGTTTGGGCGTTGGCGCCGTGCATTTCGGTTCAGGGACACAGCAGGATTCACCGACTCCGCCTTCGTCGCGCTCTAGCCACTCCGGCCAGCGCGAGGCCTAGAGCGACGGACCCGAAGGCGGCGAACAGCGGCAGGAGTGGATTGCTTCCGGTCGCGGCAAGGGGGCCGACCGGCCCGGGTGAGACCGCGATTTCATCGCCCGAACCGGAGGCATGCACCTCCAATTGAACGGATCCTCCGGCTGCGGGGACGGGGTCCTCGGGCAGCCAGAGATCAAAGAGCAGCCATCGCTCCTCGGCCACTGGCATGGATATCAGCCTGCGAATCGTTCCGTCGACGGCAACAGGACCCGGGACCAGTAGCTGGTACGTTTCACCGGCGCAGGTTCCCTCCACCCATCGCCGGTCACAGGACCGAATGGTGGAATGCAGCCTTAGACCGGGGTTCCCGTTGCCTACAAGTTCGACCCGGACTTCGCCGGGCTCCGACTCCGCAGCGGTAACGCCCACCTGCCATTGCACGGGTTCACCGGGAGCGAGTTGAGACATTGCTTCGCGGTTGCCGATGCTTGTCAATGTCAGGTGGTCGCTCGTTATGACCTCCTCTGCCACTGCCTGGACAGGGCTCCCCAACGCGAGACCAAGAGCCAATGGTGTGACGAGCATTCCCAGCCCGGACTGAGATCCGCTGCTTGATTGCTCCGGCAGGGGCAGTGGGTCTTCCTGCTCATCGGAGTCTTGGCTCGGCAGATCCCGCGGCCAGAACGCCCAAGTGACCAACCCAGATGCGCCCAGAGTGAGAACCGCCATCACCCATGGATTCGAAAGCCAGACGATGCCGTATGCCAGATTGGGTGCGGAGGCGAGAACAATCCGAACGGTGTCCACGGTGTATGGGAACGGATCCTCGGCCTCATTAGCATCGCCCTTCATGGTGATGATCCGCTCGGCATGTGACGGGCCGTCGGCCACGGAAGTCACCCGGTGAGTGATGGGCAGGGCCGCCGGCCGGTCCACTGTCACGACATCCCCGACTTTGATTTCGGTCGCCGGGATCTCCTGTACCAAAGACAGAGAACCAGCCGGAATCGTAGGGCTCATGGATCCGGTCTTGAACATGATCAAGGAAACGTTGAACGCGAAGGCGGCAATGACCAGCAGCACACAGACGAATCCGCCGAACGCCGCCAGGCTCAACACGGCATCGCCCAGGATCTTCCCCGCTCCCCGCATGCGTCTATCCATGGCCAACCCTGCTATTCGGCCGTCGCCGCAAAGACCCAGCGTCCGGTGAGCGTGGTGCCTTGGGCTTCGTTGAGTGCGGTCGTGGGCAAGCTGACGGCGAAACAGTAGTTGATGGCGGAGGCCCCGTTGGGTTCCAAATCGAGCTTCTGGTTGGATCCAACCGTTAGTTCACTCCCTGAGCCGACAATGTCGACCGAAGTGGCATCCGTAAAGGTATCAGCATCGCAGATCGGATCCGTGAGGGTTCTGACACCGTAGTGCAGGTACTTTCCGAGCCCGGTATCGTTGTCCGGATCCGCGGTCAGCTGCACGGAGCCGGATACGCTCCCTGCTGCCGTTTTCACCGAATACAACGCGTACGACGTCGTTCCGGGGACCAAGGCAGTCGGAGTGACCGTGAAATCAAGGGCGGCACCGGGTGAAGTGGGGTGGTCGCTGAAATCGGCTCCGTTCGTGCTGCCGACGATCGAGAAGGTGCCGGCTTTGAAGGTTTCGGTGGCGTTTTCTTCATCGGTCCATGCGGCAAGCGTTGCCGTGGTGCCGACGCCGAGCACCAGGCCGCCTGCCAGCACAGCGGCGATTTTGCGCCATGTGTTGGCCCGCATCGTAGTCATGAACTAGTCCTACTACTGCTGTCTGGCTTCAAATTGCCAAATGACCGTTGAATTCGCGCCCTGTTGCAGGCTGGCATCTGCTTTTACAACGAAGCAAAGGTTTTGCTCGGGGCCCGCAGAAGTGGTGCCTTGGTCGAGAGTAAACGCTTGTACTTCGCTGGTGGGAATTCCATCGAATGCCCCCGATGCAAAGGGAGTAGTCAGACCAACGCAGCCAAAACTCTCCGTCTTGTAAACCTCGTAGCTCAGCCCATTAATGCTTCCCACAAATTCCGCGGCCATTGTCACGTTCGCATTCTCGGTTGTTGCTTCGCTCAACCGAACGGCAAACGGTGCTTGAATCGTCTGGTCTGCCGAAATCTCTGAGGCGTCAAGCGGGAAGGACAAGTCGACGGCATTGCCTTCCGTGTGGCTGCTATATCCGATTCCGGTAGCGCTACCTTCTAGATCGAACGCACCAGTGCCGAAAATGCCTTCCGCAAACTCGGAATCGCTCCAGGCGGCAAGCGTCACCGCTGCACCGACCCCAAGGACCATTCCACCGGCCAATATCGCCCGGATCTTGCGGTTCTTTTCCTTCTGAGACATGAGCTCCCCCTTGCTAATATTCTCCGGCGCGACCGTCAGCCCCAGCTGAATCGGTACTACGCGAACGCCATTAGTTGATGTATCAACTACCTAAGAATCTAACAGGAAAACGTCTCTAATGAGCACGATAATAGGTTTTTTGCCAAGTCGTGGCCATTTACCGGGGAACCCTATCCAGTTGTCGCTAACAGACTAGTCAAGCGGCTAGTCGCGGGTTCCTTATTCACGATAATTTGCGGGTAGTTATCGCCTATCCAGACGACGGAGGTAAAAATGCATCGGAAAGTGCCGAAAGACCCGAGGCAGGATTCGCGTCGATATGCGTGCGGAGCATAGCACCAGGTCCATTCGGCGCTGTTGGCGTGGGCCAAATGAGAAGCCAAACATGGTGCGCACCGGCTCGGGCAGCAGCCCGATGGTCATCAGCCGGACCAGTGGCATCGCAGCACGGATCCACGGCGGTGCCTGCTTGGCGGCCAGGAGTTCATGTGCGACCGCACGTACCGGCGCATCGACCCTTAATTGCCCAAGCGTCTCGGCCCAGTACTCCGCGAAGTCAGCCCGGGTCGCAGGCCAGAGGTGAGCGGGCATCCCCAGTTCGGTTCCCAGCTGCGCATAATCGCGGTACAGGGCCTCGGCTGTGTCATCGTCGAGCGGCGGGAACACCGCACGCTGGATCTGCATAGCCGAGTCATAGAGCGTGGCGGCAACCCACAATTGCAGCTTCGGGTCACGCGCAGAGTAGGCAGGGTGCGATCCATCCTGGGCGGCCGGCGCCTTGACCGGGGCATGAGCCTCGTGAACTATCGACCGGACCTTGGCCCGTTGCTCGTCGGTACCGTTGCTCAGAGCATAGATATACGTCAAGGTGCCGTTGAGGCGGCCCAACGGATTGACGGCAAAATTCGAATGCCTGGCCACACCGTGGCCAACCCCGGGCATCGCGAGCTGCAGCAGGATGGCGCGTCCCCCGCCCAGCAGGTAGACGGCTTCCGGGGCGAAGCGCGAGAGCACGGATTCGGGTCGCGTCTCCGCGCCCCGGGAATCGGTCGTGCCCGCTGCCATGGCCCCGCTACTTCTTGCTCGGGCGCACCGGGTGCTGGGACAGGATGGAGACGCGGTTGAAGGCATTCATGGCAATGGCTGCCCACTGGACGGCGGAGAACTGCGCGTCGTCGAGTACCAGGCGCGAGGCTGCCAGCTCGGCAATCCGTGCTTCCGAGTCAGGCAGGGAGGTGGCGGCCTCGGCGACCGAGAGCGCGGCCGACTCCAGGTCGTCGAACAACTCGGTCTCACGCCAGGTGGAGAGCACCGCCAGTCGCTGGGAGGTCTCGCCTGCTTCCAGGGCCATCCGGCCGTGCATGTCCAGGCAGTACGAGCAGCCGTTGATCTGGGAAATGCGCACATTGAGCAGCTCGATGAGGCGTGTGCCCAGCCCGGCGGCATCCGCGGCTTCCTTGACCTTGAGCGAAAGGCCGTTCAGGGCCTTCCAGCTGGCGGTGTCGGACTTGTCCAGGAAAAACGGTGCTGCCAGTGACACTTGTCGACTCATCTCATCAATGGCGCATCGCGCCCCAACGTGGTGGTTACAGCCTACTCAGCCGCGGCGAGCTGGCCGCACGCGCCGTCGATTTCCTTGCCGCGGGTGTCGCGCAGCGTGGTGGGCACGCCGGCGGACTCCAGGCGGTCGATGAACTCGGCGGTGACGTCCGGCTCCGAGGAGGTCCAGACCGATCCCGGGGTCGGGTTCAGCGGGATCGGGTTCACGTGGACCCAGCCGCGGCCGCGGGCGTTGAGCTTTCGGGCCAACAGGTCCGCGCGCCAGCCGTGGTCGTTCATGTCCTTGATCAGCGCGTACTCGATGGAGACGCGACGACCGGTCTTCACGTAGTAGTTGAACGCGGCATCCAGGGCCTCGTCGACCTTCCACTTCGAATTCACCGGGATCATCTCATCGCGCAGTTCGTCATCCGGCGCGTGCAGCGACAGCGCGAAGGTGACCGGGACGCCCTCTTCGGCAAGCTTGTTGATGGCCGGGACCAGGCCCACGGTTGAGACCGTAATGCCGCGGGCGCTCATGCCCAGGCCCTCGGGGGCCTCGGCCACCATGCGGTGCACGGCGTTCATGACGCGCTTGTAGTTGGCCAGGGGTTCGCCCATGCCCATGAACACGATGTTGCCCACGCGCTCCTCGGGGTGCTTCTGGCCGCCCAGTCCGCCCTCGGCAATCACGCGGTTGGCCTGGACGATCTGGTCCAGGATTTCGGCGGTGGACATGTTGCGGGTCAGACCGGCCTGGCCGGTGGCGCAGAACGGGCAGTTCATGCCGCAGCCGCACTGCGAGGAGATGCACAGGGTGATGCGATTGGAGTAGCGCATCAGCACCGACTCGACCAGCGAGCCATCGAAGAGGCGCCACAGGAACTTGATGGTCCGGCCATCGTCGGTGGCCAGTCGCTTCACCTCGGTCAGCAGCTTCGGGAACATGACCTCGGCGATCTCGGCGCGGCGGTCCTTGGGAAGGTCGCTCATCAGCTCGGGATCGGTGGTGTAGTGCTGGAAGTAGTGCACCGAGAGCTGCTTGGCGCGGAAGGCCGGCAGGCCGATCTCCTTGAGCTTGGCGGCTCGTTCGGCCAGCGTGAGGTCGGCAAGGTGCATCGGCGGCTGGCTGACGCGGGCCTTGGCGGTGAACTGGAGCTGCGGGCGGCCGTCCTCGCCCATGGCCTGCTTCCACCCCTCGGCGGTGGGGCGCACCTGTGCGCGGCCCTCGGCCTTGGCACGGGATTCGGAGATGCGCATTTGCTGGGCACCCTGGGCCGCGGCCTGGGCGGCGCGACGGGCCGCGGCGTCCTCTGCGGCGGGCGCAGTAGTGGCAGGCACGGTCACTGGGGTTTTTTCGGGGGAAGTCATCGTTTCCATTCTCCCATGCATGTCCAGAGTGTGGGCGGTGAGATTGGGCACCACCCGGGGCCGCCGCGCGGGACCCGCGGCGAACAGGGGGGCGAGCAGGACGGCCGTGCGAGGTTTCCCGGTCGCAGAACCCGGGCGATACCGGCCGTGGCCTGACCGGGTCGTATCATGGGGACGTCGAACTTATCAGCCTGCGCAAGGGAAGGGAGTGGAATCCAGTGGACCGCGAGGAACTTCCCACGATCTTCAACCTTGCCTCGAGCGACCCGCGCAGCGAATTGATCGACAGGTCGAAGCTCAGCGAGGAAACGCTGAAGCAGATCGATCGGATCATGGCCGAAATGGGCAGGTTGCGGGCCGTTGAACGCAAGATCTCCCGTGCCTCGCAAAGCTACATGAACCTGAACGAGACTGACATGCGGGCCATCAGGTTCCTGATCTCGGCCAAGAACACCGACACCGCGGCGACTCCGGGCATGCTTGCCAAGCACCTAGGGATCACCACCGCTTCGGTGACCAAGATGGTGGACCGGCTGGAGAAGGCGGGACACGTGGTGCGCGCGGCACACCCCACCGACCGCCGGTCCCTGTGCATCACCGTGACCCCCGAGACCCACCTTGCCGCCCGCCAGCAGGTCGGTCGGCACCACGCCGCGCGCTTCGGCGCGGCCGCGCGGCTGAGCCCCGCCGAACGCGAGGTGGTCATCCGTTTCCTCGCCGAAACGGCCATGGACCTTGAGGACAGCATCGGATCGGTCGGCGAGCGCAAGCCCTCCCAAGGCTAGGCCGCGTCCGTGGCCTCGAGCGCCTCGGCGGCAGTGGTGATGCGACGGGCCATGGAGGAGAAGATCACCCCGTGGAAGGGCACGATCGCCAGCCAGTACAGCCGGCCCGCCAGGCCCTCGGGGAAGAACACCGCACGCTGTCGGTAGTGGCTTCCAGTTTCGGTCGGTTCCACCGAGAGCTCCAGCCAGGCCCGCCCGGGGACCCGCATTTCCGCGCGCAGGCGCAGCAGGCGATCCGGCACCAGCTCCTCCACGCGCCACCAGTCCACCGCGTCCCCCAACGCGAGGGAGGTGCGGTTGCGCCGCCCGCGGCGCAGGCCCACTCCCCCGGCGAGCTTGTCCAGGATCCCGCGCAGCGCCCAGGCACCGGGCAGCGAGTAGTAGCCGGTTTCCCCGCCCAGCGACGCGATGACCCGGAACAACGCAGCGGGACTCGCACTGGTATCTCGCTCCCGAACATCGGTGAAGACGGTGTGCCCGGCCCATTGCGGATCCGAGGGCAGCGGCTCGGCGGGTGCCTCCAGGGCATGGGCGGTGGCCCATGTCGTTTCCACCGTGTCATCACGCATCTTGGCCAGTGCCAATTCAACGGAGCTCCGGTACCCGGTCAGCCCCTCTGCAGGGCGGTCGATGACCGCATCGATGTCGCGGTTTCGCATCACGCAGTCGTGTTGCAGGGACTCGACCAGCGGAATGGCCAGCGCGCGCGGGATCGGGGTGACCAGGTTGACCCACTGGGCCGCCAGCCACGGGGTCAGCACCGGGAGCGCCAGGATGACCGGGCGGCGGATGCCCGCGGCATCGGCATAGAGGCGCATCATGTCCCCGTAGCTGTGTGCCTCGGGTCCGCCGATGTCGTAGGTGCCGGACACCTCCGAGGGAAGAAGTGCGCATTGACTGAGGTAGTGCAGGGCATCGCGCACGGCGATGGGCTGCACCCGGTTCAGCACCCAGCGCGGGGCAGGCATCACGGGAAGCACGTCAGTAAGGTGGCGGACCATCTCAAAGCTTGCGGACCCGGAGCCGATGATCAGCCCCGCCTGCAACGTAATGGTGGGAATGCCGCTGGATTCCAGAATGCGCCCGACCTTGACCCGGGAGGCCAGGTGGCGACTCAGCTCGCCCTCGGGATGCAAACCCGAGAGATAGACCAGACGCCCGATGCCCGCGGCCCGTGCCGCTTCCACAATCGTGTTGGCACAACGTTCCTCAACGGGGGCGAAATTGCTGGTGCCGCCCATGGAGTGGACCAGGTAGTAGAGGACCTCGGCTCCCTCACACAGTTCCGCGGCGGCATCCGGATCGGTGAGATCCCCCTCCACAATCTGCACCCGTGTCCCCCAGGGAACATCGCGCAGGGCGTTGCTTCGACGGGTGAGCACCCGCACGCTGTGTCCCTGCTCCAGCAGCAACGGGACCAACCGCCCGCCAATGTAGCCGGTGGCTCCGGTGACGGCGATGACGCTCATGCCGCGACCTCGGATGCGGACGTCGCGGCCGGATAAACCCGGCGCCTTGCCGCAGCGACGAGGGCGAAGAGCAGCAGGGCCGTAGCCGCAGAATACGCCGTGACGGAGACGGGCATGGATTCCAGGCCGCCGTCGCCGCGCCCCACCCCGATCCAGGCAATACCCCACACCATGGCGAGGGCCGCCGCGATTCTGCCACCGGAATACACCACGGTCATGGCACCGATCAAGGCCGCGACCACCGCCAGAACGCAGGCCAGGGGCGTGGCCCATTCAGCTCCGTCACCCACGCCCCGGGCCGCCAGCCACGCGGCGATGTTTGCCACCGTCGCCACGCTGACCCAGCCCAGGTACGGGCCGAAGGTCAGTGCCATGATCCAGCGTTCGGCGGGATGTTCGATGTGCGGCCGCATCAGCATGAAGATCCTCGCCAGAACCGCGAGCAGGAGCAGCATCACCACGACGCTTGCACCCAACCAGCCAACTTGCACCACGCCGATCCACAGGGCGTTGAGGACCGCGGAGCCTGCCGCCAACGGACGGATCCGCCGCTGGGTGTCGCTCCGTGCGGCGCGGGGCGTCAGTTGCCAGATCGCGTAGACGACCAGACCCAGATACACGAGGCTCCAGATGGAAAAGGCGCCGGTGCCGGGAGCCAGCAAGGTCGAATCTGCGCCCAGGCTGCCGTCCGCAGCCTCGGCAATTGGGGTGCCGCCCATCGCTCCGCTGCCGATGAAGGCGCCGGCGATCGCGGCAAAAACCGCTGCGGCACAGACTATCCGGATGGTCCAGGAGGCCTTTGGTGGGGAATGCATGGGGAGATCTCCTTGGCTCGGGGGAAATTTTCACTGAATGCGTCAGTCCTACTCGACAAACACTAACTTGTTAACCCATGATGTATATAGCTAAGCTAGTAATCAACCGTTCGAGGTATAGATGATCAAGGTTTCCACGGGCGAGACGTCCGGTCCGCACGCGGCATCGAAGCTGTTGCACGAGGTCCTCATGCTCAATGATGTCCTTGAACACGCGGTGTGTCGCCATCTTGGCATCAACGAGACCGACTTCCAGGCCCTGCAGCATCTGATGCTTGACCGCCCCATGACTCCGGGTGAACTGGCCGGAAAACTAAATATTTCCAGCGCGGCGACCACAGCGCTCATCGACCGGATGAGCGATCGCGGCTACGTGTCGCGGGCGGCCCATCCCACTGACCGACGCAGTATCCGCGTCCATCCAAGCACCCGGGCAGTGAACCTGACCATGACCGCACTGCGTCCGCTGTTCAACGATGCGGAACTTGGCATCCAGGAGCTGGACCCCGATGAACAACGCGCCGTGGTGAGGTACCTCGAGGGCATCCTCACGGCCATGCACACCCAGATCGACACCCTGGCCCCTCCCGCCACCACCCAGAAACGGAACGAACGATCATGAGCCTGCCAACCCAAAGTCCCGCGCAGACTTGCGGGTCCGCCGCACCCGGGAAAACGGAAGTGCTCCAGTCGCGGGTCCGCCAGCTGTTGTCCTCTGTCATCGAGGAACATCGGCGCGCGTCCGGGGAATACTCCAAGGCCACCCAAATGCTGTGGTCCCGCATTGGACAGGCACTGGAAGGTGGCAAGCTCACCCGGCCGCGCCTGGTCATGCTGGGCCACGAGGCATTCGCTCCAGCCTCGGTGGACAACGCTGAATTCGGCGAAGTTTCCGAACGCGTCGTTCTGCTGGGCTGCGCCTTCGAACTGCTCCATGGGTCGCTCCTGATGCACGATGACGTGATCGACCGCGACTTCACCCGGCGCGGGCGCCCCACCCTCTCGGCGCTGTACCGCGACGATGCGCTGGCGCGCGGCAAGTCGGCGGAGAACGCCGAGCATGCGGGCCACGCGGCAGCCATCATCGCCGGCGACCTGTTGCTTGCCGCGGCCATCAAGCTCGCCCTGCGGGCCGCCGATTCACTGCCCCAGGCAGCCATCATCGAGAACTCCTTCCACCAGGCAATCCACCACGCGGGTGCCGGGGAGCTGGAAGACCTGCTCTTTTCCCTGGATCCAGCGCCCGCCCAGGTGCAGGAGGTGTTGCGCATGGAAAAACTGAAGACCGCCGCCTATTCCTTCCAGGTGCCGCTGCACACCGGTGCCCTGCTGGCAGGCGCAGATGCCACCGGGGCCGCCGCCCTGGCCAACATCGGCAGCCAGCTGGGCGTTGCCTACCAACTCATCGACGACGTGCTGGGGACTTTCGGGGATCCGGCACGAACCGGAAAATCCATCGAGTCCGACCTGCGCGAGGGCAAAAGCACCATCCTCACCGCCATGGCTGCCTCCACTCCCGGGTTCACCGAGGACCTGCAGCGCTTCCGTGACCGGGGAACGGACGTGCAGGCCATGCGCTCCGCGCTGGAATCGACCGGCGCCGAGCGCTTTGCCCGGCAATTGGCCCAGGACCTGTGCGCCAGTGCCACCTCCGCCTCACGCGCCTTGGGGCTGCCTGCCCATGTATCCACCGAGCTCGAGGGCTTCGCCGGCCTGATCCTGAACCGGGGGGCCTAGTCCGTGAAACACGACACCGCAGTCAAAACCGGGGCACCGGCCGCCGGCCACGCAAGCGGCCGGCCCACCGCCCTGCAACGCTACTCGGCCACGGCCAGCAGCAGCGCCCGGGTCGTCATCGCCCGATACTCCACCTCGTTCTCGCTGGCCTGCCGCATGCTGGGGCGCCCCGCGCGCGAACACATCTCCAATATCTATGCCCTGGTGCGCCTGGCCGACGAGGTCGTCGACGGGGTCGCCCGCGAGGCCGGGCTGGACGCGCCTGCCGTCGCTGCCGCTCTGCAACGGCTCGAGGAGGAAACCGAGGCGGCGCTGGCCAGCGGCTACAGCACCAACATGATCGTGCACGCCTTCGCCTGCACCGCCCGTTCCCAAGGCATCGACACCGCGCTGACCCGCCCGTTCTTCGCCTCAATGCGCAGCGACCTGGAGGTGTCCACCCACGACGCCACGACTCTTCAGGGCTACATCTACGGGTCGGCGGAGGTCGTGGGATTGATGTGCCTGCGGGTCTTCCGTTCCATGCCCCACGCCCCCACCGGACACGAGGCGGAAACCGAGGCCGCCGCCCGACGACTGGGCGCAGCCTTCCAGAAGGTCAACTTCCTGCGCGACCTGGCGGAGGACACCTCCTCACTGGGACGCAGCTACTTCCCGGGTTTGGACCCGGCGGCATTCACCGACGCGCACAAGAACGCATTGGTCCACGAGATCCGGGCGGACCTGGACGCCGCGGCCCGCGGCATCCCCCACCTGGCGCCGCGAGCCGCACAGGCAGTGTCCATGGCCCACGGGTTGTTCAGCGAACTGAACCGCCGCCTCGAACACACCGACGCCGCCGAGCTCATGACCCGACGGATCTCCGTTCCCGCCCGCCGCAAGGCATACATCGCGCTGCGCACCACCATGGGCCGGCGTCCCAAGTCAGCCACGGTGAATGCGGCATGAAAGCGAAACCCATGAAGAACCTTGCCCACACTGCCGCACAAGAGGTGGTCGTCATCGGCGGCGGTTTCTCCGGTTTGGCCACCGCGGGACTGCTGGCCGCCTCCGGCCACCGGGTCACGCTGCTGGAGAAACAGACGGTGCTCGGTGGCCGCGCCGGACGCCTGCAACGCGAGGGCTTCAGCTTTGACACCGGCCCCTCCTGGTACCTGATGCCCGAAGTCATCGAGCACTGGTTTGAGCTCATGGGCACTTCCACGGACACCGAGCTGGATCTCGTGGACCTCGGGATCGGCTACCGGACCTGGTTCCAGGGCGACTACACCCCATTGGACATGCCATCCGGCTCCGGGGCCCGCGAAGCCTTCGAATCCCTCCAGCCTGGTGCCGGTGCCGCGCTGGATAAATACCTGGAACAGTCCGCCGAGAGCTACGACCTGGCGCTGAAGCATTTTCTCTATGCGGATTTCTCCTCTCCTGCCAGCTTCCTGGACCCGCGGGTGGTGGCGCTGCTGCCACGGCTTGCACCGCTGCTGGCCGGCTCCCTGGATTCCCTCGTGGCCAGCCGCTTCAGCGATCCGCGCCTGCGCCAGATCCTGGGTTACCCCGCGGTGTTCCTGGGCTCGAGCCCCAAGCGCACCCCGGCGCTCTACCACCTGATGAGCCACCTGGACCTGACCCAAGGCGTGAAATACCCGATGGGCGGCTTTGCACACCTGGTCGACGTGATGGCAGGACTCTGCCGGGCCGCCGGCGTCACGATCATCACCGGCGCCCGGGTCACGGGCATCGACGCTGACACCGCCGCGGGCACACCCCGGGTCGAGGCGGTGCGCTGGGTCGAGGCGGGCGACCCCGGCCACATAACGGGTCCGGAGCAACGCCTGAAAGCCGACGTGGTGGTGGGTGCCGCAGACCTGCACCACCTGGAGACCGAATTGCTCCCGGCGAGACTTCGCTCCTCCTCCGAAGCCAGTTGGAAGCGGCGCGATCCCGGGCCCAGTGCCGTACTGCTCTGTCTGGGCATCCGGGGCAAGCTCCCCAAGCTCAGCCACCACAACCTGTTGTTCACCACCGACTGGGACGACAATTTCGGGCGCATCCACCGTGGAGAGGACCTATCGGAGGAAACCAGCCTGTATGTCTGCATGCCCAGCGCCACGGATCCCTCCGTGGCACCGGACGGACATGAAAACCTGTTCATCCTCGTGCCTTCCCCCGCCCTGCCCGCGTGGGGCAAGGGCGGCCCGGACGGAACCGGATCACCGCCGGTGGAGGCGGTTGCGGATGCCGCGCTGGACCAGTTGGCCGCTTGGGCGGGCATTGCTGACCTGCGCGAGAGGGTCGTGGTGCGCCAAAGCCTTGGCCCCGGCGACTTCGAGGAAAACGTCAATGCCTGGCAGGGCGGTGCCCTGGGGCTGGCCCACACGCTGAGCCAGTCGGCCTTCTTCCGGCCCTCGAACCACAGCTCGAAGATTCGCGGCCTGCACTATGCCGGCAGCTCGGTGCGCCCGGGCATCGGAGTTCCGATGTGCCTGATCAGTGCCGAAATTATCGCGAAGGCAGTCAACGGGATCAAGGACAAGGGACCCATGGTCCCTTGCCGGCTGTCGCCAGGGACACAGCCCAAGACCGAACCCACCCGGGCGGCGACACCATGACCTACCTGCTCATCCTGCTGGCACTCATTGCCTGCATGGCGGTGCTGGATGCCAGGTACCGGCTGTTCGTCTTTGCCCAACCGCTTCCCGCGCTGCTCGCGCTGGCCGGTGGAACCGCGATGTTCCTGCTCTGGGACGTCATCGCCATCGACCTGGGGATCTTCCTGCACCGTGATTCGGCGCTTATGACCGGGGTGATGCTGGGCGAGCAGTTGCCGCTGGAGGAAGCCTTCTTCCTGCTGTTCCTCTGCTACAACACGATGGTCCTGTTCACCGGCGCCATGGCCTGGCGGGCACGGCGGAAAGCCGCCGGCACCGACCGCCATTCCACCGCCACGCCACTACCGGATTCGAAGGAGACAGCATGAACTTCGCCCTGCTGTCCTTGTGCTTCATGCTCGGTTCGCTGTTGCTCTTCCTCTTGGCGGTGCGCCTGCGCCGGATCAGCTTGCGCACGGTGCTTCCG
The DNA here is from genome assembly GCF_039535115.1 of Paeniglutamicibacter sulfureus. Taxonomy (NCBI): domain Bacteria; kingdom Bacillati; phylum Actinomycetota; class Actinomycetes; order Micrococcales; family Micrococcaceae; genus Paeniglutamicibacter; species Paeniglutamicibacter sulfureus. The sequence goes on from NZ_BAAAWO010000001.1 coordinate 2,396,736, forward strand.
CCGATGGGGCTCGCCCTGCTCGTGCTCTGGGTGCTGACCGCGGTGTTCGACAACGTGATGATCGGCTCCGGGCTTTTTGGCTACGGGAGCCAAACGTTGCTGGGCCTCCGCATCGGGCTGGCCCCGGTGGAGGACTTCAGCTACCCGGTCTGCGCGGTGTTCTTCGTCCCTGCCCTGTGGTGGATCGCAGGGGGCAAGACACCTATGGGAATCGGAGCTTCGGTGAAGGGAAGCGGTATTGCCCAGGCCCCATCGGGCCCGGCGCCAGTGATCCGGACCGGGAAGGAAACACCATGATGCTGCGCGAACTGCTCATGACTTCCCGCCCCGTTTCCTGGGTCAACACCGCCTACCCCTTTGCCGCGGCATACCTGTTGGCAGCCGGGAGAATCGACTGGATCTGGGTGGTCGGAACATTCTTCTTCCTCGTTCCCTACAACCTGGCCATGTACGGGATCAACGATGTCTTCGACTACGAATCGGACCTGTTGAATCCCCGCAAGGGCGGGGCCGAAGGCGCGGTGGTGGACCGCAGCCGGCACCGCGGGATCCTAGCGGCCTGCGCGGTTGCCTGCCTGCCATTCCTGGTGGTGCTGGGAATCGTTGGTTCCTGGCAGGCGAACCTGGTGCTGTTGGTATCGATGGCGGCGCTCTACGCCTATAGCGCTCCGCACCTGCGCTTCAAGGAGCGTCCCTTCCTGGACTCGCTGACCTCCAGCACCCACTTCGTCTCCCCCGCGCTCTACGGACTGGCCTTGGCGGGGGCCGGTTTCGACGCGGCGCTCGTGGCGATCCTGCTGGCGTTCTTTCTCTGGGGCGTGGCCTCACACGCGTTCGGCGCGGTGCAGGATATCGTCCCCGACCGCGCAGCATCGCTGGGTTCCATCGGCACGGTGCTGGGGGCGAAACGGACCGTCAGGTTCGCCGCCGCAGCCTACCTCGCCGCCGGCGCATTGCTCCTGTTCACCGACTGGCCGGGCCCGTTGGCGGGCCTGCTGGCCCTGCCCTACCTGGCCAATGTGCTGCCCCATGCCCGGCTGGACGACGAGGATTCCGCCCGCGCCCATGCCGGATGGGTGCGCTTCCTCTGGCTGAACTATGCCACGGGGTTCCTCGTCACCATGCTGCTGATTTGGTACGCCCTGTCCCGCTAGTCCCAAAAACCACCGTCCGCACGAAAGAGCACGAACATGAACCAGGCATCATCCACCATCGTGTGGTTCCGCGACGACCTGCGCGTGGCCGACAATCCGGCGCTCTGTGCCGCCATGGCTTCGGGGCCGACAACCGCCCTGTTCATCCTTGACGAGCAGTCCCCCGGCGTGCGTCCGTTGGGCGGCGCTGCCAAGTGGTGGCTGCATCACGCATTAAACGAGCTTCGTGAATCATTGGCAGGACTCGGCGTGCCATTGCTTTTGCGCCGCGGTGCCGCGGCCGAGGTCCTTCGGGGGCTCCTCGCCGCCGACGGCATCTCCACGATGCATTGGAACCGTCGCTACGGCGGAGCCGAACGCGCCGTCGACGCAGCGGCCAAGAAGTTGGCGACCGACGCCGGGCTTGAGGCCCACAGCCATGCCGGAACGCTCTTGCACGAACCGTGGACCGTGCTGACCCAGGATTCAAGGAACTTCAAGGTCTTCACGCCCTTCTTCAACGCGCTGCAGCGGCTGCCGATGCGCCCGGTGCTGGACAGGCCCGAAGCGCAGGAACCCGTGACCACCGAATTGACCTCGGAAAAATTGGATGACTGGGGCCTGTTGCCCTCGGCTCCCGACTGGTCGCACGGACTGGCCGCCGCCTGGGTTCCGGGCGAGGCCGCGGCCCGGGACCGCCTGGGCGTGGTGTTGGAGGAAATCGCCGGCGACTACGCCACGTCCCGCGACAGGCCCGACACCGACGGCACCTCGCGTTTGTCGGCGGCCCTGCGTTGGGGGCATCTGGGTCCCGTCGAGGTCTGGGAGACCCTCAGCCGCATGTTGCGCGTCCATCCCGAGCGAGCCGAGGGCACGCGGGCCTTGATGCGTCAACTGGTGTGGCGCGACTTTTGCTGGAACCTGCTCTACCACTACCCGGATTTGGCTACCCGCAACCTGCGCAGCGAGTTCGACGCGTTTGACTGGGCCTGGCCCGGCTCCAGCGTAAACAGAGGGCCGGAGGAAACAACGGCGGCCCGCCACTTCAAGGCCTGGTGCGATGGTTCGACGGGTTACGGGCTGGTGGACGCCGGCATGAAGCAGCTTTGGGAAACGGGATGGATGCACAACAGGGTCCGCATGGTCACCGCCAGCTTCCTGGTCAAGAACCTGGGTATCCATTGGCAGGTGGGCGAGGAATGGTTTTGGGACACCCTCGTGGACGCGGACGCGGCATCAAACCCGGCCAACTGGCAATGGGTCGCCGGGTGCGGGGCCGACGCGTCCCCGTTCGTCAGGGTCTTCAACCCATTGCTGCAGGCCAAGAAATTTGATCCGCACGGTTCCTACATTGACCGCTTTGTCCCGTATTCCAAGGTCGATCAGATGGTGGACCTGATGGCCTCCCGTGCCCGGGCCCTGGACTCGCTTGCGCGGATGAAGGAGACACCCCCGGCGGAAACCGGCACGTGATTGCGCCGCCACAAGGCCCGTATCAGTGCTTTGCCGGGCATGGGGGCGTAGCGTGGGTTTCATGGACGCGACGCTACTGCACACAGACGTTTTGGTAATCGGTGCCGGGCCCACGGGTTTGATGGCCGGGGCTTGGCTGCAGAATTTCGGGATCGACGCACGGGTCATTGACATGAAGTCGGGTCCCACCCGCGAATCGCGCGCCCTGGCGCTGCAGGCACGCAGCATGGAGATCTACCGCCAACTGGGGCTGGCGGACGAGGTCAAGCGACGCTCGGTGCCGACCGGGGAAATGCGCCCGGGCATCGGGTCCCGCAGTTTCAAGAGCATCAAGCTCAACCGGCTCGGTTACGCCCAGACGCCCTTCGCGGGACTGACCATGCTGGAACAGAGCGCCAATGAGGAGCTGTTGGCCGATTACCTGAAAGACGCGGGCAACGAAGTGCTCTGGGAGCACGGCTACGAGTCCTTTTCGGACACTGGGGACCAGTTGCTCATCAAGTGCACCGGGCCGCAGGGGCCGGTGCACATTTCGGCTCGCTACGTGATCGCCGCGGACGGCGCTTCCTCCCCCATCCGCGAATCCCTCGGCATTGCCTTTGAGGGGAAAACCGACGACGAGGTCTTCTACGTGCTCGACGCCCAGGGGGTCACCGGCATGGGCTCGGGAATCAACCTGCGCTTTTCCGATGAGAACTTCATGCTCGGCTTCCCGATGGGCAGGGATGACTCCGGCGGCGAGCGGCGTCGCCTGCTGGGCATCCTGCACGAACCCAAGGACTCCACCGGGGACAAACCCGATATCGACGAGGACCGCGCCCGGGCCAGCCTGCGCCGCGAGTTCGGTGTCATGTACGGATCGGCCTCGTGGTTCACCACCTACCGCGTGCATCACCGCGTTGCCGAGCGCTTCGCCCGGGGCAGGGTTTTCCTGGCCGGGGATGCCGCCCACATCCACTCGCCGGTCGGAGCGCAGGGCATGAACACCGGGCTGCAGGACGCACACAACCTGGTGTGCAAGATGGCTGACGTCTTTTCCGGCCGCATGCCCGAGTCCTACCTGGAGCGCTACGAAGTCGAACGCCGCCCCGTGGCCCTGCGCCTGGTGGCCACCACCGACAGGCTCTTCAGCGCCGCCACCTCCGATTCCCTGCTGGCCCGCACGATCCGCACCCGGGTGCTGCCTCTGGTGTGGCCGGCCGCCGTGCGCCTGATGGGCAGAATACCTGCCGGGCGGCGCTTCTTCGGGTACCTCTCGCAGATCCGCATCCACTACTGGATGGATGACAGCGCCAAGGACCGTGCCACCCTGGCCACCGGCTTTGCCCGGACCAGGCGACGCGGACAGGTGCTTGGCCGCCGCCTGCCATGGGTGCCCAACCGCACCGGCGAACACGCCGACAACTTCGAGGTGCTCAACGACGCCCGCTGGCAGGTGCACGTCTACGGCCCGGCCGGAAGGGAGCGCGGGGAGCAACTGGCCGCCGAGTACCAGGTGCCGCTTCATGAATTTGTCGCCGCTCCCAAGCGCCGCCTGCCCAATGGTTCGGTGGTGTTGGTGCGGCCTGACATGTTCGTGGCCCACTTCGAACACGTGGGCACCTAAGCTCAGCTGTTGACGGCCAAGACGTCGGCAAGTTCCTTCCTCTTGACGGCGAGGGCCGCGTCGGTGGTGCGGATGAACACGCTGAGCCAGCCAAAGACGATGCCCACGACCGCCAGCTCGAAGGCTGTGAGGTTGTAGTAGGCCAGCGGCTGCCAGAGCAGGGCAGCGCCCACCAGCCCCAGGAAGCAGGCAAATGAGAGCAGGTGGAACACCCAGGGGAATCCCGGCAGCCAAAGTGCCGCGCCCAGCAGCAGCACCACGATGAATCCCGCGGCAATGCGCACGATGGCCGAGTGCACCGGCGCCGAGACGTTGAACGGGATCAGTCCGATCCCGATGACGCAGGCCCCCAGGCCCAGCAGGCAGGTGCGCACCACCGCGGGGCGCGGCCGGATGAAACGCGGCAGCGGCCTTCCGTGCGCGGTGGCCAGCCTGTCGTGAATGCGCGCCATCCTGATCACGTCGCGCACGATGAACGCGGTCAGGGTGCTGAGCACCAGGCCGGAGACGACCAGGGTGACGTTGAACGTCCAGAAGGACATGAGCCCGGAGGACCTGGTGCCAAGGGCGGAGAACATCGAACGCCACCAGAACGGGTTCTCAGCGGCCAGCATGCTGATGAACACGCCGGTGGTCATGAAGGCTGCCAGCAGCGTTGACAGGCTTTGTGCCGTCACCCGCGCCGAGGACAGCAGGGCAACATAGCCGGCGATTCCGGCGGTGATGCCCAACATGAGGCTGCCCGCATACCTGTCCACGGTCAGTCCCAGGAAGGCGTCCTGAAAGATCCGAAAGGTGACAAGTGCCGCCATCGCGGAAATTGCCGCGTGGATGATCACCAGTGCGCCGGCGTTGATGATCTGCCGGTAGAGCGGAAAGTCCAGTAGCCAGGTCTGGGTCTTGGTCAGCACCCTCAGGTAGCCGAGGACGCTTCCGCCCGACGCTGTCAGTGCCGCCAGGATCGCGGAATACACGCCCACGGAATGGAAGCCCGCCAAATCCGGACGGTGGTTTGCAAAGCCGACGAGCCCGACCGCCACGCCCAGGGCCGTACAGCCGAACCCGAGCCACAGTGCCCAGCTTTCGCTGCGGAACTGGATCTCCGCCGATTCACGCCGGCGCCCGGGTTCAAGTTCGTTATCCACATCGTTGATTCTTTCATTTTTCGCCAACGCACTAGTAAGCCGATGGTCCCGACCGCTTCGCCCGGCTCGCGGAGCTTGAGGGCGGGAAGGTCCTGGCCCACTGCCACATGGGCATCAACCGCGGCCCTTCCATGGGATTCGCGATCCTGCTGGATCGCGGGCACTCCCCCCATCGAGGCTTTGACATGATCCGCGCCGCCAGGCCACAGGCCTTCATCGCCCACGCGCAGGACGCACTCGCGGCCCATGTTGCCCGGCAGCTTCGCAAGGGCGGCCGCCCGGTCAACCTTCAGAAGCAGGCTCGGGCACTGCAGAAGCACATCGACGTGGTGCTCACGCCCAGCGCCGTCGGGTGCATCCGCCACGTGATGCGCCAGAACCACCGCCGCGACCTCGACTTCCCCGCCTGGCGTGGTGCTCGCCGGTTACCGACGGTTGGACCCCGCGATCCCCAGTCGCTTGGCGAGGTAGGGAGCGGTCCTGGACTTCGGGTGCGCAGCCAATTGCGCAGGGGTCCCGGTGGCAACGATTTTCCCTCCGGCGTCCCCGCCATCCGGGCCCAGGTCGATGACCCAGTCGGCGGCTGCCACCACATCCATGTGGTGTTCCACCACGATCACGGTGTTGGATTCATCGACCAGCCGGTGCAGTTGGCCCAGCAGTAATTGCACATCCGCCGGGTGCAGGCCGGTGGTGGGCTCGTCCAACAGGTAGAGCGTGTGGCCCCGCCGGGCACGCTGCAACTCGGTGGCCAGCTTGATGCGCTGGGCCTCGCCGCCGGAGAGCTCGGGCGCCGGTTGACCCAGGGACAGGTAGCCCAATCCCACGTCGCGCAACGTCTCCAGGGACCGTGCCGCGGCCGGAATGCCGGCCAGGAATTCGGCGGCCTCGTCCACGCTCAGGGCCAGAATCTCGGCGATGTTCCTGCCCTCGTAGGTGACCTCGAGGGTCTCCGGGTTGTAGCGCGATCCGTGGCATTCGGGGCAGGGGCCGTAGCTGCCGGGCAGGAAGAGCAATTCAACTTCCAGGTATCCCTCGCCCAGACACGTCTCGCAGCGCCCACCGGCCACATTGAAGGAAAACCGCCCTGCCCCGTAGCCGCGCTGCCTGGCCAAGGATGTGTCGGCAAAGGCCCTGCGCACCGCGTCGAAGAGGCCGGTGTACGTGGCAAGGTTGGAGCGCGGAGTGCGGCCAATGGGTTTTTGGTCCATGGCCACGATCCGATCGATCCGCCCTGCTCCGCGTACCTCGCGCACCGTGCCCCGGTCGGATGCCATGTCCGGCCCGCCCTCGCCCGATTCGAAGGAATCGGGCGATCCGTTGGACCCGTCGCCGCGCATATTGTCCAAAACACCGTACGCCAATGCCTGGCTGACCAGCGAGGACTTGCCGGATCCGGAAACACCGGTGACGGCGCTGAGCACGCCCAGCGGGAAGCTCGCGTCAAGATCCGCCAGGTTGTGCAGGCTGATCCCGTCCAGTTCCAGCCAGTGCTCGGCTTCCCGCGGCGTCCGGGGTGCAGCGGCGTCGGCGGGCTCCAGGAAGCGCCGGGTCACCGATTCGGGAACCTTCGCCAGCCCCGCCACCGGTCCGCTGTAGAGAACCTTGCCGCCTCCCGCGCCCGCCCCGGGACCCACGTCGATGATCCAGTCCGCCCGGCCGACCACATCCATGTTGTGTTCCACCACAAAGACCGAGTTCCCGCCGGCCTTCAAGGCCTCGAGCACCTCCAGCAGCGGTCGGGCGTCGGCCGGGTGCAGTCCGGCGGATGGTTCGTCGAGCACGTAGATCACCCCGAAGAGACCCGAGCGCAGCTGCGTGGCGATGCGCAAGCGCTGCATTTCCCCCGGCGAGAGCGTGGGGGTGCCGCGGTCCAGGCTCAGGTAGCCCAGTCCCAACCCGGTGAGCACCTCGATGCGCTCCAGCAGGTCGGCAGCGATCGTGGCGGCCACCTCGTGTGCCGGTTCCCCTCCGGGAGCCGGCCGGTTCTCGGCAACCGGCCGCAGCACCGTGGCGAGGGCATCGAGCGCGGTGGCGTTGAACTCTGCGATGTCCAACCCGGCGAAGCCCACCGCCAGGGCCTCGGGGCGGAAGCCCGTCCCGGAGCATGCCGGGCAGGGGCCCGAGCGCATGAAGCGCAGCGCCTTGGTGCGCATCGTTTCGGACTTGGAGTCGGCCACGGTGTGCAGCACATAGCGTCGCGCGCTCCAGAACCGCCCCTTGTAGGGCTTGGCGACCCTGTCGCGTTCGGGTGTCACTTCCACCACGGGTTGCTCCTCGGTGAACAGCAGCCAGTCACGCACCTTTTTGGGAAGTTCCCGGAAGGGTATATCCACGTCGTGGCCCAGGTGCGAGGTGATGTCGCGCAGGTTCTTCCCCTGCCAGGCACCGGGCCATGCGGCGATCGCGCCCTCGCGGATGCTCAGTGACGGGTCAGGAACCAGTGAGTCCTCGGTGACGGTATGGGCGATGCCCAGGCCGTGGCATTGCGGGCAGGCGCCCACCGCGGTGTTCGGCGAGAAGGAGTCCGAGTCCAGGCGCGGAACCCCCTGGGGATAGTCCCCGGCCCGGGAGAAGAGCATGCGCACCGAGTTTGAGAGCGTGGTCAGCGTGCCCACGGTGGAACGGGAGCTGGCGGTGCCGCGGCGCTGTTGCAGGGCGACGGCCGGCGGCAATCCGGAGATGAATTCGACCTTGGGCGTGTGGCCCTGGGCGATGAGCCGACGCGCATAGGGTGCCACGGATTCCAGGAATCGGCGCTGCGCCTCGGCAAAGATGGTGCCAAAGGCCAGCGAGGATTTCCCCGACCCCGAGACCCCGGTGAAGGCGACGATGGCATCGCGCGGGATGCGCACCTCCACGTCCTGCAGGTTGTTCTCGTTGGCGCCGCGCACGTGGACGAACCCGTCATGCTTGTTTGGTGCCGGCGTGTATTCGGTGTCCTGCCCAATGCTGTTCACCATCCCCACACTAAGCCGCATACCCGCCGATCTCCAGCCGTTGCGTTGTTATGTGGGTTATCCGCCGTGTTGTCGTGTCCTGCGCCCGGGCGTCGCATAATGTTTTTGACACACCGTCCCCGGCAGAGGAACCTGACATGGCCAAGCACACCGACAATGTCCAAGAGACCGAGAACAGCGACGAGGAACTGCACCGCAAGTGGAACGAGCTATTGCAGGAAATGCGCGTGATGCAAACCGGGGCACAGATCCTGGCAGCCTTCCTGGTCGTCCTGCCCTTCCAGTCCCGCTTCGACACCCTTGAGGCACCCGATGAGAGGTTCTATTTGGTGCTGCTGGTCGCGTCGGCCCTGGTGATCCTGTTGCTGGTTACCCCCGTGGCCGTGCACCGCCACTTCTTCGGCCAGCAGCTCAAGGCCACCACCGTCCACCTGGGCCATATCATCTCCCGGATTGTCGTCGTGGGGGTGGGTGTCTTGGTGGCCGGGTGCGTCTGGTTTGTCATCCAGGTCCTGCACGGTTGGCAGATGGGCCTGTTGGTGGGAGGGATCCTCACGGCCGCAGCCCTCTTCCTCTTGCTCGTCCTGCCCCGGATTGTCACCCCGCGCTCGAAGCTGCCGGCGGAATGACGGGTTGCGCCTAGCAGAAACCAGCCGTTCGGTGTTCTTGTGTTTTCCCTACGCGTAAATCCCGGGCCTTTTGCGCCCGGTGCATGATACGTTCCTAAGTACCGCTACATCACATGGATATCCACGGAAGACTGCGCGGCAGTCGAACATCGAGGAGGCATCAATGGCAGCAAAAACCACGAGCAATGCAGGATTCACCGTTCCGGGAATGAGTCTGGCCAACGGCCACAAGGTCGCCAACGCCCTGCAAATGCGGATCCACGCATTCAACGACCTGCAATTGACGCTTAAGCACGCACACTGGAATGTCGTGGGACGCGACTTCATCGGCGTCCACGAAATGCTTGACCCCCAGATTGAATTGGTTCGCGCCATGATCGACGCGCTGGCCGAACGCATGGCCACCATGGGCGTTGCCCCGAACGGCCTGCCCGGCGCATTGGTCAAGGCACGCGAATGGGACGACTATGAGATTGGCCGAGCCCGTACCACCGAGCACCTTGCAGCCCTGGATGTGGTCTACACCGGGGTCATCGAGTCGATGCGCAAGACCATCGAGGAGGTCGGCGAGCTGGACCCGATCACCGAGGACATCCTCATCGGCCAGACCGCCGCACTGGAGCAATTCCAGTGGTTCATGCGCTCGCACCTCGAAAACACCGAGGGCGAACTGGCCCACCGGGACGCCACCACCGAGAAGGGCGCGGCCAAGAAGGCCAAGTAGCCCTAACTGCACGCGCATCTTGGCGGGGACGGAAGAGCATGCTCTTCCGTCCCCGCCTTTCCTTCGTCTTGCACCCCTCAGGAATCCGCACCACGGCTACAGGTCGGCACGTGGCCCTTGACCGGCGAATGCGGCACTGGCAGTCTCGAAGCCAGGGAGCCTGCCGAATCCCGGCGGCTCACGCCACGGTCCGCGGGAGTGCTCGTCAATTGAAACCAACCAGGAAACCACCAAGAGGGCAGACCTGCGCATCGTTCCGGCGAACCAGGCCAGCGGCGAGGACCTGGAAAAGATCTTCGGCACGCGGGGCGATGCCGGGCACTGCCAATGCCAGTGGTTCCAGAATCCCGGAAAGAGCTTCAACATGCTCACCGATGAGGAACGGGCCAACCGGTTGCGCACCCAGACCGCGTGCGGGCATCCCAAGGCGACAAACACCAGCGGGTTGGTCGGCTATCTCGAGGGCGAGCCCGTCGGCTGGTGCGCCATCGAACCGCGCACCGCCTACCCGCGACTGCGCACCTCGAAGGTCCCGTGGAGCGGACGCGACGAGGACAAGGACAGCCAGGACGTCTGGGCAGCTGTCTGCTTCGTGACCCGCACCGGTTACCGGCGCATGGGTGTCAGCCGGGCCATGGCCGTCGCGGCGGTGGCCTTCGCCCGTGACCGCGGGGCAAGCGCCGTGGAGGGCTACCCAATCCTGCTGCCCGAGGGAAAAAGGGCCATGTGGGGCGAGATTTACGTGGGCAGCCGGTCCATCTTCGAGGAAGCCGGATTCACGGAGGTCAGCCACCCCACCCCGCGTCGTCTGGTCATGCGCATCGACTTCGAGGGTGCGCGCTAGCGCCGTCGTCTCAGTTGCGCGCCGCGGTGCGCCCGCCGAAGTCCTCGGCAATGTCGTTGGCGACCTTGCGCATCAGGGGCAGCATCTCCTCGGTGATCGAGGTGGAGCCGATGCGCCCGGGCTGCACCGAGACGTTCAGCGCCCCGAGCAGCTGCGGCCCGCGGTAGACCGGGACCGCCAGCCCGCGCAGCCCCTCATCCAGTTCCTGGGCGACCAGGGACCATCCCTGGGCGCGCACGGTATCGAGCTCTGCGCGCAGCTCGTCGATACTCGCCACGGTCTTGGCGGTGTAGTGGGTGAGCTTGGCCCTGGAGAGGAACTCCTCGCGCGCGGCCTCGGGCAGCTCGGCCACCAGCACCCGGCCCATCGAGGTGGCCCAGGCCGGGAGCCGGTTGCCGATTGACACGTTCATCGAATGCATGCGCGGCGCGGCGATGCGCTCCACGTAGAGGATGTCCTGGTCATCGAGCACGCACAGCGCGGTGGTCTCCGAGAGCTCGGCGGCCAGGGCCTGCAGGTGCGGGCGGGCCACCTGGGGCAGGGTCAGCCCGGAGAGGTAGGAGGCACCGATGTCCAGCACCCGCGGGGTCTGCCGGAAGGCGCTCCCGTCGGCCTCCAGGTACCCCAAGTCCACCAGGGTGAGCAGGAAGCGGCGGGCCGCGGCACGCGAGACTCCGATGGCCTGCGCCACCTGGGTCACGGTCAGCAGCGGGTGGGCTGCATCAAAGGCCAGCAACACCGCCAGCGTCTTCTCCGCCGACTTCACATAGTAGTCAGGCTGCTCGGCCATGACTCACCACTCCCCTTTGTTCTTTTCTAGTACGTCATCAGGCGGTTGCGCTCGAATTGCGCGGCAAGCCGCACCGGTGCGTTCGGTGCCCCGTAGCCGTCGTAGCCGCCGCGGCGCTCAACGACCTCCAGGAACATCGATCCCACGGTCTCGGTGTAGAAATGGAGGAACTCGCCGTGCTCGTCGCGGTCATAGAGCAGGTTCAGTTCCTGCAATTGCGCCAGGGTTTCCCCGTCCAGCCCGAAGCGTGCCGCCAGGTCTTCATAATAGTTGTTCGGCACGGCCAGGAACTCCATGCCGGCGGCCACCGCGCGGCGGGCCAGGGCGATGATGTCATCGGTGTGCACCGCAATATGCTCCGGATAGCGCGGGGCGCTGGCCCGGGAGTCCTCCAGCCCGTGCGGCACGATGTTCAGCGCCAGGCGCACGGCGCCGTCTTCCGTGCGCAATACCTGCGAGCGGACCAGCCCCATGGGGCTTGGGACCTCGGTGCCCGGGCGGGCGGTGAGGTTCAGCGTGGAGGTGTAGAAGAGGACCGATTCGTCGAAGGCCTGCCAGGGCTGGGCCAGGTTGACGTGGTCGATGCCGGTGATGGCCCCGGTGTCCGCGGGCGTGGTGCCGTCGCCGAATTCGGCGGCCCAGGCGGGCTCGTCCGCCGTGGTCCCGAAGAACACCTCGGTGGCATCCGGTGCGGTGAATCCGTGCAGCGGCGCCTCGCCCACGGTGTGGTGGCGCGGGACGGCAGGGGCTTTCAAGGCGGTGGCGCGCCGGGTGCCCAGTGCCGCCTCGGGGACCTGGACGCCGAAGCCGGAGACCTCCGCGGTGATCCCGCGGCTGCGCTGGGTGTTGATGATGATCCGCGCCTCCCCCGCACTCCAGAGCGTGACCGGCTTGCGACGGTGCTGGCCGCGGAAGGTGAAGCCCAGCTGGGCGAGCATCCCTGCCACGATTTCCGGGTCCTCGGTGCGGATCTCGGCGTAGTCGAAGCCCGAAGGCTCCTGGGCGCCGGGCAGGGCGGCGAGCCCCAACGGGTAGTCAAGTGCACCTGCACCCAGGTGCGCGGCGGTCTTGTCCTGCAGCCAGATCAGCGAGCGCATCCCGTCCACGGCGGTGCGCTCGACGTTGGACTGGCGGAAGACGTCGTTGAAGATCTCCAGCGAGACGATGCCGTCGTAGCCGGAGCGGACCAAGTGCCCCATGAAGGCGTCCAGCTCGAAGCCGCCCTCGCCGGGGAACACGCGGTAGTGCCGAGACCAGGAGAGCACGTCCATGGAGAGCACCGGGGCGTCGGCCAGCTGGACGAAGAAGATCTTTTCCGCAGGGATGTCCGCGATGCCCGCCGGGTCGTCCCCGCGCGAGAGGATGTGGAAGGAGTCCAGGCAGAGGCCCACGTTGGGGTGGTCCACCAGCTCGACGATCTTCCAGGAGTGCTGGTAGGTGTTCACGAACTTGCCCCAGGCCAGGGCCTCGTAGGCGATCTTCACCCCGTGCTCGGCGGCGAGCTTGGCCAGGGCGCGGATCTGGCTGGCGAAGAGTTCGTCGTCGTCGATGGTCGCGGTGCCCACGTTGGAGCACAGCAGCATGGTGTCGATGCCCAGCTGGCCCATGAGCCGGAACTTGGCCTCGGCGCGCGCCAGGTTGGCCCGGAGGGTCGCCTCGTCCACGCCCTCGAAGTCGCGGAAGGGCTGGAAGAGGTCCAGGGTCAGGCCCAGACGGTCGGCCAGGGCGCGAACCTCCTCGGGGGACATGGGTGAGACGGTGAGGTCTTGCTCGAAGATCTCGATGCCGTCGAAGCCGGCCTTGGCGCAAGCGAGCATCTTCTGCTCGAGGGTGCCGGAGATGCAGACGGTGGCGATGGAGGTGCGCATTAGAGGCCCGCCTCCAGCATTTCGAGCAGGTGGTTGCGCATCCGGGCGGTGTCCGGGGCGGTTCCGGTGATGATGCCAAAGGCGTCGACCGCTTGGCCCACTGCCATGTGCCCGCCGTCCAGGGTGCGGCAGCCCAGGGCCCGGGCCGCGGTGATCAGTTCCGTGTCCACCGGGCGGTAGACCACGTCGGCGACCCAGTGCCCGGGTGTGAGCCCACTGATGTCGAAGGGCAGCCCGGGATGGTGGTGCATGCCCACAGGGCTGGCGTTGAGCACGCCGTTCACACGCGGCAGCAACGCCGGGACCTGGTCGAAGTCGCAGGCCAGAATGGTGGCTTCGGGGAACTGCATGGCCAGCGTCGCGGCGCGTTCGGCGGCGCGGGTGGCCTCGGGGTCCACCAGCAGCAACTCCTTTACCCCGGAGTCCAGCAGCGCGTAGGCCACCGCGGAGCCGGCCCCGCCGACGCCCAGCTGCAGCACCGAATCCAGCGTGGCTCCCGGCAGTCCGTTGGCCAGGGCCCAGGAGAAGCCTGAGGCGTCGGTGTTGTAGCCGTGGAACATGCCGTCCTTGATGACTACCGTATTCACCGCGCCGATGGCGCGGGCCTCGTCGCTGATGTCATCGAGGTGCTCGAGCACCAGCTGCTTGCAAGGGTGGGTGATGTTGAAGGCGTTGAATCCCAGCATCGCCCCGGCGCGCAGCAGCTCACCGACCTCGGTGGCGTCCTTGCCGATCTCGGCCAGGTCGATGGGGCGGTAGAGGTAGCGCAATCCGTGGGCGTCAGCCTCGGCCTCGTGCATGGGCGGGGTCAGCGATGGCATGACCCCGTCCCCGATCAGGCCTACAAGGTACGACTGCGTGCTGGTGCTCATGAAAATTCCAGTCCTTGAGATTTTTCGCGTGAGGATTGTCTTGCATGTGATTTAGCTCTACTCTAGTGGTTGTACGCAATTCGTACAACCGTACGCTTTGCGCACACAAGTCTCGCAGACACGTTGAGTTCCCCCTCAGTTGTCCCGTCATACCTAGGAGCACCCGATGCCAAACACCGACAACCCACCGGCGCAGAACGCGCCCGGCACCGGGGGCAGGACGCCGGTCAAGGCCGCCCTGGCCAGCTTCATGGGCAGTGCCGTCGAATACTACGACTTCTTCATCTTCGGCTCCGCGGCCGCACTGATCTTCCCGCATGTGTTCTTCCCCGATGCCGGCGCCAATGCCGCCGTCATGTCACTGGCGACCTTCGGCTTCGCCTATGTTGCCCGGCCTATCGGCGCGGTGATCCTGGGCCACTACGGCGACCGGATCGGGCGGCAAAAGGTCTTGATGTTCACCCTGGTGCTGATGGGCGCTGCGACCTTCGCCATCGGCTGCCTGCCAACCTTCGACCAGATCGGATGGTGGGCCCCGGCCCTGCTGGTGTTCGCGCGCCTGCTGCAGGGACTTTCGGCCGCGGGCGAGCAGGCTGGCGCCTCCTCGCTGACCCTGGAACACGCACCGGATGACCGCCGCTCCTTCTTCACCTCCTGGACGCTGACCGGCACCCAGGGTGGCCAGATCCTGGCCGCGTTGATCTTCATTCCCGTGGTCGCCATGCCGGACGAATTCAAGTTCGGCATCGGCTGGCGCATCCCGTTCTGGCTCTCCGCGGTCGTCGTCATCGTCACCTTCTTCATCCGCCGCTCGCTGCACGAGACCCCGGAGTTCGAGGAAGCCAAGAAGAACAACGAGATCGCCAAGCTGCCCCTGGGCGTGCTGATCCGCTTCCACTGGCGCGACGTGCTGCGCGTGGTCTTCTGCGCCTTCATCGCCGCGGTCTCCACCGTCTACGGCACCCTGGCCATTTCCTACGGCAAGTCCATCGGCAACATGGATGAGTCCATCACCCTGTGGCTGGTGGTTGCCGGCAACATCGGCGCGCTGTTCACCCAACCGTTCTTCGGCAAGCTGGCCGACAGGATCGGCCGCAAGCCGGTGTTCATCTACGGCGCTGTGGCCTCGGCAGTATTCATGCCCTTCTACCTGCGCTCCATGGAAACCAGCAACACCGTGTTGCAGTTCGCGCTCTCGCTGCTGGTCTTCTCGTGTGCCTACGCCGCGGCCAACGCCGTCTGGCCGTCCTTCTACGCCGAGATGTTCTCCTCCCAGGTCCGCTTCTCCGGCCTGGCCATCGGCACCCAGCTCGGCTTCCTGATGGCCGGCTTCGCCCCGTCCATCGTCGCGGCCCTCGGAGGCCTGGCACCGGGCGGCTGGGTGGTCATCAGCATCTTTACCGCCGTGATCGCGCTGATCGCCTCGGTCTCCGCGCTGACGGCCAAGGAAACCTACAAGGTGCCCACGCACCTGCTGGGCCGCACCGCGCACAAGGTGGAGAACGCCTCCGGCGCCCACGTGCAGTAACGCCCCGCACGCCACGACCAGGGCCCCGCCGACTCCCCACCACGGGAGTCGGCGGGGCCCTGGCGCGTCCGGTCCTTGCCATGCCAGTCGGGCGCATTGCACCCGGGATTTCACGACCGCGCCAGGATAAGCCCGGGCGCGTACATGCGGCTCAGGCCTGCACCGCCGGCAGCCGACGCTGGTTTTCCCCTAATCCGTGCCCGTGGCGTTGAACGATTCGAGCCAGGTGGCAACCCGTCGTTCGGATTCCTGCCGGGACAGGTCTTCCACACGCGTCATGACGTTCCAGCGACGCCCAAAAGCATCCACGAAGGTGGCAAAGCGGTCTCCGGAGACGAAGTCCGCGGGTTGCTCAACCGCGGTGGCTCCGCGTTCCAGTGCCCGTGCGAAGACGGCGTCCATATCCTGCACGTAGACCGCGATGGAATTGTTGGTGTGTTGCGCATCGGCCGCGACCAGCCCGTATCCCGGCTGCGGGTCGGAGAGCTGCAGGATGCCGTTGCCGAAATCGAGCTCCGCATGGGCGACGGTGGCGTTGCCATCTTCCCCCGGGGCGCCGGGCATCACCGAGAGCACCGTGGCACCGAAGACGTGGCGGTAGAACTCGATGGCCTCGTGCGCCGGGTCAACCACGATGAACGGCGTCAGAGCCGTGTAACCGTGGGGCACCCCGTTGGTCGTGTGCTTGCCGGTTGCTGCCGTACTGGTTGGTTCCGGGGACATGATCGAATACCCTTCGCTGGCCTGGATTCCTGCTTGCCATTCCATCGGACGCCGGACGGGCGGTCAAGGTCTTGAAGGAATCCGACAGGCCGCGGGCAGACCCGCACCCGGTTGTGGTTCGACACATCTTCGTGTTCCGTCTCACAGGCATGGAAGAATCCGATCAACTGCCCAACGAAGGACCAACTGACGTGACCATGATCCAACCGAACCTCCAACGCACCGCCAGCGGCAATGCCGCCTGGATCGTTGTGGTGGTTGCGGGCATCAGCGCTGCGCTGCATATCTGGAAGCTTCCCGCCGCGCTTCCCATGATCCAGGAAGACCTGGGTCTTTCCCTGCTGGCAGCCGGGGTGCTGTTGGGCATCGTGCAGGTGGCTGGCATGGTCGGCGGCCTGGCGGTGTCGTTGCTGGCCGAGGTCATCGGCGAGCGTCGGACCTTGCTGCTGGGGCTGCTCTTCCTGAGTGCCGGTTCGATCTTTGGCGCCCTGTCCATCGGCCCGAACACCCTGTTGGCCTCGCGGGCCGTCGAGGGCGTCGGGTTCATCGTCGCCACCGTGGTCGGGCCTGGCCTGATCCGCCGCCATGCTCCGTTCCGCCGCGTGAACATGGCCGTCGGCTGCTGGAGCGCCTACCAGGGCACTGCCACCTTCGTGGGCCTGATTGCCAGTGCCTACTTCCTGCAGGTTGGCACCTGGCAGATGTGGTGGTGGGTCATGGCCGCGATCACGCTGATCCCGATCCCGCTGGTGTTGCGCATGGTTCCCAAGGACCACCCCGCCGGTACCGGCGGGGCCAAGGCGGCAGCCGGACGCATCGGCATCACCGCCCGCTCGTCCAAGGTGTGGATCGCCGGGCTGGTCTTCGGGTGCTACACGGTCCAGTGGATGGCCGTGGTGGGATTCCTGCCCACGCTCTACGGGGAAAGCGGCCTCAGCGGCACGCATGCCGGGGTCCTATCGGCCATTGTCGGCGGGCTCAACGGGGTCGGTGCCATCGTCACCGGCATGCTGCTCCAGCGCGGCGCCCCGGCCCGTGCCCTGCTGTTCCTGTCCTTCGTGCTGATGGCCGCGGCCAGCCTGCTGACCTTTGCCATTGACTGGTCGCCGGTTCCCGGCGGGCTGGCCTGGCAAGTCGCCTGTGTCGGTTTCTTCTCCCTGACCGGGGCGATGATACCGGCGACCATGACGCGGATGGCCGTGGATCTGGCACCGGAGGGCGGTTCGGCTCCGGCGGCCATGGGATTGATGCAGCAGATCTACAACGTCGGAAACTTCACCGGCCCGATGATCGTGGCTTGGCTGGCCATGAGCACTGGCGGCTGGTCAGCCACCTGGTGGATGACCTGTGGCTTCGCGGTCCTGGGCATCATCCTGTCCGCGGTCCTGGTCCGGCGGCGCAGCGGCATGCATTTCTCCCACGCCTAGCAAAGGCGCCCAACTGCAGCCACATGAAATATGAGGCCTCTACACATGGAATGCCCAGAATCATTCCCTAGAGTCGTAGTTACCTCTTGAAGGTGCGAGTGATGAGAGCACCGGTCGGAAGAATTGCCCCCATAATTTTCCGGCCGGTGCTCACCCATTTAACCCAGCCATACCGGCATGAAGGCAAAGCCAATCGTGGCCCGATCCCGGCCGGTCGTTGTCAGAGAGGTTTCCACTGCCCGGAACCCACCACTTGGGTTTAAGTTGTGTTGGTGCAAGCATGTGCCCATGATTAAAGTTCACCCACAGGCCAACCACTTTGGACTCGACAGCTCAGAGCACATCCCGCCGCCGCATCCCGATCTTTTCGAAGCCCATCCATTGCTGGGCGAAATCTGGGGACAGGCGCGGGGCCTGCTGGCGGTGCGCGACAACGACGCCCACACCCTCTACGCCGTTTCCCTGGCCGCCGCCCTGCTCGATCAACGGCCGCAGGCCGACCCCGGAGTTGTTTTGCCGGCAATGATGCTGCACGACATCGGCTGGTCACAAGTGGAGCCCGGCCTCGTGCTCGCAGCCATCGCCCCGGGCGGCGGACGACCCGAGCTGGTGTTGCAACACGAAAAGGAGGGCGCGCGACTGGCAACCGAGATCCTGGAATCCCTCCGCGTGGATACACTGGTGATCAAACAGGTCGCCGCGATCATCGACGGGCACGACTCCCGCTCCCATGCGCTGAACCCCGACGACGAAATCGTCAAGGACGCCGACAAGTTGTGGCGGCTGACCCCGCACGGCCTGGACACCGTCATGGACTGGTTTGGGTTGCACCGTGGCCAGGCCCTTCGCCTGTGTGCATCGCGGGTGCTGGGCAAGCTTTTCACTCCCGAGGCAATCACCATGGCAAACGGATTGATTGCCCTTGAGCAGGCGAACCTCTGGCCCCGGAGCCGGGAACTGCACCCGGTGCACTAAGGACTTCCATGTCTCGTCCGGTCACTTCCGAGGGTCCTCCCCTACACTCAAAGGTGCGCGCAAAATAGGTGCGGCAGATGGAAAGGACACCGTAGATGGCAGGTGGAAATCGAGTTCCCGGAAGCACCGTGACCTCCAAGGTCCTTGCCATCATGGAAGTGTTTGAAACATCGCGCCGGGCACTGAGCCTGACCGAAATCGCGGAAGCCTCGGGCGTCCCCTTGAGCACCACCCACCGGCTGGTGAGCGAGCTGGTCGAGTGGGGCATGCTCAGCCGCGGACCCAACGGCGGGATCCAGCTTGGCTTGCGGTTGTGGGCCATCGCCCAGAATGCGGGGCGCCAATTACGCGACACCGCCCGCCCCTTCGTCCAGGACATGTTCTCCCTGACCGGGGAAACCAGCCAGCTTGCCGTGCGGGACGGCAACATGGCCCTGTACATCGACCGGGTCTACGGTTCCAAAAGGGTTCCGCGCGCCTCACGTGTCGGCGGCCGGCTGCCTTTGCATGCCACCGCAGTGGGCAAGGTAATCCTGGCGCATTCCGAGGACTGGGTCACCGATGCCTACCTCAACCGCCCGCTGACTACCGTCACCGGCCACACCCACGTCAACCCGGCCCGCCTGCGCGCCGAGCTTGCCCAGGTTCGGGAGCAGGGCTACGCCACGACACAGGAAGAGGTCATCATCGGCTCGTGCTCCATTGCCGTGCCGGTCTTTCACACCGGTCGCCTGGGCTGCTCGATCGGGCTCGTGGTTCCCTCCGCCAATGCCGGAACCATGACCCGGCACCTGCCCGTGCTCAAGGGCATTTCCCAGCGCATCGAGGCAGCCACGGCGCACATCCCGCTCGAAACGCTACTGGGCAGCGTCACAGGAAGCGCACCGGGGCCTCCCGCCGAACCCGAGCCCTGAACAAGGTTCCACTGAGTGGGAAAGGTTCTGCACCCTTCGCATGTGTCATGGGTAACACTTGAGGCAATGAATGTTGCGCAACCCACAATCGGGTAGCGCAACCCCGATCTTCTTTCCTCAAGGAGTCCGTTCCATGTCCAGCAGCAATGTTGCAGCCGGGGTTTGTCCCATGGGGCACGGCGCCACGGCACCGGCCGACCACCACGGTTTTGAACCGTTCACCATGGAAAACCCGTTTCCCTCCTACACGAACCTCCGCAACGAACAACCCGTGATGTTCGACGAACGTGTCGGGCTCTACGTGGTCACTCGCTACGACGACGTCAAGGCCGTCTTTGAGGACTGGGAAACCTTCTCCTCGGAAAACGCCCAAGCCCCGGTGCGCAAGCGCGGTCCGCAGGCCACCAAGATCATGAACGACGGCGGCTTCACCACCTACTCCGGGCTCTCGGCCCGCCGCCCGCCGGAGCACACCCGCATCCGGGCCATCGCACAGAAGGCGTTCACCCCGCGCCGCTTCAAGGCCCTGGAACCCTCCATCCGCGCCAATGTCATCGAATCGATCGAGACCATGCTGGCGCGCGAATCCAACACCGGCGACATCGTCAAGGATCTGGCCTACGCCATTCCTACCATCACCATCCTCACCCTCATCGGCGCCGATGTCTCCCAAGTCGACACCTACAAGCGCTGGAGCGATTCCCGGGCCGCCATGACCTGGGGAGACCTGAGCGACGAGGAGCAGATCCCGCATGCCCACAACCTCGTGGAGTACTGGGCAGAGTGCATGCGCCTCGTGGTCCACGCCCACGAGCACGGCGGGGACAACCTCACCGCCGACCTGGTCAAGGCCCAGTCCGAGGGCGCGGAAATCAGCGACCACGAGATCGCCTCGCTGCTCTACTCCCTGCTTTTCGCCGGCCACGAAACCACCACCACGCTGATCTCCAATTGCGTGCGCGTGCTTCTGGCCCACCGCGAGGCCTGGGAGCAAGTGGTCCAAAATCCCAAGGCCATCCCCGCGGCCATCGACGAGGTCCTGCGCTACGCCGGCTCCATCGTCGGCTGGCGCCGCAAGGCCCTGAAGGACACCGAGGTCGCCGGGGTCAAGATTCCCGAAGGCGCCGAGTTGTTGCTGTTGATGGGTGCGGCCAACCGCGACGAAGCCCGCTTCGAGGACCCCGAGGCCTTCGACATCGCCCGGACCAACGCCCGCGAACACCTCTCCTTCGGCTTCGGCATCCACTATTGCCTGGGCAACATGCTCGCCAAGCTGCAGGCCAAGATCGCCCTGGAGGAACTTACTTCCAGGATCCCGGGGCTCGAGCTGATCGATGGCGAGGGCATCGAGTTCCGCAAGAACCTGTCCTTTCGGGTCCCCGAATACGTCAACGTGAGCTGGAAGGAATCCCAGGCATGAGCAACAACGACTTCATTGAATTCTTCGACGGCGGTGCCGACCCGAAGCTGGAAAACCTCGGCGGCAAGGGTGCCTCGCTGGTGACGATGACCGCGGCCGGGATGCCCGTGCCTCCCGGATTCGTCGTCACCACCGCAGCTTTCGACGCCTTCATGGAAGGCGGCATTACCGCCGAAATCAACGCTCTGCTGGCCGGCGTCGATCCGGAGGACGTGAACGCCGTGGACGCCGCCAGCGCCGCGATCCGCTCCATGATCACCCAGCGCCCGGTGCCCGCCGCCCTGCGCCAAGTCACCAAGGACGCCTACGCCACCTTGCAGGGGAACTTCACCGCAGAGGTGCCGCTGGCGGTGCGTTCCTCGGCCACCGCCGAGGACCTTCCCGATGCCTCCTTCGCCGGACAACAGGACACCTACCTCTGGCTCAACGGCTACGATGCGGTCACCGAGCACATCCGCGCCTGCTGGGCCTCGCTCTACACCTCCCGGGCCATCCTGTACCGACTGAAGAACAACATCCCCGACGAGGGCCTGTCCATGGCGGTCGTCGTGCAGAAGATGGTCAACTCCGCCGCAGCCGGCGTGGCGATGACTTTGGACCCCACCAACGGGGACCGCTCCAAGATCACCATCGACGCCTCCTACGGGGTCGGCGAAATGGTCGTTTCCGGCACCGTCACCCCCGACAACATCCAGCTGGACAAGGTCACCCTGGCCATCATCACCGAGCACATCGGGGCCAAGCACGCCGAACTCATTCCCGACCCGGCCACCAACTCCCTGGTGGAGGTCGAGGTCAGTGAAGAGCGCCGCGCGGTGCGCTGCCTCTCGGATGCGGACCTGGCCCTGGTGGCGCAGCTGGCCAAGCGCGCCGAGAAGCACTACGGCTGCCCGCAGGACATCGAGTGGGCTCTGGATGCGGATCTGCCCGAAGGCGAAAACCTGCTCCTGCTCCAGTCCCGCCCGGAAACCGTGCACTCGTCCAAGTCCACGGTTAAGCCGGACGCCGGCGGCTACGCTTCCTCCCTCGGGCTGGGTTCGGGCTTCAACTTCTCCTCGATCACGTCCTCGCTGATGAACACCGCATCCTAGCCGCGTTGCCCGACCCACCACCGTTCGCCGCTTTTCCCCCAACTCCGCAGCAGCATCTTTTGAAAGGCATCCACCACCATGAGCATGAAATCCTTTCCCAAGCCTTCCGATCTCCAGGTTCCCCCGGGCGCCGAGGGCTGGGAGGAGCTCTACCCGTACTACCTGGTCTTTCAGGACGCACTAAAGGCCGAGGAAGACGAAAAGTTCTGGTTCTGCGACTCCCAGCACTGGCCCACCGTCTTCAAGCCGTTCGAGACCATCGGCGGGGAATTCGCCGTCAAGTGCCTGGGCCAGTACAACGCCCGCCACCTGATGATCCCCAACGCCAACGGCATCGACTTCCGCATCCACCTCGGCTACCTCTATATGTCTCCGCTTCCGGTGCCCAGCGAGCAGATCGCCGCCCGCGTCCCTGACTTCGAGGCCCGCATCGGCCACTACTTCGCCAATTGGGAAGAGCTCCTGAAGGCCTGGCACATCAAGGTCAAGGGAACCATCAGCGAGATGGAGTCCCTCAGCTTCGAGGCCCTGCCCGAGCAGGTCCCGATGGCGGACATCCTTTCCGGCAAGGCCAAGGACGGCTCGGAGGTGCTGCTGGAGAACTACGACCGGCTGATCCAGCTCTGTTACCAGAACTGGCAATACCACTTCGAATTCCTGAACCTGGGCTACATCGCCTACCTGGACTTCTTCAACTTCTGCAAGGAAGTATTCCCCAACATCCCCGACCAGTCGATCGCCACCATGGTCCAGGGCGTGGACATGGAACTGTTCAAGCCCGACGATGAACTGAAGGAACTCGCGGCACTGGCCGTGGAACTGGATCTGTCCGGCGCGTTCTCCAACACCGACGACCCGACAGCCACGCTTGCAGCCATCGCAACCTCGCCCTCCGGCGAGCGCTGGCTGGCACGCTGGGAGGAGGCCAAGGACCCGTGGTTCAACTTCACCATCGGCAACGGCTTCTACGGGCACGACAAGTACTGGATCGAACACCAGGAGATCCCGCTTGGCTTCATCGCCGATTACATTCACCGTCTGCAGGGCGGGGCGAACATCATGCGCCCGACCGACAAGCTGATCGCCGAGAAGGACCGCATCGTCGAGGAGTACCGGGACCTGCTGGATCCCGAGGTCCGCGAGGTCTTCGACGCCAAGCGCACCCTGGCCGCCACCGCCTACCCGTACGTGGAAAACCACAACTTCTACATCGAGCACTGGACCATGGGCGTGTTCTGGCGCAAGGTGCGCGAATTGTCCCGCATGCTGCACGCCCAGGGCCTCTGGAACGAACCCGAGGACATGCTCTACCTGGGCCGAAACGAGGTCCGTGACGTGATCTTCGACCTCGTCACTTCCTGGGGCATCGGCGCCGGCGACCCGATCGGGAACGTGGTGTGGCCGCAGGAGATCGAGCGCCGCCGCGGCATCGTCGACGCACTGAAGACCGCACGGCCGGCCCCGGCACTGAACACCCCGCCCTCGGCCATCACCGAGCCGTTCACCCGGATGCTCTGGGGCATCACCACCGAACAAGTTCAGCAGTGGCTGGGCGGGGACGAGGATTCCGAGTCGGGCGTGCTCAAGGGCATGGCCGCCTCCCCCGGACTGGTCGAGGGCATGGCCCGCGTGGTCATGCACGCGGATGACCTCTCCGACGTGCAGGCCGGCGAGATCCTGGTTGCCCCGATCACCGCCCCGAGCTGGGGCCCGATCTTCGGCAAGATCAAGGCCACGGTCACCGACATTGGCGGGATGATGAGCCACGCTGCCATCGTCTGCCGCGAGTACGGTTTGCCGGCCGTCACCGGGACCGGCAGCGCGTCCACCACCATCCGCACCGGCCAGATGCTGCGCGTGGACGGTACCAAGGGCACCGTCGAAATCCTCGAGGAGGCGCCCGTGGTCACCGGCCCCGGGGCGCACTCCCACACGCACGTCTAGGACCGCTCCCCCCATAGCGGTTTCGGACATCCGCAGGTGGGCGGGGCACCCCAAGGCCCCGCCCACCGCCCACCCCGATTCCCCGCCCAGAGCATTCGCCCCACTGAAAGGTCCTCGGTACAGACAATGACCACCGAAGCACACACCCCGCCGGGCACGGTGTTGGTCACCGGCGCCGCCGGAGGCCTCGGCCGGGCCTTCGCCCTCGGATTCGCCCGGCGCGGCTATGCGGTTGCCGCGGCGGACATCGATCCTGCCGGCACCGCCGAGACCGCAGAAATGGTCAGGGCCGCCGGCGGCCGCGCCGAGGCCTTCACCGTCGATGTCACCAGCCCCGTCTCCACCGAAGCGCTCGCGGCCCAGGTTGCCGGCTTCGCCGGCGGCCACGTCCAGGTGCTCATCAACAACGCCGCAATCTACGCCACCGTCACCCGCTCGCCCTTCGAGGACATCGACTTCGAGGAATGGGACCGGGTCATGGCGGTGAACCTCAAGGGACCCTGGATGATGGCCCGGGCGCTGAGCCCGCATCTGGGTGCCGGCTCGCGCATCATCAACCTGGCCTCGGCCACCGTCTACTCCGGTTCCGAGCAGTGGGCCCACTATGTGGCTTCCAAGGGCGGGGTCATCGCCCTGAGCCGGGTCATGGCCAAGGAATTGGGCCGACGCGAAATCACAGTGAACACCATCGCCCCGGGATTCACCCTCACGGAGGCCAGTTACGGGCTGATGGACAACGCCGAAAACTACGGGGTCGACCGCGGTGCGCTCAAGAGGGCCAGCCAGCCCGACGACATCGTGGGCGCCGCGCTCTTCCTCGCCGGTCCCGATTCCTCCTTCATCACCGGTCAGACGCTCGTCGTCGACGGTGGCCGCCAGTTCATCTAGAAAGGTCGATTGATCATCATGCCTACAGTCCACTTCACCGATGCAGCCGGTACCACCACCACCATCAACGCCAACACCGGGGACTCGGTCATGGAGACCGCGGTGCGCAACGGCGTCTCCGCCATCGTCGCCGAATGCGGCGGCTCGCTCTCCTGCGCCACCTGCCATGTCTTCGTCGCCGAGGCCGACCTGCCGAGCCTGGAGCCCATGGGCGAGATGGAGGACGAGATGCTCTACGGCACCGCCGTTGACCGCGAGGACAACTCCCGGCTCTCCTGCCAGATCCGGCTCTGCGAGGACCAGGAACTCCACGTCACCACCCCCGAAACGCAGGTCTAGGACATGGACACCGCCACCGTTCCCTCCCGTGCCGGGGCCGGCGCACCAGAGTCGGGTACCGCCACCGGTCTGCTGATCATCGGAGCCTCCCAGTCCGGGGTGCAGCTGGCCATCTCGCTGCGCGCCCTGGGCTACACCGAGCACATCACGCTGCTGGGCGACGAGGACCACCGACCCTACCAGCGCCCGGCCCTGTCCAAGGAGTTCCTGCAGGACAAGGTCGGTTCCGAATCCCTGATCTTCCGCACCAACGACTACTGGATCGAACACAACATCACCCTCATCAAGGGCGAGCGGATCGAGTCCGTGCACTCAAACGCCGACGGCAGCGGAACCGCCCACGGCACCTCCGGTGCCACCTACCCCTATCAGCGTCTGGCCTTGACTGTCGGAGCCCGCCCGCGGCACCTCGAGGCCCCCGGCGCCGAGCTGGACGGGGTGGTCTACCTGCGCAACGCGGACGACGCACTGCGGCTGAAGGAACTTGCCCCCGCCACCACCGACGTGGTCGTGGTCGGCGGCGGGTTCATCGGCTTGGAGGCCGCCAGCTCACTGGCCGCCATGGGCAAGCGCGTCACCGTCCTGGAATACGGGCAGCGCCTCGTCGGCCGGGCCGTGGGCACCGAAACCAGCGACTACTTTCTCACCGAACACCGCAAGCGCGGCCTGGACATCCACATCGGGGCGCGCATCGAGCAGATCCTCGACGACGGCAACGGCGCCGTGGGCGCGGTGCGCCTCGAAGACGGGTCCCAGATCACGGCCAAGATCGTCTTGGTCGGCATCGGGGTCATCCCCAATACCGAGCTCGGCGAATCCCTCGGGCTGGAAATCAACAACGGCATCGTCGTGGACGCCGGGGCGCTCGCCTCCGACGGCACCACCATCGTCGTCGGCGACGTGGCCAACATGCCCAACCCCGTTCCCGGCGCACCGGCCGGTGAGCGCATCCGCCTCGAGTCGGTGAACAACGCCATTGAGCACGCCAAGGTCGCCGCCTACTCGCTCATGGGACGCAGCGAGGAATACGCCGGCATCCCGTGGTTCTGGTCCAACCAGGCGGACATGAAACTCCAGATCGCCGGCCTGTCCACCGGCTTCGAATCCACGGTCATCCGCCGCGACCCCGACAAGGGGAAGTTCACCGTCCTCTACTACCGCGGCGGGCGCATCATTGCCGCCGACGCCGTCAACGCCCCGCTGGACTTCATGGCCGTCAAGCAGGCCCTGGCCGCCGGCAAGTCCATCGACCCGGAACGGGCCGCCGATCCGGGCACCATGCTCAAGTCCCTCATTGCCTAGCCGCCCTCCCCCACATACTCTTCCCTGACGCAAGGAGCCGCACGCGCCATGAACACCCTGACCGACACCGATCCCGGCGCCGCCTTCGCCGCTGCCTACCCACAACGCCCCATTCCCGCTCCCGGGAATGTGGACACCAGCCCTATTTGCCTCACCCCGGGCATCGAGGCGGACCTACTCCCGCTCTGGGCCGCGGTGGTTCCCGAGACCCGGGCCCGCGGCAACGACATCCACCTGCCCATTTCCCTGGCCTTCGCTCGCCGCCTGTGCGACGCCTACCCGGACGCAAACCGCGAGCTGGTGCTCGTGGCCACCTTGCTGCACGACACCGGGTGGGCCCACGTGGATGAATCCAAGATCATCTCCGAGGGCTTCCGCGGCGACTGGCGCAAGGCCGGCATCCGCTTTGAGCACGAGCGCCTGGGCTGCGATGTGGCCCGCCGTGTGCTGCCTTCGCTGGGGTACGAACCCGAATTCATCGAGGCGGTTTGCGCCATCATCGACGGGCACGATACCCGCCCGGTGGCCCATTCCCTGGAGGATGCGCTGATGCGCGACGCCGACCGGCTCTGGCGCTTTGACCACGCCGGCATCGCGCTGGCCGCGGGCTGGTTCTCGCAGAACCCCGCCGTGTACACGGACCGGCTGGAGACCGAGATCATCCCCGAGCTCATCACCCACGCCGCGGTGGACATGGCCACCACCGATCTGGACCGCTCCCGCGCCCTGCTGCAGACGGCGGTGCTGCGATGAGCACGCAACAGCAACACCTCCAGCATCAGCCAGGCGCCGCTGCCGCGCGCGCTGCCCTGGCTCTTCCCTACCGCCACGTAGACACCCACTTCATTGACGGCGAGTGGCTTGCCTCAACGGGTAGCGCCCGCAACGACGTCACCGACCCGGCCACCGGATTGGCGTGGGGTTCGGTCGCCGACGGCACCACCGAGGACCTTGAGCAGGCGGTGAACGCGGCGCGAACTGCCTTCGACTCGGGCCCCTGGCCGCGGCTGTCGCCCTCCCAGCGGGCGGCTGTGCTGTTGCGCATTGCCGATCAGATCGAGGTGCGCTCCACCGAGCTGTCACTGACCAACACGTTGGAAAACGGCTCCCCGGTCTCCGAGACCAAGGGCGCGGCGGCAAATGCCGCCAGCATCTTCCGCTACTTTGCCTCGCTGGCCCCGCTGCTGGAATCAGAGGACGTCCGTCCCTTCCCTAACGGCCTGGGCGAGTCCTTGGTGCGCCGGGACCCGGTGGGCGTGTGCGGACTTATTGCCCCGTGGAACTTCCCGATCAACCTGATGGTCATCAAGCTGGCACCCGCTTTGCTGGCCGGGTGCACCGTGGTGATGAAGCCGGCCTCCCCCACGCCGCTGTCATTCAGGATCATCATGGATGCGCTGGCTGCTGCCGGTGTTCCGGCAGGCGTGGCCAACCTGGTCACCGGATCCGGCCGCCTGGGAGACGCGCTGGTGCGCCATCCCAAGATCAACAAGGTCGCCTTCACCGGCTCCACGCCGGTGGGTCGCAAGATCGCCGCCGCCTGCGGTGAGCTGCTGCGCCCCGTCACCCTCGAGCTGGGAGGCAAGTCGAGTGCGTTGGTGCTGCCGGATGCGGACCTGGGCGCCATGGGCGACACCCTCATCCGTTCCTGCATGCGCAACACCGGACAGACCTGCTACATTTCCACGCGCATCCTGGCCCCGTCCGAGCGCTACGACGAGGTCGTGGACCTGGTCACGTCCACCATTGCCACTGCACCCCAGGGGGACCCACTGGATCCGGCGACGGTCTTTGGCCCGTCGGCCACCGCCAGCCAATATCGGACCGTGCTCGAGTACATCGAGTCGGGACACGCCGAAGGTGCCCGTGCCACCACAGGCGGGCACAAGGCGCAACTGGGCGGCGACCTGGACGCCGGTTACTTTGTCGCCCCCACCGTGTTTGCGGAGGTATTGCCCGGGATGCGGATTTCCCGGGAGGAGATCTTCGGGCCGGTGGTTTCAATTCTTCGCTACGACGGAATCGATGAGGGGATCGCACTGGCGAACAACACCGAGTTCGGTTTGGGCGGTCTGGTCTTTGGCGCCGACACCGATGCCGCACAGGCAGCGGCCGACCGCATGGATACCGGCAGCGTTGGCATCAACTTCTTCGCCTCCAACCACGCGGCGCCGTTTGGCGGTCGCAACGATTCTGGGCTCGGCACCGAGTACGGCCCCGAAGGCCTGGCCGCCTATTTGAGCTACAAGTCGATTCACCGTCGCTGAGACCGGCCGCCGCGAACGGCCTTCACACCCAACGTCATGGCCAGACACATCAAATCCATAGCCTCGGACCATAGAGTCATTATCACCTCATGAAGGTGCGAGTGATGCGAGCACCGGCCGGATAAACGATTCATTCCCCCGAATCATCCGGCCGGTGCTCAAAACTTTAACGGCGGCTTCGCCGTTGGGACAACGCCCTGTCGACTCCGATTCTCCGCGGCCGAAAAACGAATTCCCTCCAGTCGACTTATCCTTACTCTCCAAATGCAGGTACCCGGCTTCAGGGGCAACAGCGAGGTCATGACCATCGGAGCATCTGCACTCATCCTTGGGGTTGCAGCAATTGCCGCAGCGGTGGCGCTGGAAAGTGGCTCTACTTCGCGGCCAGGGTCATCGGCGGAATCGGCTTCGGTGCGGGATTTCAGGGTGGACTTCGCTCGGTGCTCGAACTACTCCCGCCCCTGCAGCGCGGCGGTACACTCTCGTCGCTCTATCTGGTCAGCTACATGGCGTTCGGTGTGCCGACGCTGGTCGCCGGACTGCTCGTTCCCACGCTCGGACTGAAGATCGTCGTCAACGGATATGCGGCATTGGTCATAGTCCTCTCACTGGTAGCGCTTGCGCTCCTGCTTCGATCGCGCATCAAGCGCATCCACCGGGCCGCCGCCGCGGCCTGATCGCGAAACCGGCTTCTTCCCTTGTTGACAGAGGCTCAAGGCGCCGGAACGGCCAGCACATTCCTGGTGGCCGCTCTGCCGCCGACGTCTCCGCCCTCTGACCAACGGCGTCGTCGTTCGCGCTCCCCCGGGCGCCGGGCCAACCACCGTTTCACCACATAGGCTAGAATTTACTTGAAACGTCAAGTTTCATTCTTTTCGACCACGACGGGGAACTCATCATAGGCAACATCTCAGCGCGCAGTGCCGACCGCATTCGACCCCTGCGGTGGGTGATCGCTGCGATTCTTGCGGTCCTTGCATTCGTGCTCGCGGCCTGCGGCACGACCGCCGCGGCCGAAGACGGCCCCCCGCCCAGCGCGCTGGGCCCCGGACTGCGGATGGGACCGGTCGAATTGGTGACGTCCGACCTCGACGGGCTCCACCGCTTCTATACCGAAGGAGTGGGCCTCACTACCATCAGCAGCGGCGAGGATGACGTTGTCATGGGCACCGGGGACACCGAGCTCTTGCGTCTGATCGCTGCCGACTCCCCGGATGCGACGCCGGATGACTACACCCAGGCCGGGCTCTACCACTCCGCATTCCTTTTCCCCGACGAGGCCGAGCTAGCCACTTCCGTGCTGCGCACCGCGAACCTGGCACCAGCCTCGTTTCAAGGTTCCAGCGACCACAAGGTGAGCAAAGCTTTCTACTTCGCAGACCCCGAGGGAAACGGCGTTGAGCTCTATGTTGATATGCCCGAGGACACCTGGGAGTGGAACGACGGACTTGTCACGATGGGTTCGGCGGCGCTGGACCCGAATGCCTTCATCGCCGAGCACCTTGGAAACAGTGCTCCCGCTGCCCGCGCCACGGCTGTGGCGATGTGCACCTGCGCGGCGGCGACCTGCAGCACGCCGAGGAATTCTACGAAGACGGGCTCGGATTCGCAGTAACGGCCCGTTCGGAAGGCGCCATCTTCCTGGCGGCCAATGGCTACCACCACCACCTTGCCGTCAACACCTAGTCCTCATCCGGAGCGGGAAAACGCCCGGAAAGCCTCGGCCTGCGCACCGTCTCCATCCAAGTAGCGAATGACGCCCAACTGGATGCCATTGCCGCCCGCTTGACCGAGAACCAGATCCCGCACGAGCCCGGCAAGAGATCCCTGACTACCAGCGACCCTTGGGGAACCCGGATCACGGTACGTATCGCGGACTGACCCGGGCGCGAACTTCTGGCGTGGCCCACTCACACCCAACGTCATGGCCAGACACATCAAATCCATAGCCTCGGACCATAGAGTCATTACTACCTCATGAAGGTGCGAGTGATGCGAGCACCGGCTGGAAACATGATTTGTCCCCCGAATCCTCCGGCCGGTGCTCAAACCTTTAATGACGGACTTCGTGATTCTGCACAGATGGATTCACGAGCCGGTTCAATCCTCGTCGTTCAAATTTTCCGGATCCGGCAATTCGATTTCCCGGGGCACCGCAGTTCTTCGTCGTTCCACCGTGAAATATTCAAGTTGTTCCTCGGGCGTCGCGTTCAGTTCGAAGACTGATGGTTCAATGCCCTGCGATTCGTTTTTCGCGCTGTCGCTGGATTTCACGTTGCACCTCCTAAACGACGGTGGGTGGAATGCCATCATGGCATTCCACCCACCGCTTGGACTACTAGTTTTGTGCTGCCTGGTAGGCCTGTTCGATGACCGAGCCCCAGTATGGGCCGAACATCGTATTGCGGATGCCTCCGTAGCCGAAGCTGTTCACTGAGTTCTGGAAGCCATCCGATCCACCGAGGAACCATGGCCCTCCGGAAGAGCCACCGGTCATGTCGCACGGAATTCCCTGCGACTGCGTCTGCCCATACGGATCGTCGCTCGCGGCCCCACTGCATGATTGCAGCGTCTCTCCGTCAAATGGCCGTGCCGCCGGATAACCGAATGCCGTGTAGGTCAGACCCCGGGCTTGGTTGAAGGCGACGCCAGAGGCTCCGACCTGATCTGCTAGGCTCACGCCACTCTGGTCCGAGACCACGGCGAAGGCCGTGTCATAGGTGATGTCTCCACCTTGCGTCCATTGTGTCGGAGCGACGAGTTCGGTTGCGGCAAAGGACCCGTAGGGAGCGCTGCCGTTTTCATAGGCAGGGACAAAGACCCAACGAGTCGCGAAGGCACCCGGCCCCTCGTTGACGCAGTGGCCCGCAGTAGAGACGGTTGCCTCATTTGCGGCGACAACTGCGTTACCGGAGCATACGTAGTTCGCGCCACCCAAGGTGAAGAACACTTTGCCGATGTGGGACACGGGTGTTTCGGCCACGTTCTTGGTCGGTTTACCTGCAGTCGTTTTTGCTTTACTTGCGCTGCGCCCGGCAATCTTGGTTGATTCACCGATATCCAGCGGAGCATTCGACGCCGATTTGCCGCGGGTAAGGCTATCGGCGGGCTTGGCGTCTTTCATTCGCTGGGGAGTCCAATAGGACATTGCCGCTTCAGCCTGCGTCGAAGAGATCTTCTTCGTGTCGACCGCATCGGTTTCGGACCGCGGGGCCGAAGTTGCCGTGGATGCGGTTCCGCCGATCAGGGCGCCCGCGAGAAGAAGCGCAGCTACCGTCCTGCTCATGGTTTTGCCCTTGGGGTGGTGACTTACGTACGTTGCTTGCACGTTTTCTTCCTGTCCGGTGACGCCGTTGTCACCTTCAAAAGTGGGTGCCGAAGCACTGGTGCACAACAGTCAAACACATGCTTCAAAGAGTGACTATAGACTTTTGGCTACCATCTTCGGGACCAAATATTCTGGACCATGGAAATTTATGAAACGAATCAGAGACAAAACTTGAAGGATTACCCACGAGTAGGTTCGTCATCGACACCTCCCGCTTTTCTGCAACTTGCCCCGTCTCGGGACTCACGCCACAGAATGCAGGGCGTGCCCGCGTTCACGTTTGGCCGAAGTCGCGAATCCAAATTGCATGATGAGCCCGTTCCAGGAATGTGAAGGAACTCGGCGGCAACGTAGGCGGTGGCGGCAACGTAAAAATCTCACCCTAACTATTGATCGTGCGCTTTCCGGGGCAGCGGGTGCACAATCGAGACATGGACAGCATGTCCGAACAAGCGCGTTCACAACTCATGGGCAAGATCCGCGGCAAGGATACTAAGCCCGAGCTGTTCGTGCGCCAACTGCTGCATGCAGCGGGATACCGCTACCGGCTTCACGGTCGCATTCCACGTGGAACACTCGAGAAGTTGAATCGCCAATACCCGGAGGTGCGCCTGCGCGGCGGCAAGCTTCCCGGCTCTCCCGACATCGTCTTTCCCGCCCGCCATCAGGCTGTCTTCATCAATGGATGCTTCTGGCACCGACATGATTGCCCCGCCGGGCAACGTGCACCGGCGACAAATGCCCAATTCTGGGCGGACAAGCGCAACCGCACCCACGAACGAGATAGGCAAGCGATCGAAACCCTACGGGACCTCGGCTGGGAGACCATCGTGGTGTGGGAATGTGAGCTGCGGGATCCGAAGGCCACGCTCGAAACGCTCGCCCATTTTCTGGGCCCTCCCGCACGGGACAAGGATATCGACGGAATGTGAGGGCTCGCAGGCGAGCTGCCTGCGAGCCGACATGATCCCGCGGAATCACCGTCTTCTGCGCGCTGGGCGTCTACGCCACCAGTACGGCGGTGACGGATCTGGTGATCGTGTTGCTCATCGGCGTGCTCGGTTTTGCCCTCCGCCGCTTTGGGTTCCCGCTAGCGCCGATCATGATCGGAGTCGTCCTCGGCCCGCTGGCCGAAACCAGCCTGCGAAACGCCATGATGTCCTCCGGCGGCGATGCCTCGATCGTGGTGGGTTCGCCGATCACGCTCACCCTCTACAGGGTGCTCGCTCTGGTGCTGGTCTACACACTCTGGCGCAAGGTCAACTCCCGCGCACGCCAGGACGTGTAATCCGGGCCTGCCCGAGACTCCGCGATACCCGCAATTGACAGCGACCGGGGTGGCACCGAATTCCGGTGCCACCCCGGTCGCATGTACACCCTTCGCAACTGCGCGGGGAATCCGGCGCTGAGTCCAACGAGGTTCGCCACGCAGTCGCTGGCCTTGATGCGCGAACTGAAGCTCGATGCGGGCATCGTCAACAACGACGGCGGCGCCATTGCGCCGGGCCACCCGCTGGGCTCCAGCGGTTCGCGCCTGGTGGTGACGCTGATGGGTCGGATGGAAAATGAAGACTCCAACCGTGGCTTGGCCACCATGTGTGTCGGCGTGGACCTGGGAACCTCAATGCTCCTGGAGCGCGCCTAACTATCGGCATAGAGGCGGGTCACGGCGTCAACGAGGTCGCTGAGCCCGCCGGGAGGTTCGTCCTGCCACCACACCAGCCGTACTTCGATCCGGGGGCCGTCCTTGATGGGGCGATAGGTGACGCCAGGGCGTGGATGGTGGTGTGCCGTGGCCTCGGCCGTGGATCCCACACCGCGGCCCGCGGCAATGGAGTCCAGCCAGCTGTCGACGTCGGTGGTTTCGATGAACGTGGGTTGTTGGCCCGCACCGCTCCACAAGTGGCTGTTGGTGGTCCCTGCACGGGGGTCGATGACCACGGTGCGCTGCGCGACCTCGGCCATGCTCACCTGGCGGCGCCGCACCCACTGTGCGTCGTCAGAGGCGAAGGCGACCACTCGGCGTTCCAGTCCCACCACCACCGAATCGAAGCGCCGTGCATCGGCGGGTCCGCGCATCACCGCCACATCGCAGAGCCCCTCGGCCAAGCCGGAAGTGGGCAGGTTCTGCCTGACCAGTTGGAGCTCGATGGCCTCGTGGCCACGGTCCCAGTCACGCTGCAGGCGGGCGGTGTGCCGCCCGAGCGCCGCCCAGGCGTACCCCAGCCGCAAGACGCCGTGGCGACTGTCCAGGAATCTGGTGAACCGTACCGCCTCGGCGAGCACCTTGCGGGCCTGGGGCAACACCTGCTGACCGGTGCTGGTGAGCTCACATCCTCGCGGCACCCGGCGCAGCAGCCTCTCCCCCACGCTCTTCTCCAGTCCCGCGATGGTGCGTGAGACTGCGGCCTGCGAGACGAAGAGCCGTGCAGCGGCATCGGTGAAGGATCCTTCCTCGGCCGCAGTGACGAAGTACCTCAATTCCCGAAGATTCCAGTCCATAACCAAAGTGTATGGCAGACCCAAAACATGCACTGGGATTATGCCGTAGGGGAACCTACGGTGAGGACATGAAACCCCTTGACGCCGCAGATCGCCGGCAGAATGCTCCCGTCGCCGTCGCGCCGTTGCGCGCCACGGCCGCCACCGGGCGTCGGCGCGGAACCGGGTTCGCACTGATGCTGGCCAGCTCGGTCTCGAACCAGGCCGGTGCGGCCCTGGGGTCCATGGCGTTTCCGGTTATCGGGCCGGTCGGCGTCTTAGCCGTGCGACAGCTCGTCACGGCACTCGTCCTGGCTCCGGTCGTGCGCCCCCGGCTGCGCGCACTGCGCAAGGATCGGTGGCTGCCGATCCTGGGCCTGGCGCTGGTGTTCAGCATGATGAACCTTTCCCTTTACGCCGCGATCGACCGCATCGGGCTCGGCCTGGCCGTCACCCTGGAGTTCCTGGGTCCGCTCGGCGTCGCCATCGCCTTTTCCCGCCGGCCGTTTGACGTCGCCTGTGCGCTGCTCGCGGGTGTCGGGGTCATTGTCCTTATCAACCCCGGTCCGGCTACCGACATCTTGGGAATCGCACTGGGCCTGGTTGCCGCCGCGGGGTGGGGTTCCTACATCCTGCTGAACCGCACCTTGGGGCAACGGTTGCCGGGCCTGCAGGGAACCGCCGCGGCGAGCATCGTCACGGCCGGCATGTGGGTGCCCATCGCGATCCTCTGGTTCCTCGCCCACGTGCCGAGCATCGGCGCCCTCGGACTGGCCGCAGCCTGCGGCCTGCTGTCCTCGGTCGTCCCCGCCGTTTCCGATCTGCAGGCCCTGCGGCGGGTTCCGGCCAGGATTTTCGGGATCTTCACCAGTCTGAGTCCGGTGTGGGCGGTTCTCGCCGGATGGGTCATGCTCCACCAAGCCTTGCAGCCCAACGAATGGCTGGGAGTCGCGCTGATTGTCCTGAGCAACATCTTCGTTTCCGTGCGGGGACTGGCCACATCCCGTCCCCGGACCCGGACGGTTTGAGGTACTCGAGGCCCGGATGCCGGCGATTGGTGAGCTTCCCGAGTGCCGCCCGCACCCGCACCATGGCTTCGATGTCCGACCGACAACGGAACCCCACTCACGTCGGTTCCGCGAGAATCGTGAGTCCATCGCCAGGCAAGTCCACATTTACGGCGCAAACCACTTGACGTTGCCACACAAACGGGCATAAAGTCATTCAAACACAGATGCATGTGTGTCATGTCACTGGATGCGAGGAAGCAATGTTTGCCGAAGAGCGGCACCGCCTGATCACCGAGATGATCGCCGGCAACGGGAAGGTCACCGTTGCCGAGCTCTCGGCACGCTTCGACATCACCCGCGAGACCGTGCGGCGGGATTTGGCCCAGCTCGAGTCCGAGGGCACGCTGCGCCGCGTCCACGGCGGCGCGGTCTCAACCCTTGCCGCCAGCACGCGGGAGGAAAGCCACAGCGAACGCAGCACCATCCACGCCGAGGCCAAGGCCCGCATTGCCCAGGCCGCCCACCGGCTGCTGCCCGGCGACGGCGTCTCGGTCATGCTCGACGCGGGAACCAGCACCGAGATCCTGGCCGGGCTGATCGCGCAGAACTCCGCCAATACCCCCTCGCTGGTGATCACCCACGCACTTCCCATCGCCGCTCGCATCGCCGCAAACCCCCAGATCTCCCTGGAGCTCATCGGCGGCCGCGTCCGTGGATTGACCAGCGCCGCCACCGGCGCCGGAACCGTCGAACAGTTCTCCCGCCTCAGCGCCGACATTGCGTTCCTCGGCACCAACGCCCTGCATTCCACCTTCGGTCTCAGCACCCCGGACCCCCTGGAAGCCACGGTTAAGACCGCCATGGCCGCCAGCGCCCAACGCGTCGTCGTGCTGGCCGACTCCTCCAAATTCGAAAGGCTCACCCTCGTGCAATTCGCGAAGATCGATGCGATCGACACCCTGGTCACCGACGCCGCACCGACCGGCGAACTCGCCGCGGCCCTGGAGGCGGCGGACGTGGAGGTGGTGCTGGCATGATCGTCACCTTGACCATGAACCCGGCGCTGGACACCACGATCGAACTCGGTGCCCCGCTGGCCCACGGAGGCGTCCAGCGCTCCCTGGGCAGCCACACCCAGGCCGCCGGCAAGGGCGTCAACGTCTCCCGCGCCATCGCCCACGCGGGCGTGAAGACCCTCGCGGTGCTGCCCGGCGCGGAAACCGATCCGCTGCTGCGCCGGCTGGTGGCCGATGACCTGGAGCACCGCTCGGTGCACATCGGCGCGCTGCTGCGCACCAACATCACGCTCACCGATCCCGACGGCACCACCACCAAGATCAACGAACAGGGCCCGGCTCTGAACGCCGCGGTGCTCGAGGAGATCGTGCGCGTCGTCGTGAACGTTTCCCGCTCCGCCTCGTGGCTCGTGTTGGCCGGCTCGCTGCCGCCGGGCGCGGACCCAAGCTTCTACGCGGACCTGGTGGCCACGGTGCGCGAAACCCTGGGCGATGCGGCCCCGAAAATCGCCGTGGACACCTCCGAGGCACCGCTTCGGGCGTTGTTCGCGCCGCACGTGCACCAGCTCCCGGACCTCATCAAGCCCAACGCCGAGGAACTTGCCGAGCTCTCCGGCCAGGGCTCGGCCGATGCCTTCGAGGATTCGCCCACCGCCACCGCCGCGGCGGCCCGGGCGTTGCTGGACCGAGGGGTCGGCACCGTGCTGGCCACTCTCGGCGCCAATGGCGCGGTGCTGGTCAACGCCGACGGTGCCTGGCACGCAACCCACACACCGATCACCCCGCGCAGCACCGTTGGCGCGGGAGATTCGGCACTGGCCGGATACCTTCTGGCAGATGAAACGGGTGAAACCGCTCCCGGGCGGCTGGCCCGCGCCGTTGCCTACGGGTCAGCGGCAGCTTCCCTTCCGGGCTCCGCAATTCCCACTCCCACCCAACTGGCTCCCGACGCCGTGAGCGTCGAAGAGCTGACCCTGATCCCAAGGACGATGTCATGATCGAACTCATTAATCGCGGTCTTGTCAGCCTCGACGCCAACCTGGGCGCCAGCACCACCGAGGTCATCGAGCACCTGGCCGCCATGGTCGCGGCCGCCGGCCGCACCACCGACGCCGACGCGCTGGCCGCGGACGGCAAGGCCCGCGAGGCCAAGACCGCCACCGGCGTACCAGGCGGCATCGCAATCCCGCATTGCCGCTCCACCGCGGTGCTCGAACCGACCCTGGCCATGGCCCGGCTGGCCCCGGCCGTGGACTTCGGAGCCAAGGACGGCCCGGCTGACCTGGTGTTCTTCATTGCCGCACCGGAAGGCGCCGACCAGGCACACCTCAAGCTGCTCTCCAAGCTGGCCCGCGCGCTGGTCAAGAAGTCCTTCACCGCCGCCCTGCGCGCCGCCACCACCGAAGACAAGATCGTGGAGCTGGTTTCCGCCGTGCTCTCCGACGACCCGGCGGTCGCCGCTGCGGCCGTTGCCTCGAGCGCACCCGCGGCACCAGCTGCTGCTCCGGCCGCCGAGGCAGCCGCCCCGGAACGCAAGCCCCGCATCGTCGCCGTCACCGCCTGCCCCACCGGCATCGCCCACACCTATATGGCAGCCGACTCCCTGGCCCAGACCGCCGAGGAACTCGGAGTCGAGTTCGCCGTGGAAACCCAGGGCTCCTCGGGCTCCACCCCGCTGTCCAAGGCAGTCATCGACGCCGCCGACGCCGTGATCTTCGCCGTGGACGTGGACGTCCGCGACCGCTCCCGCTTCGCCGGCAAGCCGCTGATCCAGGTCCCGGTCAAGCGCGGCATCGACGAACCCGCCAAGCTCATCAACGACGCCATCGCCGCTTCCAGGGACCCGAAGGCCCGCCGCGTCCCGGCAGGCACCGGGGCCGAGGAGACATCCGAGTCCACGTCCAAGGAATCCTTCGGCCGCGGGCTCAAGCGCGCCCTGCTCACCGGTGTGTCCTACATGATCCCGTTCGTCGCCGGCGGCGGGCTGCTCATGGCGCTGGGCTTCCTGCTCGGCGGCTACGCGATCACCGAGGTCGCCGACACCTATCTGGCCGAAAACACGCTCTTCAACCTCCCCGACGCGGGTCTTGCCGCGTACCTGGGCGCCGCGGCGTTCAAGATCGGCAACCTGTCGATGTCCTTCCTGGTCCCGGCGCTGGCGGGCTACATCGCCTATGCCTACGCCGACCGGCCGGGCATCGCCCCGGGCTTCACCGCCGGTGCCGTTGCCGTGTTCATGGACGCCGGATTCCTCGGCGGCATCGTGGGCGGCCTGCTGGCCGGCCTGGCAGCCCGCTGGATCACCTCGTGGAAGGTCCCGCGCTGGCTGCGCGGGCTGATGCCGGTGGTCATCGTGCCGCTGCTGGGCTCGATCATCGCCTCCGGGCTCATGTTCCTGCTCCTGGGCGGGCCCATCGCCAAGCTGACCGAGGGACTGAACGGCTGGCTCTCGGGCATGACCGGCACTGCAGCCGTGGCCCTGGGATTGATCCTGGGACTCATGATGGCGGTGGACCTGGGCGGGCCGGTGAACAAGGTCGCCTACTCCTTCGCCGTCGCGGGCCTGGGCGCCGCATCCATCGCCGAGAACCCGGCTCCGCTGATGATCATGGCAGCGGTCATGGCCGCCGGCATGGTGCCTCCGCTGGCCATGGCCCTGGCCACCGTCATTTCGCCGAAGCTCTTCACCGGTGCCGAGCGCGAGAACGGCAAGGCCGCCTGGCTGCTGGGCGCCTCGTTCATCTCCGAGGGTGCCATCCCGTTCGCCGCCTCGGACCCGCTGCGCGTCATCCCTGCCTCCATGGTCGGCGGCGGCATCACCGGGGCCATGATCATGGGCTTCCACGTCCTGTCGCAGGCCCCGCACGGCGGCATCTTCGTCTTCTTCGCCATGAACAACACCTGGCCGATGTTCCTGGTGTCCACGATCGTCGGAACGCTGGTTTCGGCCATCCTGGTGATCGTGCTGAAGAAGTTCGTCCGCAAGGCCACCCCGCAGGCGGTCGCCGTCGAAGAGGCAGCTCCCGTCGCGGCCTAAACACCCCGCCCGACAAACTTCCACACAAAAAACCAGCTCAATCCAAGGAGAACCCCCCATGGCAGAACGTATTGCAACCATCGCCAGCCGCGTCGGCCTGCACGCCCGTCCGGCAGCCATCTTCGCCGAGGCAGCCGGCAACGAAGACCTCGAGGTCACCATCGCCCGCGAGGGCGAGCCGGCCGATGAAGCGATGGACGCCTCGAGCATCCTCTCGCTGATGGGCCTGGGCGCCGAGCACGGCACCAAGGTCGTGCTGCGCGCCGACGGCGAAGGCGCCGAATCGGTCCTCGAGACCCTGGCCGCGATCCTGGAAACGGACCACGACGCCTAGGGTTCGCTGCTTCGACATACTTCTCTACAACGCGTCCCGGTGGGGGCTTCGAGATGAAGCCCCCACCGGGACGCGTTTTCATGTGCACGACATCCCCGGTGTTTCGCAACCGCCACTGACGCGGATTGCTCCCGGGTCCTTCGCCGTCTCACCTGGTGCCGTACCGCAACTTCCTCACCGGCTCCGGCACCAGCGCACTAGCCAGCCAGGCGGATCCTGCCGGCGACGGATTCCAGGCGCTGTTCGCGGACCGCCAGTTCCAGGCCCTGTTGCAGGCGCGCGGAAACCTTCTGCGTCATGCGTCCGTATCCCAGGACACTCATGGCCTCGCGCTTGAGCTCGTCGACCCCGGACTCCCCGGCCAGCGACGCCCGGGCGCACATCACGTTGGCGATTTCCCGGAGGCAGATGTCCTCAATGTCCAGACCGTGTGACGCGAAGCCGGTGCGGTAATCGACCCACCGGGCAGGGTCCTGCTTGGAGGGCCAAATGAAGCCCTCCGCATCAACCGTGTAGGACTTCCGCGGCAGTGCCGCCAGCATGGACTTCTCCCGCGCCGCGGACATCCTGCCGGATTCGTGGGCGCCGATGGCCAATCGTGCCAGCCTTGTTTCGTGGATCGGCCATTCCGCCCCCGCGATGTCGCCCAGCAGCGCGGCGGCCTTCTTCTTGCCGGCAGCGCTCCTGAGTTCGTCAAGGTCGCCGAGCGTCCCCGCCGTGCGCGCGTCCCACGGCGTGTACGCGGTGGCCTTGCCCGGGTAGGCTTCCGGTCGCCCATCCGCCGCGCCGTCCCGGCTGCCACGCCATGCCTGGCCTTCGCCCGGGGACTTCACGGCGGCCGGAGCCGCTTCCCGCGCCGCCCGCGCCTTGCCTGCCTTTTCCACCGCGGCATCGAGGGAGTCCAGGACGGCCCCGGCATCCTGCAGCCAGGCCGGAAGCCAGATCCGCGCGACCGATTCCCAACCGAGCAGGCCGCGCAGGATTTCCTGCGGCAGGCCGTCGCGGTCCCCCACGGTCCGGCGCCGCGCCCACGGCCCGTTGTCCAACAGGATCGCCAGCAACGGCTCGGGCGGGCGGGCGGGATTCGCAACCGTCAGATCGATCCTGAAGTCCGAGAGTCCCACATTCGTCGCCACCGCATGGCCGCGCTCCTTCAGCGCCGCCGCCACCTGCTCGCGGTGCCGGTCCCGCGCCACGGCCGAATCCGACCCGTTTTCCAGCGTGCGGGTGCCCTCTGCGGCAAGGTCAAGGTAGGCGCGCAGGTGCTTGATGCCCAGGGCCGAGGAGTCCTCTGCCCGCAGGTCCGCGGGGTCGAAGCTGGAGAACACCACGACCTGGCGCCGTGCACGGGTGATGGCCACGTTCAGCCGGCGCTCGCCGCCGACATTGTTCAGCGGGCCGAAGTTCAGCGGCAGCCTCCCGCGTGCGTTGGCGCTGAAGGCGGTGGAAAACAGGATCACGTCGCGTTCGTCGCCCTGCACGTTCTCCAGGTTCTTCACGAACAATCCCTCGTCGTCCGTTTCCAGCGCGGCACCCAGGCGCTCGTCCGGGTCATCACGCAGCAGGCCCTCAATCAAATCGCGTTGCGGCGCGTTGAAGGTGACCACCCCGATGGACGGCGTGGACATTGGGGAGGCATCGAATCGTTCCTTGATTTCCGCGACGATGCGCCCGGCCTCCACCGGGTTGGTGCGCAGCACCTCGGCGGGCCCCGTGCGGTGGAAGGTGCCATCGACCCGCACCAGGGAAATGCCGTAGCCGTCAGGACCCGCGTGCGCGGCACCGTGGCGCGGGGACGGGAAGGATGAGAGCTTGCCGTCATAGTAGTGCCGGTTGCTGAAGGCGATCAGCGATTCGTCCTGGCTGCGGTAGTGCCAGGACAGCCAGCGGCGGGCCACCCTGGCCATGACCGCCTCGGACAGGATCGATTCCTCGTCGGCGACCAGCAGCCCCGATTCCGGATCCTCGTCCGGCTCGACGGAGACCTCGGCGAAGGAGCTCGGCGGCATCTGCTTCGAATCCCCCACGATGACCGCGGACCTGGCCCGGCCCAGGGTGCCAATGGCGTCGGCCACGCGGATCTGCGAGGCCTCGTCGAAGACCACGATGTCGAATTCGCCGGCCCGCGGCGGGAAGAACCGGGCGGCGGAGTCGGGGCTGACCAGCACGCAGGGCAGGATGGTGGTGACCAGGTCCCCGTAGGAGTCCATGAGCTGGCGCACGCTGAGCCCTCCGCGCCGGCGTTCGAGTTGGCGGGCCAGCTCCCCCACGCGGCTCTCGGCCTGCTTCAGCTTCTGCGCACGCTGGCGGGTGATCGCCTCGGGCAGGGACTTGGCCACGTGCCGGCGCAGCCGGCGCGACGAGTCGGTGAATCGCGCGATGGCGCGCTCCTGGGCAGCGGTGCTGAATTCATCGAATCCGTGGGTGGCAAGCCGTTCGGCCAGGGCCGACTCGGCGGTGCCGCGCAAGAACCCGCGCAGGGCGTTCTCGGCCGGGATCGCGCCAGTGGCAAGTTGCGTCCAGGCCGCACCGAGGCCGTGGTCCTTCAGCGGTTCAAGCGCCTCGACAAATGCGACCCAGCGTTCGAGCCCGCGCTCGGCGTCGCGCCCGGTGACCCGGTCCTGGCCGGTGCGCCGGTACCTGCCCAGGAAGCCAGCGGTGTCGGGCCAGGCCTGCCCGGCGCGCGGTTCGGGCGCAATGGCCTCCCGCAACGCGTCCCACGCTGCGGCGACCCGCTCCAGTTCCCCGGCACGCGCCGGATCTGCGGGGGTGTTTTGTCCAAGGACCTCGCGCAGCAGCGCCGCGTACTCCCGGTCCCGCCCGGCAGGTGCGAGCAGGTCCGCCAGCTGGACCAGGTTCTCCCGCCGCCGCGCGAGCCATTCGATGTCGCCGTCGACAAAGGGGTTCCAGTTCCCGGACAGGGTGATTCCGGCCAGGGAGCCCAGGCCCGCGACGAGTTTGGCGCACTGCGCCCGCGCCTCGATCATGCCCTCCACACTGGCCACGAGATGTTGCGCCGTGTCCTCGCCGCCGATCCAGCGCTGGCCGAAGTGCTCGGCGATGACCTGCAGGCGCCGCCTCTTCCGGCCGATCCCCAGGAAACCGAACCTGTTGGCAAGCGTGGCTGCCTCGTGAACCGGGGCAAGATCCATTCGAAGCACCGACGGCTCCACGAGCTCCGGCAGCCAGGCCATCTCCTGGACCAGCGCGGTCGCTTCGGTCAGCAGCGCCCCGCTGCGCGAGCGCCACTCCACCGTTGCCGCGGCATCGAGAACCGGCAGCGGGACCCCGGCTTTCAGCAGCCGGGCCAGGGCGCGCAGGTCCTGGGGTTCCGGGGCACGTTCCACCAGGGAGGCCACGCCCGGATCGCGCGTCAGGGTGCCGGCGCCGTGCAGGGCCAGGTCGAGGGCCTGCACCGCATCGAGTACTGCCTGTTGCAGTTCACCACCCAACGGTCCGCCAATGAATCCCCAGGGATGCTCGTCCCGCGGCCTGGTCGGACCCGCGGTGTCCGGGAGCCGCACCAGCGCCTGGCGCACCTCGTCAACTGCGGCGGGGAAGGCCTGCGCGGCAAAGCGTTCGGGGATGGGCAATGTGGCAATGGCCGGATCCATGGACAGGACGGTGTTGTACGCCGCATAGGTGGAGTAGCCGGCGGGGTTTTCCTCGTGGAGGTCCCGCGCATACCCGGCCAATCGGTGGACGGAGGAGGACAGGTCGGTGGAGGCCAATTCCATCCCCGCCGTGTCGGCGAAGACCAGGTGGTCAAGGGATGCCTTGATCTGGGCGCGCACCGCGTTTGGCGAGGAGCCCTTGTCATGCAGGTCCAGGGCGAACTCGCCCAGGCCCACCTCGTTCAGCCGCTTGCTCACCACCTCGAGCGCCGCCCGTTTTTCGGCCACGAACAGCACCCGCTGCCCGGAGGCCATGGCATGGGCCAGCAGGTTGGTGATGGTTTGCGACTTGCCGGTGCCCGGCGGGCCCTCCAGGACGAAGGTGTGCCCGGCGTGCGCGGCGGCGACCGCCTCCAGCTGGGAGGCATCCGCCGGGACCGGGAGCCTGGCGGCGAGCTGGTCCAGGTCAACGCCCTGCCCGGTGCCGGTTCCGGCGGGGTCGGTGAATTCGCTGGTCGGCGTGTCCACCAGGTGTCGCACCAGCGGCGCGGACATGAAGGTTTCCCAGTTTTCGTCCAGGTCCCGCCACATCCGGAACTTGGCGAATTGCAGGATCGCCAGATCGACGGTGCCCTCCACATGGAAGGGCAGGTCGGCGTCCGCCAGAGCGGCGCGCAGCGCGCCCAGGGCGGATTCGAGGTCGATTCCCGACCCGTCGCGCACCGGATCCTCGAATCCGGGGATGCGCAGGTTGAATTGCTCGTGCAGCTTCTCGCTCAGGCAATAGTTCGGGGCGGAGGCGCCGGTCTCGTCGATTTCCAGGCGGAAGTGCTTGCCGCGTCCCGCCGGCCGAAGGGTGACGGGCACCAGGAACAGCGGCGAGCGCAGGGCGCGTCCGTCCATCGACCAGCTCAGTGAGCCCAGTGCCAGATAGAGGTTGTTGGCGCCGCTCTCGTCAATGATCCGCTTGGCCTGGCTGGCCAGGCGGCGCAGCCGGGTGAGGTAGGTTCCCGACTCGAGCTTCGTATAGGCCCGGCCGCGGGTCAGCA
This sequence comes from Paeniglutamicibacter sulfureus, assembly GCF_039535115.1. Taxonomy (NCBI): domain Bacteria; kingdom Bacillati; phylum Actinomycetota; class Actinomycetes; order Micrococcales; family Micrococcaceae; genus Paeniglutamicibacter; species Paeniglutamicibacter sulfureus. Next base: position 2,441,467 of record NZ_BAAAWO010000001.1, read on the forward strand.
GCAACTCGATCCGGCGTTCGACCGGCAGCAACGGCCCCGAGGTGTATCTCTCCTTCTCGAGCGCGCCGATCTCGTCGGCGGGCAGCAACTCGATGCTCCGCCCGTGGTTGACCAGGTCCTCAAGTCCGGCGAGAACGGAGTCGGGGATCGCCAGCGGGAGCCGGGAACGCTCGGTGAAGTTCAGCAGGCGGTTGCGCAGGGAGAGATCCAGCAGCCCGTTCTTCCACGCCGTGATGCGCGGCGGCGCCGCCTGGACGGTGGGGGCCGGGGCTGCCTGGCGGCGTTCTGTCCTTTCCCGGAAAAAGCGCTCGAGGGTGTCGGGCGCCGCTGCCCGGTACTCGACCACGACGGGCTTGCCGAACTCCGAGATGCCGCGGGCCGGCAGCGGACTGATGCCGCTGCGCCGCGCCTGGCGGATGTCGATGGCGTAGACCATCGACCCGGCTGCCGACGGAAGTTGTGCGTGGGCCAGTTTGGTCGCGGCTGCGGCTTCCGCCATGGGCGGGCGCCCGTCGGTGGTGATCGCGGTGGTCTCGACGATGCGCAGGTGGTCGGCGTCTACAAGGTTCGCCAGTGACCGGGCTCCCTCGGCATCGAGGCTGCTGCTGGGCAGCGCGCCGTCCGGGGTGCGCCAATAGGCCAGGAACGCATGGCCGCACACCAGCCAGATGACCGAGTTGATGGCCACTCGCTCGAGTAGCGCGGACATCAGCAGTGTGGTGTCCAGGGCGGTTCCGAGCCGTTCGGTGAGGACCTCCTGGGCTGCGCGGACGTGTTGTCCCCCGAGATCGGCCAGGTCCCAATTTGCGGGCAGATTGCCGAGCCGGATGCCACGGGCGCGCAACACCTCAAAGATGCATTCGACGGACTGGTCAACCCGCTGGGCGCCGCCCTGGCGGGCGTCGAGCGAGTCGGTCCCGCTGCGCGCCCGGAACAGGTCCCCGGCCTCGGAGAGGATCCCGGTGAGCTGCGGATGCTGCGGCTGCACGAACGCGGCCAAAAGTTCGGCATTGGCCTGCGTGCCTGCACCCGGCCAGTAACCGGCCGGAAGCAGCTCGACCGCGCCCGATTCCTCGGCGACAAGTTTTCCGTTCTCGGCCACCCTGACAATGAGCCTGCCCGGGCGGCGGGTGTCGATCAAGGCGAAGGCCGCCGGGTCCAGCGCCACGTCCAGGTCATGGAGCGTGCTCAGACCCGGCGGGAGTTCCAGGCGGCTCTCGGCCACCGCGGAGACCGGCAGGTTGCCTGCCATCACCACGGCCGTCACCAGGATCGACAATGGTTCCGGGCGGGGGTTCTCCAGTACCACGCGTTCAAGGATTCGGGCATGGGTGTGGGCCGAGGCGTAGTTGATGGAAGGACCGTGCGCGATGTCGATCCGGACGCGTCCACCGTTCCCTGCAGGCGCCGCATCGACGGTGGATTCCTCCGTGGCCTCCGGGTCTTCGACGTGTTCCGCGGCGGCCCGGGCCAGCTCGTCCACGCGCCGTGCCGGATGTTCCAGGCCCAGGGCCCGGAGAAATTGGGCACAGGTCGCCAGGTTCCGCTGGACGGCAGCGGCACTAAAGCCGGCACCCAATTCCCAGTCGTTGGCCACGTCGCGCAGCCTCGCGGCCAGCTGCTCTTGCCCGGCCGAAAGCATGATCACGTGCCCCGCTGCTCCGGGAGTTGCCATTAGCCTGCCCAACTGCGCGGGCAATGCCGCGGGGACGGTCGGTGGTTCGGCCCCCAACGCATTCTCAAGCCGGTCCAGCAGACCTGTCCAGCCGGCGGTTTGGTTCTGCCGGGCAAGGTGGTCGGCCATGAATGGAGTCAGTGCACCCGAAACGATGTCCAGTGCCGCACCGACGTATTCACGCAGTCTCATCCAGTTGCCCATCCCCGTTGATCGCCGGGCAACCCGATCAAGGGTGCCGCTTCCCTCCTAAGAACCTATCCCAGATGCGCAGCGGCGGCCCGTCACTCGAGGCGCAGGCCAATCGCCGCCGCCTATTTGTAGTCGTTCTCGGTCAGCTCGATGACGAAGGCGCGGCGTTCGGTGATTAACGCATCGCGCATCACGAAGACCTCTGCCATGGTCATGCGCATGGTCGCACCGTTGGCACGGTGTGCCTCGCCGGAGAGTTCGGCCATGACGACGTCGTCTTCCTCGACCAGGCGCACGATTTCCAGGACCGGCGGCCCACTGAAGTCCGGGCTTTCGATCGCCCCGTCGTAGGCATCCTTGCCGCTGAGCCGGAAGTGGCCGAAGACCGTCCATTCGATGTCCTCGGTGAGACAGGAAAGGATCTGGGCATGATCTGACTTGTTGAATCCGTCGATGTACTTCCTGACGGTGTCCTTGTTTGCCGACATGGATGGAACCTCCGGGAATCCTGTGTGGCGCGTTGATGGGCGGCAGGGGCGGAACGGGCACCCGCTGTCCAACAGCTCGGGCCACGGGCGCAGGCCTGCCGATTCCCAAGGCTAACCACTGGCGCGGACGGATGGGAACACTCTCCCGTAGTGGAACCAAGTCGTTGTGAAACCCCGCGTCGAGCTGGAATCACCCTCACTCCCTAGGCCATTCCTTGTCGGATCGGAAAAAAGAAATTCATGACCGTTCGGTCGGCTGAAATAAAGAGTGCCGCTGTGACCCACGTCAAGTAATGTTGGCTTCCAGCGGACAAGCAGCCGCCGACAACTGAATAGTCTTCCGATCACGCGCGGCTGGAGAGTCCCGGACACCACTCGGGCACCGAAGGGGCAAGCACCCGCAATCTCTCAGGTACCAAGAACAGCCGCGTGAGGAAACTCTGGAGAGCAGCCGCCGGGACGGGTGGCTCACCGACGAAGCACGCCGGTGCCATGGGGCACCGGTTTCACTTTCAGGTTCAGGACAGAGCGGGCACGGTGGCACCTGGCAACAACATACGCCCGCTCCCACCGCACTGAACCCTTCGATGAACGGTAGAACTCCCCCATGCAAATACCTGCCATATTGCCCGCCGTTGCGGACAGCAACTCCACGGACATCCTCGCCGTCGCCAATTCACCGGTCCTCTGGGCCTGCGCCATCGGTGTCTTCCTGGTCATCATCGTCCAGTCCGTCATCTACATGAAGGCAGCCAAGATTGCCGCACCCCATGTTGGGATGACCCAGGCCGAGCTGAAGACAAGCTTCCGCGCCGGCGCCGTTTCAGCCTTGGGCCCCTCGCTTGCCGTGGTCCTTGTCGCCGTTGCCCTGCTCACGATCTTCGGCACACCCGCGGTCTTGGTGCGCATCGGCCTGATCGGTTCGGTGTCCTACGAAACCGCCGCCGCCGCCATTGCCGCCAACACGGCCGGCGCGGAACTCGGCGGCCCCACCTACACCCAGGCGGTCTTCGGCCTGGCCTTGGCCGCAATGAGCCTTGGCGGTGCCATGTGGATGATCGCCACCCTCATCCTCACCCCGCTCCTCAAGCGCGGCGATTCCGCCCTGCGCAAGGTCAACCCGGCCATCATGCTGGTCGTCCCGGGTGCCGCCATGGTTGCGGCCTTCATGGTGCTGGGCATCGGCGAACTGCCCAAGTCGTGGCTGCACGTTGTCGCCTTCGTGTCCTCGGCGGCGATCATGACCATCCTGATGGTCATCGCGAAACGGGTCAACAGGCCGTGGATCAAGGAATGGGCGCTGGGCATTGCCATCATCCTTGCCTTGGCCATCACCTACGCCGCCACCCGCCTCTAGCCGCCGCCAAGATTTCCAGGAGCACATCATGAGCAATGCAACAGAAATCCACCAGGCGCTCGGCGCCTTTGACAAGACCACTTCCCGCTGGGGCCGGATCACCATGATCATTGGCCTGTTCTTCTCCCTGGCCGCCCCTGCCTACCTGGTCTTTTTCGCCGGCCTCGACATCGAAATCGCCGGCATCATCACGGCCTTCGCCGCCCTTGCCGCGGTCTTCGGCGTCATCTGGATCGTCGAGCCGTTGACCTACTTCCCGATCCTCGGCGCCTCCTCCATGTACCAGGCTTTCATGATCGGCAACATCTCCAACAAGCTGCTGCCGGCGGCGATGATCGCCCAGGCGACCATCGGCGTGAAGCCGGGCACCCGCAAGGGCGAACTGGCCTCGGTCGCCGCCATCTGCGGCGCGGCAGCCGTCCACCTGTCGTCCCTGTTCATCTTCGTGGGCCTGCTGGGCACCTGGCTGGTCAGCGTGATTCCGGTCGACATCATCCAAACCGTCCAGTTCTATATCCTGCCGACCGTCATGGGCGCGGTGGTCGTTCAGGCCATCGTGAGCCAGAAGGCCCCTCGATCGGCAGTGATCGCACTGGTGGTCTCGGTCATCGTGGTCTTCTTCGCCCAGCTTTACAAGCCCTTCGGACTGTTCTCCACCGCCGTTGCCGTGATTTCCACGGCCGTCCTCGCCTGGGTGTTCCGCGACCGCAAAACCCTGGGCACCCCGGAAGACGTCCCGGTGGACGCCACCCCCGAGGGCCCGATGTACTGACCGGCACCCCCGGCAACCGTACCGACCCGCTAAAACACTCACTGCAAAAATACTGACCGGCGGCGGCACCCTGCGGTGCCGCCGCCAACCCAAAGCAAGGAACCCCCAGCCCCATGGCCAACACCACGATTCCCCAGTCCCTGAAAATGTCCGCGGCCTCGGCGGCCGAAATGGGCGAGACCTACAAGTACCTGCATGCCACCCCCGAGCTGTCCATGCAGGAACACAAGACCGCAGACTACCTGGCCAAGCGGCTCGAGGATTTGGGGCTTGAGGTGTTCCGCTGCGGCGGCACCGGCGTGGTCGGCGTGCTGCGCAACGGCGAGGGACCAGTCATCGGCATGCGCGCCGACACCGACGGGCTGCCAGTGCTCGAGGACACCGGCCTCGACTATGCCAGCACCGCGACAGGTTCCCTGGATGACGGCACCGAGGTCCCGACCATGCACGCCTGCGGCCACGACACTCACATGGCCACTGCGCTGAAGACCGCCGAGCTCTACGCCGGTGCCACCGATGCCTGGGCCGGGACCGTCGTGTTCGTGCTGCAGCCAGGCGAGGAAACCGCCGCCGGCGCCCGCGCCATGGTTGAGGACGGGCTCTGGGACAAGGCGCCCAAGCCGGAGATCATGTTCGGCCAGCATGTGATGAACGGGCTCACCGGCACGGTCTCGCTGTTGGGCGGAGCGGCCATGACCACCGCAGACTCCTTCAAGGTCACCGTCTTCGGACAGGGCTCCCACGGCTCGATGCCCGAGCACTCCATCGACCCGATCGTGCTCGGCGCGTCCATGGTGCTGCGCCTGCAGACCATCGTCTCGCGCCAGGTCGCCCCGCAGTCCGCGGCCGTGCTGACCATCGGGTCGTTCCACGCCGGGCTCAAGGAAAACGTCATCCCCGACCGCGCCGTGTTCACCATCAATGTGCGCACCTTCGAGCCGGAGGTCAGGGACATCGTCCTCACCTCGATCCGGCGCATCATTGCCGCCGAGGCAGAGGCCTCCGGCGCGCCCGAGCCGCTGATCGAGGACATCTCCAACTTCCCGCCGCTCTACAACGACCCGGCCGAAACCGAAAAGCTGGCCGAGGAATTCCGCGCCGAGTTCGGCGAGGAGCGGGTCCTGCAGGGTTCGCCGGTCATGGGCAGCGAGGACTTCGGTGCGCTGGCCGCGGCGATCGGCGTGCCCTCGGTGTTCTGGTTCTTCGGCGGAAATGACGCCAAGACCCTGGCCGCCGGCCACCCGCCGGCAAACCACTCGCCGTTCTTCGCCCCGGTCATGGAACCGACACTGAGCACCGGCGTCGAGGCGGCTGTCCGCGCCCTGTACTCGAAGCTCGGCAAGTAGCGAAGACCTTCAATCCTCCGGCCAGGTCTTCTTACCGAAGGCCTGGCCGGAGGCATATATACGGGCTTTCGACGGAACCGTGCGCGTGCAGGGGCCCTTAGCGGCTACCGCGCAACAGCGCGCTGATTTCGCCCGCGGTTCGCACGACGGCGGTGCCGTACTCTTCATACTTTGCTGGCTCGATGCGGCTCGAGGGCCCGGAAATCGACACGCTGCCGACCGGCACTCCCGCGGAATTCACGATGGGCGCCCCCAGCGACGTGATGCCGCTGCTCAACCCCTCCTCGTTGATGGCGTAGCCGCGCTCCCGCGTTTCGCGCACCAGTTTCCACACGGACTCGGGGTCGGTGACAGTTTGCTCACTGACGCCCTCCAGCGGACCGGCAAGGACGTCGCGGACAAACTCGTCGGCGGACGCTCCCAGGAAGGCTAACCCGGTTGCCGAGGCGTGCAGGGGAATGGGGGTTCCCAGCGCCAGAAACGCGCGCAGCACGTGCGGGGTGTCGAGCCGCTCGATGACAACCAGCGACTTGCCGTCGGGGACACACAAGTGCACCGTTTCCCGGGTGTCCAGTTGCAGGCCGTTCATCGGGCCAATGGCAATGTCCCGCAGGTCAACGCCTAGGCCAGCACGGGCGGTCACTGCATACGCGTGAAACGAGAGCGACCAGGCCGCATCCCGCGTATCGCTTTGCTGCACCCAATTCATCTCCTTGAGTGTCGCGAGCATGCGTAGGACCGTGGCCTTTGACCCTCCGGTCCGCTTGGCAATGTCCGAAAGCCCGATGGGCTGGTGCAGCGAGATTGTCTCAATGACCTGGATTGCCGTCTTCACGCTTTGCGTACTCACCGTGGATATACCCGTTCCTTCCCTTGACCAACACCCTGTTGTGATATAGCTTACATCCGAATTCCGAAAATGAACCGTCGGTTCAACTAGTGAACCGCAGGATGTGCAAGTGAAAGGACGAGCGTGAGTTCTCAAATCATTGCCTTGTTGATCTTCGTGGGAATCTTTGCCGTGGCCACGCTTCGCAAGGTGCACCTCGGTGTCATCATGTTCGCCGCGGCCGCCGGTGTCGGCATTTGGCTGGCCGACCTGGAAATGAAGCAGGTGATCGGGGGCTTCCCCGTCTCCATCCTCGTGCTGCTCGTGGGGGTGACCTATTTCTTCGCCATCGCCCAGGAGAACGGGACCGTCGACAGGATCATCGAATCCGCCATTGCCAAGGTCGGCGACAACGCCTTTGTTCTCCCCATCGTCTTCTTCGCATTGTCCGTCGGCATATCGGCCATGGGCTCCCCGCTGGCGGGCCTCGTGCTGACCCCCATCGGCATGCCGCTGGCCAAGAAGTACGGCATCGACCGGATGCTGATGGGACTTGCCATCGGCTGCGGCCTGAGCGCCGGAGGATTCGCCCCGACCAGCCTCTTCGGCATCGTGACCTATGGGACCGCCCACTCGGTGGGAATCCCGCTGAACCCGCTGCTGCTCTTCGGCGTCGCGCTTGGCGCCAACCTCGTGCTGATGATCGCCGCCTACGCCATGTTCGGCGGTTTCGGGTTGCTCAAGTCGCGGGCGAGCGGGTCCTTCAGCCCCTCGGCAGCACCGCGCTTTGCGGGCCGCGGACCGCTTCCCGCCCACCCGTTCGAGCGCGAGGGACTGACCCGCCGCAGCGCCGAGGCTGCACGCAGCAGCCTGCAGACCCTGGAGAAGGCCGACGCCGCGCCGGCCGTGCGCACGAGGATGAACACCACCCAATTGGTCACCGTGCTGTGCATGCTCGGACTGCTCACCAGCGTCATCGTCCTGGCAATGTGCGGACTGGACCCGGACATCGGCATCCTGTGTTTCGCCTTCGCCTCGGTCATGACCTTGGTCGACCCGAAGACCGGAAAGACCGCAGTGGCCAAGATCGACTGGTCCACGGTCCTGATGGTCGGCGGCATCATCACCTTCGTCGGCGTGCTGCAGAAAATGGGAGCCGTCGAGCTGCTGGGCGAGGCGGCCAGCCGGATCGGCGCCCCGATTGTCGCGGCCCTGGTCATCTGCCTGATTGGCGGCCTGGTCTCGGCCTTCGCCTCCACCACCGGAATGCTCGCGGCCCTGGTGCCGCTGGCCATCCCGTTGGTGGCATCCGGCGACATTGCCGGCTGGGCCCTGATCGCCGCGCTCGGTGTCTGCTCCTCGATCGTGGATGTCTCCCCGTTCTCCACCGTGGGGGCCACGCTAGTGGCCACCGTCGAGGAAGACGAGCGCCCGCGCATCAACAAGCTGTTGACCCGGTGGGGCATGTCCATGGTCGTGATCGGCCCGCTGGGCCTGGTCGGGGCGCTCGTGCTGCCCACCATGTTCTAGGAACCACGGCCATGTCAGATTCATTTCCCCAGAAGGAGAACCCCTTGCTGCCCTTGAGCGGTATTCGCGTCATCGACCTCAGCCGCGCGCTGGCCGGCCCCTACTGCACCGCATTGCTCGCGGACATGGGTGCGGACGTCATCAAGATCGAGACCGTCACCGGCGGGGACTCCTCGCGGTCCTGGCCGCCGTTCGATGGGGACCACAGCCTGTACTTCGATTCCACCAACCGGAACAAGAAGTCGATCTCGCTGGATCTCTACAGCGATGCCGGACGGGAACTGCTCGCCGGGCTGCTGGCCGACGCCGATGCGCTCGTGGAGAACTTCAAGCCCGGAACCATGGAAAAGATGGGGCTTGCGGCCGAGCGGCTGCGTGCCATCAATCCACGGCTGATCGTGTCCTCGATTACCGGCTACGGCACGGCCGGACCCTGGAAGGACCGTGCCGGTCTGGACCAGGTCATCCAGGCGACCTCCGGGCTGACCTCGGTCACCGGCAGAAGCGCGGAGGAGACCTACCGCGTGGGCATTCCGATCGTCGACATCACCACCGGCATGGTCTCCGCTTTCGCGCTGGTCAGTGCGCTCTACGCCAGGGCACGGGGAGGGGACGCCCACAACGTCTCCACCTCGCTGTTCGAGACCGCGCTGGGACTCTCCGCCTTCCAGGGGCAAACCGCGCTGACGCTGGATCGCGCGCCGGAACCCCAGGGCAACAACCATCCGACCATCGCGCCCTACGGGGCCTTCGCCACGGCCAGCGACGACATCGTGGTGGCGGTGGCCACCGAATCCCAGTGGGCAGCATTCTGCTCGGTGATCGGGCGAATCGACCTGGCCGAGGAGCCACGCTTCGCCACCGGCCGGGACCGGGCACTGCACCGCGAAGAACTCAACGATCTGATCACCCGGGAGTTGTCGACCCGGCCGGCCACCGCATGGATCGAGGAGCTCAATGGCGTGGGGATCCCCAGCGGTCCCGTGTTCGACTATGTGCAGGCGGTCAGCAGCGACCAGGCCCGCGCGCTGGGACTGATTGCCGAAACCCGGCGCGCCGACGGAACCCAGCTGCGCGTGCTGCGCGGCCCCGTGAGCATCGACCGCGTGCCCACGCCGGTGCGCCAGGCACCGCCCGCCCTGGGCGAGCACAGCCGCGAGATCCTCTCCGACATGGGACTCGACGATGAACAGATCAACCGCCTGATGGCGGAGGGCATCGTGAGGGAGCCTGCCGTCCTGGCCCCGAGCGGAGCGACGGCATGAGCGCAACGACGGCGGCAGCCCAAACGGTGGCAGGTCGCATCTCCAGTGCAATCAAGGGCGACATCGGCGAGATTGTGATTGAGAACCCGAGCCAGCGCAATGCCCTGACCCGGAACATGTGCATCGACCTCGCCGCACAGGTGCGCCTGCTCGATGCCGACCCCCAGGTCAAGGTCATCACGCTGCGTGGCTGCGGAGACGACTTTTCGGCCGGTGCCGCCATCAACGAACTCGGCCGGGTCTTGTTCGACGAGGGCGCGAACGGGGAAGCCATAGACCACCTCAGTGCCGCCGATGCGGCGATCTGCGCGGCGCGCAAGCCAACAGTCGCACTGGTGCGCGGGACGTGCATGGGCGGAGGCTGGCAGATTGCCTCGGCCTGCGACATGAGCATTGCCGCCGACACCGTCAGGCTTGCGGTCACCCCGTCCAAGTTGGGCATCATCTATCCGCGTTCCGGCATTGAACGCCTGGTTCAGCGGCTGGGCGCGGACAAGGCGAAGTACGTGCTGTTCAGCGCGGACCTGATCCCGGCGCAGAAGGCAGCGGCCTGGGGGCTGTTGACGGACGTGGTCCCGGAGGACGAGTTCGAGGTCCTGAGCCAGGGTCTGGTCTCCCGCATGGCCATGCGCTCGCAATATTCGATCCACACCATGAAGTCGCTGATCGATTCCATGGTTTCCGGGAGCAGTGCGGAGGACGAGCTGTGGCGCGCGGAATGGGCGAAGCTGCCGGCCAGCGAGGACTTCGCCGTGGGCCAACGCGCGTTCCTGGAGGGCGAAAGGCCGCGCTTCACCTGGGGCGGCTGAGCCCGAAGCCGTTGCCTCGCGGGAACGGTGGGCGGACATGCTCCCCGTGAAATGTCCGCCCACCCAGTACTCCGGATCCGATGGCGTCAGAACACGATGACCGGCTTCAGCGTCGAGCCGTCCGCGGAATCGGCGAAGGCCCGGTTGATGTCCTCGAACGGGTACTTCTTAATCAGCTTGTCGAATGGGAACAGGCCCCTGGCGTGCAGGCTGACCAGCCGGGGAATGAATTCCTTGGGCACCGCGTCGCCCTCGATGACCATGGAAACCTTGATCCCGGTCAGCAGCAGGTTGCCGATGGCGAACGGCGCCTCGGTCCCCAGCTTGGCGGCGCCGACCAAGGCACCGTGGCCCCGGGTGGCCAATGACTGTGTCATCTGGGAGAACACCGGGGGCACCCCGGTGGTGTCCAGCGCGAAGTTGGCGCCTCCACCGGTGATTTCCTTGATCGCCTCGACCGGGTCGGTCTCCTTGGAGTTCACGGTGTGGGTGGCTCCCAGCTCCTTGGCAAAGTCCAGGCGTTCGGGGACGATGTCCACCATGATGATCGTCGTCGCGCCGGCGGCCTTGGCTGCCAGCATGCCGGCCATGCCCACCGCTCCGGTGCCGAACACCGCGATGGAGGAACCGGGCTGCGGCTGCAGGACATTGAGCACGGCCCCGGAACCGGTCATGATGCCGCAGCCCAGGGGGCCAAGGATCTCCAGCGGCACGCCATCGGGGACCTTGACCGCCCCGTGGGCCACCACGTTAGTGAGCTCGGCAAAGGACGACTGGCCGAAGAAGTGCGACCCGATCGGTCCCTGCGCGTCGGAAAAGGACTTCGAGCCATCCGGGCGCTGGACTCCGAAGTTCCGGTCGTAGAAGTTCACGCAATACATTGGATGCCCGGCGAGGCATTGCTCGCAGCGACCGCAGAAGGCCGGGCCGATAACGACCTTGTCACCCTCGGCGAATCCCTGCACGTCGGACCCCATGGCCTCGACGATCCCGGCACCCTCGTGGCCCAGGACCACCGGCAGCGGCACCGGGTACCACTGGTCGCGGATGATGGCGTCGGTGTGGCAGACACCTGAGGCAACCATCCTCACCCGCAACTCGTCGGCACGGGGTTCGTCGACTTCGACCTCCCTGATCTCCAGATCGGTTTCGGGGGCAATGGCGATTGCTGCTCTGGTTTTCATCTCTGGCCTTTCGCGCATGGTGCTCGGGAAGGAATTGCGAGTGTTGCGCAGGCCCGGTCGTCTTTCACAGGGCCCGGGCGAAGCGGCGGAACCCGGGCGCGGGATCAACCGCCACTACCTTCATTCTTACCAGCGGCGCACGGATTCGTATACGGATGGCGCAGGGACGGCCGTCCCCGACTTCGGCAGTTTCCGGCGGTGCACTTGTGCACACCCCGGTGTGGCGCAAGGCTGGAGGAGACACCGATCCGATCCACGGCAAGGAAGCCAGATGCTGAAACTCGAAGATCTCGATCTGGACATGATCGCCATGGCCATGCAGGATGACGGCTCCATGGGCGTGGAGTACTACCTCAACACCCTCACGGGCGAGCTTGTCATGGCCGGACTCGACGACGACGACCTCGAGGTCGATCCGGAGGAACTCGAAGACGAGAAGTATGCCGGGGTCGACCGCATTGAATCCTACGAGTCCTACCAACACATGGAGGATTTCACCCGTTCCCTGCCGGAAGGCGAGGTCCGCGCAAAACTCGAGCAGACGCTGATCCGCAGCAAGCCGTTCCGCCATTTCAAGGACGTGCTCGGCTTCTTCCCGGAGGAACGCGAAGCCTGGTACAGATTCAAGGACGAGGCCATGCGCCGGGTGGTCATCGAGTGGCTGGTCGGGATCGAGGCCGTAGAGGATCCTGATCCCGCCGGAACCCGCGAAAAATAAAAGTAGGCAGGGACCCTTTCTCGGGCTCCTGCCTACTCTTCGACTGTGAATCGGGTCTTTACATGATCCCGGTGGGAACCAGCAATGCCCAGGTCAGCGCCGGGGCCACCAAGACGATCCCGCCTGCGTAGTACATCAGCTGCTTGTAGACGCGCTGGCGGTCGTTCTCATGGGCGTTGGCGACGACCAGCGCTCCGGCGGTGGAGAACGGCGAAACATCCACCACGGTTGCGGCGATGGCGATGGCCGCCACCGTGCCGGAGGCGCTCAGCGAACTGACGGCCAGCAGCGGACCGGCCAGCGGAATGAAGGCGGCCAGCAGTGCGGTGGAGGAAGCGAAGGCCGAGCCGACGCCGATCACGTAGCACAGCACCAGTGCGATCAGGATGGGCGCGCCCAGGGCCAGGGCCTTGTGGGCCAGGGTGTCGATGACGCCAACATGCGTGAGCAGCGAGACGTAGGTGATCATGCCCGCCACCAACAGGACGGTCGACCAGGAGATCCCGGCGACGAACTTTTGCTGCGCCTTGATGTTGAACAGGGCCAGCAGCAATCCGGCGCTCAACGCGACAAAGCCGATAGGCAGACCGAAGCCCAGGGCGCAAACGAGCATCGCGCCGATCAGTGCCAGCGTGAAGATCTGCTGTCCCCGGGGACGGGTGCTGCCCGCAGCGACCTCGGCCATGTGCGCGCTGCCGTCGCCGTCGCGCAGCTTGCCCAGGAGGGCGAACACCACAACGGTCAGCACGGAAAGAATGAGGTTGATGACGAAGCTGGCGACAAAGAGTCCGCCCGGGGAAATGGGGAAGCCGTTTTCCAGCGAGATGTCGTGGACCAGCACACCTGCCACGGACAGCGGCGAGAATCCGCCGGCGTGGGCACCATTGATGATGAACGCGCCCATGAGCACCGGGTGGATCCGCGACTCGTAGGCGAAGCCGATGGCAGCTGGGGCCAGCAGTGCGACTGCCGCCGGGGAGAAGGTGCCCAGCGACGTCAGTGCGGCGGCAACCAGGAAGAACACCCAGGGCAACAACATCGTCTTGCCGCGCACCATGCGCACGCAGCTGCGGACGATGATGTCGATGGTCCCGTTGTGCTGGGCCATGCTGAAGAAGTAGGTGACGCCGATGATGGTCAGCACGATGCTGGCGGGGAAGTCCGCCAGGATCTCCTTGTCGCTCATGCCAAGCATGAAGTAGCCGACGCCGAAGGATGCCACCAGCCCCATCACGCCGATGTTCACTGGCCATTTCGTCGCGACGATAAACATCACGACGAGGATGACCAGCGGGATGATCTGTGTGGAAGTCATGGGCGGCTCCGAATCAGCGGCGGCCGCCGGGGCGAAGATGGCACGCCCCATGACGAGGGCGAGCAGACCGAGGAAGGCGATCGCGGCGACCGAAATAAGCATGACACGGCGCTTGCGGGCCGGTCGCACGGATGACGCTTCGCGAAGGTCGTTCTCTGCCGGTGGAGCTGGCTTCAATGCTGTTTTGGTCATGGTGTGTCTCCTCAGTAACTGGCGCTTGCAAGCGAGGCTTCGGCGGCGCTGCCGATGGCCTCGGGGAGGTGGATGGTGGAGCTGGCGATGGTGCGGGCGGTGCGGTCGACGCCGACCAGCAGGGAACCGTCGCGTTCCTCGCTCCAGGTCTCGATCACGCCCGCGGGGGTGCGCAGCCGCAGCGTGGCCCGCGGCATGGCACCGGTGATGTCGCCCAGCACGGTCCCGGGGGTCTGGGCTGCAAGGGTCAGCGCGATGCTTCCGGTGATGGCCAGCGCCGGGTGGGGCTTGCCCATCGAGAGCATCATGACGTTCACGTCGCACTCCGGATCGGCTGCCGGGGCTCCGACGATGGCGACCTTGGGGATGGCCCTGACGGCCTCGGCGGGGGTGGCCGCGAGTCCCATGAGCACGGCAGCCTGCCGGCGGATCTTTTCCAGGGTGTCCAGCTGCAGTTCGACTCCGTCGACCCAGGTCTCGTATCGGGCGGTGTCCAGCCCCAGGTCCTCGGCGCGGACAATCACGACCGGCGCCCCTGCGTCCACCATGGACACGGTCCATTGGGTGCCGTCAGCGTCCAGCAAGTCGTTGGCCGCACCGGAGGGCAGCAGGCTGCCGGTGGTCATTCCCGCCGGATCCCGGAAGCCGAGTCCGACCTTGTACCCGGGAAAGACGACGCCGGGCATGTGGGCATCGGGAACGATGGGCAGGGCCCCGCCGGGGGTGGGCACGCGCTGGACGATGATCTGCCCGGTGTTCGTATTCCGGGTGGTGATCAGGGTTGCGTCCCCGGACGGAAGCACCCAGCCCTTCTCGATGGCATACAGTCCCACGACCGCGGAGCAGTTTCCGCAGTTGCTTCCCCAGTCCACGGTGGCCTCTTCGATGCCGACCTGGGCGAAGGTGAATTCCACATCGACCTCGGGGTCGGAGGACCTGTGGAGGATCACTGCCTTGCTGGTCGTCGAGGTTGCCCCTCCGACGCCGTCAATCTGCCGTGAATCGGGACTGCCGAACATCCGGGGAAGCAGTTCATCGAGATTGGTTGCGGTCGTCTCCAGGTGATCGGTTTCGAAGACCCAGCACTTGCTGGTACCTCCGCGCATCCATTCGGCTTGTATCTTCATCGCAATTCCTACGTCTCGTCGTGCCGCTCATGTGGATCGGGTCATATGAGCCGGGCGTCACAAAACAATAGGCTGGATCACAAATGAAGACCATGTGAATATGATGAAGAGGTATGTAGAAGTGCTTAATTTACTGTGATTGCGCCCCTAATGGGCTCAATTGACGCCCCGGCCAGAGGCCATAATCAATGCATTGTCGCTAATGCGCTCCGAGATTCCAGAGAATGAACCAAAGATACACCTGGTTGAAGCATTGCTTATCAGAGATGCCGCTTCCGGGGGTCGACCGGCTCGTCACGTTCCGTGATGTATTGCCACAGGGGGCCGGACGCTGCGTGCAATTATGGGAAAGGTCCGCCCGGCTGACGCCGGACGGACCTCTCTTTTCCCCAACGACGGCTAGCTCTGCCGATTTGTCGTGGGGGGCTTTTTGGTTAGACCGCCTTCAAGGTGAGGACTGGGCAGTCTGCCTCGATGAGGATGCGCTGGGCGTGGCTGCCCATGATCAGCTTCCCCACCCTGGAACGACGCCGCAGTCCGAGGACGATCAGGGTGGCATTGGTATCCTGCTGGGTTTGCAGGACCAGGTCGGCGGCATCATGGATGGACGGCGAGCGCGGCACCACCCTGACCCGGCTCGTCCCCTCGCCGGATCCGGCGAGGTCGAGCCCGCTGGTTTCATCCCCGTCGCCGGATCCGTTGCCGTCGACGTTGACAACCACCAGTTCTTCGCCCAGACGGGTCGATTCCTGGTGGGCCCTGGCAACGGCGGCGCGCCCCTCGGGGGTGTCGGTGTAGCAAGCCACAATGGCCATGTTCTTCTCCTTCGTGAAAAAGGTCAGGAAACGAGCTGGCCGAGCCAGCCCTGGGGCAGATCGATGGGCAGCAGGCTTGGCAGCAGCATCAACACAATGAAGAGGATGCCGGTGTAGATCACCGTGGTCTTGACCCGCGCCCTGGCCACGATGAGTAGGAAGGCCGGGACGAAAATCATCACCGCGGCGAGGTATCCCAACAGTGCGGTCAGGACCAGGAAGCCAACCATCCATCCGAAGGTCTTGAACGCGAAGTGCGTGTCCGCCCGCGGCTTTTCCGCCTCGACAGCAGTGCCGGCCACGGTGGCGAGGTGCTGGGCAGAGCCTTCGAGCGCGGAGCTTCCCCCTGCGGGGACCAGGCTTCCCCCGGGGGTGGCCTCGCCTCGCGGCGGTGTCCCACCCATATCCGCGTTGAACGGAAGATGCGAACGCTTCTTGCGCCACACCCGGGTTTCCTGGACCAGGAGTGCCACGGTGAGCAGCAGGCCTGCCCATCCGACCAATTGCGGAACCAACCGCGCCTCGGAGGAGAACTGCGAAGACAGGGCGATGGAACCGATGAACACGATGAGGGCACCGGCGCCCGCACCGAGCGACCAGGTGCTGTTTTTCAGCGGGGCGTCGGCATCGGCCGCGGACTCGAAGCTTGCATCGTCGTCGCTGTCCAGGTTGCGGCGGGCGCGGAACCACTTGAAGATGTTCCAGAGGATCGGCAGCACGAGGATGGCGATGAAGACCATGGTTCCCGGGCGAAGCATCCATTCGAAGCCCTCATAAAGGCTGTCGGTCAGGAAGTAGTAGCGCTCCAGCGGAATGGCCAGGACGAAGCCGATGAGGAACGGTGCACGCGGGAAGCCCGTGGACTTCAGGACCCAGCCGGCCACGCCAAGCAGGACCATGACCCACAGGTCGCCGAGCTGGCCGCCTTCCTGGAAGGCGCCCAGGAGCATGATGGCGATGAGTCCGGCCGAGAGCACCGCGAAGGGAACCTTGGTGAGGGAGGACAGCGGACGAACGGCGAGGAAGCAGAACAACGCACCGAGCACGGAGGCGATCGCGAACGACCAGACGATCAGGTACATCAGGTCCAGGTGCTCGTTGATGATGGCCGGGCCCGGCTGGATGCCGTAGGTCAGCAGCATTCCCAGGAGCATGGCCGAGGGCACGCCGCCGGGGATGCCGAAGAGCAGGGTCGGGATGAGGTCGCCGGCCTCGACGGAGTTGTTGGCGCTTTCCGGTCCGACGATTCCGCGGGGGTCTCCCTTGCCGAACTTGCGCTTGTCCTTGGCGGTTGCCACGGCCTGGCCGTAGGCCAGCCAGGTTCCCGCGGTGGCACCGACGCCGGGGAGGATGCCGGCCCAGATGCCGATCAGTGATCCGCGAATGACCTGGGACCAGTGGGTGAACCATTCACGGATGCCCGATCCCCACCCGCCGGTGACCTCGATGGGCGCGTCTTCGCCGCGGCGCTGGCTGGCCCGCGATGCGATCTCGGCCAGGCCGAAGATGCCCAGGGCCACGGCGACCAGGGAAAGGCCGTCCCCGAGGAAGAGGCTGCCGAAGGTGAAGCGTTCCTCGGCCGTGGTGGGCGAGGTGCCCATCATGCCCAGCAGCAGGCCGAGCATGCCGGCAACCAGTCCCTTGACGACGTTGCCGCGGGAGAGCACGGCTGCGAGGGCCACGCCGAGAACCGTGAGCATGAACAGCTCTGGACTGGCGAAGGAGAGAACGAGCGGACGTGCCAGCGGGATGGCGAGCGTGAGGCCCACCGCGCCGATGACGCCGCCGGCCATGGAGGAAAGGAACGCCAGGCTCAACGCGCGTTTTGCCTGGCCCTTCCGCGCCATGGAGTAGCCGTCGAGCATGGTGACGGAGGCCGAGGCCGACCCCGGGGCACCGAGCAACACGGCCGAGACGGTGTCCGAGGTGTGGACGACGGCCAGCGCCCCGATGAGCAGGGCGAGCGCGGAAGCCGGTTCCATGCCGAAGGTGACGGGCAGGAGGATGGCGACGGCACCGGTGCCGCCGAGTCCCGGGATGAGACCCATGACAAGTCCCGCCACGACTCCGATGAGGAGCATTAACAGCAACGAGGGGTCCGCCAGGGAGGCCAGTGCGGCCATGGCTGAATCGAGCATGATGGGTCCTTTACTCGACAGTGATGTCGTAGGTGTCGTGCAGCAGGCGCTGCACGTATTGGCGGGTGCTGTCGGTCACCGTGTAGGCCTCGGCAACACGCTGCGGAAGCTGTGCGTCAGCACTGATCGGATAGCCGCCCAGGATCGTGTCGGCCTTGTCGTTGAAGGCGGTGTCCTCGGACATCTTGTGGGCCGATTCGCGCAGCAGCTCCACGGCCTTGGCCGGGGTTCCCGCCGGTGCCCACAGTCCCTTTTGGTAGGTGTAGGTCAGGCCCAGGAGCGTCTTGTAGGCTTCGAGCTTCTCCCCCGCCGGTTCGGTTCCGTGGATTTCCTTGTAGGCCTCCACCACGGTGGGCACGTCGGGGAAGTTCGGGTCCCTGGCCACGTTGCCCTGGGCGTCAAGCTGTCCGAAGGACATCAGCACGGTGGCCTTGTCCTCCTCGACGATGCCCTTCACGGCCGAGGCGTAGGAGCTGGTGGTCGTGTAGTCGATGTCCACCTCGCCACGCTGGAGGGCAAGGTTGACCGGGCCGCGTCCTTCGAAGCCGAAGGTTGCGGTGGTCTCGGCCTCCAGCAGGTCGAACGCCACCAGGGTGGTCAGGTCCAGCCCGGTGGCGCTGATGCCGCCGAAGACCAACGGCTTGTCGCGGTCCACCAGGTCGGACAGGCCGTTCATGCCGGCTCCGGTGCGCCCATAGATGACGCCTCCGGTGCCGTTGACCAGGATGGGTGTGAGCTCGTCGAAGGAGTATTTCACCGCATCGCGGCCGAGCACCCAGGGAACGACGGTGCTGGCGGTGCTGACCAGTAGCTCCGTGCCGTTGTCTCGGGCCGAGGTGGCGAAGTGGTTGGATCCGGTGATCCCCTCGCCGCCGGACTCGTTGGTCGGAGCGAAGCCCGGGGTGCCGGGAATGAAGTGGACCATTTCCGAGCCGATGAAGCGTGCCCAGGTATCGGTGCCGCCACCCTCGGCCAGCGGGATGGTGAGCTCGATCGTCTCGCCGGCAAAGTCGCCGTCCTCCGTGGTCGCCGGAGGGTTCAGCAGGCTTCCGCCGAAGATGGTGGTGCTTAGGCCGAGCGCGGCGAAGAGGCCGACGGCCGAGAGCACCGAGCGCCGGGAATGCCGGGGCGGATCGGGAAGCTGGACGTGCCGTGGCAGCGCTGCCACGTCGTCGAGCTCGGGTTCTGGAGGGGTGGGCATGATGTTCTCCTTCGGTGCGGACGGGGAGTGCGCCGCGTCGGATCCGCGGGAAGGGATGGGCAGCGTGGCCCGCGCCAGTACGCGGGCGGTTCGCGTGGAGCCGACGACGTCGCTGCCCTCGAGGGTGCGCCGCCAGGTGGAAACGATGCCCGCCGGGGTGCGGATCTTCAGGTCCTGCCCCGCCGGGGCGGCGAGGGCGCGAAACACGACGCTGTCCGGGGTGCCGGCCGCAATGGTCAGTCCCACGCTGCCGGTGATGGCCAGCGCGGGGTGCGGATTGCCCATGGAGAGCATCATGATCTGCACGGCGGCTTCCTCGGACGGATCGGCAGATGCATCGAGCGGACCGGCGATGGCCAACTTCGGGACGGCCCGCGCGGCACTTTCGGGGCTGGGGGCCAGGCCCATGGCCACGGCGCCGGCCCGGCGGATCGCGTCGAGGCGCTCCAGCTCGGGAAGGACCTCCAGCTGCCAGTTCCCAAACGGGATCCCGGCAAGGCCGGCGGTTGCCGGGGAAATAATGACCAGCGGGGCGCCGGCGTCCAGCAGCGTGGCTTCGACTTCCACGCCCTGGACCTCCAGGACATCCACCGGGTTCCCGGTCGGCAGGAGCGAACCGGTGGTCCGCCCGGCCGGGTCGACGAATCCGAGACCCACCGCGGTGCCCGGGAAGGGTACACCCGGGATATGGGTGTCCAGTTGCGGATCCCAGCGGCCGTCGGGGGTGGAAACGCGCTGCAGGATCAGCTGGCCGGTGTTGGTGTTCCGGGTCCGCACCAGCGTTTCGCCGGGCTGGGCCCGGACCCAGCCCTGGTCCAAGGCGTAGGGGGCCACGACGGCCGAGCAGTTGCCGCAGTTGCTTCCCCAGTCGACCCTGCCTTCGTCGATGCCGACCTGGGCGAACGTGTACTCGACGTCGACGTCGGGATCGGAGGAGGGCGAAAGGATGATGGCCTTGCTGGTCGTCGAGGTGCCGCCGCCGACGCCGTCGATCTGCCGGGGGTCCGGACTGCCGTAGAGCCGCAGCAGTGTTTCATCGAGGGTGTAGCCGGGGACATCGAGGGAATCGCGTTCAAAGACCCAGCATTTGCTGGTCCCTCCCCTCATCCACACCGCGGGCACCACATGGGTCATGGTTTTCATCTGCCGTCCAAGTCGATACGAGTGAAGCGCCGGTGTGACTGCCGGCACATGTTTCTCTACCCATGGTGAGATGTGTGTGCTTGAATTACCATTTACAAAAAGTCAAGCATCATGTATAAATGCTTCATTCGTTGATTAGATTTGCCCGGAGTGGTCACCGAAGACATTCCTTGATCACCTTGTGGCACCGTCGGTACGGCCAGACATCGCGAGTGTCAAGCGAAAATCAGCACAACTACAGATACCTGAAGCACTGCTACAAGGAGAAACGATGCTGGATGTAAAGAGACTTCAGGTTTTACTAAGAGTCGTTGAAACGGGATCGGTTAGCGCCGCCGCCGACGAGCTCTTCTACACGCCCTCGGCCGTTTCCCAGCAGCTGCGGAAGCTCGAGGAGGAGGTCGGCCAGCCGTTGCTGCGGCGCCGGTCGCGCGGAATGGTCCCGACGGATGCGGGCCACGTGCTCGCCGGCCACGCCCGGACGATCTTGCATCAGATGGATGCGGCGATGGCAGACCTGGCCCAGCTGGCCAGCGTCGGCGGCGGCAGCCTGAACCTCGGGACATTTCCCACGCTCGGGGGCTCATTCCTGCCCTTGGTCATCAGCCGGTTCCGCAGCCAATACCCGGCGATCAAATTGCACGTGACCAGCAGCCGCCTCGATGGCCTGCTCGAGTTGCTCGCGCGCGGGGAATTGGGCCTCAGCCTCCTATGGGAGTATGAGTGGAACCCCTTGGATCCCAAGAAGTTCGACTTGCTTCCGGTGTTCGAAGAGCCGACCGTTCTCCTGGTGGGAGCGGAGCACGCGCTGGCGCAACGCGGCGAGGTGTCGATGGCCGATCTCGGCGCGGAGCAGTGGATCGTTCGGGCACACAACCATCCGGTGGGCGAGGTGCTGCAGCGCTCGGCCAACGCGGCGGGGTTCTCCCCGCGCATCTCATTCCAGGCGAACGACTACCAGGAAGCCCAGGCAATGGTCAGCGTGGGGCTCGGCATCGCCCTGGCACCGCTGAGCGCCGTTGTCATCAAGCACCCCGGAGTCCAGGTCCTGCGACTGGGCGACAGTGCGCCGTCCCGGCGGGTGCTGCTGGCGCAACGGCACGACCGGGTGCGGGCCCCCGCCGAGGTGGCATTCCAGTCATTGCTGCTGCGCGTGGCGGAGGAATGGGAGCGCGATTTCGTTTCGTCGGCGGACGCGGAACTGGGGCACGCCTAACCCGGGGTGCCCGGGCTACCCCAGGAGTGGGAAGCCCGGACCGGGAACCAGGGATTCCACGGCTGCGGCCACGCGGAAGGCCATGGCCTCGTCGAAGGGATGGCCGATGACTTGGACGCCGGTGGGCACCGAATCGTTTGACATCCCGCTGGGAACGGCAAAGACCGGGCAGCGGTTGGCGACATTGAACGCGCTGGTCAGATGGGCCTCCCAATAGTGGCCCAGGTGCCCGCGGGCGGTGTCGATGCCGTCGAGGTAATCCCCGTCGGCGGCCAGCGAAGCCACGGCCGAGGTCGGGCACAACAGCGCATCGAGCCCCGCCATCGCCGCGGCCAGCTCGGCCTGAAGCGCGTGGTCCATGGCCAGGGAATCGAGAAGCGAGTGCCGCTGGGCAGCCTCGGCAGCGTCCTTGATGAACCGGGCCGTGTAGGCCGCCAGCTCCGACTCAGTCCCTGCGGTTTCCGTTGCCATGGCCGGGCCCAAGATGTGCCCGAAGTGGGCGAATGTTGTCTCGGTGATGCGCGCCGTGGTCCACGGCAAGTCAACCGGCACGACCACGGCTCCCGCGGCTTCCAGCGCCCGGGCAACCGTGAGGGTGTTTTCTCGGATCTCCGCTGCCACGGGGTAGTTGCCCAGCGTGAGCGACAGCCCGATGCGCAACCCCGCAACATCCCCCGCGGCGAGCGGGTTGATGCCGTTCTCGCCCCAGGAGCCGTGATCGGTGTGGTGGCGTCCGGACATGACGCCGGCCAGCAGCGCGGTGTCTGCAACGGTGCGCCCCATTGGCCCGTCGCCGCGGTACCAGTCGGCCGCCAGCACGCCGGCCCCCGGGATCCGGCCATAGGGTGCTTTGTAGCCCACGGTCCCGGTGAACCCGGCCGGAATGCGGGTGGACCCGGCGATGTCCGAGGCAGTGGCCAGCGTGGTGAACCCGGCGGCCAGTGCCGCCCCGGAGCCTCCGGAGGATCCCCCGGGGGTGGCCCGCGTGTTCCACGGATTCCGGGTGATCCCCCACATGGGCGAGTGCGTCGTGGTGGCACAGCTGAACTCGGGGCTCGTGGTGCGGGCGTGGATGATCCCGCCGGCGGCCTTGAGGCGCTCCACCACGGGGTGGTCGACAGGCGCAATGCGTCCGCGGTGGGCGGCCAGGCCCTGTTCGAGCTTGAGCCCGGCGATCCCGTGCTTTTCCTTGGTGGCCACGGTCAGCCCCAGCAGCGCGGGGACGACCCCGCCCTCCCGCGCCAGCCGCACGTACTGAGCCGCCGCGACACGTGCCTGCGCGCGGGCGGAGTCAAAGAGCGTCTCGGTGAAGGCATTGATACCCGTCTCCCGGTCGCCGTTGTGCTCCTGGATCCGCTGGATCTGCGCCTCGAGGACCTCCACGGGCGAGATCTCCAGCGACCGGAAACCTGCGAGGGCCTCGGTTGCAGGCAATAGCGCCAGCGAGTCCACGGCGATGGCTGCGCCCGGGGTCACGCGGCACCGGCCTTCGAGAGTTCCTGTTCGGTCGAGTCGATGGGGGCCAGCGCGCCATTGACCATTTCCCGGGCCACGGATTCCAGCGCCTTCACCCCGGCCACCATGTCGGCATCGGTGGTGAATTCGCGTTCGCAGTGGCTCACCCCGTCGACCGACGGAATGAACATCATCACGGTGGGGACGATGCGGTTCATGGCTACCGAGTCGTGTCCGGCCATGGTGCGGATCCGGCGCACCGAAAGCCCCAGGTTCGCGGCGACCTTCTCGGTCAGCTCCAGCCCGTCCTCGGGGTAGTACTGGATGCCGCGCACATCGAAGTCGTTGACGTTGATGCGGATGTCGTGCTCCTGGGCGATCTGAGCAATGTCCGCCAGCAGCGAGGCCCGGGCCTCGGCGACGATCTCCGGGCTTGCCGAACGCAGGTCCGCGACCAGGTGCACCCGGCGGGCCACCACGATCGGGGAGTTCGGTTCCAGGGTCAGCTGGCCGACCGAGGACACCAAGGCCTCGGGGGCGAACTTCTGGGTGACATCATGGACCAGCAGCACCACCTTGGAGGCGGCCACCAGCGCGTCGTGGCGGTCGGCCATGGCCGTGGCCCCGGTGTGCGACTGCTCGCCTAGCACCTCGATGTCCAGTTTCTGGGTGTGCCAGGAGTAGTCGACGGCTCCGAGGGTGATGCCCTCGCGCTCCAGGATCCTGCCCTGCTCGATGTGGATCTCCGCATAGCCGGCAAGGTCCGGGCGTTCGTCGGTGCCCAGGTAGCCGATGGCTTCCAACGCCTGCGCGACGGAGGTCCCGGCCAGGTCCTTGACGGCGAGCATCTTCTCCTGGTCCATCAGCCCGGCGAAGACCGAGGAACCCATGATGGAGGGGGCAAAGCGTCCGCCCTCCTCGTTGAACCAATTGACCACGGCCAAATTGAAGACCGGGATGGTGTCCGTGGCGGCCAGGGATTCGGCCACGCGTTCGGCGGCGTGCAGACCCGCCAGCACCCCATAGGCCCCGTCGAAGCGCCCGCCCAGCGGCTGGGAATCCAGGTGGGATCCGAGCAGGATATACGGGGCCCCGGGAACCAGCTCGATCAGGGCGAACATATTCCCGATCCCGTCGACGCGCACCTCCCAGTTTCGTTCCCTGGCGAAGGCGGCAAACCAGTCGCGGGTTGCCTTGTCGGCCTCGGTGGCGGCCTGGCGCTCGACGCCGCTGTTCTCGGTGGCACCGATGGCGGCGACGTGGTGGAAATCGGTCAGGAATGTTGCATCGCTCATGGGGTGGTTGCTCCTTGCAGTGGTTCGGTGGTTCGCCTGGGGGTGTCGGGAAGTGGTCAGCCGACGCGGTGGTGAGTCTCCGGGACCTTGGTGAGGGTCAGCAGCAGGAACACGATCACCGCTGCTCCCGCCATGTAGTAGCCCGGTGCGGCGCTCAGCCCGGTCTGGGAAACCAGGAAGGTTCCGACAAAGGGGGCTGATCCACCGAAGATCGCGTAGCCGACGTTGTAGCTGATCGCGGCCGAGGTGAAGCGGGTGCGGGTGGTGAAGATTTCGACGAAGAAGGTGTAGCAGCCGCCGCCGTAGATGCACATCGGGACCACGAAGAGCAGCTGGCCGGCAATGGCCAGCGGCAGCGAGCCGGAGGTGACGAGCATGAAGCACGGAATGGACAGCAGGGCCAGTGCCGCGGAGCCCGCGATCAACATCGGCTTGCGGCCCACCTTGTCGCCGATGATCCCGCCGACGGGCAGCAGCAGCGCGTAGAAAAGCATGGCCGCGGCGTTGGCCAGCAGCGACTGGTCACGGCTGAGGTTTCCGGTGACCTGTACGTAGGACACGAAGTAGCCCGAGAGGAAATAGAAGCCCATGGCGGTCAGTCCCATCACGAAGATGACCTGCAACATGCGGACCTTGTTCTCGGCGAAGGCCTCGCGGATGGGGCTGTATTCCTTGGATTTTTCCTTGGCAAGCACGGCCTTGAAGGCCTCGGATTCCTCGGTCTTGGCGCGGATCCACAGGCCGAAGAAGGCCATGGGCAGGGCCAAGAGGAACGGGATGCGCCAGCCCCAGGACATGAATGCCTCGGAGGACATGGAGCTGGAGAGCACCAGGATCAGCGTGCCGCCGAAGACCGAGGGCAACGCGGTGGCGGCCAGGGTGATGTTCAGCCAGAAGCCGCGCTTGTTGATCGGTGCGTGTTCGAAGACGAAGGCCGGGGCCCCGACCGATTCGCCGCCGGCGGAGAACCCCTGGATCATCCGGCAGAGGACGAGCAAGATGGGCGCAGCCGCGCCGATGGCCGCGTGCGTGGGCAGCAGGCCGATCAATGCGGTGGCCGAGCCGATGGACAGCAGGGTGATAAACAGGACCTTGCGGCGCCCGATCTTGTCCCCCAGTGCCCCGAAGAACAGTCCGCCCAGCGGGCGAACCAGGAAGGCGACGCCGAAGGTCGCGAAGGTGGCCAAGAGCCCGGCCAGTGCACTGGTGCCGGGGAAGAAGAGCTGGGAGAGCACCACCGCGGAGAGACCATAGAGGGTGAAGTCGTAGAATTCGATGAACTGGCCGATGCTGCCGCCGGCGAGCACCCGCTTTTGCATGCCGTTGGCGGCGTTGCGCTCTCGTTGGAGCACTGCCTGGGGCTGTGGTGAATGGATCTCGGTCTTCATCGACGCTCCTGAGTGTGCGGTCCGCTCGACTCATTGACTCAAGCGGCGGCTTTTGATGTTTACCCTTGGAACCATTGTGGTGATTGCCGTCACATGGGTCTAACGAATAATTTCGGTTAGGCCCATCGAGCGAATCGATTGGAGCTCGGTCAGGCGGAGGCCGCTTCACCGGAGACAGACCCGTAGAGCCCGATGCAGACCTGCTCGAACGCGAGCGATTTGCGCGTCGGCTTGGCTCCGACGGGGCGGACCAGCGACATCTCGATCGGCGGCAGGTTCTCGATGATGTCCAGCGGAACCACGGAGCCGCCGGCATAGGTCAATTCGTTGGTCAGCCGCTGGTTCAGCAGCGAATACCCGTGGCCGCGGGCCACATAGGAGCGGACCGTCTCGTAGCCGGAGACCACGTGGCGGATGGATGGACGGATTCCGAGCTGGCTGAACATGTCCAGGTAGTACTCGCGGGTGTGTTTGGCATCCAGCAGGATCAACGGCTCGTCGGCGAAGTCCCGCAGGCTGACGGGCATATTCGGGGTGGCTGCCCGGGGGTGGTTGGCCGGGACCAGGACGTGCGGCGGGATCCGCTCCAGGACCCGCCGGTCGAACTCGGCACCCACCCCCTGGTCGTACATCAGCGCCAGCTCGCAGACCCCGTCGAGCAGCGCCTGGCGCAGCGACTCTTGGTCCCCCTCATGGAAACTGACCTTCACGTTGGGGTGCGCGGCCTCGAATTCCTGCAGGATGACGGGGGCCTTGAACGGCGCCAGCGGCGAGTACATGCCGACCACCAGCTCCCCGGCGAGCGCTTCGCCCTCGTCGAGGACCGC
Organism: Paeniglutamicibacter sulfureus; assembly: GCF_039535115.1. Lineage (NCBI taxonomy): Bacteria > Bacillati > Actinomycetota > Actinomycetes > Micrococcales > Micrococcaceae > Paeniglutamicibacter > Paeniglutamicibacter sulfureus. The sequence continues at coordinate 2,467,744 of NZ_BAAAWO010000001.1, forward strand.
TTGGTAGAGCAGGTCGGCCTCCTCCAGAAAAGCCTGGGATCCCAGCAGCAGGCGCTTGCCCGAAGGGGTCAGCCGCAGCCCCTTGCTGGAGAGCCGGGTGAACAGGGACGCGCCGAACTCCTCCTCGAGCCGGGCGATGGCCGAGGAAAGCGTGGACTGGGTGACGTTCAGCTCGGCCGCGGCCGCTGTCATGTTCTCCAGCCGGGCCACCGCTCCGAAGTAGCGCAACTGCACCAGCGTGAAGGATTTGCTCATGAGTGCATTATGGAGGAGTTTCGCACTTTTGAGTAAGCCACCCCTGTTTGATCGAGATTCGCAGATTTCCGTGCAGATATACTCCAGATGCCGCCTGGCGGTGTCCCAGCCACACAATGACCGGACCTCAATCTGGCACCCCTTGCACGAAACATTCAATGTTTTTCAATGTTTGGGCCTACTTCACGATTCGAGTCAAAAATTCGTAGCCTATGGAATAGACAACATTCATTCGAAGACGATGCTTCACCATTTTTCCATCCCGTATCGATTCAAGAAGTTCTGCTTCTCTGAGTTTCCGGAGATGGCGCGATACCTGCGGAGCTCCAATGCCAAGTCGTCTCGATAGATCGCTGGTGGTGCAATATTCGTTTACGAGGTGCCGACGCAGCTCCAAACGGGCGCTATCGGCTAGGACTGCCATTTGATTTTGGATTTCGTGGATGCTTCTGTTGACGGTTCCCATGTCAGAGATCGGGAATTGCACAATGATGGGGATCTCGTAGCCCGCGTACTCGTCGTCGTACTTCACGACCACGTGAGGCTTCGTCAGGTTACTTGGGACAAGGACGAATTTGCGGCCGCTGCCATTGACGAAGGCATTCTGAAGTTTGTCATAAGCGACCTAAGAGGTCTGAGGAAAGAAATGTGCGCCTGGAGTCAAAGAGGCCAGCACCATCGAAGCGGATCCCCCGGCCAGCCGTCGTTGGACTTCAACTTCGCTGGCTTTAAGCCGTGCGGAACCAGATTCCCAGCGCGAGTGAAAGCAGGTGTCATGGAAAGTTCGCAGAAACGCAGTCAGGACCTGACGGAAGAGCTCGGGATCGCGAGCCAAACGAGCCCCTAGCTCTTCGCGCTCTTCACTCCGTGTCCGGCAGATCTCTATAAAATCAGCACGGTCGCTGCTGTCGTTCATGATGTCCAGGGTACGGTCGGATCGACCACCGATGATCGCTTGAACGCTCATCTGCACAAATGCTTCGAGAGGCAGCGCTGCGACGCTTGCCAGCTCAGAATCAAAGCCTTGGCTGGCCCTAGAGTTCAATGGCATTAATGCGCGGAATCTGAATCGCGCCCACAGCGGTGAGAACGAACGCATGGTCCGTCTCAACTGAGCGGATATTTCGGCATCAATCGCTTTGAGTTCTCGCGAGAGTTCAAGATGATGGCCAGGCTCCGCAATGCAGTGGAGCATGGCCATCATCTCGGCCATCTCTGAAACCCTGACAGTAACGTTCGCTGGTTCGACGTCGGTCAGGTCAAAGATGATCGGCATGAGACGAGCTTAGCTGACCTCGGCTAGCGACAAGGTGCATCACAACCCCAAGGCAACAACCGCATTTAGAAGCGCAATTCCTCTGCAGAAAGCCGCAGCTCTTCAGCATCAACACGGTGCAAAAACCCTTGCAACATCAGACGGTCAATAACTCGAGCAAGGACACGACGGTAGCTATCAATATCGCCATAGATCTCTTGCAAGCGCTGTCCATCAAACGGTGTCTCATTGCCGTGGTACCACGAGGGCCGACCCATGGGCGTCGCAGCTACCAGGGTCGACGTCGGCGCATCGGTGTAGGTGCTTCGCACACCTCCAAGAGCGTTGCCCCACTGATCACGCGAAATGGTATCGGTGTGCCCCTCGGTTTCGAGTAATTGGGAGGGAGGCGGCACTAGCTTTCCCTCAGCCCAATCTGCAAGCAGTCCCAGTAGTGCTCCGTAAATATGGGAATTCGGGAAGGTCGACCAGTGTGCTCCGGGAGGCAGCGGGCAGTCCTTGAGTCTAAGTACATCCTTCTGACTCATATGGCGTGTTTCCCGATGTGCCATCCCTGCGATCTCGTAAAGGCGGAATGTTTCGGAATCTGCTCGGCGATGGCTCAGTCCGCGAACCTGCCCAGATACCCCGCAATCCCAGCGAACGGACTGGAATTCCGCTTCACCCAATACCTCAATCACCGGAACATCTATATCCGGTAGTGCTTCACCGCCTGAGGCTCCAGGCAGGTATCCGTCAAAGAGGGGCCCTCCATCCGCCCGGCGCATGGCATCGTGGTGTTGCTCAACAAAGCGACGAACCACACCGCCGGTTTGGGATATCCCGGCGAAGAGAAGGGTCTTGACTTCCGAATTCCTGATTCCCGGCAGACCTCCACGAAGTGCGTGTGCGACTTGTGCAATGATTTCAAATGACTGGGGTGTCGCCTTCCACCATCGTTCCTTGAACGCATCGTATTGTTCAGCAAGAATCTCGGGGCTTGGGTTCTCTGTGAAGGGAATCGATCCTGCGAAGTCGCTTGCCAGCTCCCCCGCCGTAAACACCATGTCCCGATACCGTTCGGGATTGCCGCCCTGGATCAGGTCCAGCGCCGACGGAGCCTGTGAGTCAATTTCTATCCACATGTACCCATCACGCATCAGCGCACGGTTGTAGGCGCGCCAGACCGAGGTTCCTCCCCAGATATGACTTACCTCCGTGAGCGTTCGACCATTGAATTTGCCCATGTCTTCAGGCCGTCGAACCAAGATGCGTGTGAGAAATGGTGCCTCGGCTGCGTTACCCGAGACAAAATATTCTTCCTGGATGTATCCATATGAGGGCATTCGTTCGGTTCCGTAGGATTCGAGCACAACGGCTCGATTTCCTTCGGTTTCCGGGATCGGGCCCGAAATTTGGGCGCACGGAACTAGGGTCTGTGAGGTGGTCATGTTCTAAATCTCCTGTTTTGAAGCCAAATGCCAGCGAGAGAGCGCGCTAAAGACTGGGCGAAGAGTCCAGCAATGTACGCGTGTATGCGCTTTTCGGGTTAGCGAAAACGTCTTCCGCTGACCCGTTTTCCATAATTTTCCCGTTGTAAAGCACCGCTACCTGATCACTCATGAATTCCACGACGGCCATATCGTGGCTCACGAAGATCATCGAGAGGCTTCGCGATTCTTGGATGTCCTTGAGCAGGTTCAAGACGCGTGCCTGAACCGAAACATCCAGCGCGGAAACCGGTTCGTCAGCAACGATAAGTTCCGGTTCGAGTGCCAAACCGCGCGCAATAGATATACGTTGCCGCTGGCCACCTGAGAACTCATGCGCGTAGCGTCCCAACCAGCCCTCGGCCAGCTGCACTTCATCTGCAAGGGCTCGAGCCCGTATGCGACGTTCCTCGGCAGAATATAGATTCTGTACGCGCATCGGCTCTTCAATGAGCTCTTGCAAACTCATCCGCGGATTCAGCGAATTTGATGAATCCTGAAAGATCATCTGCATCTTGCGACGGTACAAACGCAATTCGTCTTTGCCCAAGGCGAAAATGTCTTGGCCCAGAACGCGGACAGATCCAGAGGTCGGTTTGATGAGCCCAATGGAGATTCGACCCAGGGTGGACTTTCCGGATCCGGATTCGCCGACCAGCCCCACGACTTGATTTCGTTTGACCGAAAGCGAGGCGTTGTCTACGGCGACGTGCTTGGAACGCTTGAACATGCCGCCAACCTTGAACTCTTTGCTGACGTTGGTAAGCTCCAGGACGAGGTCGTTTTGGGTTTCGAGCTGATCCGTTTTCATGGCGTCACCTTTGAATAGATGGACTTATCGATCACCGGGAGTCGGTGTGGTTGACGGCCCAGCCGCGGCGCCGCTTCCAAAAGGCCTTGGGTGTAACCAGATTTCGGGTTGGTAATGACTTCTTGGGTAGCGCCCTGCTCCATTTCGTATCCATCCAGCATGACGACGACGTCGTCGGTATATTGCGACACCAAACCAAGGTCGTGACTGATCAGGACCAATGCCAGGTCGAGGTCATCGCGCAATTTCAGCAGCAAATCCAGGATCTGTTTTTGAATAGTGGCGTCCAGGGCGGTTGTCGGTTCATCTGCGAGCAGCAGGGCCGGGTTGCAAGAAATACTCATTGCGATCATGACGCGTTGTCGCATGCCCCCGGAGAGCTGGTGAACACAGGATCCCAGTACACCTCGCGTCGGAGGAATCCCCACGAGATCCAGCAGCTCACTGGCGCGATTATGTGCCTGTTTTTTGTCCAGGCCCAAGTGCATACGCATGGGACGAATCATTTGCTCGCCAATAGTCATCGTCGGGTGCAGCGCACTCATTGGTTCTTGAAAAATGAAGCCGATCTCGGAACCGCTTAGTTTGCGCCGTTCTGCATGAGTCGCTGTGAGCAGATCCTTGCCCTTGTACAAGATTTTGCCCGAAGCAACCGCTACATCCGGCAGGATCCCCATGATCGCGGTGGCAGTCATGGATTTTCCGGAACCGGATTCGCCGACAACGCCCAGTGTCTTCCCCGCTTCAAGCGAGAAGCTCAGCGAATGAACGACTCTGCTTGGACCTTCTGGCTTGAGGATGTCGACGTTCAGGTCGCAAACTTCGAGTAACACTTTTTCACCTACGCGCATGGCGCTAGTCCTTGCTGTCTATACGGATACGCGGATCGATCAGTGCACAGACCACATCCACCAAGAGATTCACCAACACAAAGATGATGGCAATGAGGAAAATGCATCCTTCGATGAGCGGGTAGTCACGGCGATCTACGGCTGTGAGCAGGAGCTTGCCCAATCCTGGAAGCGAGAAGACGTTTTCGGTAACTACTGCGCCTCCGAGCAATGAAGCCATGGAAAGCCCAACCACCGTAACGACCGGTACCAGCGCCGCGCGGAACACATACTTTCCAGTAATGGTCTTCTCGCCAAGGCCCTGAGCACGCGCGGTATTGACGAAAGGCTGGAATTTCGCATCCAGGACGCCATTACGTGAATACCTGAAGAGCGTGGCCGCCTCCAGGACGCCCAGCGCCAGGGCCGGCATCGCCATGAAGGAGAGAAACTGAACGAAGTTTTCCGTTGGGGCCACATAGCCGGCGACAGGGAACCATCGTAAGATCACACCGAACACCAAGACCATCAAGATGGCCAGCCAGAACGTCGGCATGGCAATGCCGACCGCCGAACCAACGACCATGGCCTTATCCGTGATCTTTGATGTGGTTGATGCCGCAATCGCTCCCAGAAGTGGTCCAAGCAAGACGGCAACAATCAATGCCAGAACGGCAAGTTGGGCAGTCACTGTGGCTGCAGCAAGTACTAGCTCGCTCACCGGGGCCCGGAGAAATATCGAGTCCCCGAAATCGAATCGCACCATACGTCCGAGCCAGACAATGAATTGAAGGATGATGGGCTCGTTGAGTCCCATCTCTTCTCGAAGCTTTTCAATGTCAGTAGCAGTGGCTTCTTCGCCAAGGATGACCGCGGCGGGGTCTCCGGGAGTCAGCCGCAGCAATACGAAGAGCAGAACCATGGGCACGGCGATGGTTGGCAGCAACGCCAATAGGCGCTTGAGAATGTAATTGAGCATTAGTGCTGTCCTTCCTTTGACGTGACCTTGGCAAGTGGCTTGAGTTTTGCGAGGCCCGCGATGCGGCGTGCTCGAGGATCCATGGAGTCTCGCAGCCCGTCACCTAGGAGAATGAGGCCCAGCACCGTAACCAAAATGGCCGCACCGGGGAAGACGCCGATCCACCAGGCAACGGCGATGTATTTCTGCGCGGCCGAGAGGCTGGCACCCCAGCTCGGTACTTCGGGTGGGATTCCGATGCCCAAGAAGCTCAAGGCGGCGATGGAGAGCACAGTTGCAGCGAAACCCATTGTTGCTTGAACGATCAGGACGGAGACGGCTTCTGGGGCAACATATTTGGACAGAATCCAAGAGTCCTTGGCACCCATTGCCCGGGCGGATTCGACCATGGGAGTCGATTTCACGCTGAGTGATGCCGAACGAACCACGCGCGCAATCGGGGGAATCAAGACCACTGTTAGTCCGAAGACCACCGGCCCTACGCCCCGGCCTAGAACGCCAACCAGGCTCATAACCAAAATGATGTTTGGGAACGACATCATCCCATCGATGATGCGCATGACCACTGCATCAACCTTTGGGAAGTACCCGCAGATGATTCCGATCAGGTAACCGATGACTATGGCCAGGACCGTACAAAGCGCGGAGATTCCGAGGGCAGTTTGGGCACCAAAGAGCAGCATGGTCCACATGTCGCGCCCTTGGTCATCAGTACCCAGCGGGAATGCCGCTTGGGGCGCTTTCAGCCGGTTTACCGGATCGACAAAATTTGGGTCCCCGCCAAGAACCGGCGCTAACAGGGCTAGGCAGGCCACCAGCAAAATGATGACTGCACCCGTCATCGCTGAGGGGTCCCTTAGCAGGGCCTTTAATGTTGGTTTCATGTTTCTCTTCTTATCCGCGAACGATCAACAGCGAGATTTCTTGCGCAGGCTGGGGGTGGTTCCGTCATCTTGAATCACACGGAGACGGAACCACCCGCCCACACCCTCGGGTGTGCTTAGTTGCCGATCCATACGTTATAGAAGCCGCGCACAGTCCCTTGCGTCGGTTCAAACCCACCGATACTGGCTCCGATGACGCTCAACCGCGGTTCGTGCCCGAGCTTCACAAATGGCAGCTCGTCCCAGATCAGCTGTTGCATTTCATTCCAGGCAGGCAGACGGGCTTCGATGTTTTTGCCCGCAGTGACATCAGCCATCAACGACTTCTTTTCATCCGTGGTCCACCATCCCGGGAAATCGTCGTTGAGGAACACTACTGTCAGCGGATCCGAATAGGCGGTACCGCCGGCAAGGAAAATATCCCACTTGGAGGGATCAGTGCGGGCGGAGCCGAAGGTGGCCGCATCCATGGCCTGCAGGTCCACTACAAAACCGATGCCTTCCAGCTGCTGCTTGAGCAGGGGGCCGTAGCCATCGGAGTCGGGACGGTAGAGCACACGGACCGGAGTGCCGTCGTATCCTGCCTCTTGAAGCAAAGCCTTACCGGCATCAACACTTCTGTTCTTGTAAATGTCTGCACCGGCATCCGAATACCATGGCGAGCCCTTGGGGAACAGGCTCGAGTCATCAGCAAAGTACTCGGTCCCGCCAAGTTGCTGGGTGGCAATCGCTACCGGATCTACGGAGTTCAATACCGCCTGGCGCATTTTCAGATCTGCCATCAGTCCGGATTTGTTGTTCAGTTGCAGCAGCGAGAATCCAGCGCCCTCACTCACCACTGGTTCCAGTGATGGGTCCGCCTCATAGACAGAAAGCTGATCCATGCTCATGAACTGTGGAACGATGTGCGCCTGACCGGTACGAACTTGGTTCAGGGCATTGGCGTCGTTAAAGGGGATGAACTTAATCGTGTCAGCATAGGCTGTCTTGGCCCCGGTTGCACCATCTGCTTTTTCGCTGCGTGCGGCGTAGTCGTCAAAACGCGTGATCGAGGTTGCCAGGGACGGTGGCGAAGTTGTCCAGCTTGTAGGGACCGGTGCAATCCAGTGAGGTCAGGTCCTTTGAACCGGCCGCTTCCAATGAAGCGGCTGACATGATGTAGGCACCAGTGTCCGGTGTTGCCAGCAGCGCTGGGATGGCACCCGACGGTTGGTTCGTGGAGATGGAAACGGTCAGCGGGCCAGCCGCCGAAATTTCCTTGGTCAATGAGCTGAACAGCTCACCGGCATCCCCGCTGCCATAACGCTCCAGCGAGGCGACCACATCAGCTGCCGTCAGTTCGCCGCCGCCATGGAATTTGACGCCTTCACGAATCTTGATGGTGTAAACACCGGTCTGTTCGTCATACTCGTAGCTTTCGGCAAGCCCGTTGTCCACCGTGGTGTTCGCTGCGTTGGCAAAGAGGCCCTCGCACGTTGAGGCTGCAACCATCCAGTTCGACCGCGAGGTCGTTACATATGGGTCGATCATCGCTGGGAGTGATGCAACGACAAGCTCACCACCGGTAACCGGTTCGCTGGATCCGGCAGCAGCATCCGAGCTTGGTCCGCCGCCGCAGGCAGAGAGTGCCATTGCGGCACAGAGCAGAGTGCCGATCTTCACAGCACTACGTTTCGAAATCATGGCGCAGCCTTTCAATAAATTCCAGGTGGGGAGCCCGCGAGTGGGGTTCAATCAGAGTAGGGGGTTTCGAATGTGACACCCGTTTCATTTACCGCAGTCGCGGTAAATGAAGAGTATGCAGGGCCTGGGGGTTGGTTTCCATCCAAAATTCTTGATCGTCCGGGACATCAGAAGTACATGTCGACAGCCAACAATGATCTGCACCGTGAACCGTCCTGTGGTCGGCCCCTTCATTCGGGTTTTCTCCGCAGCCATATCGCCCACGAGCTGGAACACCACTGAGGCCGATAGCCGTGTCACCATCGGAGTACGCCAGATCCACGACGAAGTGAGTTGTGGTACCGGGTGAACAAAACCGGGCAGGTGGGTCACATAATCGTTCAGGACCCCTCAGGACGCTGATACCGATGACTACTTTTTCACCACCGATCTCACTGCCAGCGCGGTGCACGTCCTCTCTCGTCATGCTGCTGCACGCTGGAGGATCGAGGTCCCGTTCCGGGATGCCACGTAAGACCTCGGCGGGCACGACCCGCAGTCCCGATAGCGGCATGGGCCCGAACGGGCAGCCGCACCGTCACCATGGTTGCATGCCGCCACATGGTGCTGGTATCTGGAAGCCCACCCTGACGGGCGGACGGCGATCGTCCGGCCGTGGGACCGATCCAAGGCCGGCCCAAGATTCATCGCTTGTCCCGCCGCGCTACGACGGGCGATATGGTCCCGCAATGTTCCGCGAACCGGCCGAGCGGTGGAATTTGGCATTGATACGCGCGCCCGACCGCACACCCACCGGCGTCACCGTGGGGCAACCGGAAAATGCTGTCGGGTCATGCGGGGATTTAGCCGGCGCAGTCCAGTTGGAAGGCCTCCAGGCGTGCCTGCATTTCCCAATACGGCGTGGCGGTCGGGATCGGCATGCCGTCGCGCAGGGCGTTGACACTCTCCACTGCGGCGTCCACCGCGGCGCGGTACGGCAAGGATCCGGAGCTGACACGACGCACGCCCAGCTTCCCCAGTTCGGCAACGCCCAGCGTGGGATGGGGACTCCGGCCACGCGCACCAGACCTTCGTGCGGCGCGCTACGGAGAATGGGCAGAATATCAATGCCTTCAAGGAGGGCCGGCCACTGAGCAATACCTTCAAGCGCTTCTAGTCCCGCTGCATTTTGCTGACTTTCTATCCGTGGTGGTTTACGCTCGCCACGTATCGGCACAGGCAACGGAGGGATCTTTCATGGAACATGACCGAGAAAAACCGAGTCCGGATCATGTGGCGCCGCCGGGCACTTCGGAAGGCACTATCAGGGCAATGGGCAAACTCTCCGAGGCCTTTGAAGTCATTGAAGAGGCGCGCGGGAATCTCTACCGTTTTCATCGCCTCACCGGCAGGGCAGACCTGGCACTGGGAGAGGCGGTGGACCTGTTCAGAGAGGCAGGACACGAGGAGATTGCAAAGGAGTTGCAGGACAGCCTAGTGGGACGCAATGTTTTGGAAGGCCGCTGGACCTTCCAGATCATGGAGGAATACGACGATGGGTACTACAACGATTTCAAGTCCCTTGAGCAGGGGATCCGCGAACAGCTCGTGCAGGGACGCCGCCACCTTTTCGAGGCCCAAATGAAGGAAGAGCGCCGCACCCACGGCCGACGCCACCATGAGGCAACCGCACCGAAGGAGCCCACGTAGGCAGACGCCGGCCGGTTCGGCATCGGCTCCGGTGGAGCCGCGGAACAGCGCATTGCCGGAGACTCCGCGCCCCCAACATTTCGTCCTCGGTCACCGGCTGCTGCTTCGTTGTTCCCGGACAGGGCGGGATTCAGCAGGCTTGCTCGTTCACCTAATATTTGGCCAGCAGCTATGGACGATGCCGTGGCTCCCGTGTTGGACTGTCCCCATGACTCAATACAACATTGGTTATATCGTCGGTTCCCTGTCCACCGGATCCATCAACCGCACTCTTTCCAAGGCGTTGATCAAGCTCGCTCCGGACAACCTTCAATTCACCGAGATCTCCATCAAGGATCTCCCGTTGTACAACTACGATTTCGACGCCAGCTACCCTCCGGAGGGCACGGCATTCAAGCAGGCCGTAGAGTCTTCGGACGGCCTGCTGTTCGTCTCCCCCGAATACAACCGTTCCATCCCCGGCGCGTTGAAGAACGCCATCGACTGGGGATCACGTCCCTGGGGCGCCAACTCCTTCGCCCGCAAACCCAGCGGGATCATCGGTGCCTCCGTCGGTGCCATCGGCACCGCGGTCATGCAATCGAACATGCGCAGCGTGCTCAGCTTCCTCGATGCCCCGCAGCTGAACTCCCCCGAGGCTTACATCGCCTTCAAGCCCGAGATCTTCGATGATGAAGGCAACGTCTCCGACAGCGGGACGGCCGATTTCCTCGGCCACTACATGAGTGAATTCGGCGCATTCGTCGCACGCGTCCTTGACGCCAACGCCGAAGGCCACATCGGCGATGTGGACCCGGTCGAAGCGCCATAGTAGTAGCCATCATCCAATAGTGCTGGGATCGGGCCGGAGCCCGATCCCAGCACTTTGTCGTTCTCTCCGTCAGTCGCGGAAGCGGGCGAACACCTTATACATGTAGTCGCTGCCCTGGCGCAGCGCCTCGACATAGATGCGCTCGTCATTGCCGTGCATTCCGATGAGCTGGTCGTTGTCCAGCACGTAGGGGTAGACGCCGTAGCCGGGAATACCGCGGGCGCGCCACGGGGCCAGGGAGGTGCCGGCCTCGAAGAGCGCCGGCGCGAAGGCCGCATCCGGGTAGGTCTCCTCCGCCGCTTCGCCCAAGGCCTTGAACAGCGGGGTGTCGATGTCCGCCGGCGGCGTGGCCCAGGTCTTGTCGAGTTCGGCCAGCGTTTCCTCCTCGCTCACTCCCTCGGTCACGGCCAGCGCCACCTCCACGTCGCGTGCGGCCATCATCTCGCGCACCTGCGCCAGGAACTCGCGCGGCTTCTGCCCGCCGGGGATCGCCCGGCAGTTGATGCGCACGTGGGCCGAGGAGGGAATCACGTTCTCCTTGTAGCCGGCGTCCTCGATCACGAAGGCATGCGTGGTGCGCAGCAGGGCGCTGTGCAGCCACGGGTAGTTGGACTTGGACACCATGACGCGGGCCGCGCGCTCGCGGGCGTTCTGGCTGCGGGCAGAGAGCAGCAATTCGACTGCACGCTTGAATCCGGCGTCCTCCGAGGCCTTGGCAAGGGCGGAGAAGTACTCGCGGGTAACCTCCGTGAGGTGGACCGGCGCCTGCCAGTCGCCGAGTTCGGCCACCGCGCGGGAGAGCGCGACGATGGCGGAGTCGGGCTTGGGCTTGGAGGAGTGGGTCGCTGTCCCGCCAGCGGTCAGATCCAGGTTGAAGTAGACCTTGTCCTGCCGGGTGGCGGTGATGAGCATCGGCGTAGTCTTGTCCTTCTGCGCCAGGAACCAGCCGCCCTCGGTCAGCACCATACCGGCGTCCAGCTTGTCCCAGTGGTTGGCGGCCAGCCACCGCGAGCCGAAGGATCCGGCCTCCTCGTCGCAATCGGTAAGCACGATGATGTCCCGGTCGAACGTGGCACCTTCGGAGATGTGCCGCAGCAGCGCACTGATGGTGGCCGAGTTGGCGCCCTTCATGTCCAGGGCCCCACGCCCGTAGACCTCGCCGTCGCGCACCTCTCCGGAAAACGGATCCACTGTCCAGTTCTCCCGTTCCACCGGCACAACGTCGGAGTGGCCGAGAATGAGCAACGGCTTCTCGGTGCCCGTTCCGGGGATGCGCGCAATCAGGTGGACGTTGTTCGGTTGCGGGGTGTCGATGATTTCCACGGGAATGCCCGCGTTCTCCCACACGGCCTTGAGCATCTCGGCATGCGGCCGGGTGTCGGCGCCCTGACCGAAGTTCTGCGTGTCGAAGCGGAGCATTCGCTGGAGCAGGTCGAGTGCGTCCTTGTCTGCTTCCGGCACCGCCGAGGCGGCCGCTGCGGGATGGGCCCCGGTTGTCGAGGCAAAGACTCCCCCGCCGACAACGCCGGCGGCACCCAGCGCGGCAACGCCTCCCAGGAATGTGCGGCGGCGCAGCTGCGTCTTTGCGGCCTCGCCCAAATCACGTGTGATGTCCATGTTTATACCCTCTTTGGTCTTGTGCAGTGCGAGTGCAAGACCCACGCTTGCCGAGCGTCCCCGCACTGGTCAATGGGTGACCGTCGTCACAAGCGCCAAGCGGCCCCGAATGCGAGACGAACGGCGCGCGGGACCCAATCGTGACGACAATGCGACGCCAAAACCGCACTGACATGGGTTTCGACCTATTCGGCGACGGCTCGGGAGGGCATGTGGTGCAGACTCAGGCCGGTCGGCGATATTCTCGCCCTGGAACGGATGGAGGCAGGTATTTTCTTCCCTGAGGCTCGGGTAGCGGGCGAGATTTGGCAAGCACATTTCTCCGGTTTCCTTCTAGGCTTGCCATTAGTTACCTGTATGGCGGAGATTCTGTCCAAGATTTCCCGCCATCTTCGACGTCGCACCATCAGCCGGAGTCTGTAGACCGGAGCCCACCCGACGATCCGTTTCCACGGGAATCGCGTGACATACTTCGACCAACTGACCTGGATGTGCAACCGTTGGATCAGCCCCGCCCTTGCCAGAAAGCCAAGCCCTTGACACTGCCCTCATCGCCCGCCGATCCCGTCCGCAACACGGTGCCGCGAAAAACGCCTCGTATCCACCGCGCCTGGCTAGTGGCCGCGGTGACGGTGCTCGCCCTCGTGGCGGCAGCCGCCTTCCGCTCCACCACCGGCGCGTTCTTTGAGCCGCTGGAATCCGAGTTCGGGTGGACGCGCTCCCAGCTCTCCACTGCGGTGACCATCAACCTCGTGGTCTACGGATTGGTGGCGCCGTTCGCGGCGACGCTGCTGGAGCGGTTCTCGATGCGCTTCGTTGCCGCCATGGCCTTGGGTCTGGTCTCGGCCGGTGCAGGGCTGGCGGTCTTCGTGTCCGAGGTGTGGCAGCTCTGGCTCCTGTGGGGCGGGCTGGTGGGAATCGGCACCGGTGCCATTGCCCTGGTCTTCGGAGCGGTGGTGGCGAACCGCTGGTTCGCGGCGCGGCGAGGCCTGGTAATGGGAATCTTCTCCGCTGCCAACGCCTGCGGCCAGCTGATCTTCCTGCCCACCATCGTGCATCTCACCGGACTCCACGGCTGGCGCACCGCCTCGCTGCTGGTGGCGGGATTTGCGCTGGCGATCGTTCCCCTGCTGTTCTGGCCGTTCGCCAACAGCCCTGCCGAGGCGAAGACCACGGCTTACGGAGCCGCCGAGGCGAACGCCACGACGGCAACGACCAAGACCCGCCCCGCCGGCAACGCCATGGCCGAGACCCTGGGGGTGCTTCGCCACGCGATGAGGTTCCGGGCCTTTTGGATCCTGGCCTTCACATTCTGGATCTGCGGCTGGTCGACGAACGGCCTGATCCAGACCCACTTCATTCCCGCATCCCACGACCACGGCATGCCGGCGACCACCGCATCCGGACTATTGGCGCTGATCGGCGTCTTCGACATCATCGGCACCATTGCCTCGGGCTGGCTGACCGACCGGGTGCGCCCGTGGCTGCTGCTGGTCTTCTACTACGGGTTGCGCGGGGCATCGCTGCTGACCGTCCACTCGCTGCTCGGTCCCACGGTGGAGCCGGTGCTCTGGATCTTCATCCTCTTCTACGGGCTGGACTGGGTGGCCACCGTCCCGCCCACCGTCGTGCTGTGCAGGCAATACTTCGGCCCGGTGCGGGCCGCGGTGGTCTTCGGCTGGGTCTTCGCCTTCCACATGGTCGGCGCCGGCGTAGGCGCACTCACCGCGGGTATCGGCCGCGACCTCTCAGGCAGCTACCTGATCGCCTGGATCACCGCCGCTGTTCTGTGCTTCCTTGCCGCCGCCAGCCTGTTCCTGCTGCCCGGCTCGCGGAAGGCCGTTGAGGCGGAACCCGAAAGCGTCCCCGACGAACTGGATCCCTCGCGCGTGGACTAGACGCCAAGAAGGCCGGCCCGCGATCGCGGGCCGGCCTTCTTCGTGAAAGTTAGTTTTTCAGCGCCGCCCGTACGACGGGCAGCACTTCGGTGGCCAGCAGTTCGATGGAGCGCAGCGTTTGCGCCTGCGACAGGCCGCCCAAGCCCACTTGGGCGAGGAAGCGGGTGTGTCCCAGGATCTCGTGCTCCCACAGGATCTTCTCCACGATCTCCGCCGGGCTGCCGGCGAACAGGGCACCGCGCGGGCTGGCCCAGGCCTCGAAGGCCGCCCGGTCCAGGCGGCCGGCCCGGGGCATGTTCTGCCCGATGTAGGAGCTGTAGTGCGGGAAGAACGTGTCCTTGGCTCCCTGCGAGGTCTCCTCCACGTAGAAGTGCGAGGTCACCCCGATCTGCCCGGGCTCCCGGCCCGCGGCAGCGGCGGAACGGCGGTACAGTTCGGCCAGCGGCGCGAAGCGCGGCGGGTCACCGAGGATGGCCAGGTACAGCGGAAGCCCCAGCTTTCCGGCGCGCACGGCCGAGGCCGGGGTTCCGCCCACCGCGGCCCAGATCGGCAATGAGTCCTGGACCGGGCGCGGGAAGACCCCGGCCTCATGCAACGGCGGACGCGTCGAACCGTTCCAAGTGACGGGGTTTTCGTCACGGATCTTCAGTAGGAGCTCGAGCCGGTCGTCGAAGTACTCGTCGTAGCGCTGCAGGTCCTGGCCGAAGAGCGGGAACGACTCCAGGTAGGCGCCGCGGCCGGCGGTGATTTCCGCACGCCCGGAGCTGATGAGATCCAGCGTTGCGAAGTCCTCGAAGACGCGGACCGGGTCGGCACTGGAGAGCACGGTGACTGTGCTGGTCAGGCGGATGTTCTTGGTCTGCGCCGCGGCGGCGGCAAGCACGACCGGCGGTGAGGAGACCGCGAAGTCTTCGCGGTGATGCTCCCCCACGCCGAACACATCCAGTCCGGCATCGTCGGCGACCCGCGCCCATTCCAGGATGTCGCGCATGCGCGTTGCGGCGTCCATCGGCTTGCCGGCGGCGTTGCGGGTCAGTTCTCCGAAGGTGAAGATGCCGATCTCGAACGGGTTGGCGGCACTCATGCGCCGGCCGCCACCTCGGCGCCGATCTGGGCGGTGATGAAGTCGCGGACGTCGTCGAGCTCGGCGGCGTTGATGCCGTGTGCCAGTCCCGGGTACACCTTCTCGATGAGCGAGGAGTGGGTCGGCAGGAATTCGGTGGTGCGGGTGATCGCGACCGGGGCAATGACCCGGTCCACGGCACCTCGGCCCCAGAATACCGGGGGAAGGTTTTCGCGCAGCGTCTGGTCGCCCTGCTGGCTTGCGCCAAGGACGAATCCGCCGAGGATCACCGGGGCAACGACGCGCTCGGGGCGGGTGCGCAGCAGCTGGCTAGCCATGAGGCCGCCCTGGGAGAATCCGACGGGAATGATGCGGGTCGACGCGTCGACGTTTTGATCGATCCAGGCCCAGATGGCCTCGGTTGCTTCCTCGACCGGCGCGGCATCTGGGGCCCCGGGAGTGGTGATCTCGAACCAAGCGGCCCCGCCGTTGCCGAGCTCAAGCGGAGCACGCAGGGAGGCCCAGGGAAGATCTAGCCCGAGTGCCGGAGCCAGAGAGCTGAGATCCTGCTCGTTCGAACCGAAGCCGTGCAGGAAGAGCACGACCGCGTCGGGAACGTCGTTGGTCATCCAGCCGGTCGAGCGTACGTCGCGCAGTGTGGTGGTCATTCGGGGATCTGCTCCTTGGGTTGTGGGATCGAGAGCCTGGAAGCGGCTCCGATGCCCAGCGGATCGGTGGGGAGTATTGAACTGTTACCACCGTCCACAGGCACGGTCGTTGGCGTTTCTCCTTCTTCAACGATACACGAATTACTTGTATCTTCAATCATTAAATTGATCGCTGAGCATATTCACCCGTGCGCACGCACGGGCACACACGCACGGGCACTTCAAACCTTAATCTGCGCCACAACATCCCGGAGACGAACAGATCGACCCACCGGGAGCTTGGGCCGGATTCCTCCGGCCACCGCTCCCGGTGAGATATTTGGATTACGGAGCCTGCGAAATGTTCAGCCCGCCGGCCACCCAGATCGGCTGCCCAGTCATGTACGGAAGGCGTCCTGCGGCGAGTGTTGCCACGGCCTGTCCAACGTCTTCCTTCTGCCCCCACCGTGCAAGAGGGACACGACCACCCTCGATCCAGTCGTCGGCGATGGTGTTGCCAGCCGAAGCGGTCATCGCCGTGGCAATCAGCCCAGGCCGCACCTCGTGGACATGGATATCGTATTCCGCAAGGCGCTGCGCATAGAGCTTGACGACCATACTGAGTGCTGATTTCGTCACGTTGTACTGCGAACGATCGGTACTGACCAGCTCCGCGGCGATTGAGCTGACAATGACAATGCTCTTGTAGACCCTATCCTCGGGGGCGCCGGAGGCGATCAGCAGGTTGGCAAAGCACTGGGTCAGGAAGAAGGTTCCGCGGAGGTTGACGTCCACCGAACGGTCAAAAGCCTCGGGAGAAAGCTCAAGGATGTCAGTGAGCGGCCTGGCGGCAATGCCTGCGTTGTTGACCAAACAGTCCAGGCGCCCGAAGTCCTCCCGGATCCTCCGCAATACCTCGGGCTGCCGGTCCAAATCGGAAATATCGAGCTGGTAGTAGCGCACGGCGGCGCCTCTGGCGACCACGCCTTCCATCACGGCCGGGTCCGCCTCCGGGGCCAAATCGATCACCGCCAGATCAAAGCCCTCCTCGGCCAGCGCAAGGGCAGAACCCAGCCCAAGACCTTGTCCCCCGCCGGTCACAATCGCCACAGGTCGAACTGGGATGGGTGGGGCTGTCATTTCTTCATGCGTGGGTGCCATGGGGAGCGCGCCTTTCTTCAAAGCTTATTGCCGGAGTTTTTTGCGGGGTTTCGAGGGAGCTAGTCAATGGCAGCGGAAATGCGTTTGGCCGTATTTTGCAGCAAGGGGAGCAAATCCTTGATGCGCTCGGTAGCCAATCGCGATTCAACCGCCGAGATACTCACGGTCATGTACGGGTGTTGCGTCCGGGACGGCACGGCTAGCGCCAGCCCAGCGACTCCCGGAATGACGACGTCTTTTCCGCTGATATAACCCTCCCTGGCGTTCTGCGTCAGGGCCCTGCGAATCTCCGCCTCGTGTTCCTCGGCGGAGCGGGGCCAATAGTGGCTGGTTGGACCCTCCGGCAGCCGGTCCAGGAATTCCTCCTGCGCAAGGCGGTCCATGCCGGAAAGCAGGACGAGTCCTGAGTAGCTTGAGGTCAGCGGCATGGTGTCACCCACCGCAACCGAGTGGGTGCGAATCGGAAAGCTGCCGCTGGTGCGGACCAGATAGTGCACGGAGTTGAACTGGCGAATTGCCACATACACGGTATCCCCGCACTGATCGGAGAGATCCTGGGCGGCGACTTTGATCGCATTCATATCGCGAACCGGGCTCGGCACGCTCAGGCTCAGCGCGAACAATCCGGCGCCCAAGCCGTAACGCTTGTCCGACAATTGACGCACATAGTCCACGGCCACCAACTCTTGGAGGAGCCGGTGCACCGTCGGTCGGGCGATGCCAGAGTCCCGGGCAATGTCAACCAACCGACCACCGCTCAGCCCATACGCCGCTAGGGCAGCAAGGATCTTTGCTGCGCGGTCCACTACCTGCGTTCTGGTTCCACTCTCTGGCACTTCATTCTCTGTCATCAAGTCCACTCTCCGGAATTTCGACGTTACATGACGCTTGGCGGCTTTACCACCGATTAATCCTTATGTATTGTTGCATTCGCCGCCACACAGTGATGGTCAACACAATTATGTCTCATGGAAAACTGTACGGCATCAATTATATAAGTTCACTAATCGGACTATGCATGTTGCAGCTGAAACAGTAACCACATTTCCCTCAGGAGGACCCATGCCTAGTACTTCCGTTCTTCGGGGCCAGGCGGCCATTGTCACCGGTGCAGCCGGTGGAATCGGCGCCGCCACCGCTCACAAGCTCGCTGGCCTGGGTGCCGGCATCGTCTGTGTCGATCTGGATTCAGACGCCGCGGCCGAGGTGGCCACTTCGATCGTGGCTGCCGGCGGACAAGCGGTTTCCCTCGCCGGCGACGTCACGGATCCCTCGCTCGGGCTATCCGCTACTGTCCTGGCGCAGGAAACGTTCGGCAGTGTCGACATCCTGGTCAACAACGCCGGCATGGGAAGCGCCATGCGCCCCCTGTGGGAAGTGGAACTCGAAGAGTGGCGCCGGGATATCGACATCAACCTCACCAGCCAATTCATGATGTGCAAGGCGGTGGTTCCCTCCATGATCGCCAGCGGCTACGGCCGAATTCTCAATGTCGCCTCGGCCGCGGGGATGGAGGGCCATGCGCTCTCCGGCGGCTACTCGGTGGCCAAGGCCGGGGTCATCGCGATGACCAAGGTCCTGGGCAAGGAACTGGCAGCCCAGGGCGTCATCGTCAACGCGATCGCCCCGGCGCTGATCGGTTCAGGCATGCTCCAACAAGCGTGGTTCAACGACGAGGTCAAGGAAAAGCTGCTCGGACGCATTCCCATGGGGAGAGTTGGCGAACCGGAAGAAGTGGCGGAGATGATTGCCTTTCTCACTAGCCCCGCCGTCAGCTTCTCCACCGGGGCGGTCTTTGACCTTTCCGGCGGACGGGCCACCTATTAATCTCCATCCTCGAAAATCCTTCAAGTTGAAACCCGCAAGGACGGACTTAATGACGAATTTGAATTACGAGCAGACCCGAATCCCGGAGAACCAAGCAGCCACCACCACCCGGCCCGACCAGCGGCGCTCCCTGATTGCGACGGGTGTAGGAAACCTGCTCGAGTGGTTCGACTGGGCGGTATATGCGGTATTCGCCACCTATATTTCCGGCGCACTGTTCGACAAGGCGGACCCGGTTTCCGCGTTGCTTGGCACCCTGGCCGTCTTTGCCGTCGGATTCGTCATGCGGCCGCTGGGTGGATGGTTCTTTGGACGTCTGGCCGACAAGAAAGGCCGCAAGTGGGTCCTGATGGTCACCATGCTCACGATGGCCGGCGGTTCCCTGATGATCGCGCTGATCCCTAGCTACGAAACCATCGGCGGGTTCGCCTCTGTCCTGCTGGTTCTGGCCCGCCTCATCCAGGGCTTCGCCCACGGTGGCGAGTCAACTGCCTCCAACGTGTATCTGCCCGAAATTGCACCCAAGAACAAGCGTGCCATCTTCGGCTCGACCATCGGTGTGGCGATGAGCGGCGGCACCTTGCTGGCGACCCTGTTCGGCCGTCTTCTGGCCCAACAGCTCGAACCCGTGGACATGGCCACCTGGGGCTGGCGTATCCCGTTCTTCTTCGGCGCGCTCCTGGCCCTGGCCGTGCTGTGGCTCCGCCGGAACATGATGGAATCCGAGGTCCACACCGAACACGTCGAGGCTACCGGAACCACTTTGCAGGAAAAGACGGTGGCGCTCCCCAACTGGTCGCGCGGCAAGATCTTCTCGCGCTCGGTGCAAATCTTCTTTTACATGGCTGGCACCACCCTGCCGTACTACATCTGGTCCTCGTACGCCGCGGTGTTCGCCATCTCCCAGCACGGCATGGATCCCGCCGCGGCTTTCGGGGCCACACTCGGGGCAATGCTCATCAACATCGCGCTGACCCCGATCATGGGCTGGGTCTCCGACAAGATCGGCCGCCGCCCACCGGTGATTTTCTACAACCTGGCCACCGCCGCGCTTACCTTCCCGATGTTCGCGATGATCAACGACTCGGCATGGACCCTGTTCGTGGCCCAGTCCGTGATGATGGGCATCAGCGCCTGCATCGCCGGCACGCAACCGGCCATGATGGCGGAACAGGTCCCCACCGCTTACCGCACCTTGATCATGGGAACGGCAATGCCGCTCGCCGTGGCCCTCTTCGGGGGCACTGCCCCGTACCTGAACACCTACTTCAATTCCGTGGATCTCGGCTGGGCCTTCAACGTCTACATGATTGCGGTTTGCCTCGGCTCGGCCTTCGTCGTTTGGCGTTGGAAGGAAACCAAGGGAATCGACCTCCGCGACGTGCGCTAGGTCAACCCCGCACCAGGGAGGCGGCGCGATGAAGCCACCGCTCATCCCGCGCCTCCTCCCTGGCCAACCCGATCCACCGCGTCCAACGCGCATACATAAAGGAACGAGCATGTCGAACACTGCCACCCTCGAACCATCGATACTGTCCATCGACGGCACCCAAATCACCTACCACGACTCACAGGATTCCCGGGGCCACGACGATGTGCTTGTCCTGCTCCATGGCACCGGTGGCTCCACCACCAGCCATTTCGGCTTCCTTTTCCCCATCCTCTCCGCAAAGCAGCGAGTCGTCTCCATCGACATGGCCAATCCGGCACACGGTGAAGCGCTTGAGCTGGAGGATCTCGTGGTGCAGGTCGCCGGGGCCATCGCCGGCATCCTTCCGGGCCGGAAGGTGGTCCTCCTGGGCTACTCGCTCGGTGCCGTCGTCACCGCAGCCCTTGCAGCGCGGCATCCCGAGCTAGTGAAGCGCCTTGTCCTTGTCGCCGGATGGATGAAGACCGACCTGCAGCAGCAGCTGCGCAACGACGTCTGGCTCGACCTGCGCCGCAGCGGCAGCCAGGCCATTCGGGCCTACTCGACATTCTGCGCCTTCGGCGGCCCGTTCCTTGCGGAAAAGACCATGGGAGAGATCCAGGCGGGCATGGACCTGATGTCCTTCGACGGCTTCGGCGACAGCCAGATGGACTTGAACCGGCGCATCGACATCGTGGCCGACGCACACCGCATCAAGGCACCCACGCTGGTGATCGGGTGCACACACGACCAAATGGTTCCCATCCGGCACCAGAAGGCGCTCTTCGGCGCCATCGAGGACTCCCGGTTCGCCGAAATCCCCACCGGCCACGCTGTCGTTTTCGAACGCCCCAGCGAACTGTGCCACCACATCCAGCGCTTCATGGACGCCCCGGCCGAACACCCGGCCGGCACCGTCATCGCAACTCCCCGCCCCTAGCCTCGCACCCGGGCATCCGCATAGGGCGGGCCCGAATATCCCCAGATTGGTACACCACGCAATGACCACGAACACCACCACAATGACCCGGGACGTCAAGTCCCTCATCATCGGCAGCGGCTTCGCCGGGCTGGGGATGGCCATCCAACTCAAGCGACGCGGCGACGACGACTTCGCAATTCTCGAACGAGCCAACGACGTCGGCGGTACCTGGCGCGACAACGACTACCCCGGTGCTGCCTGCGACGTCCCCTCGCACCTCTATTCCTTCTCCTTCCGTCCCAATCCCGACTGGTCGCGGGTCTACTCCCCCGGCCCGGAAATCCAGGCCTACCTGCGCGCCTGCGCCAAGGACGAGGGACTGCTGGAGCATATCCATTTCGGTGCCGATATGCAGGACGCCAGCTGGGACGAGTCCTCCCGCCGCTGGAGGGTCAGCACTCCGTTGGGGCTGTTCACCGCACAGTTCCTGATCACCGGCACCGGGCACCTAGCCGACGAGCGCTTTCCCTCCGTCCCGGGAATCGAAACCTTCACCGGAGACAAGTTCCACTCGGCCCGCTGGGACCATTCCACGTCATTGGAGGGCAAGCGCATCGGGGTGGTCGGCACCGGTGCATCGGCTATCCAAGTCATCCCGGAACTGGCCAGGACGTCAGCCGAACTGGTCGTCTTCCAACGCACCCCGGCTTATGTGATTCCACGCGTGGAACGATCCTACACCGAGGGGGAAAAGCGGCTGTTCCGCCGCGACCCATCGGCCATATCGGCGCTGCGTTCAGACCTCTTCTGGACCGGAGAGAACAACTATGCGCAGCGGCGCGGCGTACCCCAATACCTGGAAGCAGCGCGGAGCATGGCGCTTGGCCATCTGGCGGCACAAATCACCGACCCGGAATTGCGGGAAGTCCTTACCCCCGACTACGAGCCGGGTTGCAAGCGCCTGTTGATTTCCAACACCTATTACCCGGCCCTGCAGGCCGAAACCACCACGGTCGAGGCATCGGCGCTCGATCGCATCGAGGGCAGTCGAGTGGTGGCGTCCTCCGGCGCCGGCTACGAACTCGATGTACTGGTCTTCGCCACCGGTTTCGAGGCCACTGAGCCGCCTTTTGCCGCACTCGTGCACGGACGCGACGGACTGAACCTGTCTGAGCACTGGAAGTCGGGCATGCAGGCACACGATTCCGTGACGGTCAGCGGATTCCCCAACATGTTTGTCCTGAACGGACCCAACACTTCCCTGGGTCACAATTCGATCGTGTACATCATCGAATCCCAGGTGAACTACGTCCTCGGGGCGATCGACCACGCCGATGCCTTGGACATCGAGATCCTGGAGCCCAGCAGTCGGGCCGAGGAAGCCTACGTCGAGCAGATCCAGGCGGCAGCCCAGGGAACCGTTTGGATCGACGGCGGCTGCAAGAGCTGGTACGTCGACGAGCGGAGCGGCAGGCTGACCCTGATTTGGCCCGACTTCGGGTTCGCGTTCCGCGACGCCAACGGAACCTTCAAGCCCGGGGGATACCTGTCCACCGCGCGCTCCGGCGAACTCGCCGGAGTCTGACTTTCACCGCACGCCCCACCATCCACCACCAGCCAAAGGAAGAATCATGGAAGTTACCGCAGCAATTGTCCGAGGCGAGTCAAAGCCCTTCGAAATCACCACCCTTGAACTCGACGACCTGCGGGCCGACGAAGTCAGGGTCCGGCTGGTGGCCACAGGCGTCTGCCACACCGACGCGATTGTCCGCGACCAGGTATATCCGACACCGCTTCCCGCTGTCCTCGGACACGAGGGAGCGGGCATTGTCGAGGCCGTCGGCTCGGCCGTCACCACGGTGGCACCCGGGGACGCCGTGGTGCTCTCGGCCAATAGCTGTGGCACCTGCGAATCGTGCCTGACCGGGCGTTTGTCTTACTGCACCGACCTTTTCAACCGCAATTTCGGCGGTAGCCGCGCCGATGGCACTACCGCATTCTCCGAAGGCGGAAAAAGGGTCTCCTCGCACTTCTTCGGGCAGTCCTCCTTTGCCAGCCACGTCAACGCGGTTGAACGCAGTGTCGTCAAGGTCGATGCGGATTTGCCGCTGGAGTTGCTTGGCCCGTTGGGCTGCGGCATCCAGACCGGTGCCGGAGCTGTGCTCAATTCCCTGAAGGTACCCGCCGGATCAAGCTTCGTCGTCTTCGGAACCGGGGCAGTCGGCTGTGCGGCCCTCATGGCGGCAGTGGTTGCGGGAGCCACCACCATCGTGGCAGTTGACATCGTCGACTCCCGCCTGGAGCTGGCCGCCACCCTGGGTGCCACCCACGTGATTAACAGCCGTTTACAGGACGTCGCCCAGGAGATCACGCGCATCACAGGCGGCCGCGGCGTCGACTTCGCCTTGGACACCACAGGCATCCCTGCCGTCCTGCGCCAGGGCGCAGACGTCTTGGCCATCGGCGGGACCGTTGCACTGGTCGGGGCTCCGGCCCCAGGCACCGAGGTCTCCTTCGAAATAGGTGCCTCGCTGACCAAGGGCTGGCATTTCCGCACCATCATCGAGGGCGACTCGGTGCCTCAGGTCTTCATCCCCAAGCTCATTACCCTCTGGCGCCAGGGCCGGTTCCCGTTCGACAAGCTCACCAAGTTCTTCGCCTTCGCGCAGATCAACGAAGCCTTCGACGCCTCTGCAAGCGGCGAAACCATCAAGCCCATCGTCACCTTCTAATCCCTTTCCTTCTTTCACAGGAGCACGGCAATGACCACCACCACCATCACCACCACCGAGCACCGCCTGGCACCGGATTTCGGCGACATTGACGTCGCCGCCCAGTTCATCGGCGGCCACTGGCTTCAGGGCCAATCCGAAAAGACCCTCACTGTCACCAACCCCTACGACGATTCAGTCTTGGCCACCCTGCGCCAGGGATCGACCACGGATCTCGACAAGGCCTACGCCGCTGCCGAATCAGCCCAGAAGTCATGGGCCGCCCAAATCCCTGCGGCCCGGGCCCAGGTCATGTTCCGTGCAGCAGCACTGCTGGAGGAACATCGCGAGGAACTTGTCGCTTGGCTGGTTAAGGAATCCGGCTCCACCGTGATCAAGGCCAACATCGAGGTCTCCGCGGCCGCGGGCATCACCTTGGAGGCAGCATCCTTCCCGGGCCGTGTCCACGGCCGCATCGCCGAATCCAACAACCCCGGCAAGGAAAACCGCATCTACCGCCGCCCTCTCGGCGTCGTCGGGGTCATCAGCCCATGGAACTTCCCGCTGCACCTCTCCCAGCGTTCGGTCGCCCCGGCCCTTGCCCTAGGCAATGCGGTGGTGATCAAGCCGGCCAGTGACACCCCCGTCACCGGCGCACTGCTCTTGGCCCGCATCTTCGAGGAAGCTGGGCTGCCGGCCGGCGTGCTCAACGTCGTTGTCGGCGCCGGATCGGAAATCGGGGACCACTTCGTCGCCCACCGCGTCCCCGCACTGATCTCCTTCACCGGCTCCACCCCGGTGGGTCAAAACGTCGGACGCATCGCCACCGGCGGCCAACACCTCAAGCACGTGGCCCTGGAACTGGGAGGCAACAGCCCCCTTGTCGTCCTGGCTGATGCGGACCTGGACCTGGCCGTGAAGTCGGCGGTGCTCGGCTCCTACCTGCACCAGGGCCAGATCTGCATGGCGGTGAACCGAATCATCGTCGAAGCCCCGGTTTATGACGAATTCGTGGAACGCTTCGCCGCCGCAGCGGCCCAACTGCCCGTCGGGGATCCTTCCCTGCCGGAAACCGTGGTCGGACCGATTATCAACGACAGTCAACTGACCAGCATTGCCGGAAAAATCGACCAGGCCAAGGCCGAGGGTGCACGCGTGGCCCTCGAAGGCACCATCACCGGGCGGGTTGTCTCGCCGTTCGCCTTCGCCGATGTCACACCCGACATGGAGATCGCCCGCGAAGAGATCTTTGGCCCCCTGGTCGGAATCCTCCGCGCCCAGGATGAAGCCCACGCCCTCGAGCTGGCCAACGACACGCGCTTCGGGCTCAGCAGCTCGGTGTTCACCACCGACGTGGACCGCGGCGTCCGCTTCGGGCTGGAGATCAGGGCAGGCATGACACACATCAACGACATGCCCATCAACGACGAAGCCCATATCCCCTTCGGCGGCGAACGAAACTCCGGCCTCGGCCGCTTCAACGGTGACTGGGCCATCAGCGAATTCACCACCGACCACTGGATCGGCATCCAACGCTAGTCGTTCTCCAAGTATGGTCTTGCCCTGAAATCCTGCCACGGCGGGGTCGATACCTAAACGGTGCCGGCCCCGCCGCCCGCCATATGTCGAATCGTACGACACAGGAGGTAGGCGATTGGCACTCGCATGTGCCAAGGAAACAGCTTTTAGCCAGCCGCGCCATGGTCCGGGAAATCGGCAGGTTCGAGCCTGGCCACGGATACCGCGAACGATGCTGCCCCAGAACCCCTGCCACGTTGCATGGTGGTCCGCCAGTGGGAGCACTCTCCCCTGCGCATATCCCGCCGCCCAAAATGAGGCCTGCTTGAGGCAGGGGTCGATCGGAAGCTCAGGAACCCTTGATACACACTTTCCATGAGCCAAGCCCAAAAAGTTCATTTAATGGACTGTTTTGAAACGATAGAAACATCGGGAAAAGTCAACGAAATGTAGTGAATTGCGCTTGATACGTTGCGTGACGTAGGGCACAATCGAATAATCACGTAAGACTTAGATCACAAGTAGTTCATTAGATGAACTAATCGTTCCGCCGACACGGCGTCGATCGCCAACGAAAGAGATACCCCCACCATGAGCACTCGCAAACTTTCCAGAGCAATGGTCCTGACTGCAGCCCTGATTGCGCTCACCGCATGCAGCACGACGGCGGAGGGAGCCCCACAGGCAACGAATGGATCCACCGCCCAGAGCGCGGTCAACGAATCAGCAAGGAATCTACTGCCCGAGGACATCCGCAATGACGGGAAGCTGGTCTTTGGCAGCACGGCCAACAACGCCCCCTTCACCATGAAAACCGGCGACACAATGGGTGGCATGTTGCCGGAGCTTGGTACGGAGGTGGGTGCCGTGTTGGGTGTCGACGTCCAATTTGAGGCAATGGCCTTCCCCGGGCTGGTCCCGGCATTGACCGCCAAGCGAATCGACGGGATCTGGACCCTGATGCAGGCGACCGAAGAGCGCGAAACCACCCTGGAGATGATCTCCTACATGAAGAACTCCCAAAGTTTCATGACGCTAGCGGACGCGGCGCCAGTGGAAAATACCGAAGCACTGTGTTCCCTGCATCTTTCAACCGTGCGTGGCGGGACATCGCAAAGACTTCTTGATTCCATCGCCGAAGATTGCGAAAAGGCGGCTCACGGCCGTCCGGAAATCTCGCTGTTCGACGACCCAGCCACGGCACAGACCCAGCTGCGTTCAGGCCGCGTAGATGCGTTCGCAGGGATCACGGTGCCGGTTCGCTACGTCGCCGATACCGTGGAAAACGGTTCGGTCTTCACCGTTGCCCCCATCGAATACCTCGGTGGCGCGCAAGCCATCGCTTTGGCCAAGGGCGACACCGACCTTGCAGCTGCGCTGCAGGCCGCGTTCAAGGTTGTCATCGATAGCGGCCGATACAAAGAAATCCTCGCAAAGTACGGCGCCGAAAACGAAACGTTCACCGCCGAGCAAATCGTGCTGAATCCAGCTACAAGCGGCGTTCTCGACGACGTCGTGCGGACAGAGAGCAAGTAGCCGTGGTAATTACTTCGCCAACCGTGCACCGAAAGGCAGACGATCTGCGCATCGATGCCGTTCCGGTCAAGCACTACGGCCAGTGGATCATGGCCGCCGCCGCCACCGTCCTGCTTGCGGCTTTCCTGCTCGCCATGGCGCGCAACGAAAACCTTGACTACTCCGTAGTCGCTTCGAACTTATTCGCCGGATCCATCCTCAAGGGGCTTCTCGTCACGTTCCAGCTCACTGCGGTGAGCATCGTAGCTGGCACCATCATCGGCGTGCTCCTTGCTATTGCCAAGCTTTCGCACAACAAGGTCCTCAGTGGGCTGGCCTCGGGATACGTCTGGTTCTTCCGAGGTGTTCCTCTGCTGGTGCTCATCTTGATCTTCGGAAACTTTGCACTGCTATTTGAAACGTTGGGCATCGGGATACCGTTTACCGGGATCATGTTCTTCGAAGTGGAAACCAATGCCGTCATGACCACTTTCGTTGCCGCTGCCTTGGCATTATCCATCCACGAAGGCGCCTACATGGCAGAAATCGTGCGGGGCGGAATCCTCGGGATCGATGAGGGGCAAAAGGAAGCCGCGGCTGCTTTGGGCATGCGGTCGAGCATTGCCATGTGGCGCATCGTCCTGCCCCAGGCACTGCGGATGATCATCCCTCCTACAGGCAATCAGCTCATTCTTTTGCTCAAGTCCAGTTCCTTGGTTTCGGTCATCGCAGGCGGCGAGATCATGACCGCCATCAATGACATCGCCGCGGTCAACTACCGAACTGTCGAGATGTTCTTCGTCGCCTCGTTCTGGTACCTGGTCATAGTTTCCGTCCTCAGCATCGGACAAGGCTTCCTTGAACGCCGTGCCGCGCGTGGATACACCCGATGAAAGAAGCAACAACAATGAACACCCCCATGGTCCTGGCACAAGGTGTCCGCAAGTCTTTTGGTGCGCATGAAGTCCTCAAAGGCATCGACTTAGAGGTAGGTAATGGCCAAGTCATGTGCTTTCTTGGCCCTTCCGGGTCGGGCAAATCCACCTTCCTGCGCTGCATGAACCGCCTGGAAACCATCGATGCGGGACGAATCCGTGTCGGAGGTGAACTTGTCGGCTACAAGGAAAAGAACGGCCGGCTGCACCACCTCACTGAGGCAGAACAGGCGCGCCAGCGGCGGGACATTGGCATGGTCTTCCAAAGGTTCAATCTCTTTGCGCACATGTCTGCCCTTGAAAACGTCATGGAAGCGCCTTTGCGGGTCCTCAAGCGCCCAAAGGCCGAAGTGCGGGAACGAGCACAAGCCGCACTGGAACGCGTCGGACTGACCGGGCATGAACGCAAATACCCTGCCCAGCTCTCCGGAGGCCAGCAGCAGCGTGTGGCAATAGCACGGGCACTGGCCATGGAACCGAAGCTCATGCTTTTCGACGAGCCTACCTCCGCGCTGGACCCCGAACTGGTTGGTGAGGTTCTCGACGTGATGAGGGGTCTTGCCTCCACTGGGATGACAATGATCGTGGTGACACATGAAATGGAGTTCGCAAAGGACGTCGGTGATGAGCTTGTCTTCATGGATGGTGGGCTCATCGTCGAAAGAGGAACCCCCCGCGAAGTCCTGGAGAATCCTCGTCATGAGCGTACCCAACGCTTCTTGCGGGCGACGTCAGAGATCTAGAACGGCCACAACACCGGGGCCGCTAACGTGACCCATGGAAAAGGCGCCGGAAACGGATCGGGATCGAAACCTCTGGCCCCATTTCCCATCGATCGCGCACTTGTGGGCATATCGGTCTAAAGGCACTTGAACGTCACACTCCGTCTTACAGGAACGAGGAAGATGATGGAACCCGCGCCGGGAATCCCCGCACAGGCACGCGGCTACGAGAATTTCGACGGCCGCATCGATCGGAAGGCGTCGAACTCCCGGCCTTCCTGGAGCGCTCAACCCCGCGCAGGAGGGGACGCCCCTAATGTAATCCTGATGGTGATGGATGACATGGGTTTCAGCGACATCGGCGCCTACGGCAGCGAGATCGACACTCCTAACCTCGACGCCATCGCATCAGCCGGAGTACTGGAAACCAACTATCACACTCCCCCGATGTGTGCTCCGGCCAGGGCGTCGCTCCTGACCGGGGTCAACCCACACCGGGCAGGATTTGCCTATGTTCCGCATGCCGACCCCGGGTTCCCGAACTATGCCATGGAACTTCCCGCCCGGGCCCCCACACTCGCCGCAACCCTGCGCAACGCGGGATATTCGACATTTGCCTTGGGCAAATGGCACCTGACATTGGAAACCAATCTGTCCGACGGCGGGGACAAGTCCTCGTGGCCCTTGCAACGGGGCTTTGACAAGTACTTTGGCTGCATGGATGGCTTCACATCCCTGTTCCATCCGCACCGTTTGGTCCGGGACAACTCCGCAGTTCACACCGAGGAATACCCCGAAGATTTCTACCTTACCGATGCGTTGACCGACGAAGCTATGGGCATGATTTCATCGCACCAGGCGGGTTCCGGCGCACGGCGCCCCTTCTTCATGTATTTCGCCCAGCAAGCCGTCCACGGCCCCCTCCAAGCCAAGGACCGAGACATCGAAAAATATCGAGGCATCTACGACGAGGGCTGGGATGTCCTGCGTGAACAGCGCTTCAAACGACAACTGGACAAGGGACTCTTTGCCGGAAACACTTCACTGCCGGCCAGGGATGAAAGCGCATTGGATGGCGTCGAGCCGTGGAAGGACCTCACTGCCGAGCAGAAAATCCGCTTCGCCCGCCATATGGAGGTCTATGCCGCAACGCTCGACAACGTGGACCAGAACGTCGGGCGTTTGGTCCAACACCTCAAGTTGATCGGCGAGTACGACAACACGATTTTCGTTTTCACTTCCGATAACGGCGGCACCGCCGAGGGTGGTTCCGAAGGAACCCGGAGCTACTTTAGCCAATTCGCATCGATGCCGGGCTTGCCTGGAAGTTGGGAACGCGACGTCCCGCGGCCGATCGAACTTATCGGCGGACCGCAGGTCTATTCGCATTACCCACGCGGTTGGGCCGCAGTATCCAACACCCCTTTCCGCAAGTACAAAACGCACACCATGGCCGGAGGCGTGCGGGTTCCCTTGGTGCTGTCGTGGCCAGCAGGGAAAGGTCAAGGACTTCACGGCATACGCAACGCATTCATGTTCAGCGCCGACGTCATGCCAACGTTACTCGAGCTTGCAGGGGTTCCGCCGATGAAACACGTCCAGGGCGAAATGGCCCTGGAACTCGATGGAGTCTCTCGGGTCCAGACCCTTGTTGGCGGCGAACCCGAGGACCATACCCAATATTTTGAGCTTCAGGGCCGTCGAGCCCTGTGCACCCACCAATGGAAGCTGCTCTCCCCCGATCGTCTCGGCCCAAGCTGGGATCCCGACGCCTGGCAGCTATACAACGTGCTCACAGATCCCACGGAGATTCACGATCTGGCCGCTGAACACCCTGGGATCGTTCACGAGCTCGCTGCACGGTGGGACTCCGAGGCCTGGCGCAACACCGTATTCCCGCTCAACGACGACGGCACACTGCTGCGGGTTCGCCCGGCATCCGAACTGGAACTCGAAAACCCGCTGACCCTTTACCGTTCCTCGGGCGTCCTGGAACGGTTCAGGTCTTTGAAGCTGACCAAACTCCGTTCCTTCGACATAGAGCTGGATTTTGAGTTCACCGACCGCGACGCCGGTGTATTGGTCTCCCATGGCGACCAAGGCGGCGGATATCTGCTCTACGTGAAGGACCACGAACTCCACCTGTCCTACAATGCCTACGGCACCGTCCTGCGGGGGCGGCACGCGCTGGACACCGGACATCACCACTTGACGGTGCATTTCCTTTCGCTTCCGGATGCGCAGTGGCAGATTTCGCTAACGGACCGGGATGGCATGAACAAGGTCCTCATTGATGTGGTTCCCATGATGGTCGGAATGGCGCCGTTCACCGGCATTAGTGTCGGGGCCGATCGATGCGGCCCGGTGGATTGGGACCTCTCTGAACGACATAGGAGTTTCCCTTTCACCGGATCCCTCGGTCCTGTCACGTACATACCGGGAGCGAAAACCGATCTGAACCCCGAGCTCTTTGCCGAACTTGAGGAACGTGTCGCCGTGGTCTTTGATTAGGATCGGTGCAGACCCGGAAATATTGAGTCAGGATGCAACCCGGGCTTGCCATGTACCCTCGACAAGAACGATGATATTTTCCCGCTGGCGATGCCCAGCACTGGCATCTCACACTGGTGCGGTGCCAGTGCTGGGCTACCATCCAA
The DNA here is from genome assembly GCF_039535115.1 of Paeniglutamicibacter sulfureus. Lineage (NCBI taxonomy): Bacteria > Bacillati > Actinomycetota > Actinomycetes > Micrococcales > Micrococcaceae > Paeniglutamicibacter > Paeniglutamicibacter sulfureus. The sequence goes on from NZ_BAAAWO010000001.1 coordinate 2,499,032, forward strand.
CAAGAATCTGAACTTCGGTCACGCCAGACGAACACAGCAACGGAAAACCTGAACGCAAGGACATTCATATACATGGCAGCCGGCACTGACTCGTCTCCCCCATGCTGCTGTTCCCCGGCACGCATGGAACATCAAACCAACGATATCGACCGCCGCGAGCCATCCGTGACGGCATCGCCACAACCGCCGCGGCTACCGCGTCACCCTGGCCCAGGATCGGGACGGTCAGCGGCAACGGCAACGCCTTGCCGTGACTCATGGATGATTCAATGTTGCGCCAGCGCACAGCGGCCCCGGCACGAATGAACATCCCGATGATAATCAGGAACAGCGCGATTCCGGTGCGAAGCGGCCCGGAAAATGCCTGGGAAGCAAAAGGCTTTCAGCGCAATGCCCCCGGCCAGAAAGCCGAGGAAGCTACGGATCCAGGCCTAGAAGGTTCGTTCATTGGTCGACGTGAAGCGCGGGTCTGGCTCCTTGCCTCCGCCCACTTTCAACACCCACTTGGCCAGAAAACCACGGTCGGAGTTTTCCTCCATCAGTGCCATGTATCTTCCATCTCCCTCGGCATTGCGCCAGATGTTTCCTCGTCCGTTCGGGCCACCGGACCGATACTCCTCCACAGCCGACCGTGAGCACAACCCCTGGACTTGAGGGGAAACCCGCCAGGTGGGTTGCCCTCCACGGACACCCTCGGATAGTGGGGCGCTCAACCTACTTATTGGACTGCGTCGAAGGCACCGCGAGGACTACGTATCCGCGGCCCAATGCTGCATCGGATCCGCGATGGCACCCAGGTGCGTCGTGGCGAAGTCGCGCAACGCGCGGATCTTGGCGTTGCCGAGTGATCCGGACTGGAAAACGAGCTGAACGGCATTCTCCGGCAGTTCGTCCGCGATGCGCTTGTAGACCAGTTGGTGCCCGTCGTAGGTCCTGTCGCCGCTGGGCCTGCCCATGATCACGGTATATCCCAGGCCGCGGCCCACCACGGAGCGGATCGTCTCGACGTTCCGCAGGCGCCACCGGACATTGGGTGTGAAACCCGCAGCCTCCGTCATGGCCATGATCAAGTCCGGTGCCGGCTTGAGCCCCAGGAGCACCGCCGGCTCGTCGCCGAGTTCGGCAAAATGGACCTCCTCGCGATCGGCCAGCCTGTGACCGGCCGGCAGGACCAACTGAAGTCTCACGGCCGCGACCAAGGCACGTTCCAGGTCTGTGTCCACATGCAATTGGTACATGAAGGCTGCATCGAGGTCCCCCTCCTGCAGCCGGCGCTGGAGTTCGTCGGAGGAAGCCTCCGACACCAGGACCTCGACCTGCGGGTGATGCTCGGCGAAGTACTCAAGCACCGGCGGCACCAACCACGGGGACAGGGTATCGAAGCAGCCAATCGTCAAGGTTCCAACGAGTTCACCCCGGATGGCTCCGGCAGAGGCTTCAAGTGCGTGGGCGGATGCAAGGACCTGCTTTGCGTTCTCGACCAGCTCGCGCCCGGCCACGGTGAGCGCGGCTCCCTTGGCCCGCCGACGAACCAGCAACTGGACGCCAAGCGTTTTCTCGAGCGTGCTCAGGGCCACCGACAGCGAGCCTGCCGTCATGTGCAGGCGTTGCGCGGCGGCGGCCAGCGTTCCTTCCTCCGCCACGAACAGGAAGATCTCGAGCTGGCGCAGGGTCACGGCGAGCAAAGTTGACTCCTTCAAACAAGATCTATAATTAGTTTCGATTTTCACAGTATATGTTCCAAGTCATAGTTGGTTCCAAGACCTTCCCCTTTCAGGAGCATTCATGGACCTCACTCCCCGCGTCATCACCCTTGGCACCGCCGGCGGCCCCCGCTGGTGGGGCGCCCCCTCCGCCGGCAGGCGGCGCAACGGCATCGCCACCGCCGTCGTGGTCGGCGAAGCCGTCTACCTGGTCGACTGCGGCCGCGGCGCCAGCGGCCAATTCGCCGAGGCCGGGCTGGACCCGAACCAGCTGCGCGGGATCTTCCTAACCCACCTGCACTCGGACCACACCGTGGACATGGCGGGCATGCTGCTCTTCGGCTGGATGATGACCGGCCAGCGCCCAGGCGCCCCGGTGCGCATCATCGGCCCGGGCGACCGCGGCATGCTGCCCCCGGTGAACAAGAATGCCGAAGGCGACATCCAGCCGCTCTTCGCCGACACCCCGACCGCCGGCACCAAGGACATGGTCGAGCATCTCTTCCGCGCCTATTCGGCGGATTTGACCGACCGGATGCTCGACTCGCTGCGCCCCTCGCCGTACACGGTGTTCGAGGCCTGCGACATCGCGATCCCCGCGGAGGCCGGCTACCACCCGAACGAGAATGCTACCCCCGAGGGCATGGAACCGTTCACGATCTACACGGACGAACTGGTCACGGTCACGGCAACATTGGTTGCCCATCCCCCGGTGGCCCCGGCCTTCGCCTTCCGCTTCGACACCGCCGAGGGATCGGTCACCATCTCCGGGGACACCGCCCCCTGCGCCAACCTCGTGCGCCTGGCCCGGGACACCGACCTGCTCCTGCACGAGGCCATCGACATGGACTGGGCCGCCAACTCCTATGCGGACGTAGACGAAGCGACCCGCACCGCGACCATCGAACACCACCGCAAGTCGCACACCACCCCACGGCAGGCCGGCAAGCTCGCCGCCGCCGCGGGGGCACGGGCGCTCGCCCTGCACCATCTGGTGCCGGGAAACGCCGAACCCGCCGTCTGGCGGTCCGCCGAGGAGGCATTCGACGGACCGGTTTTCGTTCCGGACGACCTCGAGACGATCAGTTTTGCCCGCCCGCGCAACGAAGCACTTGCGGCCGCCACCAGCACCCAGAAGGATTAGGAACCATGGCACACGAAACCACCACGGCCCCGGCGGTAGCCGAGACCTCGCTGAACACTCCGCACATGCGGCGGATCCTCGCCTCCAGCTTCGTGGGCAGCGCGGTCGAATACTACGACTTCCTGCTCTACGCCACGGCCGCCGCCGTGGTGTTCAACAAGGTCTTCTTCGTCAACCTTGATGCGGGCTGGGCCACCTTCGCCTCCTTCGGCACCCTGGCCGCCGGCTACGCCGCACGCCCGATCGGCGGAGCCATCTTCGGGCACTACGGCGACCGCCTGGGACGCAAGAAGATGCTGATCCTGTCCATGGTGATGATGGGCGTCGCCACCACCGCTATGGGTTTGCTGCCCACCACAGCCACCATCGGAGTGCTGGCACCGGTCCTGCTGATCACCTTGCGCGTCGTCCAGGGCATCGCCGTGGGCGGTGAATGGGGCGGAGCCATGCTGATCGCCCTGGAGCAGGCACCCAAGAAAAAGCGTGGCTTCGCGGCAAGCTTCGCCAACATGGGCGCCCCGGCCGGCGCAGCGCTGGCCACCCTGGCCATGTCGGCGGCGACGCTGCTGCCAGACGAGCAGTTCCTTGCGTGGGGCTGGCGCATCCCATTCCTGCTCAGCGCGGCACTTGTGGCCCTGGCATTGGTCATCCGCCTTAAGGTCTCCGAAAGCCCGCTCTTCCAAAAGCTGGAGCAAGAAGCAGACCGTCGGCGCATGCCGATCCTCGAGGTCTTCACCCGCCACCCGAAGCAGTTGTCCCTGGGCATCCTCGCCGGCGTCGCACAGTTCACCATGGCCGGCATGGTCACCGTCTGGGCCGTCAGTGAGGCCGTGGCCAACGGCGCCGACAAGACAGGCGTGCTCAATGCCAAGGCACTGGCCGCCGTGGCCATGTTGCTGGCAACCATCATCAGCGCACGGCTCTGCGACCGCTTCGGCCGCAAGAAGATCCTGCTCATCGGCATCGTTGCGGGCATGGCGGCGGCCTTCCCGATCCTGAACCTGGTCGAGACCGGAACCGTGGCCGGATACGCGACCGCGGTGATCCTGGGCCAGGGAATCCAGGGATTCATGTTTGGCCCGTTGGCCGCATTCATTGCGGAAATGTTCCCCACCCGGGTCCGCTACACCGGTTCATCGATTGCCTACCAGGCGTCATCGACAATCGGTGCCGGCTTCACACCGATGATCGCCGCGGGCATCATGGCGGCCACCGCCGGCGGCGTGATCCTTGGAGCTGGCTGGATCACAGTCCTGGCCATCTGTGCCATTGCGGTGGTCATCGCACCAGAGGGTCGGAAGCGCGAGCTGACAGACATCTAACGATTTCGACACTTGGTCCAGGCCCGTCCTCGCGTTTGCGACGGCGGGCCGGAGCCATGTCCGCCACGCGATCGCCTCCCGCTTTCGCCCTGGACATGCCTGCAATTTCTGCTCGAACGCGCAGTCCACTGACTCAATGCCGACGCCGGTAATCGAAATACCTGGAATCTTTTCTCTTATTGTCAGTTGCTGGCCGAGCAAGTTTCACCAGTGGAAGACCTTCAGCGTTCGGGGTGTGCTTCATCTGGCAACAGCATTTGCCGACGTGAAAACGCTAACCGGCATTTCACGCTGCAGCTTCCAGGTGATGGCGATCGGCTTTGATCCGTCATGTTTCACGTAGTCGACCGTGCCCAGACACGTGAATGGCATGACCAGCCCGTCGATATCCTTGGCCGCATCACGAGTAAAGAGCAGGATGTGGGATCCGTGGTCCTTCCGATTCAAGTAGCGCTGCCCGGTCGGGCTGGTTGGGCTGGTCGCGTTCTGCGATTCCCAGTGGAAAAGCCGTGGACTGATCGCATAATCCTTGTACAGCGTGTTCGGGTGGTGGACTGTCTCATCTTTGTCCAGCGTCACGAAGAGCGCATCGGTGCTCGCCTGCGGACACCACGCCACTCCCTCACGATGGTTTACGCCCTTGCCTTGTTCCAAGGAACCGTAGTCAAGTGCCGCAAGGACTTCGGACCGCCAGTAGGTGGCATGTGAGTACAGCGGAATCTGTTGCAGACCGAGCGGAAGTCCCTTCGGTGCTCGGGCGCTGCGAGCCACGCCCCGCGCAAACGCAGCGCGCAGTTCCTCAACCAGGTACCCGTTCGCACGAATCCGGTCCAGCCCGTCGTCGTAGGACGCGTTGCCTCCGCCGTTGTCCCAGAACGTGTAGAACAGCATGCGTGCGAACGTCTGGTCCCGTTGTCCCAACTCCGCATAGCGCCGGGCTTCCCTGGAAAGGAGCTCGGAATAAGCCTCGGCGCGCTCGGCGTCGTCAACATGGAGGAATCGTGTGACCCGCTTGAGCAGATCGCGTTCCTCATCTCGTTGGACAGCACCGAATGCGACAAGACCTTCCTCCTGGGGAGAACGCGAAGAGATCAATCCTGCCCGGCGGATCAGATCCGTCCAGGAATCCCCTGTTCTGCGGTAGATGTCCTTGACGTCTCGGCCGGATTCCTCGAGATAGTCATCCAGTCCGAGAAACCCATGGGACTTGATTTCACGAACAAGGGCAGGCTTGTTGAGCTTGAGTTGGGATCGGATGTTCTCCAGGACGATGGCGCGTGTCACTCGATCAAGCATGAGCTGGCATCCCGAGGGTAGTCCCGGCGCGTCCTCGTCGATGATGCGTTCCAGCTTCTTGCGTGGCACATCCAGTAGAGCGCGGTACTTGACGTCGAAGCGGAACTCCCGGCGTTGTTGTCCAATAAAGTCCAGCACGGTGAGCACGGCCTTGTCGTCAGCACGACGCAGTCCGCGGCCCAGTTGCTGGAGGAAGATCGTCGAGCTCTGCGTGGGACGCAACAGGAGGATGGTGTCAATCTCCGGTACGTCGAGTCCCTCGTTGAAGAGATCGACGGCGAAAATACAGTTCAGTTCGCGCGCCCGCAGCTTTGCAAGCGCTTCCTCGCGTTCCTCGGTGCTTGAATTTCCCGATACCGCCACCGAGGGGATTCCCGCCTCGTTGAAGACCTTGGCCATGTAGTGGGCGTGCTTCACCGAGACGCAGAAACCCAGCGCGCGCATCAAGGACGTGCTCAGCACCTTGTCGCGCAGTTCGTTGATGATCTTCAAGGCACGCATGTCATTGCCTGTGTACACATTGCTTAGCTGTTCCAGGTCGTAGGAGCCGCGCTTCCATTCGATGGCAGTGAGGTCGACGTCGTCTGCCACACCGAAGTAGTGGAAAGGAACCAGCAGGTCGGCATCCAGGGCATCCCATAGACGCAGCTCCGAGGCAATCCTGCCGCCAAAGTAGGTGTCCGCCACATTGACGCCGTCGCCACGTTCGGGTGTTGCAGTGAGTCCCAGCAATTCGATGGGCTTCAGGTGCTCAATGAGCTTGCGGTATGAGGATGCTTCGGCATGGTGGAATTCATCGATCACCACGACGTCGAATGCCTGCGGGTCGACCTTGGAAAGTCCGAAAGCGGCCAGGGACTGGATACTGGCGAAGACGTACTTCCATGCCTCCGGTTTTTGTCCATCCACGAACATCTCTCCGAAGGAGCCCTTCCCCAGGACTTTTCGATATGTTTTGAGGGATTGCTCGAGTATCTCTTTGCGGTGAGCCACGAACAAGAGGGTGAGGTCCTGGCCAGCAGCTTCGCACAGTCGCTTGTAATCCAGCGCCGCGAGCACGGTCTTGCCGGTCCCTGTTGCCGCAACCACCAGGTTTCGATGCTCGTTGCGGTTTGTGCGGGCGGCTTCGAGTTCTTCGAGCATTTCCTTTTGATGCATCAGCGGAAGCACTTCCAGCCCGGTGGATCTGAGCATTCGTTCCGCCGTTGTTCCGCCGGCACGTTTCAGTGCCGCGTCCAGCCGCTCAGCGTCAGTATCGGGATCGTATGGAACGAAGGCGTCGTCCTCCCAATAGCTGTCGAATGTCATCGAGAACTTTTGCAGGAGACCCGGAGTTGCCACACCCGAGAGCCGGACATTCCATTCAAGCCCGTCGAGCAGTGCCGGTCGGCTCAGATTGGAGCTTCCAACGTATGCAGTGTCAAACCCCGAATTTCGGTGGAACATCCACGCCTTCGCATGAAGTCTCGTCGCATTCGTCTCGTAGTTGATGCGGACTTCTGCGCCGAAACGGCGAACCAGCTCGTCAATTGCGTGGCGTTGGGTTGCGCCCATATAGATCGTGGTGATGACCCGTATCGGGATGCCGTAATCCTTCAGTGCCTCGAGGGAATCTGAAAGGAGCCGCAGGCCTTCCCACTTGATGAATGCGCACAACAGATCGACTCTATCGGCCGAGGATAATTCGGCCCTCAGCTCGGCGGCAAGCTGTGGATCTTCGCGGCTGTTCGTGAGCAGGGCGGCAGAGCTTAGTGAGGTCTGGGGCCGTTTTAATGACCGCATTCTGATCTCATCATCGCGTTGCAATTTCATCAGTTTTTGGGGGCCATGAAGGACGTCTTCGGCGTGTCCGACAAGTTCAAGAATTTGGTTGGTCAGCGTGACCATCTGAACCGGTTCGAGCGACCCAAGACGAGCCTCAATTGCGCGACCAAGAAAACGTGCCAGTTCACCTGGTGCGTCCTCGGCTTGCACAGACTCCACCGACCGCGTGAAACCGTGCAACGATGCCAACCGACCAGCCAAGTGATCGGTAATCAGGCTCTCGAAAATTCCTTCACCCAAGTCGAACGCGCTATTCTGCCCAGCTTTGTCCATCTTGCCAGGCTACTCGAACTCGGTATCCGTATCAGGGATCAACACTTGGTGGCCAAGGATCCTACTCTCGCAGCGTCCGGCTCTCATTCAAGTGATTCGTTTCCTTGAATTGACCTACAAAAATTCGCCACTGAGAATTTTCCTGGAATCAGTTTTGAGCTACTAGATCTTGCGTCACAATCAACCTGCCCATTCTTCCCTAGACGGGTACTTGAAAGCAGTGGCCTGCTGATTAGGAACCTTATACCGATCCCCCACCGCGACACCCCACCCCCAAAAATCCGGCATCCAAAAACGTTGAAATTTCAAGGAAGTCGGATTCGCGCATACCCCGCCCGCATTAATGCCCGGTGAAGGTGGCACAAACGCTACACTGAAGCCATGTCACCGCACTTGGTCGGGTACGCCCGCGTCTCCACCAACCAGCAAGACCTCGCCTCGCAGCAGGCCGGCCTCAAGTCGCTCGGCGTGTCCGACGAGTTGGTCTATGTCGACCACGGGCTAACCGGACGAAACCGCGAACGCCCCGGGCTGGACCAGGCCATGGCCGCGTGCCGGGCCGGCGATACCCTCGTGGTCACCAAGCTCGACCGCCTCGCCCGATCCCTGCCCGACGCCCGCGACATCGTCGAGGACCTCACCAAGCGAAACATCAAGCTCAGCCTCGGCGGAAACGTCCACGACCCCACCGACCCCGTAGGCCGGCTGCTGTTCAACGTCCTGGCCATGGTCGCCGAATTCGAATCCGACCTCATCCGCGCCCGCACCCGCGAAGGCATGCAAATCGCCAAGGCCAAGGGAAGGCTCCGCGGCAAACAACCCAAGCTCTCCCCCGCCCAGGAAAAGCACCTCGTGGCCCTGCACCACGGCGGCAAGCACACCAGCGCAGAAATAGCCGAACTCTTCGGAATCGCCCGCAGCACGGTGTACAGAATTGTCCAGCGGGCACCACATTCGTAATGAATTTTTGCCGCGACCGTTAGGAAGCAGGCGAGGTCACTTCTGATCAACAACAAGCAGTCCAATCCTCAGCCTTTCCAGACCGCGGATTCTCATGGATGGATCGCGGTAAAGTCGTCGCGCATAGCGCCGTATATATCATGAACGGGCAGTGTGATCGCGGCCCCCATATACGTGCCTACTCCGGCACAACAGTGCCTATTTTCCGTCCCCGAGAGGCCGACCGATGGGTATCTTCAATGGAGACCCCTCGAAAGGTGTCGGAAGCGACTAGTATGATCGATTTGTGCTGACCAGGGCACATATTCGAAAGGTGCATCGATGGCTAAGTCCGTGTTCTACAGCTTTCATTACGACCTAGACTCTTGGCGGGTCCAACAGATCATCAATATGGGCGCGCTCGAAGGTCAGCCCATTCTGAACGCCCAAGCATGGGAAACGGTCAAGCGCCAAGGTGACAAAGCCATCGAAAATTGGATCTCTGAGCAGATGTCCTACAAGAAGGCGGTTGTAGTGCTCGTCGGATCAGAAACAGCCTCGCGACCGTGGGTAGATTTCGAGATTCGGAAAGCTTGGAACGATAAGAAGCCGATCGTCGGAGTTCAAGTTCACGGGTTGGCAGATGCCAATGGCAAGACCGCCTGCGCCGGATCAAATCCATTTTCTAAAATCACCTTCGCAAATGGTGGCAGCCTCGCCGACTACATTCCCCTATACAATCCCGCAGGAGCTACGAGCAAGGAAGTCCATGCAAGCATCACTGCGAACATTGCAACATGGGTTGATGGGGCCTACAAAAGGTCATGATTGACCCCAGCAGCGAAGGGGAAGAGTGTCCCTTCTGCGAGATCGTTGCGCGGGAAGATCCTGATGCGCGTGAAGTGTATCGGGATGACGACATAGTGGCGTTTTTTCCTACCGAGCCCGCTGTACTCGGACACACCATGATTATCCCTCGACCACACGTCGCTGATATCTGGGACCTCAACGAACACCTAGCACAACGCTTGAGCGTAGGGACTCTAGGAATTGCCAACGCGATCCGACGGAGTCTAAACCCTGACGGACTGAACATCATCCAGTCCAACGGCGTCGCAGCGAGCCAGTCCGTGATGCACTTGCATGTGCATATTGTGCCGAGGTGGGAGAACGACCGGATAGGTCGTATCTGGCCGCCCGAAAGCAATTACTCCGAACAGCAAAAAGATAAAGCTTGGGAAAATCTGCGTACCGCTTGCAAGCAACTTAAAAAGCGCAACGCAACCACAGCAGAATTGCCACGCCTGCGAGCAGAATAAGGCCGTAGTAATCCCGGACCGACCACGACCAGACCACCCGAGACCAAGATATCGGATCGCATTGAGCAGAAGTGAGAGTATGGCAGTACTCAGTAGCGTTCATCTCGTAGACGTCAACTTCCCCCTTACGCGCGGCGTCAAACAAGAGGCGGTACTTGCGCTCCTCGCGCAAGTACCGCGCGTCAACTGTGGCGAACATTAGTAAAGCGAAAACTCCCAGCAAAGCAACCGTCACCGAATGTTTCGTCCCGGCATACCCGTAGGTAGCAACTGCGACGGTTAATGCCCAACCCTTTGCCACTGCTGACGCCGACGACATACGAGCAATCGCAGACTGAATAAAATCCAGATACTGACGCCGCTCTTCTGATGGATATTCCGGCTTGATGTCTGCAGTCATTATCTGACAATAACGTATCTCACGTGGGCATCCCGTAGATTCAGTCCGGAACCAACGCGGTATGTTGGCATGTCATGTACCTGAGCATTAACCTCGTATGCGCTAACCCATCCCTACTCATATCTACGATCCTGCCCACCTCGGGCTCTACTTCTTAGGCGGCTGAGGCGGTCTTTCCACAAACTGTGGCGACACGGGATATTTGGTAGGTTTCTGGCCTTCTTTGATCTGCCCTGGACCGTTCGATCTATCCTTATTTTCACTCACATTATGTCCTCTCTTCGGTGCTTCAACCAACGCTCCAAGTCTCTACTATTGAAAGCCAGAGCGCGAACCCATGCCTACAGAACCACTCGCCGCAGCCATATACATTTTCTTCCTAATGCCAGGCATCGCTTATCTATTTCAAAGCGAAAAGCATCGAGCCACTCGTCGCCGCTCGGCATTCAGGGAAACCTCGGCGGTGGTCGTTTCAAGTGCGATCTGCCTGCTAGTGCCACTTGTATTTTTGGCTGTTGCAACGTTTCCTTTTCCTGCTCTGCGTCCCTACTTTGCTGGGTTCCTGTCGAGATCCGATGTCATCTTCTATGCAGATCCAGTGGGATATTTCCTCGCCCTTATCTTCTTCCTTTGCTTGGCGACTCTGCTTGGCTTCATCTTAGGGACATCACGGGTACAAACGTGGCTTCGCAACATCGGGGGAAAGCCTTTGATTGACCGCGACCGTTCAGGCTGGACGAAGACGTTTGAAGCCATGGGGCCAGCCATAGTTGTGGCTAGCTTGCAATTGAAGACAGGCACATGGATCCAAGGCGAAGTAGCTAGCTACAACACCACACCCGAGGACACCGATGAGCGCTCTCTTGTCCTCTCAGGCAGCATCCTCGTCCGCAGCGCGGCAGCAAAAAAGGCTGAACGAGTGGCAGAAGGGCAACAAATGGTAATTCAATCCTCAGAGATCGAACACATGACAGTCAGTTATCTGAGACCTCCCGCTACCCGGTAGGGGGGTACCCGTGGCGCAAGCCGTCCTTTAAGTTAGAGGCACTATGTTGAAGGAACAAAAGAACCGACAAAGGCCCCTCATGGTCAACCATGCGCCTGAGAAGAGCCACGTCCTGCTGAGACATTTACTCCGTCGGTAGCCCCCCACATTGGAATGACGCCCCGTTCGCGTCAAAGTGAACCGTCCTGCGAATCATGCCGTCGTATTACGAGAGGCATGAAAACCGGGCCACCTCAGATTTCGTCAACGTGAACATGTCCGATTAGCTTCCAAGAGCATGCAAGAAAAGCGTCAATAAAAACGAAGTCGTGATCCCAACCAGACGTTTTTCACTCGGCGCGTGACGTCGGCTGAGGCATACCCCAAGCGGACACTAGAGACCCGGGATGCATGGAACTTGTTAGCAACAGCGGCCAAAGCAGTGGGTTCTGTGGTTGAATCTGTCCATCGGGGTTCATGGGGCATCCCGAACACTGCCATGGGGGCGCAGATGCTGCTGGTTGCGATGCTTGACGGGGAACGAATAGATGCCACTGCGCGCACGCCCGAATCGTGGGCAGCGCTGCAGGCATCGGAAGACCGGAAGCGGCTTGTGCTTCCCGGGTGCAATATCCGGGCTGTCGCAAAAACCCGGGGACCGGACACCAGATTCTTTGCCCATCACCAGGGAATGGACTGCGCTGTTGACCACGGCGGGGAATCGGCGCAACACCTGGCCATGAAGGAAGCCCTGGCCCAAGGGATAGACGCGGTGCCCGGCTGGCATGCCGTCATCGAATATCCACACCCCACCCGCGAGTGGATCATCGACGTGCTGGCGATATCCGACGACAGACACCACCGTGTCGCCTTCGAAGTGCAGCTCTCATCCCAGACACCGGCGAACTATGTCCGCCGGACCCAGAGATACTTCGACAGCGGGGCCTTCCCGGTGTGGCTGGTGCCTCGCAACCTTGAATACAGCCCCGTGCGGATACCGACCGTGGTCACGGGATTCGGCAAGGAATCGGAAATCCCAGAAAACCATGCGGATCTCCTCAACTTGGAGATCACGCACAATCTCGCCCTGTCGCAGGGCACCCTGGGTGACTTCGTTGCGGGCCTGTTGGTCAATGGCCCGCAGGGAAACCCTGGATCACCGCAGGAACAGCAAGACAGGATGGACAAAGAACGCAAGCGGTGGATCGCAGAGCAGCGCGCCGACGCCGAGCGCCTTGTAAAGGCCAAGGAAGCTGTCGAGAGAACGAACCGGGGCAGTGTGGCTCCGGAGAAGGCCTTTGGGCCATACACCGTCCATACCGAATCGGGCCCCTTTGTCTGGGCGACATTGACGGATTGCTGGAAATGCCGGCAGCAGATGATGGTGTGGGAAGCGCGCAGTCTCCGTCCCGGCGAGCAATACTCATCGGCGCCACGGGTCTCCGTGAAAGCCGAAGTAGGCCAGAAGCGGTACGAAAACCACCCAGATGTCCACCAGGCGGTGAACACCTGGATTACCCGGTCCGGGGCTGCTGCCACCAAGGCGCAGATCGAAACCAGGCATAGCCAAGGCGCGGGAGGAGAATACAGCGCCTTCGTGTGTCCAAGCTGCAGGGCCCTCATGGGACAGATCTACATAGCGCAGATCAACACGGAGCACTGGTCAGTCATCAGCGCTCCCCTGCTCCGGAGGACTTGAGGTCCGCGGTCCGTAGTGTTCCCATACATGGTTCCGGACTGGGGTTCCTGAGACGAAGACGAGCCAGACACGTTGTTGAGATCAACCGCATCCCCGACGGCACGGCAATGGACGTCCATCCAACTGATGATGCTCGGCACCGTATGTGATCGCAATAAAGGATCCTTTGTTGAGACGATTTAGGTTCAAGCTATTTGCACACCGCAAAACCCCTTTGGTCCTCGTCACCATTGCGCCGCCTGCTCTCCCCTGCCCGAGACATGAGGTCCGCGTTCACTCCCCGCTCGGGCAGGAAAGCGGGTCTTAGCATCGAATGCCCCAGTAGGACTTGCATCGACAACCACAAAAACCATGAGTGATACAGGTTACAAATAGTTCCCGAAAACTATTGACCGGTCATTACCTTCAATGTACGGTCAATTCATGAACACTCCGATGTACCTGACCATTAGGTCCGGGTTAGAAGCGCAGATCCAGTCAGGTGAGTTGCCCCCCGGCGCCAAAATGCCCACCGAGGCCGAATTGCAGGCAGAGCACGGCATTAGCCGCTCCGTTGCCCAGCGGGTCTTGAATGACCTTGCCAGCGCAGGCTTGGTTATCAGGCAAAAGCGATTAGGCACGCATGTTGCAGAGGGGGCTCGCCAAGTGAACCTGCTTCGCTCGGTAGACCCAAGGCTGGGAAGCGCCAACCTTCCGGGTCGCTTGGTCACGGTATCGGCTGAGGTGTTGACCGCGGGGAAGGCCGAAGTCGAAGTTCCCGGCATTGACAACGATGCCCCGGTCATCCAGCTGATTCGCGTTCGGCACGATCTGGACGACACCCCAATCGTTGTCGAAGTCGCCGCGATTCCCTTCGGGCTGGCGCCAAGACTGCTCGATGAGCAGCTTGAAACCGTGTCCATTCGTGCACACTTCACCCAGACCGGTGTGCCGATCGCATCGTCGAGGATGTACTTCGATCCAATCCTGCTGGACCAAGGCAAGGCCGACCTGCTTGGTATCGAACCCGGAGTGGCAGTGCTCAGGCGGCGCCGCTTCATGTGGCAACCCAACGGCCAGATCGCGGAATCCGCGGCCTACTACCTTCGTCCCGACGCACTCGAGTTCTACGTCGAGTACACCGACCAAAACGGCTAGACACTCTTAGGTCATTCGACCCCAGAGCCCATGGAAACTCATATGTTCAGGAGACAACCCAGTGAAGAAAGTAGCAATCTTTGCCCTAACCGCGATGGTGGGCCTGATTGGACTCAGTGGATGCGCAAACCCCACAGACGACGATGGAGGCCAGCAAGCCGGAAGCGGTGACATCGTCGCGTCCGTGCAGAAGGACGACACCATCGCCGCCATGTTGCCGAAAGAGATCAGTGATCAGGGTGGCTTCACTGCATCCATAAACGCCGACGTGGCCCCCATCAAGTTCATTGACAGCGACGGTGAGATCACGGGCCTGAACCCGGAACTGCTTCGGGCAGCTGCCAGGGTCCTTGGCACAGAGGTCAAGTTTCAGGAAGGAACATTTGATGCCATGGTTCCGGGCCTGGAAGCCAAACGCTATGACGCCATCGCGTCGGTAGCGGACTTCGTCGAACGGCAGAAGAATATCGACTTCATCGACTACCTCAAGAATGGAACAGCGGTTCTCGCATCCTCGGACCTGGAACAGGACGAATTGACGCTCGACCAGCTATGCGGGTTGAACGTCGGGTACTCCCGTGGAACCTCGCAGCAGGGAAACCTGGAGAAAGCAGTCGAGGACTGCGCCGCAAAGGGCCAGCCAGCACTCCAAATCAATGGCTACCAGGGTGCTGGGCCCGGGATCTTGTCAGTGAAGAGCGGCAAAGCGGACGCGTTCTGGGGAGACCTCCCGCAGATGCTTTACAACGTCAAGAAGGATCCTGGCCTCTTCAAGATCATTTACACCGAGCAAAAAAGCGTGCTTGGGATCGGCATCAACAAGGAGGACCCAGAACTCCGTGACGCCCTTCAGGCCGCACTACTCAAGCTGGTGGAAGACGGGACCTACGACGCCTTGCTTGAGAAGTGGGCCCTGGAAGGCTTCGGAATCCCAAGCATGAACATCAACAGTGATATCAAACTCGGGAAATAGGCCATGTCCACTCCACAAACACAATGGAAGAATCCCCCCTTCACAAGAGGGAAAGCCCAAGAATTGGCTTCCCTGCAGATCAGGCCCAGGGTCGGGATTGCGCAGTGGGTCAGTTATGCCTTCGCCGCATATATGATCCTGGTGCTGATCCAGTTCTTCGGATTCAACGAGAACTGGCGATGGGATGTGGTCTTCTCCTACCTATTCAGCCAGGTGGTCATGAATGGGCTGCTGAACACCATCTACCTGACCGTCCTCACTACCGTTTTGGGGCTCATTCTGGGGGTGATCACGGCTTGGTGCCGCATGTCGAACCTGGTGGTTCTTCGGACGTTTGCGCTGGGCTACATCTGGATTATGCGGGCCATGCCTCCACTGGTCATGCTGCTGGTGGTGTTCTTCTTCGGAGCGCTTGTTCCGACGCTAAGCATCGGCATTCCGTTCGGTCCCAGCATTGCGGAAGTACCCACCAACGATGTCATTTCACGTTTCAGCGCCGCGGTCATCGGCCTGGCCATCTACCTCGGTGCGTACTCGGCGGAGATCTTCCGCGGCGGTGTCATGGCCCTGCACTCCGGCCAGTTTGAGGCGTGCAAGTCGTTGGGAATACCACCGTTCAGGGCGTACCAAAAAATTCTCGGACCCCAACTCATTCGAGTCATCACGCCCTCGATGGCGAACGAGGTCATCACCATCTTCAAGAGCACCTCGCTCGTTTCAGTCATCGGCTACGCCGAGCTGCTGACCACCGTGCAGACCATCTATGCCAGGAATTTCGAGACCATCCCACTCTTGATGGTCGCGGTCATCTGGTACCTGGTCCTCACAAGCATCGCCATGGTCGGGCAATCGAAACTGGAAAAGCGGTTCGGCCGAGGCTTTGCCCGAAAGAACCTCGGTCGCCCCAAAGCATTGAAAGCCGGACTCGGCAAGGGAGAGAAATGACAGACCAAACGACAGCTGAGGCCCCGATGCTCCAACTCGTTGGCGTCAGCAAGCACTTCGGCGAGCTACGGGCGGTGGACGATGTGAGCCTGGACATCACCGCCGGCTCTGTCACCTGCATCGTCGGGCCCTCGGGCTCAGGAAAAAGCACGCTGCTCCGCACCGTCAACATGATGGAGGAGATCGATGGCGGCGCCATCTTCTTCGAAGGCGAGATGATTGGCCACGAAGTCCGCAACGGGCACAGAGTACCTGTATCGAAAGCCGTGGCGCGTCGACAAACCCTTAACTTCGGGATGGTGTTCCAGCACTTCAACCTCTTTCCCAACTACACCGCGCTGGAAAACGTTACTGTTCCCCCCGTTCTCACGGGCCGGGCGGACAAAGCGGCTGCTCGCGCCACCGGACTGCGCGTCCTTGAACAGGTAGGCCTGATCGGAAGAAAAGATCATTATCCGAACCAGCTCTCGGGTGGGCAGCAACAGCGCGTGGCCATCGCTCGGGCGCTGGCCATGGAACCGAAGGTTCTGCTCTTTGACGAACCAACGAGTGCATTGGATCCCGAATTGGTGAGCGAGGTGCTGGGAGTCATGCGGGCCCTCGCGGAACGCGGGGCAACGATGATCATCGTCACCCACGAAATGCGGTTTGCCGAAGATGTGGCCGATGAAGTCGTCATGATGGACGCTGGCCGAATCATCGAACGTGGCGCTCCGTCGGAGATTTTGCACAACCCCACAACGGAAAGGGCGAAGAAGTTCTTTGCCTCGGTTGGAACCCTCTAAACCCTGAAAGGGCTTGATCAGCAGTGAAGCAAAAAGTAATTGTCATCGGTGCCGGAATCATCGGCTGCAGTCTCGCGGACGAGCTTAGCCGCCGCGGGGCGGCCGTGACCGTGATAGACGCAGCCGAGGCGGGCGCCGGCACCAGCGCTGCCACCTTCGCCTGGGTTAATTCGAACAACAAGACACCGGTGGAGTATGCAGACCTCAATCTGCTCGGACTCCAAGCCCACGAGCGCGCTGCCCGGGCAGCCGACCACGGCGGAGACAGATGGTTCCACCAGATCGGCACGGTGCAGATTGCCCAAACCGATGACGAGATGCTCGCCATTGAGCGCAAGGTCGAGAAGCTGATTGCAAATGGCTATGAGGCGCAACTGCTGACTCCGGACAAAGTTCGGGAAAGCGAGCCTGCACTCTCCCTGGACCGCCTGGCCGGTGGCGCACTCTATCCAAAGGAAGGATGGATAGATGTGCAAACCATGTGCATGACCCTCATCGGCCGGGCCATCGAAGCCGGGACTACTTTTGCTCCCTACGAGACCGTGACCGATATCCAGGCAACCCGCGTAACCACGATCACCAAAGACGGATCGACTCGACACCACGATGGGGATGTAGTGATCCTTGCCGCCGGCAACGGCAGCAAGCGCATTCTTGCCGCGGGAGGCATGGATTTTCCAACGCTCGATCCCGCAGTCCACGGTGTCCAAGCCGGAACAGAGAACACGGGAATAGGGATCATCAGCACCACCGGTCCCATCAACTCCGGCATCCGCCACCTGGTACGCGCATCAGGCATAGCCATGAGGCCCGCGCGCAACGGCGGAATCACCTTTGCCGACCACCCCACCGGTGGCAAATGGGACCTTGGAGACCCCAGGATCTGGACGGTGCCAGCCCTCCTCCTCGAGCGCGCCCGCGAGCTCTATCCCGTCCTGAAGGACACGGCCACCGAAAATGTGAGTCTGGGTATCCGCGTGCTCCCTGAAGACGGACTAACCATTGCCGACTGGGTCACCGAAAACAAGTCGATTTACGCCGTGGCCACCCACAGCGGGGTAACACTGTCGGCTCATCTCGCCGGTGCCGTCGCAGAGGAAGTACTCACCGGGAATCGTCATCAGTCGCTCAACACCTTCAGCCTGTCGAGGTTCGCAACAACCTAACGAGGCATAGCTTTTGCCCGGTGGGAACTGGAAGCGCATCCACCCCACCGGGCCCTTCCCGGTGCCGACCACCACGCTCCGCAACAGCCTGCCAGGGACTTGGGTCTGTTCGCATAGAAAAGAAAAGAGTAAGCATGGCGAATATCCTGATCAGATCAGATGAGGCCAATGCAGCAGCGACAGCGCTACTGTGGGCAGCACGAGGCCATAACGTCTGCCTCTTGGCACCCACGCTCTCCCCCGGGACCAACAATTTCAGCTATTTCGGGCACCAGCGCACGGTCACACTCCGCAGGTTGGAAGAATTGGAAGCCTCCGGGCCCAATGTCGGCGTGGTCTTCGCCGAAGGCGAGGATGTACAGGCCGGAATCAGCAGCATCCTTGAATCGAAAACACCGGATCTGCTCGTCATCATCGGCGGTGGCATTTCGGCAGCCGTTCATGCCACAGAGGCGGCCAAAGGCCTGCACTTCGATTCTTCCAGAATTCTCCACGTAGGAGGCTTCCTCGTAGGAGGAAACGCATCGGCAGTAAAATCTGAGAAGCAAAGCGTCATAGCCGGTTTCCTAGCTAAAGGAACCCCTTCGCATGTGCTGGGCCTGGCCCAAACAACCCTTCCCCAGGTGTTGATTGGCAATGGCTTCAGCGTCGCCCTATCCAGCGTGAACGCCTTGGTCCACCTTCCTCCAATGATCTTCAACGCAATGAGCGTCGAACGAGGCGCAGATGTCAGATTCTATGTCGAGGGATTCGGCGACAGCGTCTGCAGGCTCATCGATGACCTGGATGCAGAACGGCTCCGCCTGGGCACGGCCCTAGGTTTCATGCTTCTTCCTCTCGGCGAACTTATGGACAGAAGCAGCGGCCCCGAAGGCATGCCGGGCAAGACAATGCGAGAAAAAATCAATGCCTTTCCCTCCTACCAGAGCATCAAACTACCCTCAAGCTTCGGCCACCGCTTCTTGGCACACGAGCTACGGTCCACTTTCGCGCCAATGGCCGAGCTCGCTCGCATGGCGGGGGTAGGCGTACCAACGATCAATTCGGTCGTACGAATTGGGGAGATCCTTCTAAGCGCGGATCTCTCATCGTCCGCGAAAATTGTTGCGACTAAATTCCTGGCCCTCACTAAGGTCTAGGCCCACAAAGGCAGTACAAAACCAACGACCCACTCATCAGAACAGCAGGAGATACGCATCGCTGGTGCATAAGACTGTGGAATGGAATGCGGGTTTGTGCAGGCACGTATGCAAACAAATTTTGAAAATGAAAATCCGTGTATAGAGGAAGCTTTCGAAGCCTTGAGACTACCTGCCCACGAAGTGACGAGATCTGGTGTCCACGATGTTACGAGGTTACACACAGCGTCATGGCCTCTTCCAGGGCGTGTTCTTGGGCATCTTCGGTGAGGCCCAGGAAGTCCAGCACCAGGGGGTCCTTGGCAACCTCCCGCGCCAGGTCAGTGCCTTCACCCGGCAACCGTGCCTCGAGGTTATTCGGGGCCGCACCGGTGCGGGTGTGGAGGGACGAGCGGATTTGGTGTTCCAAGACGGCCACCGACCACCCATGCTGAACGGCCCGGGAAGCATACCAGCGACGCAGTTCGTGGTCATCCACCTTGTTCAGCAGCGCGACATTGTGGCTCCAACTCAATTGTCCAGACGGTGTCTGGACAATTTGTTCCTCGCCGCTCCAGGCCGCGGCGAAGGCGCGCATGTTGTACATATTGGTCCGGGAGAATCCCTTCATGTGCGGGAATTCCGCGCGCAGGTCCCGGGCAATCCTCTCCAAGACGTTGCTCCCCCACGGCTGGTGACGCTGCCGCTGGAGGATGGTGTGGCCGATGTTCCAGTACAGCTCGATCATGGCGGTGTTCACGACGCGCTGGGCGCGGTGTTGGGCTTCCCGTACGAGACCTTTCAGGGTGGTGAGTGTTGCGGCGTAGTCGCTGGGAAGGTCGGGTTCGAGCTGGGTCATGATTCAACCCTAGTTCCAGTCGCCGATGCTCTGTCGTCAATTGTCCAGACAGTGTCTGGACAATTGGCGGCAGGAGGGTTTGGCGCCATCGGTTGCCGCTACCTCCATGAAAGTCAGGTCCCGCGCCGAGCATGGCCACGCTCGTTGGTTGCTGTACAGGATTCCTCAGGATTCGTGCAGTGGGTGCTCTCGTGTGAGGTCCCTGAACCAGCGCATCTGGGCTGCGTCGTTGTCCAGGTCCAGGGCCTCGAGTTGCTGCATCAGGGCAGCATGATGGGGTGTGCCCGGAGGTGTGGAGGCGATCTGCCGTTTGAGTTCAAGGCGCAGCCCGTGAAGCTCTTGCTCCCGGGCCCGCGAGAGTTCTTCCATGCCCATGGGGCCATCCTCCACGCCACGGCCGTCTTCCACAACGGCTTCGGGGCTCCCGCTGACAGCGCGGCCTTCCCGCCCCCTGCCGAAGTGCCGGCGACCACGATGCCAATGCCGAGGCGGTCCGGCGCGTGGGCAAGCTCGGCGCGATACCAGGCACCGCAACGGCGGGCCAAGGCCGGCGCCGGGATAGACAGATAACCAATTAGTAGTAATAATAGTAGTAATATTCTTACTACATAGGATGTGGTGATGGTGGTCGAATCCCCCATGGACCGTGCGGCGACAGCAATCAACGCGATGGAGTCCGAAAATCTCAAGGTGACGGTCACCGCGGTGCGTTCACGCGCCGGGGTCTCCATGGAAACCGCCCGCTCCGCCGTGGAGGCATGGCGCACGCAACGTTCACACCCGGTGGTCGCGGTCACCGAGGCGGCACAGCAGGCGTTCATCCGGCTGTGGGCCGTGGCGGTGGCCGAGGCCGACGCCCGGCACACCGCACAGCTCGAGGCCGCCCAGGCGGCCCTGGAGGCGGCGCGGGCGGAGGCAGTGGAAGCCGGTGCCCTGGTCGACGCCGAGGCCCACCGCGTCCAAGAAGAAGCCGGGCGGGCCGATGCGGCTGAAGCCCGGATTGCGGCGCTGGAGGCGGAGATCCGCTCCCTGCGCGAGGCGGAGACGTCCGAACGTGCCTCGGCGCAGGATGCGGTGAAGGCCGCTCAGGCCGAAACGGGCCGGGCACGTGAGGAGGTCGCGGAACTGCGCGGACGCTTGGCGGTTCTCACCGAGCAGGCAACCCGTTACTGGGACGCAGCGCTCCCCGCGAACCACCCGGAACAGCAGGACAAGCCCAAACCCAAGCAGTAGGCCATGCCCTCCGCAGTGAGCGATCGTTGCGTGGCACTGCCGTCCCATCCTTTAGCGCCAATCCCTGGCCCAGTACCAAGACCGGCTACGTGTCTTCGGCAACGGGGATCACATCCCTGGGCAGGGAGTCGATGTTCAACAGCAGCAACGGTGGCCTGGCCCGCTGGCCAGGGTTGGAACTCTTGGCGTGAAGTTCCGTACTGCTCTTCCTCAGACCCCAAGTCATCCCAAGCATGTGATCGTCATCCAAAGTACGTCCAAGGTTGGCTTTCTAGATAGCTATCTAGAAAGCTTTCTTTTTGCGTACTCCTGAATTGCGGCCTCAACGACGGATCGTTGCGTCGCACCCGAAAGGTCAGCAAGGTCCAAAATGAGATCCAAAATTTCCGGCGAAACCCTGGTGGCAAATTGCACAGTCACCTCACGCCTACGGCGAGGGCGGTCAGAAACTTGTGGAGCTAGCGTTTGGGCCGGAGGATTAGTATCAACGGGATCCCGACCCTCATCAGCTGCTGCTCGAGGTGCACGTTTAATCATTGCGGGACGTTCAGGCTGATTTTTCATCGGACAACTTTCTTTACGATCTCTTCGTATGCAGCTAAGACGGGAGCCCCTTTTCGATAGTTTCCATACCACTCCCCTGTAAGCCGAACTTCGGGAACGATTGCACGGTCAGGAACCAGCGGGGTAAGCATCATCCCAGTCTCTCGAAGTTCATCTATCGCTGCCTTGGCCGGTCGACTCATGATTGTCTCCTTAACACCGCCAACCACTATTCCGGCCTCAATCAGGACGGCCGGCGCGCCAAGCCTCTTGCGGTTTAGCCGGAATTTATCAACGGTCATTCGGGCCCCCTCAAAACCGTCAATCCCGTCACCGCTTGCCGTTGCGGCGTAGACCACGGTGTCGGATGCGTTCAGGGCAGATTGCGTGAGCGGGCCACCTTGACGGTTGGGGCAGTCAATCACAACCAAATCTGTGTCCAGCCCAATCAGCGATGCTTTGAGTCTTGTTTCCAAATGGTCGGAATTGTCAGCTTCACGGTTGGATACATTCCGTGAGGAAGGAATGATTCGCAAAGTTTCGAACCAGCCACTCGGAACTGCCAGTTCTGATGCCCAGCCTTCCGGATCCGTATCAGCCAAGATCGCGCCCACGTGCAAACCTTCGCTTTTTGGTGCCACATTCAGCCACTTTGTAGCAGCCGCGCGAGGGTCGAGATCTATCAGGACCACTTTACGGCCTTGTGATGCGGCTACAGCCGCGATGGATACCGCTGTAGTCGTCTTACTGACGCCACCAGATTCGCTGTACACCATGATTGTTTGCATATTTCTAACTTACTTACTTTCTAGATAGATAGCAAGAGTGTCAGTTCGCTATCTATCTAGAAAGTAAGTGGTCTAGCTAGGAGGACGACGTCAAGGGCAGCGTCGCGAAGGTTGATCGACGGGCCCAGAGAAGCGCACACCCTTGGCATCCATCAGACTGTTGCAAAATAGCGATAGACCAAGTCAAGGAAGAGGTTGCCACTCAGAGCTGTCTTTCAGATAAGCATGAGTCGAATGCTTAACGCACAATTCTGTTCCGTTCCTACTCAGACCCCAAGCTTGCCCAGGCCATGTGGCCGTCAATCAAGTGGCTCTTCCACCGGCGGACCGCCGCCGTCGCCGCCGCGCACCACGACATCGAGCCAATAGGTAGGGGCACCTTCGTTGCGCGACGTGAAGAGCTAGCAGACGCTACCGGCACTCAGGTAGTCATGACTATCTTTGATTGGTTCAACTTGCTCGCCGACGTCCAAGACTTTGCCAGCATGGTGCATGCCGTGTGGCCATTGCTCCGTTGGGCTTTCGACCGGCGGCCCCGCCGCCGTGCACCACAACACCGCGACGATGGACAGGGGAGTAACCCCAGGGCCCGGTTGGTCCTCCCCAGTCGTCTTAGGTTTTGCAGGGGCAGGGGCGGCCCCGCATGCCAACAATGCCGGGGTTCTTGGGTCGAGCCAACGGGGAAGACCTGCAGCGCCGGATAATCCTCGAGCTGGCCAGCGACCACTAGGGCAATCCGAGGATCCTTATGCAACGTTCCGCTCCAATACAACGAGATGCATGGGTGGCGGGCGAACTGGTAAAACGACGATATCTGCCGTATTCCATATAGGCGGAAAAGCTGGCGCGAGGAGTGACCCGGAACCTCGACCGCGTACATTATGGTGGTTCCACAGCACGGGGCCCCACCAAAGATAGAATTGATTCAGGTGATGTTCTGATGGTGATATTCGACGCGAGCTGGCCTTAAGACGTATTAAAGAAAAGAACACCCGGCGGCAACCGGGTGTTCTTGGATCCTCTAACAATTCGCAAGACGCTCAAGCCAAGGAAGTTGATAGAAGTATGGTGTTCAAATTCAAGAGTAGGACCAAAAATCTTCGGTTTCAACTGGAGTTCGATCTGGGTCCCAAGGTTTTCGCCGTATGTCTGATCCCCGTGATCTTCTTGGCAACCGGATTCGTGGGAACCCTGCCTGCATCCGCCCAGAACGGCGTGGATGTTCTCATCGTTCTGCGGGACTTCCTCCTGGAATGACGTATGAACCGCCCTCACTGCAATAGATGCGAGGTGGGGGAGGGCCCGCTTCGGCCACAAGTCCGGCATTGGGGACCATCGGTACAGTGGTTGGCGCTATGCATGTGAAATTCTCCTCGCTGTCGGATCCCATCGAACGCACGTACAGCTGCAATGCAGCTCCGCTGGAGACCATTTACCACTCAATCTCTGCCAAGGAAGCCAGTGGCTTCCTTTCGGCTATTCCGGGGTTTCGGTAGTAACGGCGTGAAATTGCGCGCCAAGACACGCGGTGCATGGTTTCGCCGCTGCTGGGTAGGGTGTAACGCATGCCGGTGGATTTCTTGAGTGATGAGCAGGCCGCCAGGTTCGGGCGGTTTAGCGGGGACCCCTTGCAAACCGACTTGGAGCGGTTCTTTTACCTTGATGATGCCGACCGGGAGCTGATCGCCAAACGGCGCGGAGACCACAATCGGCTGGGGTTCGCCGTGCAGGTTGGTACCGTCCGCTTCTTGGGGTCGTTCCTCGCGGACCCGCTTGATGTTCCGTGGACCGTGGTCGACTATCTGGCTGCCCAGCTCGGGATTTCGGACCCCTCTGCGGTGAAGCGATACACCGTACGCGTAGAGACAGCCAACACCCATGCCCGTGAGATCCGCACCGCATACGGGTATCGCGAGTGCATCGGGGCGGTGCCCGGGGAGTTGGCGGAGTTTGTGTACTCACGTGCTTGGACCCATGGCGAGGGGCCGACCGTGTTGTTCGAGCACGCGACGGCGTGGCTTCGCCGTGAGCGGGTACTGCTGCCCGGGGTGACGACGCTCGTACGGGTGGTGCAGTCTTCACGCGAGGCAGCACAGGGGCGGATGCACTCGATGCTCGCGGCGGCGGCGCAGCAAGTCGACGCCGGGCTCCCGGCCACGTTGCTCGGTCTGCTCAAGAAGGACCATGGCCAACAGGTTTCAAGGCTGGAGGCGTTGCGGGCGGGCCCGACGCGGGTCTCGGGTCCCGAGCTGGAGAAGGCGTTGCACCGGGTCGAGGCGGTCCGAACGCTCGGGGCCGGGGCAGTTGATATGTCGGAGGTACCTGCAGCACGGGTGCGGGAGCTGGCACGGTACGGGCTGGGTGCAAAGGCACAGTCGTTGCGGAGGCTGGCCGAGCCTCGTCGTTCGGCGACGCTGGTGGCAACGGTAGCGGCATTGGAAGCCGCAGCGGTCGATGATGCGCTGGACCTGTTCGATCTGCTGATGACCACGAAGGTGCTCGGCCCCTCGCGCCGAGCGGCGGCCGCGGAACGATTGGCGAAGATGCCCGAGCTGGAGCAGGCCTCGAGCATCCTGGCCCGGGTCGGGCAGACGCTGTTGCGTGTTCTTGGGGAATCCGGCGAACAGGTCGATGTCGTGGCAGCGTGGGCGGCGCTGGAACAAGTCGCCGCCCGTGACCGGATTGCCGATGCGGTGGCGAAGGTGGGGGAACTCGTCCCGGACCAGAGGGGTGCTGCCGGGGCGATGCGTGAGCAGATGGCGCGTCGGTTCCGCACGGTGGCTCCGTTCCTGCGCCTGTTGTCCACGACAATTCCGTGGGGTGCCATCCCGGTCGGGCAGCAAGTCCTGGACGCATTGTCCGGACTGGACGGATTGCGGGGTCGGCGCAGGGTGCGACGCGAGGAAGTCGATGAAGCGCTGGTGCCACCGGCCTGGCATGGCGTGGTGTTCGAAGCCGCGGGCGAGTCCGAAGTGAATCGGGATGCATGGGTGGTGTGCGTTCTGGAACAGCTCCGTGCGAGCCTGCGCCGCCGGGACGTGTTCGCCCTGACCTCGACCCGGTGGAGCGATCCGCGCGCCCAGCTGCTCACCGGATCCGCCTGGGACACGGCGCGGGAGCAGGCCTTGCGGTCCTTGAGCCTGGAAGGCCCGGTGAGTGAGCACCTTGCCGGGAAGGTCGAGGTGCTGGATGCCGCGTGGCGGGGCCTGTCCGACTCAATTGGTCAGGCCGGCCCCGAGGCGAGCCTTCGCCTGGTCGAGGACGGCAACGGGCGGGTGAAACTCTCGGTGACTCCCCTGGACGCATTGGTCATCCCCGAGTCGCTGACAAACCTGCGGGCGCAGGTTGCCGGCATGCTGCCACGGGTGGACCTTCCCGAGATCCTCCTGGAGGTTCACTCCTGGACAGGATTCCTTCACTCCTACACCCACGCGTCCGGCGCCGGTGCCAGAATGGGTGATCTGCCGCTGTCGGTCGCCGCGGTACTGACCGCTCAGGCCTGCAATGTCGGGCTCACACCCGTCGTCGCCGAGGGGCACCCGGCTCTGACTCGGGACAGGTTGGGGCATGTGGAGGCGAACTACGTGCGCGCCGAGACCCACACGCTCGCCAACGGGCGGCTGATCGAGGCGCAGTCCGGCGTGCCAATCATCGCGTCGTGGGGTGGCGGATTGCTGGCCTCGGTCGACGGGTTGCGGTTCGTGGTCCCGGTCCGGACGATCAACGCCGCCCCGAACCCGAAGTACTTTGGACGTGGGCGGGGGCTGACGTGGTTCAACGCCGTCAACGACCAAGTCTCAGGCATTGGTGCCGTGGTCGTGCCGGGCACGGCGCGGGACTCGCTGTACGTGCTGGACACCATGCTCAATCTCGATGGCGGACCCAAACCCGAGATGGTTGCCTCCGACACCGCTTCCTACTCCGACATGGTCTTCGGGATTTTCACCCTGCTCGGCTACAAGTTCTCACCCCGGATCGCCGATCTCTCCGACCAGCGACTGTGGCGCGCCACAGCCCCCGGACAGGACCCGGGCGACTATGGGGTATTGAATGACATTGCCAGGCACAAGATTCGCCTGGACAAGATCAGCGCCCATTGGGATGACATGACCCGGGTGGCGGCATCGCTGGCGACCGGGACGGTTCGCGCCTATGACGTGCTGCGTACGCTCACCCGCGACAATGGGTCCCCCTCCCCGCTGGGTTCCGCGATCCTCGAGTACGGGCGCATGGCCAAGACCCTTCATCTGCTGGCTCTGGTCGATCCGTCGGATGAGACCTACCGGCGGGCCATCAACACCCAGCTCACCGTCCAGGAATCACGCCACCGCCTGGCCCGGGCGATCTTCCACGGGCGGCGCGGCCAGGTCTACCAGCGCTACCGCGAGGGGCAAGAAGACCAGCTCGGAGCGCTCGGCCTGGTGCTCAACGCCGTCGTGCTGTGGAACACCCGTTATACGGACGCCGCCATTGCCGCCCTGCGCGAAGCCGGAGCAGAGATCTCCGAAAACGACATCGCCCGCTTGTCACCGCTGGGAAATCAGCACATCAACACGCTCGGCCGTTACGCTTTCACCGCACCAACGCCCGACGGGCTGCGCCCACTGAGAAAACAGCTCCAGCCGGAGGGCTGACTCTTCTGAGCGTGTCGGGGACTGATCCTTACGGAAATTCACGCTCAGGACAGACAGGTCTTGATTTCCTGCGTCGATGTCGTCGGGCAGGTGTCGTTCATAAGCCGGCAGCACTGCGTCGGGACATCAGGGATCAGCGGCTCTTGCTGGATCTGGCCTCTGCACCGAGGTGACGGTAGAGCGTCGCGCGACTCCACCCGACCAAACGTGCCGCTTCTTCGGCGGTGCGTCCCTTCGCGCGGGCGTCCTTCGCAATCGCGAGCTTGTCCGCGATCACCGTCGGGTCCGAGAGCGGCCGGCCGAACCGGGTGCCCGATTGACGCGCCGCGGCGATTCCGGCATTGACCCGCTCCACGATTAGCTCGCGCTCGTATTCGGCCAGGGAGGCCAGCAGGTTCAGCATCATCCGCCCGGTGGATGTCGCGGGGTCGATCCCGTCCGAAACGGAGCGGACCTGCACGCCATGTTCGCGCAGCAGGTTCACGGTGTTCAGGACATCGACCAGGGATCGGCCGAGCCGGTCGACCCGCCAGACCACCACGGTGTCTCCGGCCTCGGCGTACTCAAGCAGCTTCTTCATCCCGGGCCGCTCGATCGCGGTCCTGCTGCCGGAGGTGACATCGGCGAACACGTCCCGTTTCTGCACCCCGTCCTTGACCAGCGCGCCAAGCTGCAACTGCGCATCCTGGCTCGAGGTGCTCACCCGCGTGTATCCCAAAAGTCTCACTCCGCCATTGTGGCTCAAAAACCCCTTGAACCCAAGCGGACGAGACGCTTTACGGTAAGACGACTTTCTGGAACAAAATGCCTCCCGGGACTGCGCCGCGACCGGTGGTCAAAATTGGCGCGGGTCCGGTGTCTCGAAAAGCTTTAGATTTATGAGACAGACGTGCGGGGCGTGACCGAGATGCGAACGCCCCGGAACGCAACTCCCGGCAAGTTCGGGGCCAACCCGAGCAGCCGCCGGGGTGGACTCCAGCGACCAGCCTTCATGCCATTGATCAGCAATTTGGGATATCATCAGTAAATGCTGATCAATCAAGATGCTCCGGTGGACGCGTGCGGGCTGGACCCCGCGGCCGCCTTGTTCCGTTCCCTCGGCGACCCGGTCCGGCTGAAAATCGTCAAGCGGATGGCCAGCGGCGAGGTACGGGTCGGCGACCTCACCCGCGAGCTGGGCCTGGCCCAATCCACGGCCTCGATGCACGTGGCCTGCCTGCGCGACTGCGGCCTGGTCGAGGGACGCTCCCAGGGCCGCAGCGTGTACTACTCGCTGTCCCGCCCGGAGCTGATGGACATGCTCGCCCAGGCCGAGGTCCTGCTGGCCGCCACCGGCAACGCGGTCAGCCTGTGCCCGAACTACGGCCCGGACAGCACCACCGCCCCGATGATTGAAAAGGAGAACGCCCGATGAGCGACGCCTGCGGATGCAGCGACGAGACAACCGAACCCGGTGAAGCCGAAGAGGCCACGGGGTTCTGGCAAGTAACCGAGGTCCGTGCGGCCGCCGTGGCCGGTGTGCTGCTGCTGGCGGCGTGGATCACCTCGCTGGCAGCAGGCCCCCGGTTCGTGACGCTTCCGCTGGAACTCGGTGCGCTGTTGGTTGCTGCCTGGACGTTCGTTCCCTCCACGCTCCGGCGTCTTCTCAAGGGAAAGATCGGCGTCGGTACGCTGATGACGATCGCCGCCGTCGGTGCCGTGGCACTGGGCCAGTTCGAGGAAGCGGCCATGCTGGCCTTCCTCTATGCGATTTCCGAGGGATTGGAAGAATACTCCCTGGCAAAAACCCGGCGCGGCCTGCGGGCACTGCTGGACCTGGTTCCGGCCGAGGCCCGGATCCTGCGCAACGGCATCGAAACCACGGTATCCCCCTCCGTCTTGGTCCCCGGGGACCGCATGGTCGTCCGGCCCGGGGAACGCCTGGCCACCGACGGACGGATCCTCACCGGCCGCACCTCCCTGGACACCTCGGCGCTCACCGGCGAATCCGTCCCCGTCGAGGTCGGCCCCGGCTCCGAGGTCTACGCCGGTTCCATCAACGGCACCGGCCCGCTGGAGGTCGAAGTCACCAGCACCGCGGAGAACAACTCGCTGGCCAAGATCGTGCACATCGTGGAAGCCGAGCAATCCCGCAAGGGCCCGGGCCAACGGCTGGCCGACTCCATTGCCAAGAAACTGGTCCCCGGCATCCTGATCGCCGCCGCCCTGATCATCATCTTCGGCTTCATCGTCGGGGAACCGGCCTTGTGGTTCGAACGCGCCCTGGTCGTCCTGGTGGCGGCCTCGCCCTGCGCGCTGGCCATCTCCGTGCCCGTGACCGTCGTGGCCTCCGTCGGTGCCGCCAGCCGCATCGGGGTGCTCATCAAGGGTGGCGGCGCGTTGGAAACCCTGGGCAAGATCCGCACCATCGCCCTGGACAAGACCGGAACATTGACCCGGAACAAGCCTTCGGTGATCGAGGTCGTGGGTACCGGATCCGCGACCCGGGAACGAGTCCTTGCCCTCGCGGCGGGACTGGAATCCCGCAGCGAACACCCGCTGGCCCGCGCTATCCTCGCCTCGACCACCGGCCGGGCTTCGGTCACCGACGTTGACACGATTCCCGGGGCGGGCCTGGAGGGGCGGATCGAGGGCAGGCGTGTCCGGCTTGGTCGCCCGGGCTGGATCGATGCCGGTGCCTTGGCCCCGGACATCGAGCGTATGCAGCACGCGGGTGCCACCTCGGTGCTCATCGAGGAGGACGGGCAGGTCATCGGTGCCATCGGCGTCCGCGACGAGCTGCGCCCCGAGGCCCGCGAGGTCATCGCAAGGCTCACCGCGGCCGGATACACCACGGCCATGCTCACCGGGGACAACGTCATCACCGCAACGGCCCTGGGCAAGGCCGCGGGCATTACCGAAGTCCATGCCGATCTGCGCCCGGAGGACAAGGCGGAGATCATCCGCACCCTCCAATCCCGGCAGCCCACCGCGATGGTCGGGGACGGAGTCAACGACGCGCCCGCCCTGGCCACGGCCGATAGCGGAATCGCGATGGGTGCCATGGGCACCGACGTGGCCATCGAAACCGCGGACATCGCCCTGATGGGCGAGGACCTAAACCACCTGCCCCAGGTACTGGACCACGCGCGCAACACCCGGCGCATCATGCTCCAGAACGTGGGCCTGTCCCTGCTGCTGATTGCCGCACTGATCCCCCTGGCCCTCTTCGGGGTCCTCGGGTTGGCCGCGGTGGTCCTCATCCACGAGCTGGCAGAAATCGTCGTGATCGCCAACGGAGTCCGGGCCGGCCGGATCAGCGGCAAGGCCGCACTGAAAAGCACGCAGCCGGTCCCGTCCCTGGAGCCTGCGGCATGATCCCCCAGGCCCCGGAGACAGCCGCCCCTCGGAAGCGGGGAACGCGTATGGTCAGGACCGCGATGCTTCTTGGCGCGGCCGCGCTGGCAGCCGTCGATCTGGCCCTCAAGGCATTGGCCGAAACCTTGCTTTCCAACGGTGCTACCACCGACCTGGGGCTGGTGAATATCCGCTTGCTCTATAACCCGGGCGTAGCGTTCAGCTTTGGCGCGGACCTCCCCTCCTGGGTCATCGTGGTGGTAACAGGGCTGATCATCGCCGCACTGACCTGGTATGCGGTTTCCTCCGCACCAGCCATGGGCCGGATGTCCCGAACGGGCGCGACCCTGCTGCTCGGTGGTGCCGTCGGCAACTTCATTGACCGGCTCGACGGGCGCGGCGTGGTGGACTACCTGCACACCGGGTGGTTCCCCACCTTCAACCTGGCAGATGTGTTTGTCACCGCGGGAGTTGTTCTGTATGCCCTCGGCACGCTTCGTGCCGCCCCTTCCCGGGACCACGACTGACCACTCGGGTCGCGCGAGGGCTTTCCATTTGCTGAACGAGGGCACCCGGAAACCCGAGTGGGATCACCCGTTGGTCCCGGCAAAGTCCAAGAAACTGTAAAAAGATCGTCCCAGCGCTTTGCCGGGACGGCTTGCCGCACGATTCATGAGCGTTCGCTCCCGGAGCAGCAAAACAATAACGACACCGGCTGGCATTCCTTTGCACCCGCCAGCCAAGGAACGGAACACCGCATGAACAGCACCACCCCGCAATCCACCCGCTCCCCGAAGAAATCCAAGATCATCGTCTGGACCCTGCTGGCCGCCATCGTTGTCGCTGCCATCGTCGGTTACGTTCTCGCCCAGGGAAACGCCAAAACCGCAGCCACCGGCGCCACCGCAACGGAAGGGCAGGTCGTTCGGGAGAACAGCCGGGTGCTCTCCCAGGCGCCGAACGAAAAGGCGGTCCTGGTGGAGTTCCTGGACTTCGAGTGCGAGTCCTGCGGCGCGTTCTACCCGGTCATCGAGGAGCTGCGCGGCGAATACGCGGAGAACATCACCTTCGTCCAGCGGTACTTCCCGCTGCCCGGGCACCTGAACTCCATGAACGCCGCCTTGGCCGTGGAGTCCGCGGCCCTGCAGGGTGCCTACGAACCGATGTACAAGAAGATGTTCGAGACCCAAGCCCAGTGGGGCGAGTCGGCGGACAACAAGAGCGCCCTGTTCCGCACCTACGCCGAGGACCTCGGCCTGGACTTGGCCGCGTACGATGCCTCCGTCGCCGACCCTGCCACCCAGGACCGCATCAAGCTGGACATCGCCGACGGCAAGGCCCTGGGCGTCAGCGGAACCCCGACGTTCTTCCTCGAGGGAAAGATGCTCACGGTCCAGAGCCTGGAACAGTTCGTGGCCGCCATCGAAGAAGCCGCCGCCAACTAGTCCGCCGTCCCGAGCCTGGAGAAGACGCCATGAGCACACCAGACACCGGCCCTGTCGTAGCCGGCCCCCAAGGACTCGAGCCCCGGGTTCCCCGCTTTGCCCGCCCACGGGCGTTCGGGTTCCTGCTATTGGCGACGGGGGTCGTGGGCTGGGTCGCCTCGGCCGTCCTCGTCCTGGAACGACTGGCCCTGTACAAGGACCCTGGCCACGTCACCAGCTGCGACGTGAACCCGTGGGTCTCCTGCGGGCGGGTCATGGGCACCTGGCAGTCGGAATTGTTCGGCTTCCCCAACCCGCTGATCGGCATCGTCGCGTTCGCCGTCGTCCTGGCCACCGCCATGGCGGTCCTCTCCGGGGCCGCCCCGGGGCGCTGGTACTGGGCCGGCTTGCAGGCCGGGGTGACCCTGGGGACGGTGTTCGTCATCTGGCTCTGGAGCCAGGCCCTCTTTGAGATCTACATTCTGTGCCTGTACTGCATGGTGGTGTGGGCGGCCATGATCCCCCTGTTCATCCTGCTCACGGTCCGCAACCTCGTCCACGGGGTCATCCCCGCGCCGCGGGCCGTGGTCCGGTTCGCTGCCGACTGGGCCGGCACGCTCGTGGCCATCGCCTATGTCGCGGTCGCCGGATCCGTGTTCCTTCGCTTCTTCCCGGCCTTCACCGGCGGATAACCGCCGCTCCCGGGGTACTCCCCGGGACCGGCGCGGCGGGCTTCGTTCCCTGCGGGTGCATTTTGCCGCGGTCGAAGGCAGCCCTGTTCAACAGCCGCCAGGCACCGTTGGAATCAGGCCATTTGGCGTTGATCTCCACGGTCCCGGTTGCCGTTCCGCTTGCGGACGCGAAACCGCAGTGCAGAGGACTTCTGACTGTGCAGGCGAAAATGACACCCGGAGTCCTCTGCACGAAGCGGCATCCGGCCTGATGCCGCCTGCACCGACCTGCCTTCTAGGCGCGCGCCCCGTTTGCCGAAACGATGGGCCAGGCACGTGCACCCCCCGGTTCCCGGCGTGTGGGCGTCACGGTGCGCAGCAGTCGTTTCGCGTGTCCGAACCCGGATCCGCGCAGGTTGCATCCGACAGCATCGAGGCCGCGATGGCGGCGCCGGCCCGGTGTGCCGCCTCGATGTCCAGGACTTCGCCGTCGGGGTGGGCGTCCAGCCACGGACCGGCGTCCTCGCGGGAGGCGAAGTAATGGATCTGGTTGCAGAACGAGGACCGCACCGGCCCCGTGCCCCGCGGGCTGATGAGGGACACGACGGCGGTGGCCGGCTGCACGGAGGTCACCGTGCCGTCCGCGCCGGTCGCCACCCGGATGAGGGTCCCGCTGCCCGGGGAGGTCGACTCAATGGTTGCGGCCTTCCCGATCAGGGCCGGGAAGAAGAGGGTGTCCAGGGCGCACCAGGTGTAGAGCTGTTCCCCGGCGACGGTAAAGCGGTGCGGGGTGGGTCGCATCGTCAGGGCGAGGCCGATGACGCGGCCCTCGTCGTCGTACTCGGTGTCCGGGACGGCGGCCAGTCCCTGCCGGACCGTGTCTTCGCTCCGGCCGCTGGCGGTGGCCAGTTCGGCGATCGTTACGGGCTCGCCCTCGGCCAGGAGCCGCAGCAGCGGCACGAACAATTTCGGGTCGATTCCGGAGCGCGCGGGGGACAACAGGTAGGTGAGGGCCTGGTGGTCGATGGTGGTCATGGAATTCCTTTGCTTCAGATGGGTTGCACTCAGGCGCAGCAGGAGAGCTTGGCGACGTCGGTGGTGAAGGCCTTGCAGGCGATCCTGATGCCCTCGGCCATCGTCAGGTAGGGGCTCCAGGCGGCGGCGACCTGCGCGGTGGTCATTCCCGCTTCGAGGATGTAGACGCCGGCGGCGGCGATTTCCCCGGCGTCCTTGGCCACCGCGGAAATGCCCAGGATCCGTCCGGTGCCGAGCTCGGCGACAACCTTGATGAAGCCGCGGGTGTCGCGGTTGACCACGGCTCGCGGCACGTACTCCAGGGGCAGGACCCGGCACTCGCAACGGATCCCGGCAGCGACGGCTTCCTTTTCCGTCATGCCGACCGACCCGATGGCGGGACTGGTGAAGGTGACCCGCGGCAGGTGCCGGTAGTCGACCTCGGCCAGGGCGTCGGTGAACGCATTGTCCACGGCCATCGCGCCGTGGGCCGCGGCAACGTAAACGAACTCCCGATGTCCGGTCACGTCCCCGGCGGCCCAGATGCGCGGGTTGGACGTGGCCAGACGGGAATCGACCAGAATCTCGCCTGTGGCGCCGGTCTTCACGCCGACGGCATCAAGGTCCAGCCCCT
Source organism: Paeniglutamicibacter sulfureus (assembly GCF_039535115.1). NCBI lineage: Bacteria > Bacillati > Actinomycetota > Actinomycetes > Micrococcales > Micrococcaceae > Paeniglutamicibacter > Paeniglutamicibacter sulfureus. The sequence continues at coordinate 2,533,196 of NZ_BAAAWO010000001.1, forward strand.
CGGTCACTGGGCGGCGGCCAAGTGCCACGAGGATGTGGGAAGCGCGGAACACTTCTTCGCCCCCGGCCACGCTTGCCGTCACCGAGATCCCGTCCGGGCCGGAGGCCACGGAGTCGGCCATGGCCCGCCGGACCACCCGGATGCCCTCGTCGGCAAACACCCCCGCAAGGGCCTTGGATGCCTCCGGTTCCTCCTGCGAGGCCAGCCGGGAACGGACCAGCATGGTCACCCGGGAGCCCAGCCGGGAGAAAAGCTGCGCCATTTCCAGGGCAACATAGCCCCCGCCCAGGACCAGCAATGATTCGGGAACCTCGTCCAGTTCCATCGCCGTGGTCGAGGTCAGGTACCCGGCCTCGGCCAGTCCGGGGACGGACGGCACCCAGGGTGCGGCGCCGGTGGCCACGAGGTAGTGCCCGGCCTCGATCGTTCTCACCGTACCGTCCGGGGAGGCGACCCGGAGCAGTGGTGCGTTCTGGGTCCCGGTGAACGATGCGTCCCCCGAGATCATCGTCCAGCCGTAGTCCGCGGCCAGATCGACGTACTTCTCCGACCGCATGCTTTCAACCAGCGCGGCTTTGCCCTGGATCAGGGCCGGCATGTCCACCGGGCCCGCCGAGGTCGCCACCCCGGGGAAGCGGGCCGAGTCCAACGCCACGTGGCGGGCCTCCGCGGCGGCCAGAAGCGCCTTTGAGGGCACGCATCCGGTGTTCACGCATGTCCCGCCCACGGTGCCGCGCTCCACCATCACGACCCGCTTGCCCAATCCGGTGGCTCGGATCGCGGCCGCAAACGCGCCGCCCCCGGAACCAATGATCGCCAAGTCGAACTGTTCGTTTGTCATTCCAGCTACCTCTTCCCTGTGGTGCAAAACGTCCTATGAACCATCATGAACCTTCCAGTACAATGGAAGGTCAAGTTGGGTGGCCACCGAAGGAGGAATCGGGGAACATGAGGATCGGACAGCTCGCGGAAGCAACTGGCACGACGACCAAGACCCTGCGGTTCTACGAGGAGTCGGGGCTACTCCCTCCCGCCGAGCGCCTGGCATCCGGCTATCGGGACTACGCCGAGGATGCCGTGGGGAAGGTCGCATTCATCCACCGCGGCCAGGCCGCCGGGCTCACCCTCGCCCAGATCCGCCAGATCCTGAAGATCCGCGAGCACGGCCAGACACCGTGCTCGCACGTCCAGGGCCTGCTCGGGCAGCGCCTCGGGGAACTCGATGCCCAGATCGCCGAACTCCTGGCCCTCCGGGAAACCATTTTCCAGCTCCACGAAAAGGCAAGCAAGCCGGAGCCGGATTCCTGCTCCTCCGACCAGGTCTGCCGCTACATCTGATCGATGTCCCACCCCGCTGATTGCGTGCCGCGCGGACGGGAATACCTGCCAGGCGGTAAGGGTGGGCGCCCATGGACCGCGCATCCCCACGAGGGCTTGGGCGGCTTCATGGTCGCCCGTTGGACTGGCACCGTGGCGGGCCGAAGCACCTTCCGAGGCTTGTGGCTACGACATTTAGCGTTGAAAACCACACGCTTCATCAGGCTTACGTCTGTTTGGGGTTTACCCTAACAAGTCATTTGAGGCCTAGCGCGCAATTTCACGTCGTTACTACCGAAACCCCGAACCCGCGAGGGCATGCAAATCGCCAAGGCCAAGGGCAGGCTCCGCGGCAAGCAACCCAAGCTCTCCCCCACCCAGGAAAAACACCTCGTCGCCCTCCACCACGGAGGCAAGCACACCAGCGCGGAAATCGCGGAACTGTTCGGAGTCGCACGAAGCACGGTGTACCGGATCGTGCAACGAACAACATAGAGAGCAATCGTTCGCCTGTATACGGCGAGCCAACGTGACTAGCTGTCGAGAACCAAACGCTGGGCGCGTTCCGCGAGATCCGGGAAGTTCTCTACCAGTCCCAACTCCGCTTTGTCGAGCAGCTCCTTTACTACGTTTTTCGCTTGAATCGTCTCGCCGATTTGGACAAGACCTGATGCATAGTCGAGCATCATTGATGCGGCGAGACGATACGACATCGTCTCAGGTGACGATGAATTCAACTGATCCCAGAGTACTGCGACTCCTTCTGCAGGGTGCCCGGAGTCGATCAACAGGGCGCCTCGCTCAGCTGAAATATGGGGAAGGAGATCAATGATGTCTTGGTCTTGGTCAGAGTTTGTGGCATCTCGCTGAGCCCTTTCCAATACAACCATCGCTTCATGAGACATCCCAGACGACGCGAGAGCGCGAGCCTGTAGCAGGGAGAGCCCTACTCGTTCCGCAAGTGACCAGGGGCCCGCGGACTCCAGGAGTAGCTGAAACATTGCTACTGCGTCGCCAGGCTTGCCTTGGTCATAAAGAGTCTCCGCTACACGCCTTCCGACTTCCAAACGAGCGAAATCTGTCGATGCGCGGTCAGTTCGTGTGAGCCAGTCGCGGATTAGATCTAGGGTGGCTTCGGTCTCCACAATGGGACGGTTAGATAGTTTGGTGTCTTTTCGCGAACGCGTCGAAAGCACTGTCAATTCCTTCACAAACATTGCTCCACGCGCAGCCAAGAACTTCCCAACATCATCCCATGCATCGGATTTGAGGGGTGGAAGAATCTGGCTTTTCAGAAACTCATCTACTTGTTTTTCGTCCAGCAGCTGTAGCTGTTCGTAAGTTTCTCGAAGGGTTTGTTCGCGAAGTCGTTTCTCAGTTCGCGCACTACCGAGAATGACACCCAAAGCTCGATCGGGTGAGGCTTCGTCGGACCCCCCCAGAATTGAGAATGCACGTGACCATTCAGGGGACACAGATATTGCTATAAGCCCATCGGGGTAGTCGGAAGGGAATCGTCTTCTGATCATTGCTTGCAGCGTCAGGTAGATGCTGGAGTTTGCACGTTTGGTTGCGCTCACCAGATTCAATCCGTCAGCGTTTGTTAAGATGGCGTTTTCCCCCCGGGCTGCTCGTACCAGAAGGCGATACTCGGAGACGACGCGTGTGTTTACCGCAGCGTTGAACCGCTCAGTCAACCCTCGTGAAAACACCCAGTGTAGGAGCATGTCTTCTAGCGTCGCGTCGAGCCCGCCAAGGTCATAAGCTGCTCCGGCGAGGGCGAGAAGTATCCCGCGATGTGGGAGCTGGGCGGAGTTTAAGATGCCCGCTCGGTCGGTCAAGAACCTCGCAGCGGACTCAATCGCTTTGATGGCTTTTGTCCATGAATTCCAGAGCACTTCTGCATCGATGCTCAGAAGTCCGGACCTTCTTGTATTGCCTAGCTGAACCATCGCTACCAGTTCGGCAGCTATAAGGGGGTCATTGGGGGAAAAATTACGCAATATTGGTCTGTCGGCGACCTCCGATTCCCAGACGGCTCTTAAGTTGTGACCATCTTTATAGACGTGAGCAACGACCAGATCGAATGTGTCGAGCGAGAGTCCGGCTGTATTGAGTTTTTCGAAGATCATTGCCACAGAGGAGAGGGGCATGTCGGCCGGCAGGATGCTGCAGGGGAACTGAAACCTGCGCGCTCCAGCGAGCAAATCTACCCATAGCCTATTTACATGGTCATATGAATCTTGTCTCGCACTCAACGGTTCGAAAATTACTGATGGAGCTTGATCCCGCCAACGCTGGAAGTTTGCAGGGCTACGAAGAGCCGACAGCGGCACTAACAGCTTGGTTTGGTCAGGGTGTGCGCTTCCCGCGCGGCGGACAAAAGCGTCTTCAATGTCGCCGCGCGCGTATCCTTCCTCAAATTTCTCGACGTCCAGATACCAAGCTGGTTCATTCTTGCTGCTAGTCAATCCAAAAGCTTGTGCGAGCGCGGTGGCACGCTGCTGTCCATCAAGGATGAGATGCCTGAAACCAGTGGAAGTGTTGGCTGACAGCCCTTCCAAGGAGCGGACAGCGAAGAAGTCTGTCGGTGGAGCCTCCATCAGCAGAATCAGACCTGCGGGCCACCCCATAAAGACAGTGGCTAAGAGGCTCCGCACTTGATCCGTACCCCAGCTGAATGGACGCTGGAAGTCAGGTAATCCAAATGCACCTGCTTCAATCAGCTGCAATACATCATCGAGAGCGAGGTCTCGTCTAATAGGCGAGGCGTGCATCAGGTGCCCTCAGTTTCTACGGCGGTGACATCCTCCCGCTGGATCTCAGTCGGAAGGTTAGGAGTAGAGAGAGGAAGAATCTGTTCGGGCGTGCGCTGGTCGGGTTGAGTTCCAGCGACCGGGGCGGCGTTGAGCTGCCGAATGGCGCTCTGGAGCCAGCCGATTGTCGCTTTCGCCGCTTTACTCCGATAGATATAGGCAATGTTGTTTATGGCGCTATTGCCTTTAGGAGGGCTCGCGTAAATAACGGCAGAGGTATCAGAAACGATGAAGCCCGATTGCGGATATCCTCCGTAATAGAAGACTTCGAGAGTGCTGTTATTGCTATTCGCGTCTTGTGATTCCCAATATTGCATGTATTGATTGAACTTCGCCGAACAGTGTTCTGCAGTTGCCAGCTGCGGATCGCCATCCACGACGGCTTCAAGCAAGCGCCCATACTTGATAGGTTCAGGGAGATAGATTCGGCATGTTATTTGACGTTCTTGCACGAGTCGTATTAGCCAAGTGAAGTTATTGTCATGCCAAGTCAATGGATGAGATGGCACTATGTCTAGTTTGTTAGATGCACCAAATATCTCTTTCAAACTCACGGAGTCAGGATCTAAGGTCGCATCCGTAATGCCAGCATTTAATAGCCGGTAATCAATCTGAGACCCCTGCTGAATATCGCGAACGAGGGCTCGCTTGAGGAACGCCTCGTACAGCACGCCTAGGATGCCAGCGCTGATGACGGTCGTGCTGATGCCGGACCAGAATGTTGCCCACACGCCGCTATCGAGAGACGAGGCAATCCACAACATGATCATCCCAGGGATGACGGTGCATAGACCCACGACGATCGAACGTACCACGAAACGAGAGTCTTCCCAGTCCTGATGCGAGGGGGACGCCGTTGCTCCCAAATCAGCTCCTTTTTGGCACTCGTAATGTCGGAGCCGGCTCGTGCGTATGGTTCCACAATGGTACCGTCTCGCTGACTGATTGCCTGATATGCCGTTGCAGCGTTCCAATAGTGGGTGGAAGCGGGGCCGCTACACCGGAAGTCCGGGGAGCCAGGTGAGGATGAGTTATCGGCCGAACTTTCCTGTTGCTCGTTTCGACTCCCCCCAGGTCGAACTGGTTGATTCTCCTTCGATTCCAATGAATTTCTTCGCATTCTTGACCGTTTCAGAGACAAGCCTGCTCGGTTCCCTGGTCCTGGATTAGATAAGTGTCGGGGGTCCACGACAGAATGGATCCATGCTTGAGTCCGTCCTGTCCCATCCCACCGATACAGCGGACCTCCGTAAGGCCCGCGGGGCATTTTTCACTCCCCCGGCCATCACACGTTTCATCGCCAACTGGGCGATCCGTGACCCACAGGACCGGCTCTTGGAACCATCGGCCGGGGACGCCGCTTTCATGGTTGAAGCCGTACGCCGCCTGGGTGAGCTCGATCCTTCCCCGGAAACCAATCCGGTCGTGGAGGGTGTTGAGATCCATGCCCACAGCGCACAAGTGGCCAACGCCCGGGTCCTCGAAGCAGGCGGGACCCCCCGCATCACCGTGAGCGACTTCTTCCTGGTGGAACCACGCCAGGACTTTTCCGCGGTCATCGGCAATCCACCATATATCCGCTACCAAGACTTCCGGGGTGAGTCCCGCGCCCGCTCACGCGCCGCGGCACTGAAGGCCGGGGTCGCACTGACCGGCCTTGCCTCAAGCTGGGCGGCGTTTACAGTGCATTCCGCTCTTTTCCTGAAGGACGGGGGAAGGCTCGGTCTGGTCCTGCCGGCAGAGCTCCTGAGCGTGAACTACGCCTCCGTGGTGCGGCGTTTCCTCTTTGACCGGTTCCGTCGCGTGGAACTTGTCTTGTTTGAGGAACAGGTGTTCCCGGAAGCCGAGGCCGACGTTGTCCTGCTCCTGGCGGAGGGTTTCAATGAAGGGCCCACTGACGCAGCCATTATCCGCCAGGTCCAAAATGCCGAGGACCTGCTTTCGGACACCGTCGGAAAACGCTGGGCACCGGTGGATCCTGCGGGTAAATGGACGGCCAGCATGGTCGGCAGCGCCGCACTGGAGCCCCTCGCCGCTCTGCGGTCCGCTGGAAACTTCACCATGTTGGAACAGTGGGGGGATACGACACTGGGAATGGTCACCGGAAACAACGGCTATTTCACCCTTTCCCCTGCCAGGGTCAAAGAACTGGGCATCCCCCGCCGAGACCTCCTGCGCCTCTCGCCCCCCGGCAGCACCCACCTGCGGGGCCTGTCGTTGAGCGCCGACATGCTCACACGCCTCGGGGCGGCAGGAAAGTCCACGTACCTTTTCCGCCCGGAGGGAAATCCCTCGCCGGCCTCGGCCGCTTACATTGAGGCCGGGCACACCGCCGGCGTCGACCGGGCCTACAAATGCCGGGTCAGGACCCCCTGGTACAAAGTGCCCCTGGTCAAACCCGCCGACCTCATGCTGACTTGCATGAACGCTGACACTGCCCGCTTGACCACGAACGAAGCCCACGCTCATCATTTGAACTCCGTTCACGGGGTATACCTGAAGCCCGAGCTCCAGGACCTGGGCCGGGAACTGCTTCCCGTGGCCAGCCTGAACTCCGCCACCCTGCTGAGCGCCGAAATGGTCGGTCGCTCCTACGGCGGGGGCATCCTCAAACTCGAGCCACGCGAAGCGGACGTGTGGTTCATGCCCTCCGCCACCCTGGTGGCTGAACGTGCCGACGCCTTGCGTTCAGTCCGCGAACAGGTGGCCCGGCTACTGCAAAACGGGAAACTGCTCGATGCCGTCGCCCTGGTGGACCAAGCGCTGCTGCTCAACAATGGCTTGTTGTCCCAGGACGAGCTTGACGGAATTCGATCCGCCCACCACACCCTTTCCGAACGACGCGTAACGAGGTCCAAAAGTGGCAGCTAGCCCGAGCATGAAAACCACCGCCTGGGCACTGTTCGACCGGATCGTCGCAGATGCGGCGCCCGAGGGTATCCATTCGAACCCCTGGCTCCGCACGGGCCCCAAGGAACTGGTCTACCAACCCGACTTCGCCACCCTGAAGCTCCTGCTCGCCGTACCCCTCTATCTAAAGGCGGTGACCCAAAGCGGCATCCCCGCACTGTCCCTGGATGTGTGGGTCTCCTATGAACTGCGCCGGGCAGGCTTTGACAAGGACGCCACTTGGCCGCGGGCCGAGCACCCCCGCATCATGCCCAAAGCGATCGCAAACCTGCTCGCGGCATTGCCTGTCGCCGAACGGCAAAAAATACAGCAGCGCCTGAGCCGAAAGACCGCCACGAAGGGCGTTGTTTCGGCCAGCGCCAACATCCTGGGCAAGAACTACTTCAAGCAAGTCGATGTGCTCATGTCGGATTGGGACACCGGCCCCGAAGTACTCATCAGCACCAAGCGGATGGACTCCAGCTTTGGAAAGAACGCCGCCAACCGCGTCGAGGAAAGCTACGGGGATGCCAAGAACCTTCGGCTAAGGCATCCGCTGGCAGCACTCGGTTTTGTGTATGGACTCCGCTCCACCATCCTGGATGAAGCCCCCGACACGGCGGAATGGATCATCGACCTGCTCCACAAACTGGGCAACGAGGACGACGCCTACCACGCCGTTGGTCTCCTCATGATCGACTACAGCAATGACGTAGCCGTACCCGAGGGACACGACAATGCAGATGAAGGCGACGATCCACTGGTCGCAGCCGGCGTGCAGGAAGAAGACGAACCCGAGGCGCCCGAGTCCACGGATGCTTTCAATGCCGAAGAAATCCTTGCCAAGATCCCCCCGGTAAACCTGCTCTTTGATGAACGTGCGGAAGACATCCATCCGGCCCGCTTCATGGCCACGATGGTCCAGCGCGTGCTTGCCACCACCCCGGTCAACCGGCACAAGGAAGCCCGGCGACGCATGAAAGATGCACCTCTTGAAACAGCGAAGGCCGACATCCCTAGCTAAGCGTTCTGGCAAGACATTTCGCCCAGGAACACCGGGGAATCCGAAGCCAACATAGCTGTCCGGGCTGGACCCCACTCATCCGGCTCACATTAGTGCACGCCTCCGGGCGAACGCTACAACTTGCCGGAGCGGTCCGCCCTGGGAATGGGCATTAACGCTTTGGTTCGGCTGAAACCATGGGTTAGAGACGCAGGGCTTCCCTAATGCGCACCCGGGCAGCAGAGTACGCTTGTGTGCCGTCGTCATCAATCGCCTGCACCCGGATCACCGGCGGCCTGCCCATGGCCGGTGCCGACAGGTCCCTCAGCGAGTCGTAGTAGGCCCGTTGCCGGGCGCGGCCAGCCAACCCGGGAAAGCCCTTCGCTACTTTGGTCGCATGAAATTTGTCCGCCCACCCCGAGGTCAACCGGCACAGCTCCCGGTACTCAGTAAGGTCAAATCCCACCGGAGCACCGGAGGGGTAATGATTCAAGGCCGTCAGCCGGTGGCTCGTGAAGTGTTGATGCTCATCGACTTCAATGATTGTGCCGGTAGGTTCATGCAGCAGGTCACCAAACAGAGCCTTGGCGCTTGACGCGGCATAGGCGGCCGCGTCACCTCCCAGGGCCAATAGAATCCCATGGAGCGGCCCGGCCGCGGAGTGAGCGTGATCGGGCAGCCCGAAGTGCCCCTTTTGATTAATCCACGGAAAGCGGTAGTTGCTGGTCAGCGCTATACCGTCGGCCAACGCTGCCGCTTTGAATGCGTTCTCCGTGTCGCCCCGTGCCATGGAAACAGCGTACCCGACCCATCCACTTCGCCGTGTGGTTAGTGGCAACAAAATCCCACGCCAGATCCTAGGCTGGTTTCTGGGACTAACCCGCGGCGCCAGGATCCACGTCTTCGTGAACCCTCCCGAAAACCATGTCGCCACATTGCGGGATGCCCGTTCACGGCAGCTTTCCGATCACCCGCCGATATGAGCACTTCTTCCATGCTCCGACCACCCCGTGCCAATTTGCTCGCTGTGAGGGAGATTGGGCAGAACAAATCTTTCGTAAGCTTTAAGGATGAGGCGATTTTCCGGAATCTCCTCAGGTTTTAGAGATTTATTGATGGCGTTCTGGACGCTCCAAGGCTCTTGCTCGCCCGAGTCGTTCACTATGTCGCAAATAACCTGAACCATACGGGTGGCACCCAAAGCGGTGAGACTCTCCAACTCTCTCAAAGAGACTGCAAGACATGGAATGCCTGGGTCGGTAAGGTGCCCGTGGAAATCCTTGGCATTTGCGCAGTGGATAGGTTCGGCGGTGACGATGAGTCCTATTTGTTTTAAGTCTTTCGGAATCTCGTGGAACTTCGGGTGTTCGCTAAGGATGAGTTCACTGCTGGTCTTAATCTGCTTACGTGCTCTGCCGATACAATTTTCCAAAACTGTATCTATGCGGGTGCTCCCGGCTATGGCATCCGCTGATATTTTCGCACTCTTACACTCAATCAAGAGCACCGTATCCTCAATCTGAGCAAACCAATCGATTGAGAGCATGGGGCTCTTAGTTCCGTAGTCAATCTCGGGTATGACTTGATCGAACCCCGCATACCCTAGCTGTAGACCGGTGTACGCTTCGACCCGCTTTCCAAGTTCCTCGGAGAAGCCCTCCCATGTTTCTGTGCCCCTGTAGAAGAGATTGCCGATGGTCATGGTTTGAAGAATGTAGAAGTGCTGGGGAGCAACCAAAGATCCGTTTTGGAGATCAATCAGCGGATACCTTGCAAGGGGTGAGACTGCGAATCTTTTTTGGAGCTCACCCAATTCGTTCTTCTGAGCAAAAGCATCTCGCGCATGTTGAATCGTGGTTGTCAGATCATTAATCGTTCGTTCAAACTGCTCATTCGTTAGACCAATTTTTCCGGCAAGGTCGTCGGGGAGAATCCCATCTGTCGAAGAGATCTGCCCCCCGTTTTCTTCCATAGCTACTGCGATCGCGAAAACAGCCTGCATACGCTCTTGGAGGGACATTCCAAATACATCATGCCAGTCGCGCTGTGGAAGACGAGAGTCATCGAGTTGCTGGTCGACGAACAACAAGTAGGTTCGGGCAATTTCATATAATGGCGATACTTGGAACTTGATTTGTTCGTACATGTAGGCGCCCATGATCAGCTGCAGGTCCCTTCGGGATCGCCCATCGGTCCTTCCTGCTGTATTGAACAGGTTAAAGAGTCTCGGAAGCGTCTTTTCTGTCACTGGCTTCGAGCGCATCTCGCTGCCGTACAGGATCGATTCCCGCGCCAGTGCCGCAATCGCCCACGGCGAGATTGATCCCCTAGATATATCGTGTGAGTAGTTGTCCAACGTCGCGGCCATCGACGCTAGCTTAGGCAAGAGCTCTGATGGCTTATGTCTTTTGACTGCTTGGGTTACTTCACTCCAGCGCGGTGTGTTGTCCCTGCCCAATTGGTTCATTGTCGCTTCTCACTTTGCTTATGTCTTTTTTGGCCGTCATAGCCCGCTCTTGCGTTCTCGCTGTTGTCTCGGTTTGCCCGATTCAGGAGGCTTGGTCTGCAGGTGGTCCAGGTACCGGCCACGGCAAGTCATCGAGGATCTGCCACAGCGTGGCACTGTCGGCGGCGGTGCGGGAAAGGCCCGGCAGTTCGTCCAGGGCGAGTGCCTGCAGGTACTTGGCGACGGTCACTGTTGCTTCGGCATAGGCGGCGTGGCCGTCGTGGCCGGCGGTGACGATGGCGGCGCATTTCTGCGCTTGGTGGCGGGTCAGGTGGACCGGGATGTTGTCCAGCTCGTCGGGAGCATTGAGTAGTCCTTGGTACTTGTCCGGGTCAAGGATTCCCATGGTTAGGCATCGTTGCTTGCTCGGCGGAGTTCTTCCAGCTGGCGGCGTTCCTCGGCGGTTCGGTATCCCTGCCCGGCGATGGCGTTCTGTGCCAGTGCCAGTTCCTCGCCCATTTGCTGGGCCAGTTTTGCGGCCCGGGCGAGGTGTTCTCCGGCCAGGGCGACGCTGGCGGCGGGGTCTTTGCCCTCGTATTCGGTGACGTCGTATTCCTCGAGGGATTTCACGAGCCCTTGGGCGAGTTGGTTGGAAATCTGGGGCAGGAAGTTGCCGAAGTTTTTGAGGTTCCCCAGGATCCGGTACACGTCCGGTGCAGGGTGGGTTGCCCGGGTGAGGTGGGCCAGGGCGCGCAGTGCGTCGTAGGCGGTGTCGGCTTCCTGCACTGCTTCGGGGGTCTTGTCGTCGTCCATGATCGTTTACTCCTGGTTCCTTGGTCCTTGTTCTGTTCTCACCATATCGGTGGGGCACCAGGTGCCCATGAGTTCCCCGGTGTCATCGATCCACGCGATGTGCACCAGGTGCGTGGTCCGGGCGGTGACTTCGACCGGAAGGATCAGGCTGCCGCTGTTGGTGGGGATCTCTGCGGTGGCCCGGTGGTGCGGCACGGCTTGGGCCGGTTCGTCGCCGGGGTAAAGGCGCATGAGTTCGTACGCGGTGCCTTGGTGGGTGAAGGAGTCGTGGTTTCCCCGTGCCGGGGTGTCCGGGGCGCGCAGCGCCCTGGTGCGGCGGCCGGGGGAGCTTGCGGAGGAGGCCGCCGCCGAAATCTGTAGCCGCGGTTCCCAGGGGGATTCGTTGCGGAGCTGCGTGGGGTGGTGGGTAAAGGTCATGTCGATGCTCATGTGTGGGTCTCCCTTTTGGGTGTGAGTGTAGCTAAGTGGGGCGACGTTTTGGAACGTCGCCCCACTTAGCTGGTGGTTGGGTTAGCGCTTGGTGCTGGCTGACCTCGGGAGTTCGCCGGTGTTGATCATTTTGATCAACAGGGTGGTGAGGCGGTGCTCGGGGTCGGCAACGAGCGCGAGGGCCAGGAATTTCATGGCTTCGCTTCCCTTGCCGTCGATCCAGCGTGCCCATCCGACTCCGGCCAGCAGGTCGGTGCGGCTGGCTTCGGGGATGAATTCCAGCGCGGTATAGACTGCGTCGGCACCCGTGAGGAAGAATTCCCAATCTTCCGGTGCTTTCTCCCCCATCAGGACGGCGCTAATCGTTCCGGCGTCGTCACTGGTGGTGGCCAGCGAGGCGAACAGCAGGTCACGCACGTTCTTGTTGGTGCAGATTCCGGCCAGCCATGCGGCGTGCTCGGGGCTGACCTTCCCGTTGTGGCGGTATCCGCCGACCATGTCGGCCAGCGTGCCGCGCACCACGGCGCGGGTTTCGGCGTCCTCGAAGCCCATGTGACGGGCGTCGTTGATGAATTTCTCGAGGTCGCTGATGCTTGCCGGGGTGGTGCAGGCCGGAATGTCTGCGGCCATCTTGGCGGCCTTGTTGGTGCTGAACATCAAGGCCAGTGCCGCGTTGGATTCGGCCACGGTGGAGAATTCCACCGCGTCGGTGGAATCGCCGTCGTAGTCCATGACCCATCCATCGGTGATGAGCACCGAGTTCCTGACGGGGCATCCCGCGCGGGCCAAGGTGTCGCCCAACGCGCGGAACTGCTGGGTGGTCATGGCCTTTTCGTTCTCGAAGCTCAACAGGATGACGCTGTTGGCATCACTCACGCGGTGAACGTACGTGGTGATTTGCTGTGCCCATTCCTCGGCGGGTGCTTCGGGGCTGGCATCCACGCGCAGGGTGGCCAGCAGGCCGTTGTCGTTCGTCAGCATGAGGACCACCGACGAGGTGGGGATGAAGCCAATTCCGTGAATGGCGACTGCCGTGACCTCGGCCATGGTGGTTGCTTTGATGCTTTTCATGGTTGTTTTCCTCAATCTGTGGGTGAGGGGGATCGCGGAACCAGCCCCGCGCTTTGTCTCTCCCCCGCGTTTTTTGGTTGCTGGCGAAATGAAATGAGCGGACCGAGCACCAAGGAGCAGCAACCCGCAGGGCAGGTGCGGCCAATTGTTTGTGAGGAAATAAGCGCAGCGCCGATCAAAGAATTTGCCGGGCTGGCCCCGCAGCGCAGCAAGGGGCTTGTGCCCTTGGTGTCGGGCCATAAACTCCGAAGGACAGCAACCGAAAAAGGGGACGGCCGAAGGCCGGCACCTGATTCGCCGGAGGCGGATCAGGTCAACAGCCGCACCGCGCCAGCGGGGCGTCCGGTTCCTGGGTGCGAGCGAGCGAGTACCCAGGACTCCCTCAAACCCCCGGCTAACTGATCAACGCTCCCCCGCGGCTTTCCGGTCAGCTCATCCACGGCGCCGTCCACGCAAGTCGTCCATGCGCGGTAGCGGGTGTGGCGAGTCTGTGCGTCGGGGCGGTGGGTGAAGTGCAGTGCTGTGGGTGGGTGGACACGCCTGCGATGAAATGTCAGGCCATCCACAGCCAAACGAGGTGGCCGGAAACTCGTATGGCCGCCGCTTGCGAAGTGGCCAGCATATGGCCGCCGCTTGCGAAGTGGCCAGCACATGGCCGCCGCTTGCGAAGTGGCCAGCATATGGCCGCCGCTTGCGAAGTGGCCAGCATATGGCCGCCGCTTGCGAAGTGGCCAGCAGTGGCGCACCGCGCCATCATGACCGAAGGTCAGCACATGGCCGCCGCTTGCGAAGTGGCCAGCAGTGGCGCACCGCGCCATCATGACCGAAGGTCAGCACATGGCCGCCGCTTGCGAAGTGGCCAGCACACCCAGGCTAGATACCGAGAGACCCGTGCGTGCAGTGGTCACTGTACTGCGCGCAGCGTCTGGCGGCCGGGGGAGCTGGCGGCGGAGGCCGCCCGCGCAACCAGGAAAAGGGGAGGCACACGCCTGTTCGGTGCGCCCCTCCCCCGCCCGGCCCCTCGGCATTCCGCGGGGAGTGGATGATGCATTACTCATTCACTCAAACGAGTGTGTGGGTACAAGACGCGATGTTGCCGGGCCTGGCCATCGCGCAGCGTCGACGGCCGGGGGAGCTGGCGGCGGAGGCCGCCCGCTCCACCACGAAAAAGGAGGGGACACCGAAACGGCGCCCCCTCCCCCACAGCGTGGTTACTGCTCTGCTACAGGGTTAGCTTCTTCTTCTATTGAGAACATGCCCAAAACGGCGTCCTGGATCTCGCCGATTCGCCACGTGAGGCGCTGGTCGCAGGCTTCCAAGAGGATCATGCCGGTGTCCTTGAAGTAGTCCTCTTCTTCTGGGCTGTCGGCTGGCATCAGAATTGGTGAGGAAAAGAGTCTTGCCTCAGAAGGGCTCACCGGATATCGGATTGCTGCAATGGAATGGCAAATGGCGCGCAGTTCGAAGTCTCCTTGGAGTTCTGCCGGAACGTGCTCGTCAAGAACGGCCTGGAGCTGTTCGTTGGAAATCATCGTCTTCGTCCTCGTTCTCTAGGTAGTGGAAACTAGCCGTAGGACCATGCTATTCATGGCCTACCATGATTGCCGGTTCGCTTGAAGCAATCTGTGGGTGAGGGGGATCGCGGAACCAGCCCCGCGCTTTGTCTCTCCCCCGCGTTTTTTTGGTTGCTGGCGAAATGAAATGAAGCGGACCGAGCACCAAGGAGCAGCAACCCGTAGGGCAGGCCGGCCAATTCTTTGTGAGGAAATAAGCGCAGCGCCGATCAAAGAATTTGTTGGACTGGCCCCGCAGCGCAGCAAGGGGCTTGTGCCCTTGGTGTCGGGCCATAAACTCCGAAGGACAGCAACCGAAAAAAGGGGACGGCCGCAGGCCGGCACCTGATTCGCCGAAAGGCGGATCAGGTCAACAGCCGCACCGCGCCAGCGGGGCGTCCGGTTCCTGGGTGCGAGCGAGCGAGTGCCCAGGACTCCCTCAAACCCCCGGCATTCCGCCGGGAGTAGATGATGCATTACTCATTCACTCAAACGAGTGCGTGAGTACAAGACGCGATGATGCCGGACCTGGCCATCGCGCAGCGTCGGCGGCCGGGGGAGCTGGCGGCGGAGGCCGCCCGCACCACCACGAAAAAGGAGGGGCACCCGATACGGCGTGCCCCTCCCCCACTGCGTGGTTAGTGGTTGGTATCCAACAAGTTCAATGCCTCGGCCCCGGTGGTGACGAGGTCGGCGACTCCGTCTCGTATGAGGCGGTGCGTTCCTGCGGAATTGGCAGAGAATACCGAGCCCGGCACGGCTCCGACGTTTCGCCCCATGGTCTTGGCATGGTTGGCGGTGGTCATTGCCCCGGAGCGCCAGCGCGCCTCTGTTACGACGGTTGCGCCGGTCAGCCCGGCGATGAGTCGGTTTCGGGCGAGGAAGCGCCAGCGCGTCGGTGCTTTGCCCGGCGCTAATTCGCTGAGCACGGTTCCCCTTTCGGCGATGCGCGCGAGCAAATCGGCGTTGCCGACTGGGTAGTACCGGTCAAGGCCTCCTGCCATCACAGCAATGGTTGGGCACTCGTTGTTTTCGGCGCTGAGCGCGGCTTCGTGTGCGGCGGCGTCGATTCCGTAGGCTCCACCGGAGACAACGGTTACTCCGCTGTTTGCCGCGTGGATGGAAATTTCAGCGGTTGCTTGGCGTCCGTATTCGGTGGCGTCTCGTGAGCCGACGATGGCCAGCGCTCGGTGCGTTTCGGGGATCCCGTTTTCCATGTTTCCGCGCCACCAGAGGCCGATCGGGTTGGACCGGGGGTCGTTGCCAGCGGTCGGCCAGTTTTCGTCCTCGGGGGTCAGGAATCCCCCGCCTAGACGCTCGATCAAGGCGAGGCTTGCCTGGGCGTGTTCGCGGCCCCGGTATTTGCCTTTCCAGACGTACAGGGCGTCCTCGAGGTTTCGTTCGTTGGTGCTCTTGTGGCTGTTGAATATCTCGCGTTCCGAGTCGGTCATGGTCGCGTCCTGTTCGACTATCGCCAGTCCTTTCTCGGGACCGACTGCGGCCAGCAGGGCGCGCGCTGCTCCGTCGCAGGGTTCGGAGAAATCGGTCCATGCGGCGTAAGCGATGCGTTGGGTGTTCATGGTTGTTTTCCTCCATCGGTGGGTGAGGGGGATCGCGGAACCAGCCCCGCGCTCTTTGTCTCTCCCCCGCGTTTTTTTGGTTGCTGGCGAAATGAAATGAAGCGGACCGAGCACCAAGGAGCATCAACCCGCAGGGCAGGCCGGCCAATTCTTTGTGAGGAAATAAGCGCAGCGCCGGACACAGAATTTGCCGGGCTGGCCCCGCAGCGCAGCAAGGGGCTTGTGCCCTTGCTGTCGGGCCATAAACTCCGAAGGACAGCAACCAAAAAAAGGGGACGGCCTTTAGGCCGGCACCTGATCCGCCGAAGGCGGATCAGGTCAACAGCCGCACCGCGCAGCGGGGCGCCCGGTTCCCTGGGTGCGAGCGAGCGAGTACCCAGGGGCCCTGGAACCGCCGGATAGCTGATCAACGCTCCCCCAGGGCTTTCCGGCCGGCTCATCCACGGCGCCGTCCACGCAAGTCGTCCATGCGCGGTAGCGGGTGTGGCGAGTCTGTGCGTCGGGGCGGTGGGAGAAGTGCAGTGCTGTGGGTGGGTGGACACGCCTGCGATGAAATGTCAGGCCATCCACAGCCAAACGAGGTGGCCGGAAACTCGTATGGCCGCCGCTTGCGAAGTGCCCAGCAGTGGCACATCTCGCTCGATGTCGCATCTGCCGCTATTGGAGCTTCCCCTCGGCTCATAGCACTGGATACAGAACTTCTGTATGTTCATCCAGATATGCCTACAGGTGGCATACGCGGAACCAGATGAGGCTAAAGCTGTTTACCCCCTTGTGATGCGGCTCTCGGACAACCACTGGAACGTTCTCAATTGGGGCTCCGATACGATACCCACCCCAGGACATCCCCCAATTTTTCTGCGTAGCTAGAATTTCTGAGTGCATTGTGACTCCAATTCAATTGTCCAGACGCTATCTGGACAATTGACGGCCCAAGGGCATGGACTCAACAATTGAAGAAATCTCAGCTATCAACGGCTGCAGCCGGCGGACGTTCCATCTTGTTCTACCCTCACCGGTACCACCCCATCGCAACGGCCCTGCGCGGCGTCTTTTAAGGCCGTAGATTAGGCCCGGCGCACCTCCGCGTGTCGTTCACGCTGAAAGTCCAGGGGGAAATCCGGATATCTGGTCCGCACCTCTGCCCCTGGGGTGAGTGGGGAAGATGCTTAGACGCTAGCGGAGATGAGCGTGTAGCCGGCCTCCGTCACTGCGGCTTCGAGAACCGAGTTCTCGATGGCGGAGGTGGTGGTGATGACGGCGGTGGAGGTGCCTCCGGCAGCCAGAATGATCTCGACGTTGCTGACCCCCGGGACCTCGTTGAGTTCCTCGGTGACGGAGGAGACGCAGTGGCTGCAGGTCATGCCGTCGATTTTCAGGGTGATATTGTTCTGGTTCATGGTTTCCTCTGAAGGTTTGGCGGTGATGGTGAGGCCTTCGTTTGAGTTGCTTCCGCAGCCGCAGCCGCCGCAACCGGAGCCTGATTCGTTGCTCATGGGTTCTCCTTGTGGGGGAGATGGAAACGCGTGTTGCGAATTAGCGCAGCAGGCGATCAATGGCCGTGGTGACCTCGGAAACCTTCTCGTCCACGTAGGACCGGTCCCCGGTTTGGATGCTCTGTTCCGCGGCATTCACGACGCAATGGGAAACGTGTTCTTCCAGCAGGCCGAGGCTGACCTTGTGCAGAGCCGCGTTGATGGCTGAGATCTGCGCGAGGATGTCGATGCAGTATTTGTCCTCATTCACCATGCGGCCGACGCCGCGAACCTGGCCTTCGATGCGGCTGAGTCGCTTCGTCAGGGCGTCCTTGGTGGCCGTATATCCGTGCCCGACGTGCTCGTCGAGGGGAAGCGCGATGTTTTCCATACCTCAAACGATACCCCCAATGGGTATATTGTCAAATACCCCCCTGGGGTATGTGCGTCACGGCTTGGGCTGATGCGGTTTCCTGCGGCATTAGAGGGGCGGCTTTGTGAAATCGGCCAATATCGAGGCTGGACCTGCGCGACGTCCGGTAGCGATGGGTTATGAGACATCGCTACCGTGCTCTTTGCCGACGCACCGTTGAGTTTGCGACGCAGTTGGATTTGTGAACACCGAGGTGGATGTTTTCCTATGATTATGCCGACACCCCCGATCTGGCGGATTCCATGGTGCCAGGACCAGTTCCAGACCCAATCCCGGACGACTGCGGAATCGCGCGGAGCTGGGTCAGAGCATCATCAGAATGAATCCCGCGACGGTGCACAGGATTCCCGTCCCCGTAAGTATCCATCCGATGAGCAGGGCGGGGTTCTCCGCCCGGGGCGTTCCCCGCCCCCTTCGGTCAGGATGGGGGCTGGTCGTAATGGATTTCACCTTGGGGGCCGGCAGTCAAACCCAGGTCTCTGCGGGATCGTGCAGCAGGTGGGAAGTTGAATGTTTCATCGAAGAACACGGCGGCTTCTCCGGGAGAAGGGACTGGATATGAGTGAGCTTTTCAGTTCCTAGTCAGGTACCTAAGAACAGGCAAATGCCGCGGCTAGGTTCGCTGCTTCGAGGTTGCATCGCCGCGTCGGGCTCAACAGATGACGTCATCGCATCTAAGTGGGATAACGGGAATTTGGGCGTTTTTCGGTCTCAGTGGATGGCCCCTGTGGGCGGCAGTGCCGGGACAACGATGTTGTCAGGCTCTTGTCAGCGTTCAGATTCACCGCAGTGCGGCGCGTCCCCGACGGTGCTGGAGAGCACCTCCATCGTCCGGTTCCCGAGACCGCCCAGGCCGGCAGGATGTGGTGGGGGATAAACGCATGTGGGACCCGATTAATATCGAGTCCCACAGCGTGCACCGGCCAGAGGATTTAGGTCTCACCGTTACAGCGACTGCAAGCTCCGTTCAAAAAACCTGCAGTCGCCTAGAAAGAGCTTATCAGAGCGTCGTTTCCAGTCGAAGCACCCGTCCTGGCCGATCTTTTCACCTCCATGTTGGTTCTTGTGCGGGCGGATACCAGGGTCCGCACGAAAGGGAAACATAGACACGCATCGACAATTCAAGCAGCTGTTGCGCGTCGCAGTGGATGACCGTGGGTAGTCGCGTTGCCTGACCATGAGACGGTTTCTTCAACGTTCCCGGATCTGTCCCTTGACCTTCTTCGTCGGCGGCGTCAGGCTGACGACAGACCCTAGTTCTTGGATTTTTGGATCCAGATCTTAAAGACGAACGACCCGGTGCCAGTTTCGAAGCCGCACCAGGTCGTTCTGACGCGAAACGAGTCGCGCTGTGCTCACCGTAAGCCACGATCCCGCCGCTGTCGAATTCCAGCTCTTCTCCCGCACGCTGAGCTGCCCCCGGTGCAGTGGATCCTTGAAGCCGTGGGGGTTTGGGCGGGAGCGGATCATCAGATACCAGGTGCCGGTCGTGAACCGCCGGGTTCTGCCACGCAGGGCCCGCTGCCATCAGTGCCAGAGCACCCATATCCTGCTGCCGGTGGCGTTGACCGCCCGTCGAGCCGATGCGGCTGCGGTGATCGCGCACGCCGTGGAATCGAGCATTGTCTCCGGAGCGGGGCACCGGAAAATCGCCGCGCAGCTGGGCCGCCCGCAGACCACCGTCCGCGGATGGATCCGGGATTTCAGGGCCAACGCCCCGGCGATCCTGACGGAATTCACCGCACGGGTGCACCGCGCCACCGCCGAGTCCCTGGGATTCTGGCCGACTCCGGCGCCCACGGCCGCGGCCAACGCGCTGGGCATGCTCATGGCCCATGCCCGGGTGCTGGCCCACCACCACGGGGCAATCCCCGGCCAAGCCCCGGTCGCCAACGTGACGTGGCCTGTTGCCGCCCTGGCCGGGCATGGCCCATGGTTCTTCAGCGGTCGCCAGCGTCTCGAGGCGGTGCAACACCAGCCCGCCCTGCCGCAGGAAGCCTAACTGGGCCAAGGTGGGGTTCACGTGTCGTTTCCGGATCTCCGGCGAGGACATGGGTCCATGTTTCACCCCGCCGGAAGGAACCTTTTCGATGATCAGTGCCTCGCTTCACCTACCCGATCAGCTTGTCCCTGCCCCGCCGAGACCACCCGCCGTGCCGCCGCAGGCCCCCATGGAGAGCACCGGTGGCGAGGATGCCTTGCCGCAGCCGGCGGTGGTCGTTTCCCCGGTGCCGGCCAACCCTGCCCCGCGGGCCAACACCCCCTTGATGCGCAAGGAGCACCGTGAGAAGATCGCCCTGTTCCGCTACCAAATCGTGCGGGCCGCGGCGGATCGGTCGTTGAGCTCCCGCCAGCGCGGACCCCTGGTCCGGGCCCTGGCCGAGGTTGATCATCCCTGGCCCTTCGGTGGCACCCGCCGCTTCTCCCGCGAAACCCTGGACCGCTGGATCAAAGCGTGGTGGGACCACGGGTTTGACGGGCTGAAACCGGACGAACGAGCCTGCGCCCCCTACATCGATTCGACCGTGCTGAGCCTGGCCGAAACCCTCAAACGGGAGAAACCCAACCGCACCGCCGCGCAGGTGAAGCGGATCATCACCGAAGCCATGGGCCAGGCACCCTCGGAGACCACGCTGCTGCGCTACTTCCGTGCCCGGAACATTTCCACCGGCACCCGCCCGGTCGCCACCGGTCGCTTCGAGACCGAGAAATCCAACGAGATCTGGGTCGGTGATGCCCTGCACGGGCCACGGATCGGTGGGCGAAAGACGTTTCTGTTCGCGTTCCTTGATGATCACTCCCGCATGGTCACCGCCGCCCGCTGGGCCTATGCCGAGGATGCCATCCGGCTTTCGGCGGTCCTGCGTCCGGCCCTGCAAACCCACGGCATCCCCGAGGTCGCCTACCTGGACAACGGGGCCGCCATGAGTGACAAGTCGCTGGCGCGCACGTGCGCCAAACTCGGGATCAGGCTGGTGCATTCGGCCCCCTACCGGCCCCAGGGACGGGGCAAGATCGAACGCTTCTTCAACACGGTCACCAGCCAGTTCCTCGGTGAAATCACGGTCACCGACACACCCATGCTCCCGGGCACCGACCCGGAGGCCGGCTCGCAGATCAGCTCCCTTCACGAGTTGAACACGCTGTTCACCGCATGGGTGAACATGGTCTATCACCACCAACAACACACCAGCATCGGGCAAACGCCCCTGGCCCGATGGGAAGCATCCTGGGAACACCGCACCCCGGTGCGCAAATCCCTGGCCGAGATCCGTGAGGCGTTCCTCTGGTCAGATGTCCGCACGGTGACCAAGACCGGGACCGTATCCCTGCACTCAAACACCTACGAGGTCGACCCGCTGCTGGCCGGCACCAAGGTGGAACTGATCTATGACCCCTTCGACCTGGACGGGGAAATCACCGTGAACAACCACGAGGGAAACCCGGCGGGGACGGCCCGGCCACTGGATATCGGACGGCACGTGCATTCCAAGGTCACCAACGCCGTGAAGGACAACGACTCCGCAACCAACATCAGCACCGGGATCAACTACCTGGACCTGGTCGCCACCCGGCACCGCGAATCCCTCACGGCCGCACCGATCAGCTTCGCCGAGATCCAGGAGCGTGCCCGTTGAGCCAGATCGATAGCCTGCAAAGCTATTTTGGTTTTTCCCGGCTTCCTTTTGGCCGTGATATCCCGCCGGCGGCGCTGAACCAGCACCCCGGGCACCGCGAGGCGGTCGCCCGCATCTCCTGGTGCATCGACCAGCGCCGCATGGGAGTGATCGCCGGGGAAGTCGGGGCCGGGAAGACCGTGGCGGCCCGCGCCGCACTGGCGCACCTGGAACCATCCCGCCACCAAATCATCTATGTCCCGGATCCGACCATCGGGATCCGCGGGATCCGTGCAGCGATTGTGACCGCGCTGGGGGCCACGCCCTCCTTCTTCTCCGGAGCCCTGGCCGCGCAGGCCGCGGCCCTGCTCGCCGGCGAACTCGACGAACGCTCTCGCCTGCCGGTGATTGTCATCGATGAAGCACACCTGCTGACCAACGAAGACCTCGAATCATTGAGGATGCTCTCAAACGTCAGCATGGATACGGAGTCGCATTTCGCGTTGTTGCTCATCGGTCAACCCACCCTGCGGCGCCGGTTGAAACTGGCGGTGCTGGCCGCCCTGGACCAACGGATCGGGACCCGGTTCACCATCAACGGGATGAATCTGGAGGACACCAGCGACTACATCAAGGGACATCTTGGATTCGCAGGCCGAACTGATCCCTTGTTCTCCGAAGATGCGATCACCGTCATCCATCAGGCGTCCCGTGGCTACCCGCGCACCGTGAACAACCTGGCCCTGGCCGCACTCATGGCCACCCGCTCGGCCAAAGGCGCGATCGTGGACCAATCCGCGGCGCAGTCGGCGGTGAGCGAATTCAGCGAATAACCCAACCGGCACCCCTGCCGACCAGCCCGCCGGCATGACCACGAACGCCTCGCCAAGATCATCCTGGCGAGGCGTTTCTATGGCAGGTTCGTCGTCAAACTCGGTGGCGGCTTCATCGTCAAATTACGCGACGGTCAACAGCAGCATGCGTGGTCGTCTGCGTAGATGAGGACTTCTTCCAGGGGCTGCCCATGAAACGGATGAACCTCACAACCGCTATGTCGCCCTTTCCCTACTCTTCACCTATCACTTCGGCGATCCGTTGCTGCCACACATGTAGTACCAAGGCGGGATTGGACGTGTTCTGACACATGAACACCCGGAAAGGGGGAAGAACGGAACCAGACGTAGGCGAGTTCGACGGCCGTATTCGCGAATGAAACCCATGACCTCACTTTCGCCCGAAGCCCGGGACCACGCGTTTGTCCGCCGCATGGATTGATAACGGAATTGTAACTTTTTTATATACCCCGGTAGAGTTACACGTTGGGTTTCACTTACGCAAATCCGTCCCGATCCGGTTCGCATAACCCTACCGGCGGATCGCGGAGCAAGAATTCCCGGTAGGGGCGGAGGACCCATTCAACCGTTCCTGGTCTTGGACCACGGATCTTGGGGTGAAGCTGAGTCCACTATGTAGGCTCAGCCGAGTTGATCTCATGACTCGAATCCGACAGCTAACTTCGCAGGCGATACATGAGAGGTAGACATTTGACTCAGCAGCACACTCCCGGGCGCCGCCGTGCTTCCGGCCCCGTTGATGCTTCGCCTGCTGAAGGTTCACTAGAGCAGATCGCGGACACCGCACTGAGCGGTGAAAGCACTGCCCGACGTTCCGGTCGACGCGCCCTGAGCGCGGTCCCGGATTCCGTCGAGGCCCCCGATAGCATGCAGTACCTTGGCCGCCGCTTTGCGGCGGGCCTGCGCTACGGCGCATCCCCGGACGCGGCAAGCATTGCCGCCACCGAAATCCCTACTCCCCTGGTTGCTCCCACGACTTCGGTTGCAGCTCCGGCCGAAGTCGACGAACTGGACAACGTCCTGAAGTTCGAGCCCCGGACGCAACGCCCCCGACTTGGGTATGCGCACATGATCGCAGCAGTCGCAGCCGTTTCCGGTCTGGCATTCGCCGCCGTCACCCCGGGGCAGGATGTCGAGGAAATTGCCTCGGAGACCCAGCGCGTCGCCCAGACTGCTGTCGCAGATGTCAAGGCCCCGGCCAATGACGAGGTCAAGATCGAGCGGGCCTCGCTGACCAGCGAGTTCACCGAGGAAGACAAGCTGGCAACGGTCGTGACCGCTTCCGGCGGCGATGTCACCAAAGTCGAAAGCGGCGGGGTCCTGGCCCAACCGTTGGACACCGTGCGATTGACTTCGCGTTTCGGGTTCCGGAAGAATCCGACCGGCCCGGGTTTCATGAACCACAAC
This sequence comes from Paeniglutamicibacter sulfureus, assembly GCF_039535115.1. NCBI lineage: Bacteria > Bacillati > Actinomycetota > Actinomycetes > Micrococcales > Micrococcaceae > Paeniglutamicibacter > Paeniglutamicibacter sulfureus. The sequence goes on from NZ_BAAAWO010000001.1 coordinate 2,556,899, forward strand.
GGGCTGGACTACGGCGCCGCGTGCGGGACCCCTGTGAAGGCCAGTGCCGCCGGCACTGTCGTGCAGTCCGAGTTTGCCGGCCACTCCGGCAATCGCGTGCAGATCGACCATGGCAACGGGCTGGAGACAAGCTACAACCACAATTCGGCACTCAAGGTGTCGGTGGGCCAGAAGGTCAAGCGCGGAGAAGTTGTCGCGCTTGTCGGCACCACGGGCAACTCGACCGGCTGCCACGTCCACCTCGAGGTCATCGTCAACGGCAAGTGGGTAAACCCCGAGGCTTGGTTATAACGGCAATTGTCACTGTTCCGTGACCAAAACGTGACTTGTGGATTAGCTTCATATATTCTAAGTAAGTGATCGGGGATCAACCCTGTTCACCGCCGCGGGAAGTGCCGAGCACTGCCAGCCCACGGTGTCCGTTCACTTACTCGTTTGGCAGTGGCGGGGGACCCACTTTCGGTTTCCACACCAGGAAGCCTTGGGGTTAAGTGGTTCGGCCTGGCGGCCGGATTGCCGAGTGACTCCCACTCGAACCCGACAGCTCACCTCGCAGGCATCAGGAGAGGCATTACCACGTGACTACACGTCAAGCATTGGGCCGCCACCGCGCGACCCCGGTTCGGATCAACCCGCTCGAATCCATCTCGAAGGCAGTCGCCTCGAACGCCGGATCCGTTGGCCGCCAGGCAGCAGTCGTTGCCGCCGCCTCCGGCCTGGTCCTCACTTTGGGTGTTCCGGCCCAGGGCGATGTTTCCCGCGAAGCAAGCGCCGTTCCCGTTGAAGGGCTTAGCCCGGAGCGTGTAGCCGTCAAGGCCGTTTCGGTCTCGGCGTCCAAGGACCTGACCATCGAGCGCGCGGCGTTCACCTCGAAGCCTGCCCCTGCTCCCGTCGTGGTTGCCGTGGCCAAGGAAGTTGCCCCCAGCAGCACCGCGACGAAGACGCGGTCCAACGACACCGCTCCGATGGCTCGCTCCAACAACGACTCTGATGCCTACGCGCCGGTCACCCGCTCGAACCGCGACAGTGCGCCGGAAGCCTCGACCCCGAAGCCCAAGAGCGATTCGATGAACACCGCGAACCTCTCCGGCATTGCTGCAACCGCCGCCAAGTATGAGGGCGTTCCCTACGTATGGGGCGGCAATACCCCGTCGGGCTGGGACTGCTCCGGCTTCGTCAAGTACGTCTACGCAAAACACGGCATCAACATCGCCCGCGGCACCTCCGCCATCCGCGCCTCCGGCCAGTTCGTCCGCACCAGCTCTCCGAAGCCCGGCGACCTGGTCTTCCAGAACGGCGGCGGCCACGTCGGCATCTACCTCGGCGGCGGCAAGATGATCGGCGCACAGAACCCGACTACGGACACGCTTCTCCACAATGTGACTCGCAACCCCCTCTACGGGTACTACACCCTCAAGGGCTAAGCGCAAGCGTTCCAAGGCCTCCGTCGATCCGCAAGGATCGACGGAGGCCTTGGTTCTTTTGACATGGGTTCTCCCTCATAGCGGGTCCTTGACCTGCGCTATGCTTGACAGGGCCCAGTTACGCTGAACTGGAACGATGGTAGCCAAGTTCACATCAGAAATATTCTGGATAATCTCCTGCGACAGCGGTCAAAAAGCACTTCTAATAATGCGTAATTCGCTGCGGCCCCAAGCGGGCGCCCTGTTTCACAAGGACCGGGTTAACCTCTTGGGTGCGGGGGGTCGCGGTGGGACTCTTAGCCGAATGCATCCCGCCGCGACACCCACCACTAGACGAAATCCAAGAACGTCATCTGGATCCTGAGTGTATGCACGCTTCGGCGGACTGTCATACCCGCGTTGGTTCCCGCGGAAGGCGGTTTAGACTCCGGCGTAGGAGTGCAGTCCGTTGAAGTAGAGGTTCACGACGGTGAAATTGAAGACCAGGCAGAGGTAACCGATGATGCTCAGCCAGGCCGAGCGTGCGCCGGTCCAGCCGCCGGTTGCCCGGGCGTGCAGGTAGCCGGCGTAGACGACCCAGATCACGAAGGTCCAGACTTCCTTGGTGTCCCAGCCCCAGTAGCGGCCCCAGGCGGCCTCGGCCCAAATGGCACCGGCTATCAAGGTGAAGGTCCACATCACGAAGGCGACCGCGTTGATGCGGTAGGCGAAGTTTTCCAAGGGAGCCGCGCCGGGGACCAGGCGCATGAACGGCATCTTGTCCTTCCTTCCGGCGGCCAGGGCATCCATGCGCGTGTGCTGGAGCAGCTGGAGCACGTTCATCGCAAAGGTGATGGTGAACAGTGCGGAAGCCAAGACCGCGATCGAGACGTGGATGATCAGCCAGTAGCTCTGCAGGGCAGGGACAAGGTGGGCAACGGGGGTCGGGAAGCCCATGGTGGCGCCGCACAGCATGACGGTGACCAGGCCGATGACGAAGGTGCCCATGAAGCGCAGGTCCTTCTTCACCAGCACCAGCATGAACACCAGGGCCACCAGGAAGGAACCGGTGGACAGGAACTCATACATGTTGCCCCACGGCACGCGCCCGGTCGCGATAGCGCGGGAGACCACGGCAAAGCCCTGCAGCAGCACGCCCAGCCAGCTCAGCGAGACCGCGACCTTGGCCGCCATCCGCTTGGCCGAGGCAGCGGTGTAGGTCATGGAATCGTTGACCAAGGCGTTGTCCGGGGTCCCCGAAGGGGGCGGCGCGATGGCTCCGGCAGCAACCAGGACCTTCTTTTCAGAAACAACCGCCTGTGTGTCGATTTCCTGGATGAGCTTGCTCGACTTCGCAAGGTCCCACGCAAATGCCACGAAGGCGGATGCGTAGACCATCGCGGCGAGCAACATGAACAGGTCGCTGTACTGCCCCAGGGCCACGTTGATCGTGGGCATGTCGTTTTCCATAGGTTCTCCTAGACTCCGGCCCGCTGAACGGCGGGCCACTGCTGTTCAAGAAGCTTGCGCAGCTCCTTGGCTTCGGACTCAAGCCCGTGGTCTTCGCCACGGGCCAGCAATCCGTATTCGATGACCCGCTCTTCACGGCCCGAGCCGTCAACGGAGGTCTTGATTCTCACCCAGGCCCGGCGGCGCGGGGTAAAGAGCGAGATGCCCAGGCCCAGCAGTGAAAGGGCCGCAAAGACCGCCACGGGGCGCTTGCTCGGGTCGTAGGCGATGTCCACGCCGATGAAGCGCTTGAGCCCGTCAAAGGAAATGCTTCCCTTGCCGTCGGGCAATTCGTAGGTCTGCCCGGCGCCCAGCACGATGCCTCCGGCCTCAAGGTCTCTGTTGTTCAGCTCCGTAAGCTGGTCGGTTTCCAGCACGTAGACGTTTTGCGGATTGCCGTCGTCCAGCCCCAGGTCCCCATAGTAGGAATTCAGCTGGAGCTGCGGGTTGATGGCGTTGGGGTCCCCGGAAATGGAGAACCCTGTCTCGTCGGTCATGGCGGTGGGCAGCAGAAAACCCTGGAAGCCCAGCTGGTCGGGCTTGGCGTCGGGAGCCTTGATGACCATGAGGGAGGTGTACATGCCGTCCTGGGGCACCGAAACCACCGAGCCGCTGAAGGCAATGTTTCCGTCACCGTCTCGCACGGTGACCACCGGGGTGTACCCGTTGCCGACCAGGTACATGTCCGCGCCATCGATGCGCAGGGGGTGGTTGACCCGAATCGTTTCCTTTTCGGGTTCGGCATTCGGGTTACGGCGGGTCTCCACCTCGGCGGTGAAGTCGATCGGCTGGCCGAAATGCGTGGTGGATTCGCGGTCGAAGGTGACGTTGAATTTCTCGAGCTTGACCGAATACGGGTCCAAGGAGTCTTCCTGGAACCAGGTCCCGGGAGTGAACGCGTCGTAGGACACCAGGGAGTTCACGAAGGTGTCCCCCTCCACCAGGAGCCGCTGCCCGTTGTAGCCGAAGGCCCCTCCGATTCCCACCGAGGCCAGGAGCCCCACCAAGGAAATGTGGAACAGCAGGTTGCCTATTTCTCGGGTGTACCCGCGTTCCGCACCCACCGACGGGGTCGGGCCCTCGGTACGGGCTTCGGAGCGGTAGCCGCGCTTTTTCAGGAGCTTCGCGGCCCGCTCGACAATTTCCCCGTCGCTGAGACCAGACTCGGAGGCCGGCTGGATCTGGATCGTGCCGTTTTGCGGCAGGCGGTTCAGCCGTGAGGGGGTGCGTGGTGGCGGGGTGCGAAGCGCCTGCGCGTGCTTCTTCACGCGGGGCAGGATGCAGCCGATCAGGGAGATGAACAGCAACAGGTAGATGGCCGAGAACCAGACGGAGGAGTAGACGTCGAAGAGCTGGAAGCGGTCGAGCCATTCGCCGGTGGTCGGCTTGTTGGTCAGGTAGGTGGTCACCTGCTCCGGGTTGACCGAGCGCTGGGGAAAGAGTGAACCGGGCACCGCGGCCACGGCCAGGAGCAGCAGCAGGAAGAGCGCGGTGCGCATGCTGGTGAGCTGGGTCCAGGTCCAGCGCAGCATGCCAACGAATCCAAGGGCCGGGACAACTACATCTTTTTTCATGTCTTTTTTCGCCATTAGATGGGCAACCTGACCTCATTGGTGAACCAATCCTGCAATTGCGTGACCCAAAAGCCCCACAGGCCGGTGGCCATCAGGATTCCCAGAAGGATCAACATGCCGCCGCCGAAGCGCATGATCGCCAGCTGGTGCCGGCGGAAGAATTGCATGGCACCCATGCCGCGGCGGATCGCCAGGGCGATGAAGAGGAACGGCAGTCCCAATCCCATGCAGTAGAAGAAGGTCAGCAGGGCTCCCTTGGCAACGTTGGCGTCGGGGCCACTGCTCATGATCAGCACGGCGGCAAGCGTCGGCCCGATGCAGGGTGCCCATCCGAGTCCGAAAGTGACACCCAATACCGGTGCACCCCACAGCCCGGCGGGGGGTTTGCGGTGGATCTTGGCTTCGCGTTGCATGAAGGAGAATCCGCCCATGAACACGATGCCCATAAAAATCACGACCAGGCCCAGCACTTGGGTGACCCACGATCCCTTGTAGATCATCCAGCCGGCGATTTGTGAGAAGACGACTCCGGCCAGCATGAAGACCGCGGTGAAGCCGAGGATGAACAGCCCGATGCCGGCGGCCATGCGGCCGCGTTTTTGCTCGGCGAGGTCGGCGCCGGAGAGACCGGTGACGTATCCGAGGTAGCCGGGCACCAGGGGCAGCACGCAGGGGGACAGGAAGGACACGAGGCCTGCCAGGATGGCCACGGGCACTGCAAGTAGCAGCGATCCGTCCTGGACGATTTCGGCAAACGGGTTTCCTTGGGCCGGCAGCATGAGGGCTCCGGCCAGTACGGGGCTGATCACAACGACTCGGTGAGTGCCGTGTTGATTAGTGCCTTGAGCGTCGGCTTTTCGGCGACGCCCAGGATCCGCGCGGAGACCCGTCCCTGCTTGTCCAGCACCAAGGTGGTGGGCACGGCCTTGAGCGGGACGTACTTGGTCATGGCCAGCTGGATGGCGCCCTGGGTGTCCTGGATGGAGGGGTAGGGGATGCCGAAGGTGCGCTCGAAGGCCTCGGCCGCTTCCTTTTCGTCACGCACGTTGACGCCGACGAATCCGACCTGTCCTTCGAACTCCTTGCTGAGTTCAACCATGTGCGGCGCCTCGATGCGGCACGGTGCGCATGCGGCGTACCAAAAGTTCAGGACCGTTGCCTGCCCGGCCCAGGTACTCGAGTCGATCTTGGTTCCGTCATAGGCCACCGCATTGATCTCGACCGGTGCCGTGCGCGAGGCGGGACCGTATTCCTGGACTGACCCGTCGCCGGCAATGTAGTTCTTGTTGTTTCCTTCGCGGGCCTGCTTGGCCAGGGGGTCTTCGTCGCCGACGCATGCGGCCAGCGGCAGCACGGCCGCTCCAAGCATGGCGGCGCGCAAGAATGTACGTCGGCCCAAGCGCTGTGCTTGGGACGAGATGGGATCGGTCATGATCTCAAGCTCCAGGGATGTTCGCAGCGTTGGACAAGAGGTCCACGCCGGGTTATGTATAGCGGACGGCGCCCGGACTTTCATCTTCAAAGTCCGGGCTAGTCACGGAGGTGAGAGTGCATTCGCGTTTCCGCGGGTTGTGCCACAGGGTCTTGCCCTCGGCCGAGCGGCGTGTCACCCAGAGGGGCAGCCGGTGGCCATCATTCGTTCAATCTGGTCCCGGCAAGGGCTCCCCCCAGGATGGACGAAATGGGTTTGCGACGTAGGACCCTCAGTCGGTCCTGGAACAGGGACAAGCCCTCGAAACGGTTCGCCGCCTCGGTGATTCGCTCATCCGTGGCAAGGTCCAGGAGCGGGGCGCTAAAGGCGGGCTTCGCCGTTTTCCGAACCCGTACAAGCTGGGACGAGACCACGTGGGTGATGTGGCGTCCGGCTCATGCTCTCCGGTGCAGAAATCTGCCGTCCGAACGGCCCTTTGATGGCCTAGAGCGGAAAGGTGGAACTTCGCCGATCGACCACAGAGGACCCAGTCCGGATTATGAACTCCGCCATGACGCAGCAGGTGAACGGTGGCAATCGACATGGCCCAAGTATCTCAAATCCTTGTTCAACAACCTAAACCAAGATAATGGCCATGACCCGGCGCCCAGGAACCGCAACGATGGCACCGCCAGCCCGTTGTCCCCGTGGCGGCATGTCCCCAGAAATATGTCTGTTCCGAGCAGCAGTATTCGTCCAGCGCCCCGCACGTTTGCCGTTTTGCGCACGAACTATTGTAAAATGTTTCAGAGTTTAGTATAAGCAATCTTTTGCTGGCTGTGGTGGGGCCGTTGGTAGTCGCTGCAGCCCCTCTCCCGCAGTCGACAACTATCGTGGAACCGGAAGCACGTTGTGGCATTAGGGCCGGTTCGATAAGAATTTCAGGGAAGTGAGTACTCCGTGACGAAATGCCGAGCATTCTTGGCTCTGGCGTTTCAACCTGCTTTCATTCTGGTTGCGCTGGCTTTGGGCCTGCTCGGCATGCACGTTCTCGGCGTGGACCATCAGGTACCCAATGCCGCGTATGGTTCCAGTGTCGCGGTCAACGAGCAGGACAACGGAACAGGTTATTCCCAACCCACGACCGCATGGCCAGTGGTAGCGCATCACATTCCGGTCGAAGATTCCCAGGCTTCCCTTGCCGGGAGCTCCTTGAGCGGTATGGAATCGACCCTGATCGGCATGTGTGTCCTTGCTCTATCCTTGGGCGGAATGTTCTCACACCTTCTCACCCGGGCGTTTCAACCTGTCCCCGGGAGGGGGCTGGCCGCCCCGCCCGCTCTTTGGCTCCGCCGAATCCGTTCGCGTGTAACCCCTTCGCTGGTTCAGCTTTCGATCAGCCGCACGTAAAAAGGGGATAGGCCCAGCCCACGCTGAGGATACAATCCTCCAGCGAGGGAGCATGCCTCTATTGCCGGCAAGACGCCACCTTCAAGGGGGAGAGACTGTCCCCTCGAGGGTGGGCCGGCATGGACCGTGCCGATCTCGCAAAACACCACAGGTTCGTTCAGGGACCGGTGTCAGTGGGCACGAAGAACGGGTTTGATGCCACCCGGGGGACCGCCGAGGGTGCCATGCCGGAGTCCACGATCCCTGGCCTTCGCTGCGCCAAGCGTGGCGTCATGGCATTAGATTTCAGGCGCTTCCCGAATCTACGAAGCGCTCACCCAGCAGCCTCGGCCTGCCGAAAGACGGTGTTCGTCGACGGCACGCTGCAATCATGCATAAACCGGGTGCCCCTTGGGACCCCGGCCTTCACACATGCAGGCTTGCTCCTTTTATCGATGTTATTTATGGAGATCCATGCCTTTCCCCACTCGTATTTTTCGCCAGTCCCGCATCTGGCCCGCCACGGCAATTGCCTTACTCGCCACCCTGGGACTTGCCGCGTGCGGTGCAACCCCAGATTCGAATGCCGGCGAACAGCCACCGGCCAATCCGTTTGGCCATATCCATGCCATCAGCATCGAGGAAACAACACAACGGGTCCTGCTCGCAACCCACAACGGCCTCTTCGACGCCACCGAGACCGTTCCAAGGAAAATCGGCCCCACCATCGACCTGATGGGATTCGCTGCCTCATCGAACGGGACCTTCTATGCTTCCGGGCATCCCGGTCCAGGTATTGATCTGCCCAATCCCCTGGGCCTGATGAAATCGACCGATGGCGGGGAATCGTGGATCCCGGTCTCCTTGCAGGGGTCATCCGATTTTCATGCCATGACCGTGACCAGTGACCAAATTGTTGGATTCGACGGGATTCTTCGGTCGACGGTGGACGGCAAGGAATGGTCGGACGCCGGGCCGATGTCACCTTCCCCGTATGCGTTGGTGGGAAGCCCCGATAATACCGTCGTGTTGGCCACCACCGAGGACGGAGTATGGAGATCCGTTGACAGTGGAGATACCTGGGAGACTCCAGATGGGGGGCCGAGGCTTCTCACGGCCGCATTTGCTGATCCGATGACCGTCGTGGGCGTAACACCCGAGGGAAGCGTGTATCTCAGCGACGATGCCGGCCTTTCCTGGGCCTCAATCAAAGCCGAAGTGGGCCAGCCATCTACCATGGGCGCCACCCGAACCGCGGATGGAAACATTTCCGTCTGGATGGCCATGGAAGGTGGCTTGGTCAAGTACACCTATGACGGCACCACCTTCACCGAGGAAACCCCATGAGCCAGAAACCTCCGAAATTTCCCAGCACCCGGTCTCTGGTGGTCGTCAGGGAAGCCACGGAAGAAGACTTGCGTTTGATGGCTTCCGACGTGATCCGGTATCTGCCCGAGGGGCTGTTCCCACGACTGGGAAAACGCTTCGTCCGGCGTTGGATGAAAACCTTTCTGACCGAACAATACGGGGTGGCCCTGGTCGCGGTAACCAAGGATGCCCCGCGGCAGCAAGTGGGTTTCCTGGTCGGTTCAACCAACCAAATCCACCACGTCGCCGACGTCCTGCACCAGCACAAGTGGGGTCTCCTGTTCTCGGGACTGGCGGCTCTTTCCATCCGGCCGCGGGTACTTCTCCACTTTCTGCGCACCCGGGCCCGACCGTACCTGCGCCGCCTCCTGGGGCGCACGAACGGCCCGGTTGCCGGGGCCAACCCCCGTCCGGCAACGGCCGTGATCACCTCGCTCGTGGTCCTGCCCACCCTGCGGGGCGGGGGCATCGGAAGGCTTCTCGTGGAGGAATTCCTCAACCGTGCCGTGGCGGACCGGGCATCCCTGGCCGAGCTTGTCACCGCGGCAGGGGCAGCAGGGGCAGGGGCGTTCTATAAGAAGCTGGGCTGGACATGCGTTGGGGAACGCCATTCCAAGGACGGGGCACCCATCCACACCTACCAACGTTCCCTGCCGTAGAAGATGTGGGTGGCAACGCAGGGCCCCGGCCAAGCGATGTTCTACGGCACAGGACTCCTGCCCGAGCCAAGACCTCCGGGACGACCATCACTTGAACAAACATACCCCATAGGGGTATGTTTGGGGTGTTGTCAGTGAAGCCTCACATGTCAGTCATCGGCAGTCCAGCCGCCGAGGCCGTTCGGTACCCAACGAAGGAGAATCATGGAAGAGCACAACCACGGGCACGTGCGTCAGGATTCGGTGCCGGGCATGGACCACGCGGCCATGGGTCACGGCGAGATGGATCATGATGACCACGCGGTCCACACCCAGGGCCAGCATGCCGGACACAGCACCGCCATGTTCAAGAACCGGTTCTGGTTGACCTTGGCGCTGTCGGTTCCGGTGGTGTACTTCAGCCCCATGGTCGGGCACCTGCTGGGATACGTTCCGCCGCAATTTCCCGGCGCACCATGGATTGCCCCGATCTTGGGCACTGTCATCTTCTTCTATGGCGGCCAGCCGTTCCTCAGGGGCGGTTGGCAGGAGATCAAGGCCCGGCAGCCGGGCATGATGCTGCTGATTTCCATGGCCATCACCGTGGCGTTCATCGCCTCCTGGGTGACAAGCCTGGGCCTGGGCGGTTTTGACCTGGATTTCTGGTGGGAACTGGCCCTGCTGGTGGCCATCATGCTGCTGGGGCACTGGATCGAAATGCGGGCATTGGGTTCGGCCCGCGGCGCCCTGGACGCGCTGGCGGCGCTGCTCCCCGATGAGGCCGAGCGGGTCATCGACGGCGGCACCGAAACCATCAGCATCACCGAATTGGTTGCAGGGGATGTGGTCCTAGTGCGCTCGGGCGCGCGGATGCCTGCCGACGGCGTGATCACCGAGGGTTTTGCCGAGGTGGATGAGTCGATGATCACCGGGGAGTCAAAAACCGTCCCCCGCACCGTTGGGGACCCCGTGGTGGCAGGGACCGTTGCCACCGACAGCTCCCTGCGCCTGAAGGTCTCCGCCGTCGGGGACGACACCGCACTGGCAGGGATCCAGCGACTGGTGGCCGAGGCCCAGTCATCCACCTCCCGGGCCCAGGCGCTGGCAGACCGGGCCGCCGCGTTCCTGTTTTACTTTGCCGCCGGCGCCGGCGTCATCACCTTCATCGTCTGGTCGCTGCTGGGCAGCATCCCGGATGCGGTGACCCGCACCGTCACGGTCCTGGTCATTGCCTGCCCGCATGCCCTGGGGCTGGCCATCCCGCTGGTGATTGCCATCTCCACGGAGCGGGCCGCCCGGGCGGGCGTGCTGATCAAGAACCGCATGGCCCTGGAACGGATGCGCACCATCGATGTGGTCTTGTTCGACAAGACCGGCACCCTGACCAAGGGCGAACCGGCACTCACCGATGTCGAGGCGATCGATGGCCTGTTGACCGATGACCTCTTGGCCCTTGCCGCCGCCGTCGAATCCGACAGCGAACACCCCGTGGCCCGCGCCATCGTCAACGCCGCCCAGCTCACGGGTGCACCCGTGCTGACGGCCACGGATTTTCGTTCCATGACCGGCCGCGGGGTCCAGGCGACCGTTGGCGGCTCGGCCCTCGCCGTCGGCGGGCCCGCCCTGTTGGCGGAACTGAACCTGACCGAGCCCGAGCGCATCGCGATGGCAACAAGAGGTTGGAAGGAGCGGGGCGCCTCGGTGTTGCACGTGATTCGCGACGGAGCCGTGATCGGGGCCGTCGCCCTGGAGGACGAGGTCCGGGACGAATCCCGCCAGGCCGTCCAGGCCCTGCAGGACCGCGGCATCAAGGTCGCCATGATCACCGGGGATGCACGCCAGGTGGCCCAGGCCGTGGCCACCGAACTGCACATTGATGAGGTTTTCGCCGAGGTCCTGCCCCAGGACAAGGACCAGAAGGTTGCCGAACTGCAGGGCCGCGGGCTCAAGGTGGCCATGGTCGGTGACGGCGTCAACGACGCCCCGGCCCTGGCCCGTGCCGAGGTCGGGATCGCGATCGGGGCCGGCACGGACGTTGCCATGGAATCGGCCGGGGTGGTGCTGGCCGGCAACGACCCGAGGGCCGTGCTGTCCATGGTGGATCTCTCCCATGCCAGCTACCGGAAAATGTGGCAGAACCTGGTGTGGGCCACCGGCTACAACATCATTTCCGTACCCTTGGCTGCCGGGGTGTTCGCTTTCGCCGGGATCGTGCTTTCGCCTGCAGCCGGCGCGGTGCTGATGTCCCTGTCCACCATCGTGGTCGCCCTCAACGCCCAATTGCTGCGCCGGCTTCGGCTCAACCCGGCCGACGCCCGCTGATACCGGGATCCGAGGATCCACCCAGCCTGCACCCGTAAAATACACAACTAACCAACCACCTCCGGACACCCACAGGAAGGACCCGCCGTGCGCACGACCCCAGCCCCGTCTGCCAGGGGTCCCTTCCTGTCCACGCTCGGCTTGATGGCCATGGTGCTCGCCATTGTCGCCGGCCTCCTGGGCATGCATGTCCTCGGAGGGATCCCAGTAACGGCCATGGAGTCGGCATCGATGCCCAGCCCGGCCGCGACAACATCTCCCACCGTGCAAGCCACGGTGCCGAATCACGCGGCATCCACTGACATTCTCCCGGCGGCCCATCTGGTTGCCGACGCGCTCTTGCCTGCACCCCAGGGGATGCCGATGGGCTGCGACGGGTTCCCCTCCGACGGCCACAGCATGGGCAGCCACGAAATGTGCGTTCCCGCCTTCGGACCAGACCTGCCGAATCTTCCACCGCCGCGGATACTCGCTTGGACACCCACGGTAACGGCATTCACCAGCGCCCCGGGACCCAAATCGGAGGGCCGGATTCCCGACCCGCCCTCGTTGGCCGAACTCTCGATCCTTCGAACGTAAACCGATGATGTTTCCTGCCGCCTCGGTGACAGGTTCATCAACCGGGTGCCCCACGGGGTGCCGTTTACCGCGAGAAACTTTTTAGCGAAGGATGATCCCCTTGAAGAAATTTGCAGCCCTCACAACCACCGCCCTGGCCGCCGCGATCGCCTTGACCGGATGCGGTGCCGGGTCCGGCAATGAGATGGAAGGCATGGACCAAAGCCCCACCGCCACCTCCGCCACCTCCGGCAGCCAAACACCCGCCACCAACGCCCAGCACAATGCCGCTGACACGATGTTCGCCCAAATGATGATTCCCCACCACGTCCAAGCGGTGGAGATGAGCGACATTATGCTGGAGAAGTCCGACCTGGACCCCCAGATCGAGAAACTGGCCCAGGACATCAAGGCCGCGCAGGCCCCCGAAATCCAAAAAATGACCGATTGGCTCACCGGGTGGTCCGAACCGACCGCCATGGCCGGGGACCACGGCATGGACGGCATGATGACCGACGCCGACCTGGACAAGCTCAAGTCCGCACAGGGCACCGAGGCCAGCAAGCTGTTCCTGACCCAAATGATCGCCCATCACGAAGGGGCCGTGAAGATGGCCGAGACAGAGGTCACCGGCGGCCAGAACGCCGACGCCGTGACCCTGGCCAAGGACATCGTTTCCTCCCAGGAAGCCGAGATCAAGGACATGCAGGACCTGCTCGCCACCCTGTAGCGACCCTCGCTCCTGCCTTTTGCTGTGGTGGTTCCGAAACGTTTCGGAACCACCACCTACACCCCTTCTTCCCCGCCGGGTACCACCGGGCTGTTCCCGCATGCCTCCTTTCTGTGCCCGGACGACACCCTTGCCTCAGGGCTCGATCGCTGCCATATCTCCCCGTTCGCTCCTCGTCTGAACATACATTCTTGAAGGATTCACTCATGACCTATCACTTGAACCGGCGCTCCTTCCTGGGCCTCTCCGTCGCGACGACCGCCGTGGCGGCCTTGGCCGCATGTGCACCCGCCCCGTCCGCCCCCGCAGGGGTCTCTCGCATCCTGCCCACGGACCCGCTCATCACCGCAGCCGAAGCCCAGCGGGCCAGCACCGGAAAGACCGTCAGCCAAACCCTCACCGCGGGGCCTTTGTCCACCACCCGGGCAGGAACGGACATCACCACGTGGGGATACAACGGTTCCCTGGTCGCCCCGACCCTGCGGGGCTCGGTTGGTGACCAGCTCACCGTCACCGTCGCCAACAAACTCACCGAATCCACCAGCATCCACTGGCATGGGCTCGCCATGCGCAACGATGCCGACGGCGTGCCGGGCCTTACCCAGGAACCTGTAGATGCCGGCACCGAATACCTCTACGATTTCAAGTTGCCGCACCCGGGCACCTACTGGTATCACTCGCACGTGGAGATGCAGCGCGAACGGGCACTCTATGGTGCCTTGATCATCGACGACCCGCAGGAACCGTTGACGTACGACAAGGAGTGGGTGATCGTCCTGGATGACTGGCTCGACGGCGTCACCGGGACCCCTGACGACGTCATCAAGGAACTGTCCAAGGGCATGGGAGGAATGGGCGGCATGGACCACGGCGGCGACAATGGCCCCATGGTTATGGGCCACATGCTCATGGGTGCCACCAGCGATTTCCTGGGCGGGGACGCCGGCGACGTTGCCTACCCGCTGCATCTCTTCAACGGCACCAGCGCCGAAAAGCCGGAGACCTTCACGGCGAAACCAGGTGACCGCATCCGGCTGCGCATCATCAATGCCGCCGGCGACACCGCCTACCGGATCGGGGTCCCGAACCAGCAACTCACCGTGACCCACACCGACGGTTTCCCCGTCGAGCACACCGAGGTCGATGCCATCGTCCTGGGCATGGGCGAACGCATCGACGCGCTTTTGACCGTCAGCGGCGGTTACACCCCCGTGTTGGCGTTGGCCGAGGGCAAAGCCCAAATGGCCTACGGACTTCTCTCCACCGGCACCGGGGGCGCCCCGGCCAGAGCGGACCTCCCGAAGACCTTGACGGGCAAGGTCGTCCACGGTGGCCAGCTCACCGCGGACCCGGCCGTGCTGCTGGCCGCCAAGGCGCCGGACCGGGTCCACGAGCTGCGGCTGACCGGCGGGATGGCGAACTATGACTGGGGTATCAACGGCCACCGCTTCGACATGGCCAAACCCTTCGAGAAGGCCTTTGACATCCAGGCCGGTGAACGGGTGGAGGTGAAGTTCGTCAACGACACCGAGATGTGGCACCCGATGCATATCCACGGCCACACCTTCCAGATCGGGGAAACCGGGGCACGCAAGGACACCGTCATTGTCCTGCCCAAGGAAACGGTCACGGTCCAGTTCGACGCCGATAACCCCGGGCAATGGCTCACCCATTGCCACAACGCCTTCCACGCCGAACGCGGCATGATGGGAGTCTTCTCCTACCTCAGGTAGAACCAAGCCACCTGTGCCGCATTGATACGGGCGGCATAGGTGGCCAAGGTCTTCAGCAAGAGTGGTGATCCATGCCGGGGTCTTTCCTCCCAGGACCGAAGCGGTGTCCATGAGTTCATCCTCTGGTTCTTGGGCGGCGAGCAGCCCCGAAGGGATACCGGTCCGCGTCAATGACACCGAGGGCGTCCGGCTGGTGTTCGGCGCAACCTTCGAGGTTGGGTGGTGAGTCGGCCCCGCGCCACAGGCACACCCGGTGGTCGAGAGGACGCACGTGGTCGTTGCCCCAGCAAGTGCCTTCGATGCACTCGTTGAAACAGGGGCGGCCGGACATCCGCCATAAAGAAAAGCTTCTGCCGGGCAAACGGTGATTTGAACGCGTTCAAATCACCGCGCGCCCGGCAAGGAAGAAACACCGCCGGAGCGGAGACCGGCAAGCTTTTCGATGAAAGCAAGCCCGGCGGGAGTACCCTGCCAATGGCGACGCAACGGCTCCGATCCGGCCGAACGAACGGCGGAGCGCAGGGCGACAGCGAGGATAATGAGGTCATCGGCATACCCGATCACCGGTAGGAAATCCGGCACCAGATCCACCGGGATGAGCAAATAAACGAGTAGCAGCGCCAGCTTGACCCGTACTCCACGCGGCACTGCCTTGTCGGTGATCAGTCCTTGCAACAAGCGCAGCAGATCCGGCAGCAACTGCAGGGCATCGCGCATGCCTACGGTGCCGGGGTACCTTCGCGCATAAATCCACAAGGCCGCCAGCAGGATCGCATAGACGCCAGCCAAGCCGGCCAGTGTCCCCAATAGGGCCTGCCACCAATACATTGGGACTAGTCTCCGGTGTCCGAAGCTTCAGGTTCGGTCGGGGCATGGAGAGTGGCATAGACCTGCTCCGCGTAACCCTCGAGGGAACCCACACACTGGCGCAGCAGATCCTCGGAAGCCTCGGCTTCGGGCAATTCAAGGACATCTCGGCTTTTGAGTTCACGGTGCCAGCGGCGTAGCCGCTCCAGGCTTTGCTCTTCCTCTTCGAGTTCGGCCAACGTGAACTTTTCGATGCGGATTTCCTTGGCGATCTCGGCCTCGAACTTGGCGCAGTCGCCGGAAAATTCGCGCCATTCATCCAACCGCAAGGCCACGAAAGCCGCGCGCAACGCATCCACACCGGGGGCCTGCGAGGTCGTGGGCAGCACCAACACGTCTCCGGACCCTCGACCGGCCAGTTCAGTGACCTTCGCCACGGCCTTCGTGAAGTGTGGGGTGTCGGGAACGGTCCAGACTCCCGAGGTGACCGGGGCCGCACCGATTTTCCTCAATTCGCGCCAGACGGCCACTCGGTTCTTGGAGGTGTCTCCGGTCATTCGGACAACAAGTACTAACCAGTTCATATGAAGCATCGTACATTGATACACGACTAAAGTAACAACTGTTACATCACAGAATGAGCGTTTGGTTTCACTGTAGACGATGCTCGTGACCCCTGAACCGAATTGGCCACGAGCAGTGACGGCAGTCCCCGCGGTCGGTTTGCGATAATACCGCCAATCCGCGTTGGCGGGGCGATGTGACACGTACCCTTTGAATCAGCTGCCTTACTGGTCGGTTTTGATGACAGCGTGGTCGCCATCGCGGCGCACATCGGTGGCCCCGTCGATGGTCCCGGTGTCGTAGTCGACCCAGAGCGCCTGGATCGATCCAAAGACGCCGTCGGATCGGGTGGTTTCCCGGATTTTCCATTCATTGGCCCGTGCCAAGGCCTTCATGCTCTTGGTGGCTTTGCCTTCCACGGCGAGGATACCGCCTTGCAGGTGGAAGCGTGGCCCGTCCACAGCCTCCTGGACGGGCTGGTCCTGCAACAGGACGGGGACCAGTACGGAGGCCAGGATGTTGGGGATTTGCTGGCCGCCGGGGGTGCCGATTCCCATGACCACGCGGCCCTGGGCATCCAGGACCATGGCGGGGTTGGACCAGGTGACGGACTTCCGGCCTGGTTCCGGGCGATTCGCCGGCGAGTCGATGCTTTCGAACCTGCTGAGCTGATTGTTCAGGAAAAATCCCCCGACGACTTCGCTCTTGGTGCCTCCCCAGAAGCTGGTGATGGTGTTTGTCATCGACACGGCCATACCGTCGCGATCCACGACGGAGAGGTGGGTGGTGTTTCCCGGGTCGATGGCTCCGGCGGGGGAATCCTTGGAGGCCCTCTCCTCGAGTTGGCTGCCGATCTTGAGGTTCCGTTCGCGGTCAAGGACCTCCGAGAGGTCCACCTCGACAAAGCGCTGGTCCCCGAAATTCTCCGTGACGGTGTCGCTGGCGTTTGACCATGCTGCCATGAGTTTGTCCACGTAGGGCGAGGACCCGGGAGCGTCGGAGGCGATGGCGGCGCCTTCGGCTTGCTGGAGCATCTGGATCAGTCCGGCCCCGGGGAGGGCCGGCGGCGCGGTGACCACCGTGTACTCGCCCACCTTCCCGTCGACGGGTTCGAACTTTTCGGTCTGGTAATCGGCAAGCGTGGCTGCATCGAGGCCCTTGACCTGTGTCAGCTGCTTCGAGATCGAACCTTCATAGAATTCGTCACGCCCCCCTGTCGCCAGCGTCTGGATCGTCTCTGCCAGTTCTGCTTGTTTGAGTGTTTCGCCCTCGCGCAGGACGCGGCTGCCGTCCTTGGTGCGGAATTGCCGGTGCTCCGAAACGATGCTCGATCCGATCCCGTCGTTCATGCGCTCACCCAGGAACTGGGTGATCACAAAGCCGTCGCGGGCGAGCTCCACTGCCGGCTGCAGCAATTCGTCCCACGGCATCGAGCCATAGGTTGCATGCAGGGTCGCCATGCCGTCGACGAAGCCGGGCACGCCGGTCCCGGAGGCAGGGATCTTCCCGCTGGTGCCCACGACCTCGCGGTAGTCGAAGGCGGCGACCTCCTTCTCCGGCTCCGCGATGAGGGTGACTCCTCCACCGCCGATCCCCGAGGCATGGGGCTCGACCACCGACACGGCAAAGGCCGTGGCGATGGCCGCATCGGCGGCATTGCCGCCCCGCTCCAGGATCTCCATCCCGACCTCCACCGCCTCGGGATGCCCGGCGGCGATGCCCTCCTGCGCCAGCACGGTCCCCGCTGGCGCCGTCACCGCAGGGGCGGTTTCCGGACTGGGACCCGTCCCGATGGGGGCGGAGAACCTCTCTGCGAGCGGCTGGCTTGAACAGCCCGCCAGGAGCAGGCCGACGGACAATATTCCGACAATCGTTTGCCTGGAGCCCCAGCGTTTCCGCGTGGTGCCGAATCCTGGGCGATTGGAAGGCGTACGGATATTTTGTTTCATCGTTCGGTCTCCTGGCTTGGTGGCGGGCGGCGCCGCGAACGGATCATGAGGATCGTGCCCACGAGTGCCGTCACGGCCACGAGTCCGGCGAGCCCGAGCAGCCCCGGCGACAGGAAACGATGCTCTTCACCGGAATCCTCGTCGTTTCCGTCGTTTGTTGTCTCTGGGTTTTCGGATCCTGGCGCCGCAACGTGGAGTTGCACCGCCGTTTCCCGCGGTGTTGTTTTCAGCGCTGCTACTTGGGTGGCCGGTCCGCCGAGAAGCCCCGCATGTGCGTGGCCCCCCGTGGTGCCCAGGCCCAGAAAAAGGAGCACTGTGGCCATGGCGATGGTGGCGGCCCGGGCCAACGGACGGCGGTACCCCCGCATCGGGCGGGCGGGATTATCCATGGTGTCCTGACGGGTTGGTGGCGGGGCTGCGGGTCAAGCCGGCCGGGAGCCGCAGGAGGCGTTCCAGGGGGCCCTGTCCCCGGGCCGGAACCCACAGATGTGCGCAGATGATGCAGAACGTGGTGATGAGTGCGGCGAAGGCAATGCCTTCGAGGGTGCTGTGCGGATCGGGCCGCACGAAGATCGCCAGCAGCACCAGGTGCATGACATACATCGTGAACGAGAGCCGTCCCAGGTGAACGAGCGGTAGCGCATGCCGCTCAAGCCAGGGCTCCACCAGCAGCAACATCCCGATGACAGCGGCGGCAGAACCAATCCCCGACAGCAGCCACAGGGGCGCCTGGGAATGGTCGTAGCTGGCCAAAAGCCGCGCGAAACCGCCGCTGGTGGGATCGATCCCCGTCACCCCGGCCAGCAGGCGCGAGAGCACGATTCCGCCGGCCGCGGCGGCCATCCCGCCGAACAAAAGAATCAGCTGGAGCCGGCGATGACTCAGGTCCAACCGGCTCAGGGTCAGTCCGGCCACCAGCGGGACGATCCACACGAGCGCCGGGTAGGGTCCTGTCACCAGGATTCCATCGAGGATCCCCAGCGGATTGCCGGAGAGCAGGATCGGGGTTCGGCTGAACCCCTCGCCGCGCAGGACCAACAGGCCCATCCAGAGCATGGGTGCGGCAAGCATGAGGATGCCGGTGAGCCAGGCGAGAACCGTGGTGCGCAGGCGGGTGAGCGGTATCCCCACGAGGAACAACACCCCGTAGACAGCCAGGATGACACTGACCCCGTGGTTGATGGGTTGCAGGGCCAGGCCGAACCCGAGCAGCAGAAGCGCCCGCCACACCAGCATGGTCCACTGTTGGCGCCACGGGCGATGCTTGGCCGGATGCGTCAGCATTCCGAGCCCGATCCCGGCCAGGAACACGAAGAGCAAGGAGGCCCGGCCAAAGGGAAGCATGAAGATGCGTTCGAGCAGGTCGTCCGCCTCCTGCGGCCCGACGTTCACGGCGATCATCCCGATGACGGCCAACGCCCGGGCAACATCCAGGGCGGCGGACCGTTTCGGCGGGGCGGAAGGGGGTGAATGGAGGGGCGTTGGCGTTTGCGTATTCACGAAGCGTCAGGTCCTGTCTGCGTGGGGAGGGCAGTCCCCGGCGGTACGTAAGCGCGTCGGAGTCCGGGGGAACCGACAGCTATGACCGACACCCAAGACAGTATATGCGCATGCACGGGGACAGCTTTGAGGCCACCCCTCCGGTCAAACCCGGGTTCATTGAGCTGGCCGGGGAGGTCCTGGGCCTGCTTTGGAATCCCAACCTCATCCTTATTCTCCTTGCTCTCGAACACGGTGAGGAACTCGCGGTGGGCGAGCCGGCCAAGATTGTCGAGAAGTCGCCCTCGGGAGTCTCCCAGCACCTGGCCCGGCTGCGCATGGCGCGCATGGTGACCACGCGCGCCGGGACGGAGCGAAAGTGTTTTACACTCTCATCGCCCGCCACCCCACGCTGGTCATCCGCAAGGCCATCCGGCAGGCTGATCACATGATCGCCCCCCGGAAACCAGATCCCCCCGCCTCACGCCGCCCAAGCCTGACCCCGAGTTTTGCTCCGGCGGTTCGGCCGCGGGGCCGGCAATGTGGCTTAGGCCGCGGTTGCGCTGCGTCGTGTTCTGATATCGTCCTTCGGTCTTTTCGTTGCCCCCGATTCTTGCCCGGATAGAGGCCCAAATCACCCGCATCGATTCCTGGAATGCTCCCCCCGCGCCTCCGGGAGGGCTGCCATTGTGGTTCTACTCGGTGGTTCCGCGTCCGAGGGATTCAAGCAGTTCGTTGCAGGCGTTTTCGCAGCGGCGGCACGCCTCGGCACAGACGCGGCAATGTGCGTGCATATCGGCGTGGCGTTCACATTCATCGGCGCACCTTTTGCAGGCTGCCGCGCAGGCTGCCAATACGGCTTGGGTGATATTGGCGTCATACCCGGTGTGACGGGAAAGGATGTTTCCGGTGGTGGCGCAGATGTCCGCGCAGTCCAGATTGGTGCGGATGCACTTGGTCAGCTCAGCGACCATGTCTTCACTCAAGCAGGCATCGGCGCAGGCGGTACAGGTCTGCGCGCATTCAAAACAGGCAGCGATGCACTCGGCAAGTTTTTGGCGGTCAATACCACCGAGATCTTTCGGATAGGTCTCCAGCATTGAGGTGATATGACTCATCATTCTGCTCCTACTCCATGGACGCAAAGAGAACCGGCGGGCCGCCGCCCCTCATAACAACCGTAGCCTTGCCATTCCGGCGTGGCCATCCCCCTTCCTTACCGGAATGCGAGAACCAAACGAAGACGTTCACCTTTCACCCCGGTCATCCTCGGTCCAGGCGACGGCATTCCCGCCAGTTCCCCCAGCACGTCCATGCTTGCCCATTGGGTTCCTGACCTCGGCGTTGCCCTGGTCCAGCCAGATCCACCTCAGGCTCGGGCGCGGGCGGACGCTTGATATCCGGCTGCATAAAAGTGTAGAGACCCGTACGTTGAAGCCTTCAGAACCCGAAGGGCCACAAGGTGCCCATCCATTGAGGTGCTGTGCCGCCGGAAGCGATCTTCAGGTCATAAGGTGGTGTGATTTACGGGGGCAGCGTTCTTCCCCCGGTGGTCTCGGCGATTGCCGTTTCTCACGCAAGCTATCGTAAAATGGATCGAACCCAGCCTGGGCAACGGGACTCAGGGGCATCGGTGTCGGACTGACTCACTATTTTCGATCTTGCCGGTGTTGCGATGTTTCCGGCTACAACACCGGACCGGGCGGCTCTGGGCACATATCGGCACCGGGGCATGCGACCCAATGGCATAGTCCGAACTGTTTGCCAGAGTGTTGCATATGAGCTTGTCCGAAACACTTTCAGGGAAGGAAGCCCGCCATGATAAAAAACCGAGCATTCTTGCCGTTGGTGTTTCGTCCTGCTTTTATTCTGATCGCACTGTTCCTTGGCCTACTCGGGATGCACGTTGTTGGTGTGGATCACCATGTTTCGCATGCGACTCATAATCCCCCGGTCGGAGTTATCGGTCAGGAAGCCATCCTGGATTCCGCTCATGGCCCGGACCTATTCTCAGTACTGACTCAGCACGCCCCTGCCGACGATACCCCTGCTTCGTTTGCGGGGGATTCGGTTGGCGGTGTGGAGTCAGCCTTGATCGGCATATGTGTTCTTGCCCTATCCATCGGCGGACTTTTTTTCCATCGTGTTTCGAGGGCATGCCGATCCGTACCGGGTTGGGGATTGCCTGCCCCGCCTGTTTTCTGGATTCCCCGGGTTCATGCACACACAACGCCTTCGCTAATTCAGCTATCGATCAGTCGCACGTAAAGCAGTGGTGAGGCCTCGAGGCCAACCATCTTTTGTCGTGCCCTTTTTCGATGGCTATGCGGGATCATGAGCAAGGCTCCTGTCCGCAATGGATACAATCCAGGGATCACAGTGTTTCACGGTCCCCGCTGCCCTTTTGCCGCGTTGTCGAATCGGGCGTACCACCCTGTCAGTCGGCAGCCACCCTCACGGCACCATTCCTTGTTCCGTGCCCGGCATCGAGCACCTGGACCGCGTGGACCATAACTCGGCAAACCCCTTTCCTGTGGCCTGGCATCACCTTGGCGAAGCGAACATCGCTCAGCTGGGGATCCCCCGCCACAATGCAGAGCTGTCGGCCATAGAAGAACTACTTCTGGTCGGCCAATAAGATCTGCCTGCCGACTGACATGTTCCGTCCACGGCACGCTGCCATCATCCACGAATTTTGAGTGGGCTGCGGCACCTCCGAAGCCCACTCCAGCAGGCCCGTTCCTGCTCCGTTATCCCTGGAGAACCATGTCTTCCACCCTGCCCATATTTTCTCGTTCCCGAAAGTGGACTGCGATGTCCATTGCCTTACTCGCCACCTTGGGGCTTGCCGCGTGCGGCGAGACCCAGAAGTCGAATGCAGACGAACAACCACCGGCCAATCCGTATGGCCATATCCATGCCATCAGCGTCGAAGAATCAACCCAACGGGTCCTGCTCGCAACCCACAACGGCCTCTTCGACGCCACAGAAACCGTTCCACGACCGGTCGGCCCACCGATCGACCTGATGGGATTCACCATCTCATCAGACGGAACCTTCTATGCTTCCGGGCATCCAGGGCCGAGCGTGGATTTGCCCAACCCCCTTGGCCTGATGAAATCGACCGATGGCGGGGAATCCTGGATACCCCTCTCGCGGCAGGGTGAATCCGATTTCCATGCCATGACGGCGACGAGTGACCAGTTGGTCGGATTCGACGGGATTCTTCGATCGACGGTGGACGGCAAGGAATGGTCGGACGTCGGGCCGATGTCACCTTCCCCGTATGCGTTGGCGGGAAGCCCCGACGACACGGTGGTTCTGGCCACCACCGAGGAAGGTGTGTGGCGATCCATCGATGGCGGACGAACCTGGTCGGCTCCGGGTGGCGGACCGCAACTCCTCACCGCCGCATTTGCGGATCAGAAGACCGCCGTTGGTATCTCACCGGAAGGAAGCGTGTATCTCAGCGACGATGCCGGTCTTTCCTGGCAAAGAACCGACGCCGAGGTAGACCAAACGTCGGCCATTGGGGCCACCAGTGACGCAGATGGGCGCCTCTCCATCTGGATGGCCATGGAACGTGGCCTGGTCAAGTTCGCATACGACGGCATCACTCTTACCGAGGAAACCCGATGAGCCAGATTTTCCCGATGTTCCCCAGCGCGCGATCCATGGTGATCGTCAGGGATGCCACGGATCAAGACCTGCGATTAATGGCTTCTGACATGATCCGATATTTGCCTGACGGGCTGTTCCCACGCCTGGGACAACGCTTCGTCAAGCGGTGGATGAGTACCTTTCTCACCCAACAACAGGGGGTTGCCCTTGTCGCTGTAACGAACGATGTCGCGCAGCAACAAGTTGGTTTCCTGATTGGTTCAACCCACCAAGTCCGTCACGTCGCGGATGTTCTCAACAACCACAAGTGGAGTCTCCTGCTCTCGGGAACTGCAGCGCTTTCCATCCGGCCGCGGGTGCTTCTGCACTTCCTGCGCACCCGGGCCCGCCCGTACCTGCGTCGCATAGCGGGACGCACGTCCAGCCCAAGTGCCACTGCCACCAAGTCCGAGCCGGCAACGGCGGTCATTACCTCGCTCGTGGTGCTGCCAACGGTGCGGGGCGGGGGTGTGGGAAGTCTTCTGGTGGATGAATTCCTCGCGCAGGCCCAACGAGAAGGTTCGTTCCGGGCAGAACTGGTAACCACGGCCGGGGCTGCTGGGGCAGGAGTCTTCTACGAAAAGATCGGCTGGGTCTGCGCTGAGGAGCGGTATTCCAAGGACGGCACACAGATTCAAACCTATCGCCATCCCCTGACGGAGACGGAGGTGGGCGACAAAGTGGCGTGCCTGCAGTCCGATATCCAACGACACCTGACCAAGAGCATCGCCTCTTCCCAGGAATCCGAATTCAAGGACAGGGAAGGCCTGCTCTCCACCCTGTAGCGAGTCCTGACCCTTTTTGTGGTGGTGGATCCGCGGAAATGCGGATCCACCACCGACCACATTTCTTCCCTGTTCGCTATGGCCCGACATGTTCCCGCATCTCCCCATACCGCGCTCATTCAATCAGTCTGGAGCTGAACCTTTTATGGGTGGACACCACCACGCCGACGTACTCGTTGACCCGGCCCGGCGCCGACGCGCCAACCTCATCCTGTGGATCCTTCTCGCCCCGGTGGGGGTGCTGGCGTTCGTGGCGACCATCGTGCTCTGGCCCAGCGGCGGCATCACCAAGTCCCCGCTCAACGATGTCTTTGATACCGCAAGCGGGGTGGAGCTTTCCACCGGAACCGTCACCCGGACGGTCAATGAAACCTGTCCCTCCACCCAGGGGATGGAGGGGACCGGCGGCCAGGAACTGTTGTGCGAGATTTCCTATGTCACTCCCGAGGCGGGCGGTGCCTCCTTCGCCCTGGAAGTTCCGCCGGAAACCACCCAGTCCCGGCCCTTGGTGGCAGGGGACAAGATCAAGTACCTCGACCTCTCGCACACCACCGATACCTCGGCGCCCTACGTCTTCGTTGACTTCGTTCGTTCGACCCCGCTTGCCCTGCTGGGCATCGCCTATGCGGTGGTGGTGTGCTGGGTTGCGCGGTGGCGCGGGCTGCGTGCCTTGGCCGGGCTCGCCGGCGGGCTGTTCTTCATCGTCGGATTCATGATCCCGGCGCTGCTGGAGGGCAAGTCACCCATGCTGGTTGGGCTAACCACGTCAACCATCGTCATGTTTGCCGCGCTGTATTTTGCCCACGGATTCTCGGCCAGGACCTCCACTGCACTGTTGGGGACGCTGTTCGGGTTGGGTGTTACCGCGGCCATAGCCGTTTGGGCCACCGATGCGGCGGCCCTGACCGGGGCCACCGAGGACTCGGCCATGACGCTGAGCACGGTGGTGCCCGAACTCAGCCTCTCCGGCTTGCTGCTGTGCGGCCTGCTCATCGCCGGCATGGGCGTGCTCAACGATGTGACCATCACCCAGTCCTCCGCGGTCTGGGAGCTGGCGGAAATCGCGCCGCATTCCACTGCCCGGCAGCTTTTCACCTCGGGGATGCGCATCGGCCGGGACCACATCGCCTCGACCGTCTACACCATTGCCTTCGCCTACGCCGGCGCGGCACTGCCGATCCTGGTGTTGGTGAGCTTGTACGACCGACCCCTGATGGACACCCTCACCACCGGCCAAATGGCCGAGGAGGTCATTCGAATCCTGGTGGGTTCCATCGGGTTGGTATTGGCCATCCCGGTGACCACTGCCATCGCGGTGGCAGTGGTCAAGGCCACGGGGTCGGGTGCCAAGGCCACGGAAAACGGCTCCATAGCCAGCCAAAGTGGTTCCAGGCTGTCGGGTCGACGCGCCCTGCAGCCGGACGCGGTGGAGCAAATCCATGCTGCGGACTGGACTCCTGAAATGGCCGTTTCCGCAAGACGCCATGATCCCACTTAACGCTAATGATTCTTATTTACGTTAGAATGAGTGCTTGAGCGTTCATACAACCGGCTCTCAAGGATCGCTTCACCCATGAATCGTCGAACACTACGCCTCGTCCCCCTGGCCCCTGCCGGCACCCTTGCCCTGGCGGCCTGCGGCGGAAATGCTTCAGGCCAGGATTCCGCAGCCGAGCAGGACCAAGTTCAAGTGGTCACCAGCACCACCGTCTACGCCGACCTGGTCAGCCGGATCGGCGGAGACCTGGTGGAGGCAAACCCGGTCATCAACTCGGTGTCGCAAGATCCGCACTCCTACGAGGCGACCTCGCGCGACAAGCTCGCACTTTCCAAGGCCCAGCTGGTGGTGGCCAACGGCGGCGGATACGACACTGGTGATGGCAACTGCGGCGGATACGACGTCTTCATGGATGTGCTGGCCAAGGACCTCAAGCCGTCCGAATCCACGGTCATCAACGCCGTCGACACCTCGCCGGTCGCGGACGACGGTGCAGTGGTCGACGAAGACCATGCGGAGGATTCCGCCGTGAAGGACGAGCACGCGGAGCACGGCGACGCTTCCTGCAACGAGCACGTTTGGTACGACGTCGAATCAATGCGCCTGCTCACCGAAGAGATCTCCCAGAGGCTGGCGGAACTGAGGCCCGAGGCCGCCACGACCTTCACGGGGCGGCTTGTGAAAAAGTGAAATATCCGACGCTAAGGTCTTGCCGGGCGCCGCAGTGGCCGGTATCTGTCGAGCTTGATGTAGTTCGTGTGGTGCCAGTAGTACGATCGTGACTTGGCTGGAAGTAGCCCGCTGCGGCGTTTGTCCGTGGCCGTGTCAACTCAAGGGCGAAGGGAAATCGAATCGATGGCCTGTCGGGCTTCCCGCGCGAGGCTGTCGGGCATGGGTGCGCTCTTGGCCGAATCGGAGGCAACCTGTTGCCCCTCGTCGCTGACGACGTAGTACCCGAAGGTCTTGACCAGGTCCAGGGTCGTGGGGTCGGTGTAGCCGCTGCAGACGATGAAGTAGGAGACGAGCACCAGCGGGTAGGCCCCGGGTTCGGTGGTGGTTCTGTCCAGCTCCAGGGCGATGTCGTTTTCGTGCCGTCCCTCCACACGCTTCGAGGCACCCACCGCGATGGACGCAGCTTCGCCACTGACCTCTACGAAGGAATCCCCCACCCGGAGTTTGCCCTTGCCCAGGGTCTGGTCCACCAGGGAATCATCCGCATAGGTCAGGGCGCCGGGTGTGCGGGCAACGGTTGTCACGACCCCGGAGTTGCCTTGGGCTTGTTCGGTGGCCAGGCCCGTGGGCCAGCTGCCGTCGGGTTCGTGGGGCCACTGTTCGGGGGCGGCGGCATGCAGGTATTCGGTGAAGTTCTCGGTCGTTCCCGAATCATCGGATCGTGCGACCTCCGTCATCGGTATATCCGGCAGGGCCACGTCCGGGTTCAGGGCCTTGATGGCCGGATCCTGCCAACTGGTGATGTTGCCGGCAAAGATCCCGGCAATCGTCTGCGCGTCGAAGTTCAGTTCCTTGATGCCGGGGAGGTTGAAGGCGATGCTGATCGGCGAGATGTAGGCGGGGATGTTGATTGCTCCTTGCGGGCCGCACGCCTCTTGGGACTTGGCGACTTCCTCTTCCTTCAGGAAGGCATCGGACCCGGCGAATTGCGTGGCTCCGGCCAGCAGGCCCGCACGTCCTGCCCCGGAACCCACGGAGGCGTATTGCACTTGGACGCGTGGATGCAGGAAGGCGAACCCGTTGGTCCAGGCATTCATGGCCGAGTTCTGCGCCGTCGACCCGCCTCCGGTGAGGGTTCCACTCATGGTTGACGGGTTCCGTTGCGCGGCTTCCTTCTGTGCCTCCCCCAGGGGGTAGTCGGAACCGCAGCCGGCCAGCAGCAACGTCAATCCAAGCACCGAGGCGATCGAACCCATGCGGATACCTGAGCGGGCGCGCTTCGGGGCAAGGGAATGGTGCGGGCCACCATGCATGGCGTACTCCTGGGAATGAGAGGTGGTGGGTACAGCGGTAAGCGGCTTCCCTGGACGAGGTGGTGGGTAGCCGTGTGGTGCGCGGCCACGGGGGTCCCGTCGGGCGGGACCCCCGTGTTCTTGAGCGCGTGTTCTTTAGCGCGAGGCCGGCTCGCCCAGCAGTTCGGCGTGGCCGTGCAGGGTTCCGGTGACGAATCCGATGGTGACCGGCTGCGGACCGCAGCAGGCATCGGCTGCCGGTTCAGGAGTGCTGCAGCAAGAATCTGCTGCGGGTTCCGTTGTGCCGCAGGCGGCCGCCGGTTCGCCCACGGCAGGGGCGTCGCAGGAACCGCCCAGGTCGGTGGAGCAGACCCCGGTTTCCGGTAGTTCCAGTTCGACCAGGTCTGCTGCCGCGCGGTCCCCGGCCAGGGACGCGGCGATGGAGCGGACCTGCTCGTAGCCGGTGGCCATGAGGAACGTCGGGGCCCGGCCGTAGCTCTTCATCCCCACGATGTAGAAGTCGGTTTCCGGGTGGGCGAGGACCCGTTCGCCGTGGGCGGTGACGGTGCCGCAGCTGTGGAACTCCGGATCGATCAGTGGGCCCAGGGCGCTGGGTGCTTCGACGATCGCATCCAGGTCCAGGCGCAGCTCGGAGAGCATGGCCAGGTCCGGGCGGAAGCCGGTGGCCGGAACCAGGAGGTCAATCACGAGGTTGCGTCCGTCGGAGAGGTTCACCGTCAAGCGCTCGTCCGATTCCAGGGAGGTGACGGAGAGGTTTTCCAGGATGGTGATGTCGCCGTTTTCGACGAAGCGGCGCAGGGACGTGCCCAGCTGCCCGCGGGCCGGCAATTCGTCCGCCGCCCCGCCGCCGTAGAGCTTGACCGGGTTGGCTACCCCGCGCAGGCCCCAGAGGATGGTGGTGTCGGGGTGTTGTTGGCGCAACCGACCCAGGCTGATCAGCGTGTTGGCCGCGGAGTGTCCGGCGCCCAGGACCAGGATGGTCTTCCCGGCGAAGGCTTCCTTGTCCGTTCCCAGCGGATCGGGAAGCGGGGAGGTGATGAAGCCTGCGCTTCGGGCTTGGGTTTCGCCGATGGCCTCGATGCCGGAGCGGCCCACCGGATTGGAGGTGTTCCAGGTTCCGGAGGCGTCGATGACGGCCCGGCCCAGCAGATCCTCGGTGCCCGTTGCGGTTTGGGTGCGCACCAGGAAAAGGGCATCTTCGCGGCCATTGGTGCGTGTCTTGTCCACGCTCTTGCCGTCGGCCTGGATGCGGGTGACGTGGGTGACGCGGTGGCCGTAGCTGATGTTCGGGGCCAATGCCGGGTGTGCGGCCAGCGGTTCGAGGTATTCGCTGACCATGTCCGCACCGCTGGGCAGGCGGGTTTCGCGGGGGGCTTCCCAGTCACCGGCGTAGGTGTCCGTCGGGGTTTCCAGCAGGCGGCGGGAGGCGGCGTCGATGTTGTATTTCCAGGTGGAGAAGAGCTTGATGTGGCCCCAAGCGGTCATGGCGGCCCCGGCGCTGGTTCCGGCTTCGAGGATGCGGACATCCTGGTGGCGTTCGTTCAGGTGTGCCGCGGCGGCCAGCCCGATGGGACCGGCGCCGATGACGATCACGGGGTAATTCTGGTTCATGCTCTTCTCCTCCTGGTATGGGTGCTACTTGGTGGCGGGCAGCAGTTCGGAGATGAGCGCCTCGATGCGTGCCCTGATGTCGTCGCGGATCGGGCGGACGGCCTCCACGCCCTGGCCCGCCGGGTCATCGAGCTTCCAGTCCTCGTAGCGCTTGCCCGGGAAGATCGGGCAGGTGTCCCCACAGCCCATGGTGATGACGACGTCGGATTCCTTCACGGCCTCGGTGGTGAGGATCTTGGGGGTTTCGCCAGCCATGTCGATGCCCACCTCGTTCATCGCGGCCACGGCTGCCGGGTTCACGGTGTCGGCCGGCTGCGAACCGGCGGAGCGGACCTCGATCTGCCCGGCGGACAAGTTGCTCAGGAAGGCTGCGGCCATTTGGGAGCGTCCGGCGTTGTGGACGCAGACGAACAGGACGGAAGGCTTGGTGGTGGTGTTCATGCGTTTGCCTTTGCGGGGTTGAAGGAAGGGAAGAATTTGCGGGACCAGAGGGCGACGTAGACCAGGGCCACGAGCAGCGGCACCTCGATGAGCGGGCCGACGACCCCGGCCAGGGCCTGGCCGCTGGTGACGCCGAAGGTGGCGATGGCCACGGCGATGGCGAGCTCGAAGTTGTTGCCCGCGGCGGTGAACGCCAACGTGGTGGTGCGGGCATAGCCCATGCGCAGGGCATGGCCGATGAGCATGGAGGCACCGAAGACCACAATGAAGTAGACCAGCAGGGGCAGGGCGATGCGTGCGACGTCCAGGGGCTTGGCGATGATGGTGTCGCCCTGCAGGGCGAAGAGCAGCACGATGGTGAACAGCAGGCCGTAAAGTGCCCAGGGGCCGATCTTCGGCAGGAACTTGTTTTCGTACCAGTCCCGGCCCTTGGCCTTTTCGCCAAAGGTGCGGGTGAGGTACCCGGCGACCAGCGGGATACCCAGGAACACGAGCACCGAAAGGGTGATGGTCCAGATCGAGAATTCGGCGCTGGTGGTGGGCAGGCCCAGCCAGGACGGGAGCGCCTGCAGGTAGAACCAGCCCAGGGCACCGAAGGCGAAGACCTGGAAGACGGAGTTGATGGCCACCAGCACCGCGGCGGCCTCGCGGTCCCCACAGGCCAGGTCGTTCCAGATGAACACCATGGCGATGCAGCGGGCCAGCCCGACGATGATCAACCCGGTCCGGTACTCGGGCAAATCCGCCAGGAAGATCCAGGCCAGGACAAACATGAACGCCGGGGCCAGGACCCAGTTGATCACCAGGGAGGTGATCATGAGTTTCTTGTCGCTGAGCACGCGCCCGGTCTCGTTGTAGCGGACCTTGGCCAGCACCGGGTACATCATCACCAGCAGGCCCACTGCGATGGGCAGGGAGATGCCGGCGACCTGGAGGGAGTCCAGGACCGAGCCGAGTCCGGGAATGAGTCGACCCAGGGCCAGCCCGAGGGCCATGGCGGCCAGGATCCACACGGCCAGGTAGCGGTCCAGGGTGGAGAGCTTGGCGCTCAGGTGCCGGGTTTCAGCGGGCGGGGCATGCGATGTCACGTCGAGTTCACTCCAAAAGACTAGGCATCGACGAGCGTCGATGTATCGAGTATGCTTGCTTATATCGACGATTGTCAATCTCCCGCCCGGGAGACGTAAGGAAAGCGAGGCGAGGCAGATGCCCACCCCTGTTGCCACCCAAACCCGTCAGGAAACCCCCGTGGTTCCCGAACAGGAAACCGAAGCCCCGTGCTGCGTTCCCTCCCACGGGGAGGATTCCTTGCTTGCCGTCGAGGCCGAGGCCCTGGCGGCGCGATTCAAGGCGCTGTCCGACCCGAACCGGTTGCGCATCCTGTCGATCGTTTCCTCGTCCCCGGATGCCGAGACCTGCGTCTGTGACTTGTCCGAGCCGCTGAACCTGGGCCAGCCCACCGTCTCGCACCATCTGAAGATCATGGTGGAAGCCGGCCTGTTGAACCGCGAGAAGCGCGGGGTCTGGGCCTACTACTCGCTGGTTCCCGGGGCACTGGATTCCCTGGCCGCAACCCTGATCCCGAAGGCCTAACCCATGAGCACCACGTCACCGGCAGCCCGTCCCGCCGTCCTGTTCGTCTGCGTCAAGAACGGCGGCAAGTCTCAGATGGCCGCCGGCCTGATGAAATTCGAGGCCGGGTCCGAGGTCACCGTCACCTCGGCCGGCACCCATCCGGGGAAGGCCATCAATGCGCTCTCGGCCGAGGTCCTGCAGGACCTCGGCATCGACATCGGCGCGGAGCAGCCCAAGGCGTTGACCGAGGAGAACATGCGTACAGCCGGGCTGGTGGTGGTCCTGGGCACCGAGGCCCACGTCCCCGCGGTGGAAGGCGTGAGCGTGGAAATCTGGGAAACGGACGAACCATCCCTGCGCGGCGTCGAAGGCCGGGAACGCATGGAACTGGTCCGCGACGACATCCACGGACGGGTCAAGGACCTGAAAAACCGCCTCCTGGCCTCGCACTAACACCCCCACCATCGAGTTTTACCCCGTCTTGAAAGGCTTTCCCATGAGCTCTGGCATCTCCGACACCATCCGCAACGTCATCATCATCGGATCCGGCCCCGCCGGATACACCGCCGCCATCTATACCGCCCGCGCGGATTTGGCCCCTCTGGTCATCGCCGGCTCGGTCACCGCCGGCGGGGAACTGATGAACACCACCGAGGTCGAGAACTTCCCCGGCTTTACCGAGGGCATCATGGGCCCGGACCTGATGGAGAACATGCAGAAGCAAGCCGAACGCTTCGGCGCCGAAATCCTCTTCGACGATGTCACCCACGTGGAGCTGGCCGGCGACATCAAGAAGGTCACCGCGGGAAACGGGACCACCTACCTGGCACACACCGTCATCCTCTCCACCGGCTCGGCCTACCGCACCCTCGGGGTGCCCAACGAAAAGCGGCTGACCGGCCACGGGGTGTCCTCCTGCGCGACCTGCGACGGATTCTTCTTCCGCGGACAGGACATTGCCGTGATCGGCGGCGGGGACTCGGCCATGGAGGAAGCCCTCTTCCTGACCAAGTTCGCCTCCAAGGTCACCGTCGTCCACCGCCGCGACACCCTGCGTGCCTCCAAGATCATGGCCGACCGTGCGCTGGCGCACCCGAAGATCGACTTCATCTGGAACAGTGCCGTGACCGACATCGAGGGCGAGGAAAAAGCCACCGGCCTGCAGCTGGAAAACCTGCTCACCGGGGAAACCAGCAGCCTCCCGGTGACCGGGGTGTTCGTGGCCATCGGCAACGATCCGCGCACCGACCTGGTCAACGACCAAGTGGAACTCACCGCCGCCGGCACGATCGCCGTGAAGGACCGCACCTCCCAGACCTCGCTTCCCGGGGTTTTCGCCGCCGGGGACGTCATCGATGCGACCTACCGACAGGCCATCACCGCCGCCGGATCCGGTTGCGTGGCGGCCCTGGATGTCACCCACTTCCTGGCCGCAGGCGAAGACTCCGAAGCTCAGCTGGCAAGCGCCTCCTTCCAGCCGGCCTGATCATGTCCCCCATCCGGCGGTTGACCACGCGGCGCGGCTGCGTCGTCGCCGGCCTGGGAGTGGGCCAGATCCTGTCGTGGGGTTCGACCTTTTACCTGCTCGCGGTCCTGGCCGGACCCATCGCCACGGACACCGGATGGCCGGTTTCCCTGGTGGTCGCCGGCGTCTCGGTGGGGCTGGTCATCGCGGGCCTGGGCTCGCCACGTGTCGGTACCCTGGTGGCCGGCAACCACGGGCGCACCGTCCTGGTGGCCAGCGCCCTGTTGCTCGCCCTGGGCCTGGCCGTCCTCGGTGTGGCACCGAACCAGTGGTGGTACCTCGGGGCCTGGGCGATCCTCGGGGCGGGCATGAGCGGCGGCCTCTACAGCGGGGCGTTCGCGGTCCTGGGACACACCTATGGTTCCTCCGCACGCTCGGCCATTACCCTCCTGACGCTTTTCGGCGGGTTCGCCAGCACCATCTGCTGGCCGCTGAGCACCGTACTGGTCAACGAGCTGGGATGGAGGTGGACGGCCCTGGCCTATGCCGGGGCGCACCTGCTGATCACCGCCCCCTTGTATGCGATCACCATTCCGCGCCGGCCCGTGGCTCCAACACCCAACAGTGAACCACCGGATCGGAACCATGCTGTCCCGATGCCCTCCGGCCCCCGCTGGTTGCTGTTCGCCCTGGTGGCCCTGGTTTCCACCCTGGGCACCTCCATTGCCGCATTGATGTCGATCCACATGTTTTCCCTGCTGGCGGGCATCGGGATCGCCGGAACCGCTGCAGTCCTCCTGGCGGCAACCATCGGCCCTTCCCAGGTGGGCGCCCGGTTCATCGAATTGGTCATCGGGCGCAAACACCACTCCTTGTGGACCATGCTGGCAGCGACCCTGGCCATGGCGGTGGCCATCGGGTTCCTCGGGTCCGGATTCCTGGCTCCCACGCTCCTCATGGTGGTTTACGGGGTGGGGATCGGGCTGAGTTCGATTGCCAACGGAACCGTGCCGCTGGCGCTCTTCGGCCAGGAGCACTACGCACGGCTCATGGGCCGCATCGCCCTGCCCTCGCTGCTGGCCCAGGCAGCGGCACCCCTCATCGGGTCCGTGCTCATCCGGGACCTGGGGCAACAAAACACGATGATCGTGCTGGGGTGGGTGGCGTTGCTGGCCCTTGTCCTGGCCCTCTGGCTAATGCTCCTGCACCACGGCAAGCCCAACCCCGCCGCCCCTGCGGCAGCATCCGAGCCCTCCGGCCTCAGCTCTTACCATTCGTAGGAACGCGGGGCACCACCACTCGGACACCTGCGCCCCCACACCGGGTTTCCTGGTCCCCGCAATGATCACCGACCCTCGGGACTCGGATGACAGGGGGAGCCAGGGCCTTCCACGGTTCGCCCGCCAGGAGGCGCAAGGACCCGTGCCGGCGAGTCTTCGTAGCTGATTGGCTGGCGCACGGGCACAACCGCACCGTGTGGCGTCAAGGGAATCGCACCGCGGCCGGATTCCCGGTGCCGCCATACACTGTGACTTTTCCCGTCGCCTGTGCGGAACATTCCCGTGACCTGATAACTCTTAAAACGCAGGTCAGAGGGGGGCTTATTCCGCTAGCGGACCCCGGGCGGGCTATGCTGCGCGCAGGCGGGGTGCGAGGACGTTGATGCGACGAGAGAGGTCGGCGAAGGCGTTCTCGAACGCGGCCTCGGTGTCCAGCCAGAGCGGGTCAGTCACGGACCAGTGGATATCCCCCAGGGCGGGGAGTTTCTCGTGGGCAATGTCGCAAACCGTTACGACAAAGTCCTCGCCGTCCGCCACTTGGTCCAAGCGCCGGGGCCGACTCTCCTCGAGGTCCAGTCCGTGGCTGCGGGCGACGTCCACGGCCCCTTGGGCGATGCCGTTTGCCGGGTCCATTCCCGCGGACGCCGAGGGGATGGAACTGGCCCGTTGCCACAGGGCGGCGGCCAGTTGCGACCTCGCACTGTTCCGCACGCCGACGAATAGGACCCGGCGGGCCGCGCGTTCGCCCCCGGGCACCAGCCCGTCGAGGGCACCGGCGGCGAGCCGGAAGTAGCTCCGCCGCTTGTCCGCCTCGGAGCGGTGGCTCGTCACCAAACCTGATGCTTCCAGTGCGCGCAGGTGGTGGGAGAGCAGGTTCGAGGGCAACCCCAACTCCGCCCGCAGCTCGGTCGGTGAAGAGTCGCCCAGAGTCAGCAGGTCCACGATGCGCAACCGTGCGGGATCCGCGAGTGCCCCATGCTTGGTGATCCGCGCCTGAAAGGCAATTTCTGACTCATTGTTCATTGGTTCAATCGTTACTGAGATACGTTTGACGGTCAAATTGAAGCTACGGCTTCACCCCCAGCTGCCGCTGTGGCGCCGCCCCGTTCCCTGTGAATCGCCGCGGTAAATGGCAGGCTTTCCTTGATCATGAGGAGACGGACGCCCGGTGAGCCGGATGGCGCCGTTGGCCATGACGGGGGTTCTTCCGGTGCAAAAAGGGGCTAAGTCAGGCGGCGAAGCAGGAGAGCTTTGAGATGTCGGTGGTGAAGGACTGGGCGGCCATCTTGATCCCTTCGGCCATGGTCAGGTACGGGCTCCACAGGCCGGTTCCCCGCCCCCGGATTCCGGTAGGCCCAAGGGGGCAACGCGCGGACGGGATGTGTCGGCACCGGAGATCCGTCAGGTACCGTGCCCTCCGCCAAACCGCCGAGCCCGGCAATGATGCCCGGCTCGGCGGTTAAGCGGAGGTCAGGCCGGTTGGTGGCGGTGTTCGGTGCGAATGATCCGTGGCAGGAACCTGACGTAGAGGACCATGCCGATGAGTTCGACGAGCGTCTGGGTGACCACGACCAGTGCGGCCAGGGCCAGGGGTTCGGGCAGCGCCAGGGCCAGTGGGAGCACGACCAGTGAATTGCGGGTCGCGCCGCTAAAAACGACAGCACGAGTGGCGGCGGCATCGAGGCGGGCGGGCCTGGCCGCTAGCATCCCCAGCGGCACCATCACCAGCAGGAATGCTGCATAGAGGGGAACCACTGCCAGCAGCGAGCCGAGTTCCTGGCCGACTTCGGTGATCTGTGAACCGACGACCACCGCCAGGGTTGCCATCATCAGGGGAACCATCAAGGCCTGCATGAGTTTCATGATGATCCTGCCCGCCGCTGCCTTGCGTGCCAGTGCTTGCGTGAGTGCTGCCGCAGCCAGGGGAATGAGGATCAGGACGACCAGGGCCTCGACGAAGGGTGCCGGGTCGATCACCGACACCACGTCGGGGCCGACGAAAAGTAGCAGGTAGAGGGGCAGCAGGAGCATCTGGAGCAGCATCAGGACCGGTGCGGCGGCCAGCAACCTGTCGCTGGCCCCGCCTGCCAGCCCGGTGAATACAATGACGTAGTCGATGCAGGGGGTCAACAGCACCAGCAGGACCCCGAGGAGCAGGGCTTGGTCCCCGGCGATGAAACGCGTCAGGCCAAAGACCACCAGCGGAACAATGACGAAATTCAGCACCAGCACGGTGCCCATGAACCGCCAGTCCCTGGCGGCCTTCCCGATGGCGGCAAAGGGAATGCCCAGGAACGTCGCGAAGAGCAGCAGCCCCAGGACGGGGTTGATCGAATGTTCCAGGGCTCCGGCCGAACCGGGTGCCAGGAATCCGACAGCACCACCGATCAGGATGGCCACGAGGTACAGACCGATCTGATGGTGTTCCATCCGTGCAATGAGCTTCCGGGTATTCACCCTGCCCATGCTAGGCGAGGTGGCCCGCCACCGATGAATCGGTACCTGGCTCCCCGCCCGGTTGCTGGCGGCGGTCTTGGGTGGTAGCGAAAACGATCGTTAGCGAGACACTATGAGCTCGGTTCTTGGAACCGCGTAATCACGCTGGCCATTTTGAACGCTTGCCGTGTACGCGCCAATGTAATGGCCTCCGGGCTTTGCGATACTCGATGCCTGCGAGGATCGGACTCAGGGCTTCAAACGGGACAGATTGCTGGTCAACGGCTGCATACTTCTCGTGGAAAATCGCGCTACCGTCGGATATTCCGCTTTTTCACAAGCCACCCCTGCATTGGTCTTGTTTCAGCTGGCGTGCACGGTCAGCAGCTCGTCCCAGTGGGTGGTGTAGCGCGGCGACATCATGTCCCGGCGCATCGTCCACTCGGGGCCGGTCTTCATTCCCGCCAGGCCGAGCCCGACCGCGTTCACTCCGTGGCGCTGCTTGATCTTCTGGATCAGCGGGCCGATTTCCTTGGCCTCGTGGGCATTCACGAACGGTTCGAAGGTCTCTTGGGCGCCGGTCGGGCGGATATCGGTCACCACGATTCCGGCCCGGGCGTACTTCACCCCGTCCAGGATCTTGGGAAGCAGCGCCTTGGCCGCGCGCGTCAGCAGCAGCGGGTCCGCGGTCGGGCCGGGAAGGGCGACGGTCACTGCGGGCTGGTGGGAATCGTTGGTGTTGTAGTAACTGGTCATGGCCCAGGCAGTGAGCACCTTGGCCTGCCGCTGATGCTTGTGCAGGCGGGCGGAGGCCTGTTCGGCGTAGATCCCCAGGACTTGCTCCATGCCGTGTGTGTCGGTGATGGGCGTGGAGAAGGAGCGGCTGAATATCAGCTGTCCCTTGATTTCGTGTTCTTCTTCCATGGGGATGCAAGGGGTTCCCCGCAGCTCGAGAACGGTGCGCATCATGACGATCGAGAAGCGGTTGCGCAGCATCACCGCGTCGGCGTCGCGCAGGTCTTTCATGGTCCGGATCCCCAGGCCCATCAGCCGCTTGGCCAGGCGGGGGCCGATGCCCCAGATTTCCACCGTGGGCAGTCGGCCCAGGAGTTGTTCGCGGTCCTCCAAAGTGACGGCATCCCACACGCAGACCCCGCCCAGGTTTCGAAATTTCTTGGCGCATTGGTTTGAAAGCTTGGCCAGGGTATTCAAGCATGGACTGTTGCATAAAATGCAACTGGATACGTATTCACCCGTAGCCAATAGCCCAAGAGCTCGGGAAGCAGCGCCGGGGACTTCAGCCTAACCATTGACCTGTTGAATTGGCCATTGACAGTTGTTGCATCTATTCATACAGTCATCGATTAGATGCAACAATTCTTGGACGTCAGCAACCTCCGGAACGTGCTATCCCTCGATTCCGGGACCGCGGCCCTTCATCCAGATGAAGCGGTCTACGAATCCATGCTCGGTTCCTGGGAGCAACAGCAACGAAGCCGAAGCCTGGCCGACGCCACCATTGAAAGCCGAACCTCCACCGTCAGGAACTTCGGCGAGTATGCAGGGACCTACCCGTGGCAGTGGCAAGCCTCCGACCTGGAAGAATACACCAGCTCCATGCGTTCCAAGAGACTTGCGCTTTCGACCATCAGGCAACGGCAAGGGATCCTGCAGGTTTTCTGCAACTACCTGATCAGCCCCGACTATGACTGGGTGGAGATCTGCGAGTCCCAATTCGGGAACACGCCCTCCCAGATCTGCCTGCCATGGAACACGACGAAACACGTGGCGGACTACGAAGGGCGCCCGGCACGGCGGGCACTGACATTCGATGAG
Organism: Paeniglutamicibacter sulfureus; assembly: GCF_039535115.1. Taxonomy (NCBI): domain Bacteria; kingdom Bacillati; phylum Actinomycetota; class Actinomycetes; order Micrococcales; family Micrococcaceae; genus Paeniglutamicibacter; species Paeniglutamicibacter sulfureus. The sequence goes on from NZ_BAAAWO010000001.1 coordinate 2,594,905, forward strand.
ATACAGACATTGTTCGACTATGCGGATTCACGGGTTGAATCCTCGATCCGTGAAGGACGGAAGGGCGCGCTGGCAGCACTGCGGGACGCTCAGATGTTCAAGACCGCCTATGCCTTCGGACTGCGACGGGCCGAACTTCGGGGCCTGGACCTCCACGACCTTCACCGCAATGCCCGTGTCCCCGAGTGGGAACGGTACGCCGCCATGCATGTTCGATGGGGCAAGGCGAGCAAGGGAAGCGTGCCGAAACGCCGGACCGTCTTGCTCGTCCCGGAACTGTCATGGTGGATAGACGGCATGAGGCAATGGGTCGACGAAGGCAGGGCACTGTTCTCACCCGGCGACCTGCCGGCGCTCTGGCCCACCGAACGGAAAACCCGTGTCTCCCTGGAGTACATTGACCGGCGGTTCACCGCCCTGCGGCGCGAAGCCGGCCTCGACCCCGCCCTGACGCTGCACTGCCTACGCCATTCCTATGTCACGCATCTGATCGAATACGGCTATGCCGATCGATTCGTCCAAGAGCAGGTCGGCCACCAGCACTCCTCAACGACGGCCATCTACACCTCCGTCAGCGGCGACTACAAGAACCGAATCCTGGCGGACGCCTTGGGCCGCTTCAACACCCTGGAGCTGACATGACCAAACATGTTGAGACCACCTGGAATTTGCGCCGCATCATGGCGGACCAAGGGCTCTTCAAGACCACCGAGTTGATCCCCCTGCTTGAGGAGTACGGCGTCAGCCTCTCCCGCGAACAGGTGTTCCGGCTCGTTACCCAGACACCCGAGCGGGCGAACCTGAGCTTCATCGGCGCGGTGTGTGCCGCGCTGAACTGCACGGTCTCGGACCTGATCGAGGTCCGCGTCGTGGAGGAGAAATCCGTTGCCGTCTCCGGTGAACCGACCCGTGGTTCCATCGGAAACCTGCGGCCGAAGCCTGCCAGGATCCACCGCCCGCCACAGGCCCCGCAGGGCGCATGAATTCGCTGCCGGTGGACCCCGACGTGGCCCTTGCCCAGATTGTCCACGCGTGCAGGAAAGAGGCGCCGGAGTTGCCCGATTCGGTCATTGCCTCGGCTGCTCTCCTGGCGGGCGGGGCGAAGGCCCGCACCCGCTTCGCCCGCGAACTGGCATTAAAACCCGACCTGCTCACCTCTTGAATTCTAGGGATCGTTGCAACACCAGGTGGCTAGGCTGCCAACAGTAGTTCACGCAGGCGCTCGGTCGGGGTATCCCAGCCGAGCGTTTTGCGTGGACGTCCATTGAGCAGGCGAGCGACCCGCTCGAGTTCCTCGGGACCATGGACGCCGAGGTCAGTTCCTTTAGGGAAGTATTGGCGCAGCAACCCGTTCGTGTTCTCGTTGGATCCGCGCTGCCAGGGGCTGGCTGGATCGCAGAAGTAGACATCCATGTCCGTGGCCATGGAGAAAGCCTTGTGCGTCGCCATCTCGGCGCCCTGGTCCCAGGTCAGGGACCCTCTCAGCAGCTCGGGCAGCCCACCCATGCTCTTGATCAGGCCGTCGCGAACGGTTGCGGCGGTGTGATCACCGTCGAGGTGAACGAGCATGACAAAACGGGTAGTTCGCTCGACCAGAGTCGCAATCGCGGACTGATTCAGCGTCCCCGTGATCAGGTCCCCTTCCCAGTGCCCTGGCACGGCACGGTCCTCAATTTCGGCGGGACGCTCGGAGATGTTGATCATCGGGTCCCGGAACCGGCTGGTGCGCTTCTCCGGATCGGTGCGTGGCTTGCGGCGAGTTCGGCCGGTCCTTAACGCTGTGGCCACCTCTCGCTTGAGACCGCCACGGGCCTGGAAGTAGAGAGCCTGATAGATCGTTTCAGCGCACACGTGAAACTCCAACCTGTCGGGGAGCATCTTCCTCAGCCTGTTACTGATTTGCTCCGGTGACCAGCCTAGAAGCAACTTGGCCCCCACGTATTTTCGTAAGGTTCCCTCGCAAGAGAGCTTGCTGGTCTTGGGTCGTGGTCGGCGTTTGGCCGCTGCACGGTGCGCAGCATAGGGCTGGTAGCCGTTGGGACCGGTGTTGCGGCGGATCTCCCGGCTCACCGTCGAGACCGGCCGTCCTAGCGCCCTGGCGATGGCACGCATCGAGGAGTCGACCGCGAGCAGGTCTCGGATCTGCTCGCGTTCGGAAAGGGAGAGGTAGCGGTCGCTGATTGGTTTCTCCAGCGCGGCAAGCCCTGGAAACGGAGCCATGAAGGACGAACCCTCGACTGGATTATAAGTAGTCACCCCTTGTTTGTAGTCGACAACCCGACCGTCCGGGTAATAGCGTCGGTCGCCGGTCTTGCGAATGCCGGCGTCCCATTCCTTTGACGTGGTTACGTGAACCCCAACGGACATGGCAGCCTCCCGGCGAGATAGACCGGTGCCGCGCAGTCGCAGGAACTCTTCCCGTTTCCCGGCATGGGTCCCCTTCACGGCCGCTCCGGACTTGTATGCCCATTGGAAACAGGTGCCTGCGGGGATACCGACCTCGCGGGCGGCAACCGAAACGTTGCCAAGTCGCGCCAGCGCGGTGAAGAACTGGTCTTTCTGCTCCTGGGTGTATTTGGCCTTCTTCTTGCCGCGGGCGCCATGGACTGAGGATTTGATGCCTGGGGTGAGTTCGCGGGCCCACTGGTAGCACTTATTTGGATTGAACCCGAGCTCCGCGGCTGCAGCAGATACGTTCCGGGTCCGGTCCAAGACACTCAGGAATCGGTCGTGGTCCTCGGCCGAGTACTTCCGGGGCGTTGAAGGATTCTTATCGGTTGGTGATTTCTTCGTTAAAGACGACACGGTCGTTGCAACTCCCAAAGATCTGGGGTGTTGCAACGACCGCTAGAACTCGCCCCTCGGGCCGCTCGGATGCCTCCCCGACGGCGTACCGCCTGATCAAGGACCTGCGCGCGCGAGGCTACGAAAACATCCAGCTGCCCCGCTGTTCCTCCTGCGGGCTGGCCAAGAACCTTCCACACCGGGACGGCCAGGGAGGGAAGCGATGCGGATCGTGCAACCGTCCCGCCACCACCCCGGATTGCACCTCCTGCCATCAGGTGCGCCGCGGCGGACACCGAATGATCGATGGCAAACCCTATTGCGCGCCCTGTTGGCGACGTGATCCCCGCAGCCGGGAAATCTGCAGCATCTGCGCAAGACCCGGAACCGCCGTCGTCCGAAGCGCCTCCGGGCCGGTCTGCAAGGGATGCTATACCTCCCCCTCCACGGCATGCTCCCATTGCGGAGAAATCCGCCCCACCATGACACGGAAGGAAGACACACCACTGTGCATGCGTTGCTACCAGTCGCTGCGCAAACGCCCCCGCACTTGCTCCCGCTGCGGGGAATACCGCATCGCCCCCTACCTCCGCCAAGAGGGACCCGTCTGCCCTCACTGCGCGAACCAATTCGACCTGGGCCAATGTGCCGGATGCGGCAACGACCAACGACCACTCCAAGGAAACTACTGCACCATTTGCGTTGCACCTCGGCTTCTTCGAATTCTCATCTCCGATGACGAGGGCACCACTCATCCCCAGCTGACGGCCCTTGAGCACTACCTGCTCAGGAACCCGGAGAACGCCGACGCGGTGATCAGTTGGATCCGACGCAGCCCGATGGCGCGCGTCGTCCACGACATGGCCACCGGCCACGCCCCCATCTCGCTGCGCGCGATAGCCGGACACCGAGCAGGGGGTGCGACCGGGTATCTCGCCGCCCTGCTCATGGAATCCGGGGTCGTCCCCACCGAAAATTTCGACCGCATTCGGCTCGAAGTGTGGGAAGAGGAATACTTCGCCGCCCTGCCCAACCTAGCCAACCGATCGCTTCTCAAGCAATATGCCGCGTGGATCGTCAATCCGCGGTTTGTCGATGCCGCGCATCTAGGCACCACGGACGAAAGCCTCCGCCACAGGCAATCCAAGGCCCACCTGATCGCGGTCTGTAATCTGCTCGACACGCTCAATGACCGCGGTCTCGATCTGGGCACCGTGCCCCAGCGCACCTTCGACGACTATGTGGCAACACGCGGCAGGGCCGGCAAACAACTCACGCCGTTCATCCGTTGGGCGGGCGCCCAGGGATTGACGCGCCTGCGCAGCGAATACCTGAAAAGCAGCTTGGGAACCTCGGGTGCTACCGAGGACGAACGATGGGCCTGGGCAAAGGATCTGCTCACCTCCGAGGACCTTCGGTTGGAGGTGCGCGTCGGCGGGCTGCTTGCCATCATCTACGGAACGGCTCTGACCCGCGTCGTCTCGCTTCGACGCGATGCCGTCACGTTGGAGGGCGACACGATCTATCTCTCGCTGGGAACCGAACCGATCAAGCTTCCCTCAGCATTGGGCGCGTTGCTACGGCGGCTTCTGGACTCCGGAACCACCTCGGGCCGGGAGAGCAACATCTGGATCTTCAAGGGTCGGCGAGCAGGCCGCCACCTCACGACCGCGACGATCAGGGGACCACTCGCGCGCAGAGGCATCAGCCTTCGCGCCGCCAGGAACGTTGCACTCATGAGCCTCGCCCGCGACCTTCCGCCCTCGGTCTTGGCTGAACTCTTGGGCATCTCCGTCTATGCCGCGGAACGCTGGAGCGCCCACAGCGGCCACGACTGGACCGACTACCCCCGCGTACGCCTCACGACAGGACCTATCTAGGCTTCCATGCCAAATTCCAGACATCCCCAGCCTGGTGTCCAGCCTGTGAATCGCAGCGATAAATGGCGTGGTTTTTGCAGTGCTAATTGGCCGAATGAGCACGGGCTCGGAGGGGATAGACGCTTAGTGCCCCGCTCCGAGTTTCCCGGCCATGCGTTCGCGCATTTTCAGGCTGGCCGCGTTCAGTCCCTCGATCTCCACGGTCTTGCCGTACTTGGCGTATTTGGCGGTGATGGCGTCTAGGGAAGCGATGGTGGATGCGTCCCACAAATGCGAGTTGTACAGGTCGATGACCACGCGGTTGGGATCCTCGACGTAGTCGAACTGGGTGTAGAGGTCGTTGGAGGAGGCGAAGAACAGTTCCCCGTTGACTTCGTACTTGGCAATTTGTTCCCCGAAGTGCTCCTCGATGCGCCGTTCCACGGTGACCAGGTGAGCGACCCGGTTGGCGAAGAGGACCATCGCGGTCAGGACCCCGACGCCGACGCCGATGGCCAGGTTGTGGGTGGCGACGGTGAAGATGACGGTGACGAGCATGACGGTGGTTTCGCTCTTGGGCATCATGCGCAGCGTGGAGGGCTTGATGCTGTGCCAGTCGAAGGTGGTCACGGACACGAAGATCATCACTGCCACCAGTGCTGCCATCGGGATCAAGGCCACGACATCCCCCAGGGCGACGACCAGGATCAGCAGGAACGCCCCGGCCAGGAAGGTGGAAATGCGGGTGCGGGCGCCGGAGGCCTTGACGTTGATCATGGTCTGGCCGATCATCGCGCAGCCGCCCATGCCGCCGAAGAACCCGGTGATGATGTTTGCCGCGCCCTGGCCCCAGGATTCGCGGGTCTTGTTGGACCGGGTGTCGGTGACGTCATCGACGAGTTTTGCAGTCATCAGGGATTCAAGCAGTCCCACGAAGGCCATGGCCAAAGCGTAGGGGAACAGGACCTGCAGGGTCTCAAGGTCCAACGGAACGTTGGGCAAAAACAACGAGGGCAGGCTTTCGGGCATTTCGCCCTTGTCCCCGACGGTCGGCACGGCCAGGGATGCCAGGACGGCGATCAGCGTGAGTACCACGATGGCGACCAGGGGCGCGGGGACCGCGGTGGTGATCTTGGGCAGGCCGAAGACGATCAGCAGGCCCAGGGCCGTGAGCGGGTAGACCAACCACGGGACCCCGAGCAGTTCGGGGACCTGGGACATGAAGATCAGGATTGCCAGGGCGTTGACGAATCCGACCATCACCTGCCGGGGGATGAAGCGCATCAGCTTGGCCACGCCCAGCAGCGCCAGGATGATCTGGAGGATCCCGGCCAGGATGACTGCGGCGATGAAGTAGTCCACGCCATGACTTTTCACCAGCGGGGCGATGACCAGGGCAATGGCGCCGGTGGCGGCGGAGATCATGGCCGGCCGCCCGCCGAGGAAGGCGATGGACACGGCCATGGTGAAGGAGGCAAACAGCCCGATACGGGGATCGACGCCGGCAATGATGGAGAAGGCGATGGCCTCGGGAATCAAGGCCAGCGCCACGACCAGCCCGGCCAGGACCTCGGTCTTGAGCAGGCGCGGGGACCTGAGGGTGCGTACGACGGACTGGCGTTCCTCCGGGGCCAGGACCGGGTGTCCTGGGGTGGTTTTCGTGGCCATGGGTGGCTCCGTTCAGGGGGTCGGCGCGCTCTGGCGCTCAGCTACATAGAATCAGTGGGGTGTGTGCGCCATTGCGTTGTGCAATGCATGGCCGCGACTAGGAATGGCCGTGGCAGCGCATCAAGTGATTTCAAATCTACCTTAACGTAAAGGTAAGGTTGAAATTCGAGGAAGAAGGAGACCCCTATGGATGAAACGACCCGACCCATCAAGGCTGGCCAGACGATGCACATCGGGGACCTGGCCGAGGCCACCGGCCTGTCCCAGCGCACCATCCGCCACTACGACGAGGTCGGCCTGCTTCCGGCAACCACGCGCAGCGAGGGGGGCTTTCGGATCTATACCGACTCCGACCTGCAGCGCATGCTCGTGATCCGCTCCATGAAACCGCTGGGATTCAGCCTGGAGGAAATGGGCGAGCTGCTCGATACGGTCGACGCCCTGGCCGACGACACGAACAATCCGGAGGCCCGGGCCAGGCTTGAAGGCTTCATTGCCCATGCCAACGCGAAGCTGGACAAGCTGGCACTGAACCTCAGCCGGGCCGAAGCCTTCATCCAGGACCTGCAGGCCAAGTAGCCCCACCGGCCAAAGCCTGTCCAGGAGTCCGGGTTGCGGGCCCCCGGGAGTCCATGTCTGACCGAAAGGCCTCTGCCACGCTCGACCTGCCGTTCACCGGAACCAGTCGCTTCCGGGAAGACCCCTCGGCCCATGACACAACGCTTAGTGACCGTGTTTTCTGGACTTTGCTGTTGCGTCTTCGGGCCGCTGGATGAAGCAACTACATTAGATGCCGCCACTCAGGGCGCAGCGACTGATGGGTTTAGGGGAATGATGCCCTGGCGGTTGCCAAGCCGCCGAGATGCCGAAGTTCGCGCATGGGCGCTGCCAGACCGCCGGAGTGCTGTGCTTAATGCCCGGGGAAGGCGACCGCCGGGTGGGTGCGTTAGGCCAGCGAGAGGAAGAGCTTTTCCATGTCGGCGCGGTCGGCGGTGGGATCCTCACTTTTCAGGCACTGTTCGAGCCCGGTGGCGATGATGGAGAACCCCGCGCGGTCGATGGCCTTCGAAGCGGCGGAAAGCTGGGTGACCACCGCGCGGCAGTCACCGCCTTCCTCCAGCATGCGTATCACCGCGTTCAGCTGGCCCTGGGCTCGTTTGAGCCTGTTGATGGCCGGTTTCATGGTGTCCGCTTCAAGTTCCATGGTGGGTCCCTCCCGGGTGTAGGTTGCCTCAATCATATACCCCCGGGGGTTTCTGTGACATGTCATCGGCCGAGATTCTGAATACCCCATGGGGTATGTGTCATACTCAAACACAGAGGGGCACCCGAGCCCCATCGATAACCCGAGACCCGAGGAATCACCCTATGTGCCGCGCCACCACATGCCGCAAATGCCAGAAAACCACCTGGGCCGGATGCGGCCAGCACGTCAAGCAGGTCATGGCCCAGGTGCCGCGCAGCGAACGCTGCTCCTGCCACCCCGATGCCCCGAAGAAGGCCGGCAGGGAAGGCGGATTCTTCGCGCGCCTCTTTGGCCGCTAGGCCGAGTCACTGCATGCTTTCCGGCGATCGACACCATGGGGGATGGTGTCGATCGCCGTTTTTTGTGGGCAAGCGGCCCTGGGTGTGGTCGATGGACTTCTTGACACATACCCCCCGGGGTATTATCGTTTTAGTTGAAGCGCATACCCCCTGGGGTATAAACGATGAACAGACAAACAAAGGAGAGACCATGCTTCTCGAACGCATCTATGACGAGGACCTCGCACAGGCCAGCTACTTCATCGGCTGCCAAGCCAAGGGGGAAGCGCTCGTGGTGGACGCCCGCCGCGACATCCAGGTGTACCAGGACCTTGCAGCGAAAAACGGAATGAAGATCACCGCCGTCACCGAGACGCACATCCACGCCGACTACCTCTCCGGCACCCGCGAACTTGCCGCCGCCACCGATGCGGCCATTTACGTTTCGGGCGAGGGCGGAGACGACTGGCAATACGAATTCGAGGCAGAACGCCTCCTCGACCAGTCCACCATCACGCTGGGCAACATCACTGTCAAGGCCCTGCACACCCCGGGACACACCCCCGAACACCTTTCCTTCCTGGTCACCGACGGCGCCTTCAGCGACAAGCCGGGCTTCCTGCTCTCGGGTGACTTCGTCTTCTCCGGGGACCTGGGCCGTCCGGACCTGCTCGATGAGGCCGCCGGCGGCACCGACACCCGCTTCGCCGGGGCGCATGATTTGTTCGTCTCGCTGAAGAACAAGTTCCTGACCCTGCCCGACTACGTACAGGTCTACCCCGGCCACGGTGCCGGCAGCGCCTGCGGCAAGGCCCTGGGCGCGATCCCGTCCTCCACCGTCGGATATGAGCGCAGCTTCGCCTGGTGGGGTCCGTACCTGGAGGCCAACGACGAGGCGGGGTTCGTCGAGGCACTGCTTGACGGGCAGCCCGACGCGCACGCCTACTTTGGCCGGATGAAGCGCGAAAACCGCCAGGGCCCTGCCATCCTGGGCGAACGCGCACCGCTGGCCGAACTGGCCACCGGGGACGTCGCGGCCGCCTTGGCCGCGGATGACATCGGCGTGGTCGACACCCGCCACCACACCGAGGTCCATCAGGGCACCGTCGCCGGGGCACTGAATATCCCGGCCGGCACCAAGGCCGCAAGCTACGGCGCCTGGGCCGTGGACCCGGAAACCGACCAACGCCCGCTGGTGCTCCTGGCCCCGAACAGCGAAAGCGCAACCGAGATGTGGGACCACCTCATCCGCGTGGGCATCGACAAGGTCGCCGGATACCTCACTTCCCTGGACGGCCTGCCGGTCTACGTGCCCCGCACGATCTCCCCGGCCGACTTGGCAGGGTTCGATGCCGCCCTGCTGCTGGATGTGCGCAACAAGACCGAGCACGCCGCCGGGCACGTGCCGGGTTCCGAACAGCTCAGCGCCGGACGCGTGCTCTGGCACACCGAGAACCTTCCGTCCGACGGCGTGATCGTGAGCTACTGCCAGTCCGGGGTCCGCAATTCCGTGGCCGCCTCCGCCCTGCGCCGGGCCGGGTTCGACGTCGTCGAGCTCGAGGGCAGCTACGCCGGCTGGGCAGACTGGAAGCAAATGCAGAACGCCTAGGTTCTCCACCACCCATCCCTCACCCATAAATTCCACGTATTCCCGGTCCCGCATCCCCCTTTCCGGATGCGGGACCGGCCGGGCGCCATGCCCGGCAGAAAGGGCCCACAAGCCATGAACCCCATTCCCCAGACCACCAGCCCCGAAGAACTCAAGGACTGGATCGCAGCTGGCTCCGACGTTGTGGTGCTTGACGTGCGCTCAGCCGCCGAATTCGAATCCCTGCACATCCTGGGCTCCTACAACGTCCCCCTCCCGTTGCTGGCCGAACACACCGAGGAACTCGCGGCCAAGCTTGACACCAAGGTGGTGCTGGTCTGCCAATCCGGCGTGCGCGCCACCGAAGCCAAGACCAACCTCGCGTCAGTGGGATTCGGCAACGCCCATGTCCTGGCCGGCGGCGTCCCGGCTTACAAGCAGGCCGGCGGCCGGACCGTGGAAGGTTCCAAGCGCTGGGACCTGGAACGCCAGGTGCGCATGGCCGCCGGTTCCCTGGTGATCGCCGGCCTGGCCGGGGGCAAGTTCCTGTCCCCGCAGATCCGCACCGTTGCCGGGGTCATCGGGGCGGGACTGACCTTCTCCGCGGCCACCAACACCTGCGCCATGGGCAAGGCCCTGGCCAAGATGCCGTGGAACAAGACCGGCAACGAGCCGACCCGTGCATCGGTCCTCGCCCAGCTTCCCCCCAAGAAGTCCTAGCACACACCCGGTTTCCGGGCCCGGGTCGCGTTGATCCGGGCCCGGAAAGCACCCACATACCGCTTGAACACGCCCCCGAAGGAGCAGACCATGCCCGAAATCACCATCACCGACACCGACCAGCGACGTGCCACGGACCAGGTCCTTGACGTCCGCGAAGACTTCGAAGTCGCCGAGGGAATGATCCCCGGCGCCATCCACATCCCCATGGGAGAGCTCAACACCCGCCTGGGGGAGATCGACCGGACCCGCCCCGTCATCGTCATCTGCCGCAGCGGCAACCGCAGCGCCCGCGTCGCCGACGCCCTCACCGGCGCCGGATTCACCGCCGACACCATGGCCGGCGGCATGACCGCCTGGCAACGTGCCGGCCTGCCCGTCACCTAAAGCCATACCCCGGCGCCAACCCCACCCGCGTCCCCTGCCCTTCCTTCCCAGACAAGGCCACCTCCATGACCCTCACCCTCGCACTCACCCTCCTGCTCTCGGTGCTGATCGGGATCTCCCTCGGCCTGCTCGGCGGGGGCGGGTCCATCCTCACCGTCCCGATCCTCACCTACGTCGCCGGCATGAACCCCAAGGAAGCCATCGCCGCCTCGCTCTTCGTCGTCGGCGCGACCTCCGCGGTCAGCGCCGTGACTCATGCCCGCAAGAAGCGCGTGCAATGGCGCACCGGACTCGTCTTCGGCGCCGCCGGCATGGCCGGGGCCTTCGGCGGCGGCCTCTTGGGCGGACACATCCCCGGAACGATCCTCATGATCGCCTTCGCCCTCATGATGGTCGCCACCTCCCTGGCCATGATCCGCGGCCGTAAGAACCCCGCAGGCGCACCCCACCAGGGGGATCTGCCGGTGCCCAAGGTCATCATCGAGGGCCTGGTCGTCGGCTTGGTCACCGGGCTCGTCGGTGCCGGCGGCGGCTTCCTCGTCGTTCCGGCACTCGCCCTGCTCGGCGGCCTGTCGATGCCCGTCGCCGTCGGCACCTCGCTGGTGGTTATCGCCATGAAGTCCTTCGCCGGACTCGGCGGCTACCTCACCACCGTCACCCTGGACTGGACACTTGTCGGCGGAGTCACAGCCGCCGCGATCCTCGGCTCCTTCCTCGGCGCACGCCTGGCCGGACGCATCCCCGAAGCGGCCCTGCGCAAGGGCTTTGGCTTCTTCGTCCTGGCCATGGGCGTCTTCGTCCTCGTCCAGGAACTACCCTCCCCCGCCAACCTCATCCTGGGCCTCGCGGCCACCGCAATCGCCGCGGCCGCGGCCCTGTGCTGGTTTGCCATCCCCGCATGCCCCCTGCGACGCAAGTCCCTGGGTTCACCCGCCACCACCACGGCAACCGAAGCCCACTAACCGCCGGCTCATCGCCGTCCGGCCTTTCAGCCCCAGCACACCAGGAGACCGAGCATGAAGCAGTCCACCACCAGGGCGCTCCCCATCTTGGGTTTGCGCGCCAACGCGGCGCAGTTCACCCTGCTCGTCGCGGTCAACGCGCTGGTCGGGGGCATGGTTGGACAGCAACAAACCGTCCTGCCACTGCTCGCCCACGCGGAGTTCGGCCTGAGCGGATACACGTTCCTGTTTGCCTACGTGGCGGCCTTCGGGATCGCCAAGGCGACCTCCAACTGGTTCGCCGGGACCCTCTCGGACCGCTACGGACGCAAGCCCGTGCTGCTGGCCGGGTGGCTCTTCGCCATCCCGGTGCCGCTCATGCTCATTTTCGCCCCGGACTGGAGCTGGGTCGTCGCCGCGAACGTTCTGCTGGGCATCAACCAAGGCCTGACCTGGTCGACCACCGTCATCATGAAGATCGATCTGGTAGGCCCGGCCCAGCGCGGCCTGGCCATGGGACTGAACGAGGCCGCGGGCTACGGTGCCGTGGCCGCCACGTCCCTGCTGGCCGGATACCTCGCCGAACAGTACGGGCTGCGTCCGGCGCCCTTCCTCTTGGGAATCGCCTACACCGCCTTGGCACTGCTGCTGTCGGGCCTTTTCGTCCGGGAGACCCACCCACATGCCCTCCTGGATGCCGGAAACATTGCCGCCCGGGGCACCTCCGCCCGGCATGGCCTGGACGCCAAACTATCCAACCGCCAAATCTTCTCCCTGACCAGCTTCCGCGAACCTGCCTTGTCCTCGGCAAGCCTGGCCGGCCTGATGAACAACCTGAACTTCGGCCTCTCCTGGGGCCTGTTCCCCCTCCTGTTCGCCACCGCGGATCTCAGCACGGGCCAGATCGGCCTGCTTTTCGCCCTGTATCCCGGGGTCTGGGGCATCAGCCAAATGGCCACCGGCGCTCTCTCGGACCGGATCGGACGCAAACACCTCATCACCACCGGCATGCTGGTCCAGGCCGGAGCCCTTGCGATCATCGCGCTCGGGGACGGCTTTGGTGCCTGGGCCTCGGGAACCGTATTGCTCGGAGCGGGAACCGCCATGGTCTACCCCACGCTGCTGGCCTCCGTGGGCGACGTCGCCCATCCCGCTTGGAGGGGACGGGCCGTGGGGGTCTACCGGGTCTGGCGCGACCTCGGATACGCCGTCGGTGCCATCGCCGGCGGGATCATTGCCGACCTCATGGGGCTGCACGCGGCCATTTGGATGGCCGCCGCCCTCAGCGCAGCCGCGTCCCTGGTTGTCGCGGTCCGCATGTATGAAACGCACCAACGGCTTTCACCGCCCTTCCATGCCGGCGATACCTTGGCAATGCTTCCGCGCGATCGGCCCAACACGTAGCATGGGCACGGAACCGAGAGTCCCGCCGTGGCGGGACCCGCAGCCGCCCTGGCCGGCCTCCGCACGACAACCCAAGGGGAAACACCATGACGTACACCCACGCCATCACCGTCGCGCTGTCATGGCAAGACGCCGTCGACCGGACCCGCGGCGCCTTGGCGGAACAGGGATTCGGCGTGCTGACGGAGATTGACGTGAAGGAGACCTTCGCCCGGAAGCTGGGCCAGGAAGCCGGGGACGCCGTGGGGAACTACATCATCCTCGGGGCCTGCAACCCGCAATTGGCCCAGCGCGGCATCGCCGCCGAACCACAGTTGGGCGCGCTGCTCCCGTGCAACGTCGTGGTGCGTCGCGCCCCCGATGCCAAGGAAACCACCATTGAGGCCATCGACCCGCAAACCATGGTCCAACTCAGCCCGGGTGACGCGACACGCGAGGTCGCCAACGATGCCGATGGCCGCCTTCAGGCGGCGCTGAAGGAAATCTCCGAAAAAGCAGGCTCCTAGGTTCTCCCCTGGTTGGTGAAGGTCACTGGCACGGTCTTTTTGCACGGGAGCAGTGCGCCAAGCTCGGGTCAGAGGCGGACATATGCAGCGCCGTCGTGCTGGCGTTGGGCCAGATGCGCGATGGCCGCGGGGACGACCGCGACACCCTCGACCAGCGCATCCGGGGCCAATCCGGCTGCATGCAGACTGTTCGCGCATGCGGTAATGCAAATGCCGGGGATGCCGTGTAGGGCCGCAATGTCGGGGGCGTGCTTCCCGTCCGCGGCCAACTGGGACACCGACGGGCCCTGCACGATGACTTCCACGATGGTGTCGGACATCCGTTCGTGCGCATTGCGGGCCACCTGCAGGGCCGTGGCCACATCCGGGAATGGTTCGGTGCCCGGTCCGGCTAGGTGCAGCAGCAACCGCCAGGTCATGGTCGGGCCTTCGCGGGAACCCCGGTATTATCCCCAAGGATTGCCTCCTCGAGTGATTCAGGGGCCACGGCCGCGTCCTTGGTGCGCAGGGTTCGGCGTACAAGCCCGATCCACCAGGCCAATAGCAGCGCTCCCAGCATGGAAGGCCATGCCCAGTCCGGGAGCACGGCATCGATCCGGGACGCCGCGTCGGAGATCCGGTCCATCAGGCCAGCGGAGAGCAGGTCGGGCATGGTGAGTAGCCCCCCGGTGGTGAGCATGAGGATCCCGACGGTGATTGTTACGGTTCCTGCCAGCAGCGCGTTGGTGTGGAAGCGGAACCGGCCCACAGTCACGGTGCGTCCGCGCAGCCATCCGGTTCGGAAGGTGCCGGCGCGGCGCATGGCCGCGGCCACGCCGAGCACCGGCAGCACCATACCCAGCGCGTAGCTGGCCAGCAGCATGCCCCCGCCCAGTGCGCTGCCGTTGGCCAGGATGAGGGTCAGGATTGCCCCCAGCACCGGTCCGGTGCAGAACCCCGCAACGCCGGCCACCGTCCCAAGCAACACCGCCCCCCACGGCGAGCCTGCCGCGGCGCGTCGGCGCCGGGTACGCAAGGGTAGCAGGCGGGACAGGTCGAAGCCGCCGCCCAAGATCTGGATGAGTCCCAGGGCGACGATGACCCAGGCGGCAGCGACCAGCAGGAGGCGGCGGTCGATGACCAGGACGCCGCCGAGCCATCCGATGCCCAGGCCCAATGGGACCAGCGTGGCCAGCATGCCGGCTAGGAACGCGATCCCCAGTACCCGCAGCCGGTGCCCGGAGGTCGCGGCATGGGCGAAGAACGCGGGCAGCAGCATGGCGTTGCACGGGCTGAAGAGTCCGAGCACACCGCCGGCAAAGGCGAAGACCAGTCCGGCTTCCACTACTGCTGGCCTGCTTCGGCCTGCTGCAATTCGGCGTCAATGGCGGCCACGAAGTTCTCCAGGGGCTGCGCGCCGACGAACGGCATCTGGTTGATCAGGAATACCGGGGTGCTCATGACGGCCAGCTCCTGGGCCTCGTCTAGGTTGCGCTTCACCGCATCCTTGGCCTGTTTGCTGTCCATGTCGGCCAGGAACTGCTCCCCGTCCAGGCCCAGGTCCTCGGCGGTGGCCCTGAGGCTCTTCGCGCTGTAGGCGGATCCGGGGGCGATGGTGCCGCCTTCGGCCATGCGCGTATGGAAGGGCACGTAGCTTCCCTGCATGGCCGCGGCCTGTGCGGCGTGAGCGGCGGTCAGGGAGGCGTCGCCGAACAGGTCAAGGTCACGCCATTCAATGCGCAACTTCCCCTGGTCGACGTACTTGGTGATCAGTTCGGGCAGGGTGCCCTCCGTCCACTTCGCGCAGTATGGGCACTGGAAGTCGGTGAAGGCGACCATGACCACCGGGGCATCCACATCACCCAGCGCAGTGGGATCCTGTGCCTCCAGTCGCGCCACATCGGGAAATGCGGGTGCCGGTGGGTCGGTGTCCTGCCCGGGGGTCTGTGAGCCGGGATTTTGGACTGCGGCGGACGACGCTTCCGGGCCCGGCGCCCGGTCACCGACGGGCAGCTGCGCGCCGATGAGCAGGCCGATGGCCAGGGCCACGGGAATGGGTGCGACCCACAGCCACGGAACCTTGCGCCGTGTTCCAGGCTTGTCCCCCCGCTCCGGTGCGGGCTTGCGGTTCTCGGGGATTTGCTGCACGGTTTCGCTGCCTTCGGCTCGATTGGCTACTATGCTGCATAGTAGGTCTACTATTCTTTATAGTAGACAAGCGGTCCGAAGGGCAAGCGGGGACGCTCTCGGGACGGATCACACATCAAGCACACGGAGGAACAATGAGCCGCACGCAACGCTTGCTGATCGATTTCCGCCGCCGCCTGCCGCTGGCCGGCGCGGCGTTGCGCTGGTGGGGTTCCCGGCAATGGGCGGTGGCAGTGGCCTCGGCACTGGCCATGGCGCTGCTGCTGGGTTTCGCCACGGTGCTAATCCCCAACGACGTCTTCAGCCGGGACATCCCGCCGGTGCCGTGGAACTACCCCGTCTGGTTGGCCACCTCCGTCCTGACCGGCCTGCTGGCCGCCAGCTACATCCGGCCAGCGGCCCCGGCAACCCCAGGGACCGCGGAACCAACCGACCGCACCTCCCGCTGGGGGATGGCCGGCGGTCTACTGGCCTGGTTCGCGATCGGCTGCCCGGTCTGCAACAAGATCGCCCTGTTGGCGCTGGGATATTCCGGAGCCATGACCTATTTCGCGCCGTTGCAGCCTTGGCTGGCGGCACTGGCCATGGTGCTGACTGTTCTTGCACTGGTGTTCCGACTGTCTGGGCAGCAGCAATGCGCGATACCCGGTCGCCAGGCCGCTGAGCGGGAAAGGATGGATTCATGACGACCTCCATTGAAGACACCGGCGAACTACCCTTCAAGCTCCGGGAGGCGCCCCCAGTAGGGGCACTGGAACGGCGTGTTTTGGACGTGCTTTGGAAGACCCGCCAGGCACACACCACGCGGGGCATGGTGCAGGAGCTCACGGCGCCGGGAGGCCAGAAACCCGCATACACGACCGTCGCCACCGTCTTGGGCCACCTGGTGGACAAGGCGCTGGCGGAACGCGAACTCATCGGCGGCGTATGGTCCTACCGTGCCACGCTCACCGGGTGCCAGTTCTCCGCCGCGCACATGGTGCGCACGCTGGGAGAGACCAACGACCGCCGGCGCTGCCTCACCCGCTTCGCCGGCATGCTCGACCCCCAGGACGCCGCCTTCCTCAAGTCCCTGCTCTAGTTGATCGGATCCTCACGGATTTCGTTGGTCATTAGAGGCCGGACAGTGTGGGGCTCGTCCAGGTCCAGGTCCAGGTCCACTTCCGCTCAGAAGGGACCCCTCGGGGATAACCCGGCGCATGGCCATGCTGAGCTCGCCCACAGTTCCGAGACAATCCGCCTCGCGGAAGCCGTGTGAGGGTTCCTGAACGAAATAGACGCGTTTGAATGTCTTGAAAAGCTAAAGCTTTTCGAGACACCAGAACCGCGCCTATTTTGACGATCGGCCTCCTTGAAGTCCCGGGAGGCGATTTGCCCCAGAAAGTCGTCTTACCGTAAAACGTCTTACGCGGTTGGCATCCAGGGGTTTTTGAGCCAAAATGGCCAGGTGAGACATTTGGGATACACGCGGGTGAGCACTTCGAGCCAGGATGCGCAGTTGCAGCTCGACGCGCTTCTCAAGGACGGGGTGCAAAAGCGGGACGTGTTTGCCGACGTCACCTCCGGAAGCAGGTCCGCGATCGAGCGACCGGGAATGAAGAAGCTCTTGGAGTATGCCGAGGCCGGGGACACCGTGGTGGTCTGGCGGGTCGACCGGCTCGGCCGGTCCCTGGTCGATGTGCTGAACACCGTGAACCTGTTGCGTGAACGCGGCGTGAATGTCCGCTCCATTTCCGACGGGATCGACCCGGCCACCTCGACCGGGCGCATGATGCTGAACCTGCTGGCCTCCCTGGCCGAGTATGAGCGCGAGCTGATCGTGGAGCGCGTCAATGCCGGGATCGCCGCCGCACGGAAAGGCGGCACTCGTTTCGGCCGGCCGCTCTCGGACCCTGCGGTGATCGCCGACAAGCTCGCGATCGCGAAGGATGCCCGGTTGAGGGGACGCACCGCCGAGGACGCGGCACGCCTGGTCGGGTGGAGCCGGGCGACGCTCTACCGCCACCTCGGACAAGACGCCGGCTCGATCAAGAGCATGTGATCGATGATGGCCCCGCGAAGCGTTTCGGAGAAACTCGCCTTGCTGGGCCAACATGATGGCGGCGCCCCTTGGACTCGCATCGCCGCCGAGTCGGGGGTGCCGCTGCGGACACTGGCGCGCTGGTCCGCGAAGTATCGCGCCGACCCAACATCCAGGGGTTTGCAGCGTACCCGCCGTACCGATCACGGGCGCCGGCGGATCCGGGCCGAACTCATCGAGGCCATCGAGGCACTGGCCCTTCAGCGCCCCGAACCCACCGCCGCCTACATCCACCGCCGCGTGGGCGACATCGCGGCCGACCGCGGACTCAGTCCGCCGAGTTACTCCAGTGTTCGTGCGATCATCGGTGCCATCGCCCCGGGACTTCGCACGCTTGCGCAAGAAGGGGATGCCGCGTACCGGGATCGCTTCGAGTTGGTGTTCCGCCGCGCCACTGCCCGCCCCAACGAGCAGTGGCAGGCCGACCATACACTGCTGGACATCATGGTCCTGGGCAGGAAAGGGACCGCGGTGCGGCCGTGGCTCACGGTCGTGTTGGATGACTATTCCCGCGCCGTTGCCGGATACACCCTCTTCACCGGGGCCCCGTCGGCGGAACAAACCGCGCTGGCCCTGCACCAGGCCGTCAACACCAAGACCAACCCAACCTGGCCGATCTATGGCTTGCCCGAGGTGCTCTACAGCGACCACGGGTCTGATTTCACCTCCGAACGCCTCAACCAAGTCTGCCTGGACACCCACATCCGTCTTATCCACTCCAGGGTCGGCGTCCCGCAGGGGCGCGGGAAGATCGAGCGCTTCTACGGGACCATCACCACCGAGCTCCTGCCCCACCTGCCCGGCCACATCCCGCACGGGACCCGCGGCGCCCCTGTCACCACCCCCGCGCTCACCCTGGAACAGCTCGATGGGATCCTGGAGCAGTTCATCGTCACCGAATACAACTGCCGCCCCCATTCCCAGACGCACGAGGTCCCCGTGCAGCGCTG